>JAISPG010000058.1 GCA_031275085.1 Bacteroidales bacterium | reverse complement strand
CACACAACTTATTATTATCATAATAATAAATTTCCAGTTATTTGCCAGAAGAACGATTCCTGATTCGAAAATAAATGATTTTAAACTATCTTTTATATTAAAAGCTTCAGCTTCTTCTTCGTTGTTAGTATCTACCGTGTTTTCAGAAATTTCGGAATTTGTTATTTTATCTGAATCTGAATATTCATATTTTTCTTTTGCGAATACCTCTTGTGAGAAAAATGAAATAATAAAAAAAACAAACAGAAATATATATTTCTTTAAAATGTTCATAATTATATTTATTTAACAAATTAATTTGATTTTGTTTTTTCAATTTTCAACAGAGGATCTCCCACCATAACTGTTTTTCCGGGAGTAGCAAGTATAGCTCTAACGATTCCGTCACTGGTAGCTATAATGTTATTTTCCATTTTCATGGCTTCAATAACAATAATAATATCATCTTTTTTTACTGTTTCGCCAACTGAAACCAGTACGTCTATAATATTACCAGGTAGAGGCGATTTCACAACTTCCAGAGCATCTTTATCTATTGGTTTTGAAACTACATCCACAGGTTTTGGGGCTTGAGGAGCTTGTTTTGGAGTTTCCTGTTTTATAATTTTATTTACTACAGGTTTGTCTCCTTTTTTTTCTATCTCAACTTTATACCATTTGCCGTTTACCAGAACTTCCGCTATATTTTGATCAATGTTTATTTCAACTTCGTAATCGTTACCATCTATTTTGAGGTTATATTTTTCCATTACTAGATTTTTATTTAATTATTATTTAAACGCCATGGGGAATAGTTGTGTCTTATATTCTTTATTGTCAGTATATTTGACTCATCATCATGATCATTATTATTGAAATATAAATGAATAGCTGTTGCTATTACTGCATATTCTACATCGGATATTTTAACTTCGGGCTTTTCCGCTTGAATAGTTTGTTGCTCTTCAGGCTGTTGAGCCACAGGAGTCTTTTTGTCTTTAAATAATCTGAAAATACTTATAAGACCTACGAATAAACCCATAATTGTTAATACTGTAGAAAAACAGATTAAGACCAATGATAAAATGTCACTCCATATTATTGATAAAATTATATTTACCATAGTTTTTTAGTTTTAAAGAGGAATATTATTATGTTTTTTATTTGGCCTGTGTTCATTTTTATTATCTAATGATGCCAGAGCTCTTATAATTCTGAATCTTGTGTTTCTGGGTTCAATGACGTCATCAATAAAGCCATATTTTGCTGCCTGATAAGGATTAGCAAATTTTTCGCGATATTCAGCTTCTTTTTCAGCAACAAATTGAGCGCGTTTTTCCGGATCTTCTATTGCAGAAGCCTCCCTTGCGTTAAGGATCTCTATTGCTCCCTGAGCTCCCATAACAGCAATTTCTGCAGAAGGCCATGCATAGTTAAGATCGCCTTTTAATTGTTTACAACTCATTACATCATGTGCGCCTCCATATGATTTGCGAAGAGTAATTGTTACTTTTGGTACTGTAGCTTCTCCGTATGCATACATAAGTTTGGCTCCATTGGATATGATACCCCCATATTCTTGTGCACTACCGGGTAAAAAACCAGGAACATCTACCAAAGTTACTATAGGAATATTAAAACAATCACAGAATCTGACAAATCTGGCACCTTTTTTTGAAGCATCAATATCTAAAACTCCGGCTAAAAAATTTGGCTGATTTGCAACTATCCCTACAGATTGACCGTTAAATCTTGCAAATCCGACAACTATATTTTTTGCATAATATTTATGAACTTCTTCAAACTCTCCATTGTCAACTATAGTATGGATAATATCCAAAACATTATATGGCTTATTAGGATTATCAGGAATAATGGTATTCAAAACATCTTCTATTCTGTCGACAGGATCATTACATTCAAGTAATGGAGTTGTTTCCATGTAATTTTGCGGAATATAGGATATTATTCTTTTTAAAGTATTAATGGCATCTTCTTCATCTTTGGAAACGAAATGTGCTACGCCTGATTTAGACGCATGAATCATTGGACCGCCGAGATCTTCGACAGATATATCTTCACCTGTTACAGTTTTAACTACTTTTGGTCCTGTAACAAACATATAGCTTGTATTCTCTGCCATAAGGATAAAATCTGTTAGCGCAGGAGAATAAACTGCTCCTCCGGCACATGGTCCTAAAATTGCAGAAATTTGTGGTATTACTCCTGATGCTTCAATGTTCCTTTGAAAGATTTCAGCATAACCGGATAAACTTAAAACGCCTTCCTGAATACGGGCTCCTCCACTATCATTAAGCCCAATTACAGGAGCTCCGACCTTCATCGCCATATCCATAACTTTACAGATTTTCTTTGCATTTGTTTCCGACAAAGATCCACCTAAAACAGTAAAGTCCTGAGAATAAACATATACAAGTCTGCCGTCTATGGTACCGTTTCCGATTACAACGCCATCGCCTAAATAATGTTCTTTATCAAGACCAAAATCCGTACTTCGATGGGTGACAAACATGTCGAACTCCTCAAAACTACCATCGTCCAATAGTAAATTTATACGTTCGCGAGCTGTTAATTTTCCTTTAGAATGCTGAGAATCAATTCTTTTTTGCCCCCCGCCCATACGAGCTTCAGAACGCATTTCCACTAATTTCTTAATTTTTTCTTCGATTGCCATTTTAAGTTTATTGAAAGTTATGATTATTTATTTGATTTGTCTTCGCAAATTTCAGTTAATACTCCAAATGTAGATTTTGGGTGAAGGAAAGCAATATCCAATCCTTCAGCTCCTTTTCTGGGAGATTTGTCTATCAGGTTAATATCTTTGCCTTCTATTTCTGAAAGCGCATCTTCTATGCCTTTTACTGCAAAAGCTATATGATGAATCCCTTCACCTTTTTTTTCAATAAACTTACCCACAGGACCTTCGGGGTCGGTTGGCTCTAATAATTCTATTTTTGTGTCACCAACTTTAAAAAAAGCAGTTTTAACCTTTTGGTCTTTTACTTCTTCAACTGCATAACATTTTAAACCTAAAACACCTTCATAGTATTTTTTTGCTTCGTCAATAGATTTTACGGCAATGCCAATGTGTTCGATGTGAGATATATTCATTATTCTAATAATTTTTGTAATTTAGTCGCAAATATACAAAAAGGGTTTATAAAAAATAAAGACTAAAAATCATTTTTTTACTTATTTTGACAATATTTCTTTTTTTAACATTTTTTTTAGTTTAATAAGCAACTTTTTTTGAATTTTGTCGTCATAAAATTGATAACGAATTAAAATGGACCTGAAAAATAGAGAAGATGTAAGGAAAATCGTTCAAGGTTGTGTTAGGGGGGACAGAAATAGCCAGCATCTTCTTTATAAAATGACTTATGGAAAAATGTTAGGTGTTTGTATGAGATATTCTTCAGATATTAACGAGGCAAAAGATCTTTTGCACGATGGATATTTAAAGGTTTTTGAAAAAATATCCACATTTAAAAATACCGGACATATTGAGTCATGGATGAAGACGTTAATTGTTAATAATAATCTGGATTATATAAAAAGTAAAAATAAAATAAATTTTAATGAATATTCGGAAAACTTCATTGATAACATAAAAGACGATACGGATGAAGTTTTGGAACAAATAAATGAAACAGACATAAGTGCAGAAAGACTGGTAGAACTTATTCAGGAATTAAGTCCTGTATATCGTACTATTTTTAACTTATACTACATTGAGGACCTTTCTCATAAAGAGATAGCTGAAATGTTGAATATTAGTATCGGAACATCAAAGTCTAATCTTGCACGTGCAAAGAATAATTTGAAGAATTTATACATTCAGAAATACGGAAACATATATGAGTGATTTAAAAAATATAAAAAATATTCTTTCGGATTTCGAAATGGAATATGATCCTAACGAGTGGTCAAATCTCGAGAAGGATTTACCGAAACCTAAGCAAGGCGGTCATTTTAGAAAAATAACTGTTATTGCTTCTGCAGCTGCAATATTTGTTGCAGCAATAATAACAGTTGTAGTATTAAATAAAAACTATGAGAATCAAGAAAAAATAGCTACCGAAACTGAAAAAAACAATGAAATAAACAGAATTTCAACAGAGGATAATTATGAAAATTTACAAACAGAACCTATTGATAAAGACATTATTAACAATAAACAAAGTAATCAGGTTGTAAATACAGATCCAATGTTATTGAATACTGACCCTGCAAATATCCCTGAACGTAATGTGGGAGCGGTAGAAAAAAAGAATCAGGCTCAGGAAAGTTCGGATATCATTGCAAATACATCTGATAATAATACTCCTGATGTAATAAATATTCATAAAGAAATTTCATCCGGTGGTCAGGAAAAAAATAATACTAACAGTGAAACTTTAAGCGTAAAATATGTAGTGGAGATGATCGAAGAATGTTCACCTGCTAAAGTTATATTATCAGCTTCAGATTTGCCAGCCGGATATGAAATATACTGGAATATGGGAGACGGAACATCTTATGTAGGAAATGTAGTTGAACATACTTATCTGGATGCCGGAGACTATTATCCTGTTGCATCAGTCGTTAATGAAAATTTTGTAATAAAAAAGGATAAAATAAGAAAAATTTCTGTAAAAGAATCAACTTTTGTAAGAATTAATTTTGAAAATATAAAAAATAATTATAGATTTACTTTTTACCCCGAGGACAAATTACAAGCTTTATGGAATATTGATGGTAAAGAATTTAATTATACGGATGTGGAATATACATTTCCGCGTTCGGGAAAATATAATATTTATCTGAGTGTGATTAATGAAGTTGGCTGTAGGACTACGGCTTCGGAAATTATAAATGTGGATATTGAACCCGTATATTATGTCCCTAATGCTTTTATTCCGGGAGTAGGCGACGGAGTAAATTCATATTTCGGACCAATAGGCGAGGATCTTGATTTTAAGAGCTACAGGCTGACAATTATTGATCTGAATGGTAATTTTGTATTTGAATCGGGCAAGGTTGAAGAAATGTGGAATGGAAAGATAAACAACACAGGATTAGATGCTAAGGGAGGATATTATTTATGGGAAATAAAAACAGTTGACTGGTATAATAATATTCATTCCAGAAAAGGTCGGGTGAACCTGATAAGGGAATAGATATGACCTTAGCCGGTTAAATGGAAATGAGGATTTATGGGTGGCACTATTCTGCCAAAATATAATTGAATAAAGCCCAGGTCAGTAATAGTATTCTATAAGGCCGGAAAGTTAAAAGTTTTCTAACGCTTACTAAGCAGGATATGATTTTCGATAAACTTTAAAATAAAAACCTGAAAATTTTTCAGGTTTTTATTTTTTGGCATTATTTTAGCAATTTTTTACTATCTTTACTTTTAGCAAATTTGATAATGAAAAGAATATTATATTTTTTAACATTTTTGTTTATCAGTACTTTTACATATTCTCAGACTCAGGAAAGCCCGGTAAAATGGACGGTAAACGAGCCTGTTGCGTATGAAGGTGGCTTTATCATAAATGTAATTGCAGAAATAGATAAAGATTGGTATATTTATGGAATGCAAATGGAAGAAGGTGGTCCGCTTCCGTTGCTGATTAATTTTGAAAATGTCGTAGAGTTGATAGAAAAATATGAAGTTGAAGAATTATCAAAAGCAGAAATAGTATTTGATGAAATTTTTGGTATGAATGTTACAAGCCATTCACATTTAGCTGAAATAAAATGTTTTTTTGTACCTAAACCCGGAGTCGCCTTGCTTAATTTGATAATAGACGGACAAGCATGTAATAAAAAAGACGGGAGTTGTATGCCTGTTTATGAAATAATAACAATAGAAATAAAATAAAGATAAAAAGATGAGCGAAAAAATTAAATGTTTGATTATAGGGTCAGGACCGGCAGGTTTTACTGCAGCAATTTATGCATCAAGATCTAATTTATCCCCGGTTCTTTATGAAGGTATGGAACCTGGAGGTCAGCTTACCACAACATCGGAAATAGAAAATTTTCCGGGCTATCCTGACGGAGTTTCAGGGTTTGAAATGATGGATCAGTTAAAACACCAGGCTGTCAGATTTGGAACAGATGTTAGATATGGTGTAATAACAGAAGTAGATTTTTCTAAATATCCATTTAAATTAATTGCAGACGAACATCATGAGATCGAAGCGGAAGTTGTAATTATTGCAACAGGAGCATCGGCAAATTATCTTGGTCTTGAGTCGGAAGAAAAACTTCGCGGACATGGAGTTTCTGCATGTGCAGTATGTGACGGATTTTTCTATAAAGGAAAAGATGTTGCAGTAGTCGGTGGCGGAGATACTGCTACAGAAGATGCTTTATATCTTTCACATATATGTAACAAAGTATATCTTATTGTCAGAAGAGATGAACTACGCGCTTCTAAAATAATGCAGAAACGTGTTTTTGAAAATCCTAAGATCCATATACTCTGGAATAATAATGTAGCCGAAGTATTAGGAGATAAGCTTGGTGTTACCGGTGCAAGGTTAAAAAATAATAAAACAGAAGAAGAAACAATAATAAATATTGATGGCTTTTTTCTGGCAATTGGACATACGCCTAATTCCCAGGTATTTAAAGAATTCATTGATATGGATAAAGCCGGATATATTATAACAAAGCCAGGTTCTTCCCATACAAATATTCCTGGTGTTTTTGCATGCGGAGATGTTCAGGATAAAGATTATCAACAAGCTATAACAGCAGCAGGTTCAGGCTGTAAAGCTGCCATGGATGCTGAAAGATTTCTGCTGGAAAATGAATCTTCCTGTAATTCCTGATTTTGGATATATAAAACTTATATGAACAAAAAAGAACGTTATAAACTGGTTCTTGATTGGTTTAGGCAAAATATGAAAATTGCAGAAACAGAATTGGAATATAAGACTGATTTCCAGTTGCTTGTTGCTGTTATTTTATCTGCTCAGTGTACGGATAAACGTGTAAATATGATTACACCCGGACTTTTTGAAGACTATCCGGATGCAAAGACCATGTCTTGTGCAACACCGGAAGTTATATACGAATACATCAGATCTTGTACATATCCGAATTCTAAAGCAAAACATTTGTCGGCAACAGCAAAAATGTTAACGGAAAAATATAATGGAGTTGTTCCTGATGATGTTGTAGAACTTCAAAAATTACCCGGAGTAGGTCGTAAAACAGCAAATGTTATTGCGGCAGTTTTGTTCAATCAGCCTAAAATGCCGGTTGATACTCACGTTTTCAGGGTTTCCGAAAGAATAGGATTGACAACCAACTCAAAAAATGTTTTACAGACAGAAAAACAATTGGTTAAATATATACCTGAAGTAGATATTCCTGATGCTCATCACTGGTTAATACTTCATGGACGCTATGTATGTGTGGCCAGATCACCTAAATGTGAGGCTTGCGGGATCAAACCCTATTGTAAATTTTATGAAAACCGGGATAAAAAGAAGTCAGTTCAAAAAAAACGGTAAACTTTAAAATTAAAGAAATAAGAAAATATAGATAATCCGTAACTGGCATTGTACCAATATTATCAATATTGTAAATAAAATTAATATAAATTTTTTTCAACAATTGAAAAAAAATATAGTTTAATTAAAAATCTTGGTTGTATTTTTGCACCGAGGGGATTTTTATGGAAAAGGATATAAAGAAATACATTAAAGAGGCATTAACAACATTATATTCTGTTGATGTTCACGATTTTAACGTACAAGTAGAAAAAACAAAAGATGGGATAGAAGGAAATTATACTATCGTAGTTTTTCCATTTGTAAAATTTAGTAAAAAGAAGCCTCTTGAAACAGCTAAGGACCTTGGGGTATATATTAAATCACGTTGTGAAGATATTGCATCTTACAATGTAGTAGGAGGATTTCTAAACCTGAGTATGAGTCAGGAGTATTGGATAAACCGTTTGAACGAACTGAGTTCCGGAAAAAAAAGCAATACCTCTGAAAATAAAAAATCCTCCATAATGATAGAATTTTCTTCTCCAAATACTAATAAGCCTTTGCATTTGGGGCATGTTCGTAATAACCTGCTTGGAGATTCCATATCGAGGATACTTGAAAAAAATGGAAATAACATTATTAAGGTAAACCTTATTAATGACCGTGGAATACATATTTGCAAATCCATGTTGGCATGGATGAAATGGGGAAATGGTGCAACTCCAGAATCTACAGGAATCAAAGGAGATAAATTTGTAGGAGATTACTATGTACTTTTCGAAAAGAAATACAGGGAAGAAATAAAAGAACTCATGGACAAAGGAATTAACGAGGATGAAGCTAAAAATAAAGCTCCTGTTATTTTGGAAGCCAGGGAAATCCTGAGGAAATGGGAAGCAGGCGACCTTGAAATAAGAAAAGTATGGGAAACCATGAATTCATGGGTTTATGCAGGCTTTGACATTACATATAAAAGCCTTAATATAAGTTTTGATAAATTATATTACGAATCTCAAACATATTTGCTTGGGAGGGATATAGTTAATAAGGGGCTGGAAAAAGGTATTTTTGTAAAAGATGCCGACGGGTCGGTCTGGATTGATTTAACTGATGAAGGACTTGACAGAAAGATCTTATTACGTAGTGACGGCACTACGGTATATATAACCCAGGATATTGGAACAGCTTATCAAAGATTTGAAGAATTTTATCCGGATAAGCTTATATATGTAGTTGGTAATGAGCAGGATTATCATTTTAAAGTGCTGAAAAATATTCTGCAAAAACTAAATAAAGACTATTCTGAAAGAATAGAACATTTGTCATATGGGATGGTAGAATTACCGGAAGGCAAAATGAAATCGCGTGAAGGAATTGTTGTTGATGCGGATGACCTTATTGATGAAATGACCATAACAGCAAGGAATATTGCTAAAGAGAACGGTCGTGTTAACGAACTTCCCGAAGAAGAAAAAGAAGCAGCGATTAAAAAAATAGCATTAGGAGCCTTAAAATATTATATACTTAAAGTGGATCCTAAAAAACAAATGATCTTTAATCCTAAAGAATCCATAGATTTTAACGGGAATACGGGTCCTTTCATTCAGTATACTTATGCCAGGATATGCTCTGTATTGAGAAATGCCGAAAAAATGAAAATAAAATTTAACGGTAAAGTATCTGCAGAGACCGATCTGGTTGATCTGGAAATAGATCTTGTTTCTATACTTTCAGATTTTGAAAATATAATTGCTGATGCTGCTAATAAGCTAAACCCGGGGATTATTGCAAACTATATTTATGATCTTGTAAAACTGTATAATCAGTATTATCATGAACATACAATATTAAAGGAACAGGATATTAAAACATTACAATTCAGATTATTATTATCTCTTCAGGTATCAGAGACTATAAAACAAGGAATGTATTTACTCGGAATAGAAGTTCCTGAAGTAATGTAATATCATATTTCTAATATCATAACATTAGCGTCTGTACCATCATGATAATAATTGGGTTTTATTTTTATAGTCTTAAAACCAAATTTTTCATATAAATTAATTGCCGGAAGATTATCGGTTCTTACTTCAAGGCTTAAAGTCTGCTTTTTATTGTTTTTTGAATATTCTATTGATTTCTCAATAAGGGATTTTGCATAATTCTTACCCCTCATTTCAGGGTGAACAGCTATGGAATATATTCTTACATTACTGGTTTTTGAATTGGTTAATAATGATATGTAAGCAACTATTAATCCTTTTATTTTTAGAGTATAAAAAATACCTTTTGCTTTTGTAATTAAGTAAGAAAATTGTCTTTTAGAAAAACCATCGGAAGCAAAACTTATGTTTTCAATTTCCATGATCCTGTCTAAATCCCGATTACTGGCTTTTTTTATAATGAAATTGTCAATCATGTTAAATGATGTTTTAATTCCAAAGCCCTTACAAAATAATTCAGTATCCTGTAATATAGCTCATCTCCTAATATAGCATCTTCAATTTCATAATCAATATTAGGATTATCATTTATTTCAATAACTATTGCCTTTTCACCAACCATTTTAAGGTCTACACCGTATAATCCTTTACCAATAAACGAAGTTGCTTTTATTGCAGTTTTCAGGATATTCTTAGGAACTTTATATATAGGTACTGTTTCGACCATTCCGCAACTGCTTTTACCTGTAATTGAATGGTAATAAATTTGCCAGTGACCTTTAGCCATGAAATATTTACATGCATAAAGAGGTTCTCCGTTTAAAATTCCGATTCTCCAGTCGAATTCTGTAGGAATAAATTCCTGAGCCAACAGAATGGCAGATTTTTCAAATAATTCATTCAGGGTTATATTTAATTCATCTTCAGTGGTTATTTTTTTTATTCCATGGGAAAATGAACCGTCAGGAATTTTTAAAATAAATGGGATCCCGAGTTGATCACCGATTTCATTAAATGAATTTGTATTTGATTTGAAAATTAAAACTGATTTTGGTGCAGGAATTTTTTCTTTTACAAGTAATTCGTTCAGATAAACTTTGTTTGTACATCTTATGATTGACATAGGATCGTCAATAACGACCATATCGTTTAACATCGCTTTTTGCGACAGATCGAAAGTAATATGGTGCAATGCTGTAGTAGAGCGGATAAATAACGCATCAAATTCCATTAATCTGGTTACATCTTCTTCGGTAATAAGTTCGGCATATATATTCATTTTTTTGGAAATTTCCAGGAATTTATTCAAAGCTCTTTTATTACTCGGAGGAAATTTTTCTTCAGGATTATATAAAATTGCTAAACTATATCGTGATGTTTTTGGAGATCTGGGAGTTCTCCAGACTTTTTTGTTAAAATTATCAAGAGCATTTGCAAAATAATCCTGTTCTTCGTTATTTAATTGTTTTAGAGAAAGTAGTTGAACCGTTTCTATCTGGTTGCGTGATTTATTATTAAAACCAACTTTTAACAGGGGACATGGATAATTGTCGAAAATAAACCGTGCAATTTTTTCCAGACCTTTTTCTTTACATGTACCGAAGTAAATATTCAGATACCATATTTCGTCTGTTATATTATTTTTTTGAATATATTGATAACATAATTTTTGTAAACTACGATCCATTCTCACTCCTGCACCTGATTCAAGTTTGTTTATTGTCTCAATCCCGGGAATAATTTTATGTCCCCTTGCCTGGGCAAGCAGAGAACAATAGTATCCTTCCGAATTATAACTAAGGTCGTTACTTAAATTTATTACTAGTTTTGATTCGTTTCCAAATGATTTATTTTTTAAATACTCGGAAACAGATAAAATACTATTGGTTTCATAATATGGTTTCCAGTCATTTAAACTACATAATAGAATTAATACACTATTCATAAAATATACATAAATTTTGGGCGAATTTAAACAATAATCTTAAATAAAATATAAATTTTTATAACTATAAATGATCTTAATATCAGTAGATTACGATAACGTTCCAATAGATATTCCACAAAAAAATAATTGTTTACAAAACAAATAACTATTTTTTCGGCGTATGTAAAATTTAAAATTATTTATTATCAATGATAAATTTAATATTTTTGTAATCCGGAACTTCTATTACTGGTTCCTGTTAATATAATTAAAATGGAAAAACAACAAGATAATTCCGGTAAAAGAACTATTCAGAAAACACACTCAAAAATTGGAAAAGCCATAAAAGAATACGATCTTATTCATGAAGGAGACCGTATTATGATAGGTGTCAGCGGAGGAAAAGATTCAATGACATTATTATCTGTTCTGGCAACACGCAGAAGGTTCAGTAATATAAAATATGATATAGTGGCAGTGCATATTGATGTGGAAAATGTACCTTATTCTATTGATCAGGAGTATATTGCCGGTTTTTGCAAAGAATATGATATTGACTTTGTTGTGGAAAAAATAACAGTTGATTTTGAAAAAGATCCGGGTAAATCACATTGTTTTGTTTGTTCGTGGCACAGGAGAAAAAGATTATTTGAACTTACAAAAATATATAACTGTAATAAACTGGCTTTAGGACATCATCTCGACGATGCTATAGAGACCTTAATAATAAATATGTGTTACCATGGAAGTATAAGTTCTATGCCTGCAACCTTAAAAATGTTCAATGGAAGGATTGACCTTATACGCCCGTTGATATTACTTACCAATCAGGAAATACGTAAATTCGCTGTTACAATGGGATTTCCTTCCGAAAAAGAAGTATGTCCTTATGAGGATAAAACAAAAAGAACGCAGGCAGGAGAAATTATCAGGGAAATGGAAAAACGGTTTAAACCTGCACGTAAAAGTATATTTAAATCTATGCAGAAAATATTTGTGGAGTATTTGCCTGTCGAACATGGAAAAGATCCTGTAATACCTTTTGAATACACTAAAAATAAAGAAGAATCCAAATGAAAAAATATTGGCAAATGTTCTCCGTTTTTTTTCGTATCGGAGCTTTTACGTTAGGTGGGGGATATTCTATGATCCCTTTGATACAGAAAGAAGTTGTTGAAAAAAAACGATGGCTCAGTGAAAAAGATTTTATTGACACATTAGCCGTTGCACAATCAGCTCCGGGTGTTATGGCAGTAAACACAGCTATTTTCGTAGGTTATAAACTTAAAGGATTAAAAGGCAGTATAGTAACTACTTTAGGATGTGCACTTCCTTCGTTTATTATAATATTGCTGGTTGCAATGGTTTTTACCGATATAAAGGATAATGAAATTGTAAACCGGGTTTTCAAAGGGATAAGACCAGTAGTAGTAGCACTTATTGTTACACCTTTATGGAATATGTCGAAAGCAGCCGGTATTAATTGGAAAACTGTAATAATACCGGTCGGGGTTGCTTTAATAATATGGCTTACCGGAGCATCTCCCGTAATATTTATAGTCCTGGCGATAACAGGAGGAATTTTATTTGGACTAATAAGAACCAGAAAAAAGAAAAATATATAATTATGGAATTATATTTACAACTATTCATATCATTCTTTAAAATAGGACTTTTCGGGTTTGGAGGCGGATATGCCATTATATCACTTATACAACATGAAATATTGTCGAATGAGTGGATAACACAAAGCGAACTTACCGATATTATTGCAATTTCACAGATGACTCCCGGACCAATAGGAATAAACAGTGCCACTTATGTGGGGTATGCAGCTACAGGTAGCGTATGGGGAGCAGCGGTTGCCACTTTTGCGGTTATATTACCCTCATTTATAATAATGATCACTGTTTGCAGGTTTTTAGTTATTCTTGAAGGAAATAAATACCTTGAATTTGCCTTACAGGGCCTCAGACCGACTGTAATAGGACTGATAGGAGCGGCAGCCTTACTATTGATGAATTCTCAGAATTTTATTGATTATAAAAGTGTTATTCTTTTTATTGCAGCTTTGATATTATCTGTAAAATTTAAGGCACATCCGATTTTACTTATTATTGGTGCAGGAATTGCCGGTTTTTTGTTATATTAAAGAGGTTTTTTGCAGATTTTTTTATTAATTTTATATATTCGTGTAATATTATTCTACTAAATAATACAGATTATTTTGCAGTAAAAATATTTATTACGAAACCGCATGGTATTTCAAATGAATACCATGCGGTTTCAGCATTTTTATATTAAATCGAACTTATTGATATTTTTGAATTGTCTTCAAATTCAATAACATGAATATACATTTTGTTTTTAACAAGATCGGCATCCTCTATGCTCATTGTATAATTTCCATTTGGAATAGAAATGTTTTTGTTGTATATTAATTTTCCGGATTCATTATATATACTGTAAATTGCATTTATTTTGCCGTCTATCTGAGACTCAAAATCAATATAAAAAACATCTGAGGTAATAGGATTTGGATAAAGATCAGCTTCAATATAGTCAGAAATAACATTATCGAAATTTATTCCATTTGAAAACTCAATAGGGGTATATACTACCGATCCGTCGTCAAATGTGAGCCTTACTGAATATAAGCCGGCAGGGTACTTTACAGACTTTGTATTCATGATTTCTTTTACACTGTAATTTTCACCGATATGTATCTCCATTCCTGTGTCCGGTATGTCAGGGTCAATGGTACTATAATCTTTTCCGATAAGTCTGTACATATTGATCTTTCCTAATATTACACGCGGAGAAGAATTATTCTTCATACAATTTCTTAAATCTTTGAACGCCTGGTAAGATGGTTTTGTCCAGTCGGTAGATTCGATACACCTGAAAAAATTACCGGAATTCTGATTGATACCCGACGGTCCCGAAGGCATACTGCCGTTCCATGAATCACACTCTAATTCGGGGTAATTTACTCCGTAACCGGGAGAATAAGTACTCATAAGCCCTATGGCATACATAAGATCGGTATTGGTAAAAACAGGTCCTATTATGGGAGTTTTATAGCTGGCTAACGGATATCCGCCATGTATTTTCTGAAGCCCGAAAACTGTATTTCCGGTAACAATCTGACCATAATAACCTATAAGTCCATCGCCGGAATTAACATTACTAAGTTCTATTACTTTTCCAGTTCCATCATTGTCTGGTGGTACACCATATTGAAAATCATACATATGAATTAATCCATGACGTCCAACGACAGCATCATATTTTTGCTGTGTATTGGTAAGCGCATTCCAGTCATCCATTGTTACATATACATAATAAGGAATATAATAATTATAAGTGCCGGTAGTCACTTCTTGTCCATGACCACTCAGGGTAAGGTATCCCGAGCCTGTGGTATTGCCGTTATCATCCATTTTATTATGGAATATTATCCTCCATGCATAGTTATATCCGTTGCAGCCCCAGGAGTGGCTGGAGTTATAATGCGGAATACCGGGAGGTTCGTTCAGGATGATATCTTCGTAACCTATAACTGTTCCGCCCATGTTATATGCAACTATATTCATGGAATATCCTACTCCTTCCGAATCGCTGAGGAAATATTCTTCGGGCAACCTGACATAATTTGTACCTGACAGTTCCGTAACGTATACGGTATCGGTAATAAGCTGGTCGTTTTCTCCGTAATAATTTGCAGTAATTGTGATAATGATTTTATCCGGATCAGGATAGAGCACATTGTTAACTACTACATATCCGCGCATATAACATGGATGGCGTTGTAATAATGAACCTTCTTCCTCAACTATAAAGGATTGTCCGGAACTGTTAAATATCAGTACCGATAATAATACAAAAGTGCAAAATGCAACTTTCAGCAAAAAGTAAATTTTTTTCATAACTTTTAATTTTTTGTTAATAATTTTTTCAAAAGTAAGATTAATATATTAAATTGCAAATATTATAATTATTTTTATAATAAAAATATAATGAATATTAATTTAAAATAACATATATTTATCTTATTTATTAATTTATATATCTTAATTTATAATATTTCTAAAAATGGACAATAACTGTTTTTATAATGACTGTAGAGTTATTTGCAAATATTTTTTCATATAATTATCCTGTTTTGGCCTATAATATTTTTTTTAAAGGAAAATCATTATATATTTGTAGTATATGATCAAAAATAACTTTTATTAAACATTACTAACCTGATAATGAATGAATATATGAAAAAGTTTACATTACTGTTAAGTTTTATGCTGTTCATTACGATCGTAACCTTTTCGCAGACTACCCGTTATGTGAATGCCGGTAGCGGAAGCGACAGCAATACCGGTACTACATGGAATACAGCTTTTGCTACTTTACAGGCAGCTTTGGATTCGTCTGTAGCCGGAGACCGGGTCTGGGTGGCAGCAGGAACTTATAAGCCTTCAAAGAAACTGGCAGAGGCAGATGACGATGGTAATCCTACTACCGACCGTGATATGACATTTGTAATGAAAGCAGATGTACAGGTCTATGGTGGTTTTTCAGGTAACGAAGCTACTGTAGAACAACGTAACTGGGAAAGCAACCTGACCATACTAAGTGGTGATATTGGTATTGAAGGAGATAGTATTGATAATTGTTATCATGTGGTTGTTTCTACTGGTGATGTTGGAAATGCCTGCCTGGATGGTTTTACAATTACAGGTGGGAATTCTTATGTATCTGAATACAATACTAATTATGTAAATGGTGTACCTACAACTGTTGGCGGCGGAATATGTGTTAAAAATTCTTCTCCAGAATTAACAAATTTAATTATTAGCAAAAATTCTTCAACTCGCGGTGGCGGAATTAATTGCGATCAATCTTCTTCTGATCTGAAAAATATGGTTATTAGTGGTAATATGGCATTGAATGGCGGAGGAATTGCTATTGGTTTATCATCACTTACATTAACAAACATAACCATTACTGGAAATACTGCAATTTGTCTTGGAGGCGGCATAAATAACTATAGTATCACTAGTTGGAATTTGCCTCCTTCAGTATTGACTAATGTTACAATAAATGGGAATACTGCAAATGAAAGTGCCGGCGGAATGTATAATTCTTATTCTTCTCCTGTTTTAACAGATGTTACCATTACCGGAAATACAGCAATTCTTTTTGGTGGCGGAATGTTTAATAATAATAGTTCTTCTCCTGAATTAACTAATGTAACAATAAACAATAATACTGCGGGTCGTAACGGTGGTGGAATACACAATACTTACTCATCATCTCCTGTGTTATCAGATGTTGTAATAAGTGACAATATCGCATATCAATATGGCGGAGGTATTTTTAACAAGCAACAATCCTCTCCTGTACTAACAAATGTTATCATTTCCGGTAATATGGCACTGGATTCCGGCGGAGGCGGCGGAATTTATAACGATGGATCTTCTCCTGTCCTTACTAATGTAATAATCAGTGAAAATATGGCAGATCCCGGCGGCGGCGGCATAGCCAACTATAATATGTCTTCCCCTGTATTAACTAATGTTACTGTCAGTGCTAATATGTCAACAGATAAAGGCGGTGGCATATATAATTTTGGTTCTTCACCTGTAACCCGTAACAGTATTGTCTGGGGAAATATGCTATTGGATGAAAGTATAAATAATATTGAAAATGAAGATTTGGTTGGAGGTGTTCCCGTTTATAGATACAGTCTTGTAGGCGGAGAAGATATTGGTAACGGCATAATATTAAATTCCGATCCTTTGTTTGTAGATGCGGCCAATGGCAATTACCGTCTTTTGGATGAGAGTCCCTGTTTAAAAGCAGGTAGTATTACGTACTATGATGATGCTTCAGTTCCCGATTTGTCCGGTATAACAACAGATATTGATGGAAATCCGCGTTTTGTTGACGACTATATAGATTTGGGAGCTTATCAGAGTTTTTATAATTCGGTAAATACATTAAATTCCGACAAGTTAAAGTTATATCCTAATCCGGTAACCGATATTTTATATATTGAATTTCCTGTAGAAATAGAACAAATAAATATTTATGATATAAATGGAGTATTGCATAAACAGATAAATAATGAACAAAATATGATTTTTGTTAAAGACCTGACAGCAGGTGTTTATGTAATTAAAATAATTACACAGGACGGGAATATTATTAATAGAAAAATGATAAAAAAATGAAAACCAATTTAAACAGTTGATATATGAAAAAGAATGTCTTACTGTTAAGTTTTATGCTGTTCATTACGATCGCAACCTTTTCTCAGACTACCCGTTATGTGAATGCCGGTGGCGGAAGCGACAGCAATACCGGTACTACATGGAATACAGCTTTTGCTACTTTACAGGCAGCTTTGGATTCGTCTGTAGCCGGAGACCGGATCTGGGTGGCAGCAGGAACTTATAAGCCTTCAAAGAAAATGGCAGAGGCAGATGACGATGGTAATCCTACTACCGACCGCGATATGACATTTTTGATAAAATCAGATGTACAGCTCTATGGTGGTTTTTCAGGTACAGAAACGGAATTGGAACAACGTAACTGGGAAAGCAACCTGACCACACTTAGCGGCGATATTGGTATTGAAGGAGATAGTATTGATAATTGTTACCATGTGGTTGTTTCTGCCGGTGATGTTGGAAATGCCTGTCTGGATGGTTTTACAATTACAGGTGGGAATTCTTATGTATCTGATTTCAGTGGTAATTATGTAAATGGCATATCTACAACTATTGGCGGCGGAATATGTATTGAAAATTCTTCTCCCGGGTTAACAAATTTAATTATTAGCGGAAATTCTTCAACCGGCGGTGGCGGAATAAGTTGCTATCAATCTTCTTCTGATCTAAAAAATATGGTTATTAGCGGTAATATAGCATGGAATGGCGGAGGGATTGCTATTAGTTTATCATCACTAACATTAACAAATATAACTATTGAGGGTAATACCGCAATATATACTGGAGGAGGTATGAAGAACTATAGTTGGAATTCGCCTCCTCCGGTATTGAATAATGTTACAATAAGTGGGAATACAGCAAATGAAAGTGGTGGAGGAATGTATAATTCATTTTCTTCTCCTGTTTTAACAGATGTTACCATTACCGGAAATACAGCAATTCTTTCTGGTGGTGGAATGGATAACTATGAATCTTCACCGATACTGACAAATGTAACTATAAGTGAGAATATATCGTCTCGCGACGGTGGAGGAATGTACAATGCCCACTCATCATCTCCTGTATTATCAGATGTAGTTATAAGTGACAATATAGCATATCGCTATGGTGGAGGTATTTTTAACAAGCAACAATCTTCTCCTGTACTTACAAATGTGATCATTTCCGGTAATATGGTATTGGATTCCGGCGGTGGCGGCGGAATTTATAACGATGGGTCTTCTCCTGTCCTGACTAATGTAATAATCAGCGAAAATATGGCAGATCCCGGTGGCGGCGGAATAGCCAACTATAATATATCTTCACCTGTATTAACTAATGTTACTGTAAGCGCTAATATGTCTACAGATAGAGGCGGCGGCATATATAATTTTAGTTCTTCACCTGTAATCCGCAACAGTATTATCTGGGGAAATATTCTATTGGATGAAAGTATAAATAATATTGAAAATGAAGATTTGGTTGGAGGTGTTCCTGTTTATAGATACAGTCTTGTAGGCGGAGAAGATATTAGTAACGGCATAATATTAAATTCCGATCCTTTATTTTTAGATGCAGCCAATGGCAATTACCGTCTTTTGGATGAGAGCCCCTGTTTAAAAGCCGGCAGTATTACCTATTATGATGAAGCTTCAGTTCCCGATTTGTCCGGTATTACAACAGATATTGACGGAAATCCGCGTTTTTTTAACGAACATGTAGATCTGGGAGCTTATCAGAATTTTTATAATTCGGTAAATACATTAAATGCGAATAAATTAAAGTTATATCCTAATCCTGTAACAGACATTTTATATATTGAATTTCCTGAGGAAATAGAACAGATAAATATTTATGATATAAATGGTGTATTGCATAAGCAGGTAAATAATGAACAAAATATGATTTTTGTTAAAGATCTGGCATCAGGCGTTTATGTAATTAAAATAATTACACAGGACGGGAATATTATTAATAGAAAAATGGTAAAAAAATAAAAAAATAACTTTTTAGGTTACAGATTAATTTATTTATAAGATATTAATGACAGTTCAATACTTTATAATTTTGATGTTTCCAACATTTGGTATTGTTTTTGTTTCTAATGGGACAGTTGAAAAATAAATTAAAACAAAATAAAATATAAATTGGAGTTTTAGAAATAAAATATTTATTTCGCAGAAATTATTAAACAGGAAAATGAAAAATATTTTTATATTATTAACCATGACCTCTGTGTTATTATTATCAGCATGGTCTTGTAAATCTCAGAAAAAAGTGGAAAATAAAAAAATTGAATTAACAACAGAAGTTGAAAAAGCAAGTTATGCATTAGGTATGCAGGTCGGTCACAATTTGGGGCAACAGGGGCTTGATACTGTTTTGAATGTGGAATACATTCTTGCAGGTATAAAAGATGCTATAAATAAAAATGCACAATTAGATATAAACGCTACAGATGACATATTGAATAATTTCTTTATGGAATTGCAGAAATCTAGTCATACCGCTAAAATTGCGGAAGGAGAAGCTTTTTTGGCAGAAAATGCAAAACGCAGCGAAATAAAAACAACCGAAAGCGGTTTACAGTATGAAATTCTGGTTGAAGGAAATGGTCCTAAACCAACAATAAATAGTACGGTAAAGACCCATTATAAAGGTACATTACTTAATGGCACCGTTTTTGATAGTTCTTATGACAGAGGACAGCCCATTTCTTTCCCTCTTAACGGTGTTATTAGAGGCTGGACAGAAGCTTTACAATTAATGCCTGTAGGATCGAAATGGAAACTTTATGTTCCATATAATCTTGCATATGGCGAAAGAGGTTCAGGTCCTATAATAGGTCCGTTCGAAACATTAATTTTTGAAGTAGAATTAATTGATATTGAAAAATAATTTTTAAAAACCGAAGTTAAACTTCGGTTTTTTTTTGGCTGAATGTAAATGATATAATAAAAAAAATATAAAATGAAAAACAAGAGTCTTATTTCCATTAATGATTACACAAAAGAAGATTATTTTAAAATTCTTGATCTGGCAGACGATTTTCAAAAAAATCCTAATCAGAAATTATTGGAAAATCATATTGTAGCATCTTTATTTTTTGAACCATCTACCCGTACACGGCTTAGTTTTGAAACGGCAGTCCAGCGGCTCGGGGGAAAAGTCATTGGATTTAGTGAAGCTTCAAATACAAGTGTTTCCAAGGGAGAATCGCTTAAAGATACTATTCTTACAGTAAATAAATATGCCGATCTTATAGTAATGCGTCATCCTATAGAAGGAAGCGCAAGGTTTGCGAGCGAAGTGTCAGATGTTCCGATAATAAATGCAGGCGACGGTTCTAATCAGCATCCTACACAATGTTTGCTGGACCTTTATTCTATCCGCAAAACTCAGGGAACTCTTGAAAATCTGAATCTTTTTCTGGTTGGTGACTTAAAATACGGACGTACCGTACATTCACTTATGACAGCAATGTCGGAATTTAATCCTGTCTTTAATTTCGTTTCTCCTCCTTCTTTAAGAATGCCGCAGGAGTATAAAGATTACCTTGACGAAAAAGGAATAAAATATCATGAATATGATGATCTTAATGATAATATAAACAATGCGGATATTATTTATGTGACAAGGGTACAACGTGAAAGATTTTCAGATCCTATGGAATATGAAAAAGTGAAAAATGCTTATATCCTTAAAAACGACATGCTGGACAATACAAAGCCTACTATGAGAATTATGCATCCGCTGCCAAGAGTGAACGAAATTGATACGGATGTCGACGCTAATCCGAAAGCTTACTATTTTGAACAGGCAGAAAACGGTGTATATACACGTATGGCAATTATGGCTTTGATTTTAGGACTGAAGTAAATTTATTTATAAAAAAGATTTTAATATTATGAAAAATGAATTAACAGTAAAAGCGATAAAAAAGGGAACAGTAATTGATCATATACAAGCAAAAAACCTTTTTAAAATAATTTCTATAATCGGTATAGAAAAAATAGATACAGAAGTTTTTATCGGTAATAATCTGGAAAGTAAAAAACATGGAAAGAAAGCAATAATAAAGATCGAAAACAGATTCCCTTCAATGGATGATATAAACAAAATCGCTATTATTGATCCGCATGCCGTTATTAACACTATTGATGAGTATAAAGTAATAGAAAAAAAACATGTAAAAATACCGGATACAATAAATACATTTGTAAAATGTATCAATCCGAAATGTATAACAAATCACGAAAAAGTTTCAACAAAATTTAAAATCCAGAATAAAGACGGAAAGATAGGATTAAAATGTAACTATTGCGAAAAAATTACCGGTCAGGATAACATAGAAATTATCAGATGAATTATTGAACCCATTTAAACTTTTAAAAAGTTGCCATTAACGTTCGTTGTTGCGGGCGACATTGGTTTGGTGAGCGTAAAAAAATATTATTGTTTTCCGTAAAGCAATTTAGTAGGACGACCAAAGGGAGGACACACCTAAATTGTAGGAAAACAATAATATTTTTAGCGAAGTAAACGTAGCCGCAAAAGGCGTTTTTGCATACTTTTTTCGCCGCTAGGAAAAAAGTATGATCCTGCCCAATTTTAAGGCAAATATATTTTTAAATAAAAAAGTCTAAAGACTTCGTTATTAAATATAAGTTAAACCGGAAATAAAAACATTTATTTTCGGTTTTTTCAATTATTTTTGTATCATGAAAAATATTATGATACTTTTGTTGGGAATGCTTATCACAATATCATTGAATTCCCAATCATTGGAAAAACTGATTGAAAGTAATAACAAATTTACATTTGATGTTTTTAAAGAAATATCAAAAAGTACAGATTCAGGTAATGTATTCTTAAGTCCGCTGAGTGTATCAACAGCCTTGTCGATGGCTTATTACGGTGCTGCAGGAAATACTGCAAAAGAAATAAAAGATGTATTATATTTTACAGGTTCTCCTAAAAATACCCATAATGATTTCAAAAATCTTTTAAACTATTATAAGTTGCAGTATGCACATTCATTCAATATATCTAATGCGGCAGTTATACAGGATAAATATAATTTTAAGAAACCATATCTTGAATTACTGGACGGCTATGATGCAAAAATGATAAAAACAAATTTCAGGGATGAAAAAGAACGTGAAGATGCCCGTAAAAATATAAATAAGTGGATTGCTGAAAACACAGGAAACAAAATAGAGGAATTATTGGGCAAAGAATCATTGGATGATAGGACAAGACTAGTACTTCTTAATGCTATATATTTTAAAAATAACTGGAAATATAGCTTTTCCGAAAAGAAGACACAACAGATGATATTTTATGGATTGAGTGATATTCAATATGTTACGGACTTTATGAATGTGCGCGAAAAATTCAATTATTATGAAGATGAAAATATCCGGATGATAGAATTACCTTATGAAAATGATTCTATATCTATGTATGTTATACAGCCGGGAGGAATAAAGGATTTTAATGAATTTTGTACATCATTTTCGTATGACGACTTCAGTATCGTCGAAAAACAAGCTACAAAAGTTAGGAATATTGATTTATATTTTCCTAAATTCACAATCTCAGGAAAATATGATCTTAAAGAACCGTTAATGCAGGTGGGAATAAATGACGCATTTAGTGCAAATGCAAATTTCAGTAAAATGACAGGTAGAAAAGACCTTTTTATTGACGAAGTCATGCACCAATCTTTTATAGAAGTTGATGAAAAAGGTACGGAAGCCTCTGCGGCAACAGCTGTAGTAATAAAAGAAAAGTCTGTGCCACAAGTGATACATGTATCGTTTAATAAACCATTTATTTTTATAATAAAGGAAAAATCAAAAAATTCTGTATTGTTTGTTGGAAAATATGTAAAACCTTAATACTTTTGAAGAATGATTCGAAATGGGCTTTTGATAATATTAATACTGTTATCTTTTAATGGGGTTTTTGCACAGATTGGTTACAAATATCAATTATCATCGCAGGATGGTATTGATGTAAAATATAAAATTGTACAATCTAAAAAAGAAAGCCCTGTCCAATTATGTTTAAGACTAAAAAATAACAACGAATACGATGTTAATCTGAAGCTCAATCTGGAATATAGTACTGGTTTTACAACAAAATACCAGAGTGGAGAATTAGAGGTTTGTATTCCAAAAAAATATGTAAAAAAAGGAAAATCTTCAGGTTTGGCATTTGAACTTAACTCTTCTGATAAAGAATTGTTTTCTTCGGGTAAAGCAGACCTTGAATTAATAAAATTTGAAATAGAACAAATCGAAACATGTAGAGGTAGAAATCAATAATAATTTAATTAAAAATGTTAAAAATGATGAAAAAACTAATTTATTTATTACTTCCGATTTTCTTATTTGTTGCTTGTAACAATAATCAAAAAGCAAAAGAAACGACAGAAGAAACACAAAAATGTGAACAAGAAGAAAAAAAATGTTGTAAGGACGGTGAAAAAAAATGCTGTAAAGAATTGACAGAAGAACAAAAAGCAGAAATGGAAGCCTGGAACAACTGGGATTCTCAAACTGACGAGAAAAAAGCAGAGTTAGTTGAGAACAGAAAAGCTTGTATTGACAAAATGATGGCTGAAAAAGCAGAAAAATGTGAAGGAAAAGAAGGAAAAGAAGAATGTCCTAAAAAAGCAGAAAAATGTGCTGAATTAAAAGCTAAAATGGATAATTGGGACAATCTTACCATTGATGAGAAAAAAGTTCTTCTTGACGAATTCGCTCCTAAATGTCATAAAGACGGCGAAGGTTGCAAAGGCCATAAAGACGGTGAAGGTTGCAAAGGTCACAAAGAAGGCGAAGGCTGCAAAGGACATAAAGAATAATATTTTTTTAGTTTGAAAAAATAGGAATGAGGTGACTTTTGTTACCTCATTTTTTATTAAATGACAATCTTTAATCTGTCATAAGCAATTTCAACATTTTCCGGTAATTGAGTATTAACTTCATCATGTAATCCCATATGATGACTTAAATGAGTCAGGTAGGCTTTACGCGGGCAGCATTGAGTGATAATTTCGACGGTTTCTTCCAGCGAAAAATGAGAAATATGTTTTTCTTTACGCAAGGCGTTTATTATCAGGATCTTACTTCCGAAAATCTTTGTTTTTTCTTCTTCGGATATATAATTTGCATCGGTTATGTATGTTAATTCTCCTATCCTGAACCCGAGAATAGGCAGATTATAATGCATTACTCTTATAGGCTGAACTTTTATATTGTCAATAAAAAATATTTCTTCATTAATAGTATTTAAATTAAGTCTTGGAATTCCAGGATAATTTGCTGTAAAAATATATGTAAAATTGTTTCTTAAAGCCTCTTGTACCCTTTTTTCCGCATAAATATCCATAGGCTTTTTCGTCATAAAATTGAAAGAACGTACATCGTCAAGTCCGCCTATATGGTCACGATGTTCATGAGTAAATAATATAGCATCTATTTTATTAATATTTTCGCGAAGCATTTGTTGTCTGAAATCGGGACCGGCATCAATCAGGATATTTTTATCATCGATTTTTAAAAATAACGAAGCCCTGGAACGTTTATCTTTTTCATTTGATGAACGACAAACTTTGCAATCACATCCGATTTGCGGAATCCCTTGTGATGTCCCTGTTCCTAATATTATAACTTCCAATTTTGTTCTTTTATTACAAATTTATTATTTTTTTGTAAAAAATACCAGAGAATTTTTGCAGATAATCTAAAACCCTGTTTTGTTTGGATAAATTTTTAGTAGATAGATTTAAAAAACATGTTTATAATATTTAAAAATAAAGTTTAATATAAAAATAATTATTTTTGCATTAATTATGGAAAATTGCACATCAAAATTATATTTAATACCAAATAAGATAAGTTCAAATGATATTTCAAATGTTATTCCCGGATTTATAAGTAATCTGGTATTAGGTATCAAATTTTATATAGTTGAGAATATACGTGAAGCAAGGAGGTATCTTAAATTACTGAATAAAGAAATCCGTATTGATGAATTATGTTTTTATGAGTTAAATAAACATACACCTGAATCGGAAATCCCCGGATTTTTAAATGAATGCCTTAACGGAAATGATATCGGTCTTATCAGTGATGCGGGACTTCCTTGTATCGCAGATCCCGGAAATGTTATAGTAATGCTGGCACATCAGAAGGGAATAAAGGTTGTCCCTCTTGTCGGACCTTCGTCTATTTTTATGGCATTAATGGCATCAGGATTAAATGGGCAGAATTTTGCTTTCAATGGATATCTTCCTATTGAAAATAAAGAAAGACAGAATAAATTAAAAATCCTGGAACAAAGGTCCAGAAATGAAAAACAATCCCAGATATTTATGGATACTCCATACCGCAACAATAAAATGCTGGAAGATATTATTTCTACGTTAAGTCCTGATATTTATTTATGTATTGCAGCTAATATAACGGGGGATGGAGAATTTATCAGGACAAAGCTGGTGAGCGAATGGAAAAAAGAAAAAATAGACTTGAACAAGCAACCTTGTATTTTTATAATCTAGTTTAATTTATGGAAAGAAATATAAAGATTTTATTATTGGTAGTAGGTTTGACGGCAATTGTCTTAAGTTCAGGAAAGATATTTAACTATAATATTTTTGATGAAACGGCTCATCCGGAAACAACAGATAAGGATTTATCAAATCTGAATAATATATTCGAAAATAGTTTTGAAGGATTTGATCATTATAATTATGATAAGGAAGTAGATGCTTATTACATATATGATAAAGATAATGAACGTTTAGGCAGTGTTTTATTCAGTTCGTCTTACTGTGAAGATATTAAAGGCTTCGGGGGAAATATATATCTTGCAATAGATTTGGATCCTTATGATAAAATAAAAAATGTCCGGATTACTGAGCATTCTGAAACAAATTCGTGGTTGGATCGCCTTTACAGGATAAATTTTTTGGATTCATGGAATGGCTTAACTATTGAAGAAGCTATTAACGCAGATGTTGATGCAACCTCAGGAGCAACATTAAGCAGTAATGCAATAATTGAGACCCTTGTCTGCCGTTTATCTGAGTACTCATCAAT
This sequence comes from Bacteroidales bacterium, assembly GCA_031275085.1. GTDB lineage: Bacteria > Bacteroidota > Bacteroidia > Bacteroidales > ML635J-15 > Bact-19. The sequence continues at coordinate 15,724 of JAISPG010000058.1, read as the reverse complement.
ATCGGCATCGGTTAAAAGGTCGGGTTGGCTGAATATTACCGGTATAATTGCATCATTTTTAGTTCTGGTTATTGCTATTTTTAGTTTTTTTGTACCTAAGCAGGCAAAACCATTACGGCTTGTATTACTGCTGGCTTCCATCGGAATTTTGGGATTCTGGCAGGGAGATTTTTTAAGCATAGCATTGTTTAACAACTGGCTCATTAATGGAGTAAATATAAAATCCCAGATATTTTTATTTATTGTCCTGATAATCTCGATATCATTGCCACTGATAACCAATAAATCATTTTATTGCCAATATCTTTGTCCCTTTGGTGCTGCTCAGGAAATTGCAGGAAAATTAAATAAGAAAAAAGTTACTTTTAATAACCAGATAACAAGAGTACTTAAATCTTTAAGAAATGTTTTCCTGTTTGTTATAGCGATTTTATTGGTTGTTGCTGTAGATATTAATATTGAAAACCTTGAACCGTTCTCTGCTTTTAAATTTCAGTATGCTTCACTCTCTGTTCTTATACTTGCAGTAGTTATGCTGTTCTTATCGGTTTTCTTTACTAAACCATGGTGTCGTTTCTTTTGTCCTACAGGAGCCTTGTTGAGTATATTCAGGGGAAATACCAGTAAAATGAAACACAAAAGATTTAGTATATCTCTGATTGTTAATATAATTTTTGCAATCGTAATATTGATAATGGCATTTTACATTATAAGATATAATAAAGACAGATCTTTTGTAGAGAATGATAAATCTGTAAATATGGAAAATATACTTGATGTTATTTATAATAGAAAGTCTGTGCGTAATTTTACCGATCAGCCGGTAGAAAGAGAAAAACTTGAAATTCTGGTCAAGGCCGGAATGGCAGCTCCAAGTGCGCGTAACCTTCAGCCATGGGTATTTGTTATAGTTCAGGATAGGAATATTATGAATATATTGGCTGATTCGTTGCCAAATGCAAGAATGTTAAAAAATGCACAGGCAGCAATAATAGTTTGCGGAGATATAACAAAAGCTTATACAGATGTAGATGAGGCATACTGGGTTCAGGATTGTTGTGCTGCTTCTCAGAATATTCTCCTTGCTGCCGAAGCGGTTGGACTGGGAGCAGTCTGGACAGCTGCATATCCATATAAAGAAAGGATTGAACCGGTAAAAAATCATTTGAACCTTCCCGAATATATAATTCCGCTGAATGTAATTCCAATAGGTTATCCCACAGGAGAAGACAAAGTGAAAGATAAGTGGAAAGAAGAAAACTTAAGATGGGAGAAATGGTAATTAATAAAGTTTTATATGAAAAAAATAATAACATTATTTATTTTTATATTTATTGTACAATATTGTTTTTCAGCCGATAATGATTCTGTAAAGCCCAAACCGGTAAGAAGCTATATCGGGGTTTATGCCGGACTTGGAGCCGGAAGTATTAGAGATTATTCTACATCACCTTTGTTTTATAGTGCTTTGTATGCTTTGCCACGCCTGGATTATTCTTATTACTGGAATAAAAATATTTTATATTTTGATTTAAAGGTTTTAAGCGGGATTTATGCTGTTAATATTAATAATAATGCTTATGGTGGTTCAGGATTAATATTGGATTTTAAAACTTCTTACTTTAGGGAACTACCATTTAAATCAACAAAATTAAACCTAAAGCAATATTGGGGAGCATCATTGTCAAATTATTTTGATTATAGAACTAATGAGGCATTTATGAATGCTGCATTGATATTTGATAATTTTACAACACTTGAAGCTAATTATAAATTTGAATTACGATATACAAAAAAAGCCAAACAGAAAAAGATTCTTTTTATAAAATATATGCGTAAAGAAAAAAATTATCTTATGGCATTAAACGTGGGAATCCCATTTTATTCATTAATATACAGGCCTGGTTTTAGTGTTGTAGGAAATGCAACTGTTAATGATAGTAAGATATTTCGTGGTTACGAACTGGGTAACAGATTCTTTCCGGGTTTAAATACTGATTTTTCAATTGCAAGAGTTTTAAATAATGGCAATATGTTCAAATTATCGTATTGTTGGGATATGTTCTCTACAGGTAAAGGTTCTTATTATAATTTAAATTCTGCAAAACATTTAATAATGATTTCTTTGATAGTAAATTTAAAATAATAAATATGAAAAATAAGAAATTATATATATGTTATTTTTTTATTGCAATATTTTTATATTCGTGTGAAAGCTATTTTTTCGAAGAACAGATACAGAATACTCCGGAAGAAAATTTCAGGTATTTATGGAATGAAATAAACGAAAAATATTCTTTTTTTGATGTAAAACAAATAGACTGGGACAGCATATATTCGGTTTACCAACCTATGATAAGACAGTCAATGTCTGATGGTGAACTGTTCAGTGTACTTGGTAGTATGTTAAATCAACTAAAGGATGGACATGTTAATCTTATTTCTCCTTTTAATGTATCAAGATATGATATATCTCTGCTAGGAAAAGAAAATATAAATGAACGTCTTGTAAAAGAAAAATATCTTGGAAATGATTATTTTTCAACAGGTTCATTCAGACATAATTATATTATGAATGGAAATATAGGTTATATAAGATATTCTTCTTTTAGCGATTCACAAATAACAAATTATGAATTAGATTTTATTTTGAAAAAATATAAGGGAACAGAAGGTCTTATAATTGATCTCAGGCAGAATGGGGGAGGGTATGTTAGTAATGTTTTCAGGTTATTATCGCGTTTTTCAAATAAGGAAAAAATCCTTTATACAACTCAGATAAAATCCGGAACAGGAAGGAATGATTTTTCCGATCTTGAGGTAGTTAGTTCCACCTCAGGAAGTGGTGAAAAATATTTTAATAAAGTTGCTGTCTTAATTGACAGAGGAACTTTTAGCGCATCATCATTTTTCGCTTTATCAACTTATGCTTATGATAATATGTTTCTGGTAGGAGATACTACCGGTGGCGGCCTTGGTTTACCAAACGGAGGACAACTTCCTAATGGCTGGACTTACAGATGTTCGGTCACACGGACAATTGCTGCTGATGGAAATAATTATGAGAACGGTGTTCCGCCTGATTATACAGTTATCCTGTCAGATTATTCTGTTAGTCAGGGTATTGATAATGTTATTGAGTTTGCTGCTGAGAAGATTCTTGAAAATAATTATTAATTAGAATATTGTGTTTTGCAAAGGTTTTGTTACAAAAAATTTCTCTGCCGTATAGTTTCATATATTATAATAGCCGTAGATACAGAAACATTTAATGATTCTGTTTTTCCATACATCGGTATTTTTATAAGGTGATCTGCACGTTTTAGCAGTTGTTTTGATATTCCTGTATCTTCAGATCCGAATATAAACGCTGCCGGATGTTTCAGATCGTGGTCATAAATTGTAGTATAGGCTTTTTCAGTTGCTCCAAGAACAGTTAAACCCATTTGTTGTAATAACAATACTACATCAACAAGATTGTCTACACGACAGACAGGTATGTTGAAGAGAGCTCCGGCAGAGGTTTTGATCGCGTCTTCCGAAATTCTTGCGCTGTTACGTTCTGGAATTATTATTGCATGTACTCCGGCACATTCACAGGTCCTGGCAATTGCTCCAAAATTTCTTACATCGGTAATACTGTCAAGAATAACAATAAGTGGTATTTCTTCTTTTTCAAAAACTTCGGTAATAATATCTTCTATATTATGATATAATACAGGTGAAATATATGCAATAACTCCCTGATGATTTTTGTTTGTAAGTTTATTAATCCTTTCTACAGGTACATATTGTACCGGAATATTTTTTTTTCGTAATTCGGAGAATAATTCGCCTGCCAATTCACCAGTAAGATTATTTGTTACAAGTACTTTGTCTATTTCTTTTCCGGCTTTTATTGCTTCCAGTACCGGTCTGATCCCAAAAATAAAATTATCCATTAAATTATGTTTTAAAATAAACTGCAATTCTAATCTTAAATTCCAGTCAAAACCAAAAATATGTTCTTTATTATCTCACTAACAGAGTGAATTCACAAATGACAGTAATTAAATTTCGAATATTTATCATTTGTTTATTCTATTTAAATAGCAAATACTCTTCCTTTTCTCCATGTTGATAATGCCTGTGCCCATGTAGGTTGATACATATTGTCCCTTATTAATTGATATGTGGTTAATAAAAATGAATTTTCCTTTTTTTCGAAGACGAATGACAATGCGGCAACATTAGGATCTTCCCCATACAGCCATTCTTCGTAAGTATCTGAAATATTCACTGTTGAAGGAGGACCGAACATGATATAGATATTTCCGCGATCTGTTTTCCATCCTTCAATATTTTCACTGAAATATATGTTTGCAAGTTTTACTCTGCTGTAAAAGACCCTGATCTGTTCTTTTGCAAACTTCTGATTGTTGGATCTTGTAATCCAGAAATCGTCTATAGCTTTTTTTATGTTATCGCTTTCTTTGATTTTTGTATATTCTTTATTAGTAGTAATTAGTTTTAAAGGCTCCATCATATCGCCTAAAGTTTGAATATCAGGGAAAGAATTGCCTGCTGAAAGTAAGCATAAACTTGCTTTTTTGGCAGACTTGTCTTTTAGTAAATATATGCCTTTTTGCGTAAAATATATAGTATCACCCAATTTGTATTCGAACAGGGAATCAGGCTCACTGGTGGGTACTGCCGGAACAAATGTACTATATGGCGGACGTACTGTATAAGAAGGAGATTTATAATATTCAATATCTATTTTTTCTTTTTTTATTGATTGAATTGTATATGGATCCGTTAAATTTACATAATTATGATATACTGTTTCATTAGAGTTATTATCAGTTTTTTTAAGTAAAAAATAGTCACCTGACAATGTAGTACTATTATCTATAAAAGACAGAGTACGTTTAACATCGTTTGGAGATTCTCCCCAGAATGCTGTAACTAACCTGTATTTTTTCTTATCCGGGATCTTTACATTAAAATAAGCGGAGAATTTTATTTGATTTGCTTCGGGTGTAATTAAAAATACATTTAAATTACTGTCTACGATTTGATTATTTTCAAAATCGCGTAATACATATTTTATATTTAATTTTAATTTATTTTCATCAATTTTTTCCTGTACCTTTTTTAATTCGTTAATATCAATACTGAAAAAGAAAGCGGCAGAAGTATCAGTGTTTATATATATACGGTAATCAGGATGTAAGGCTACTTCTCCCGGATTATATAAGGATGAGAAATCATATGCACCGGATTTATAACTTGTGGTGTTTATATTTGGTTTGTAGCATGCATATATTAAAACTACAATCAAAACAACATATATATATTTTATTCGTTTCATTCTATTTTTAATCTTCTGTACATATCTTTCCTGAAATTATTCATTTGTTCTTTTCCTCCGATACCATATGTATGTGTTAGTCCGTCAATTTTTATTTGCTTTTGTTTTGAGTTGATAATTATTTCATTGAAAGCGTCATCACTTGAAATGGCAGTAAACCCGTTTCTTGTATCATATTTAAAATAGTATGACAAATTACTTTCAGGTTCAAGCAATAGCTCAAAAGTATCTCCTCTACGTGTTTTTTCAATCTTAATAATTCCGAATACCTGTTTGTTTACCTGTTCTTTTCCTATGTTAGCAATACCAATCGGTCCATAATATATAAACGATTGTAGGTTTTTGTACCATGTAAGGCTAATGTCGGTAAAGATAAATTTATCGGATAATTCTTTTGGTAGTTTTGAGTAATTAGCCTTACTTAAATTTGAGAACCATTCATCTGCTTTATCTGCACCCAGATACTGATATATAGCTTTTTCATAAGATTCGTCACGTAGGTTTATACCGTTAAGACCTCCGGTAGAATTTATTTTATCAGCCATTGATTTATGGGCATCTTTGTTGAAATAAGCATCTAATATCATTGATATATGTAGTTCTATAGTATCATTTTCAGGAGTATAGTCAAAATATCCTATAGCATTAGGTTTAAATGAGAGAAAATCGTTGCTTAAATTAAATAAACCTTCTCCATAACTGGTACACGAAGATCTGTTAAATTCTATATAATTACCGATAGTGTCTTTATTAAGAAGTTTTTCTCTGGAACCTATTTTATATATTTCATTTTCCATGTCATATGTCATAAAACCATTGGTTTGTAATAGTTCATGATCGTATGTTCCTTTTTTGCCAAGAATTACAGGAGAAATATTGTTAGTGTTAGTTAAAACCAGACTGTTAGACAATCTTGAGTTGTTTATGCTGGTCGGGAACGTATCAACAGGAATAAATATATTTTCAGGGTCGATAGTAGCTTTAAATTTCATCCATTGAGTGTTTATACTATCACAATTATGTACTATTTGGGTTGCTCCGCTAAATTCGAGATATTTATTATTTGCATAAAGATTAATTGTTCCCTGATATTTGAAATATGGACTTAAAGTAAATTCATTATGTTCAAAAACTTTACCGGATGCCTGAGTTTTTCCTAATCCGTTTATATAAACAGTGTCTAAATAAATTTTTTGTGATTCCTCGGTAATACTTATATAATCGTAATATCCTTTTGCCACGTATTTATTCCGGCTTATGATATTTGAAGTCGCATCATAGATCGAGTGGTATTTTGTATCATTATTGGCAATGATTTTTGAGTTTTTCAGAGGTCTTATAATAGCATCTTTTTCTATTTCAACTTTTTCATTTTTTGTGTCGGTATATATTAAAGCATCTGCTATTCTGATAAACCTGACATCTTCTGCCTTTAACAGATTTTGTCCATAATCATAGATTACACGTGGAGAAAAGAAACTTAAAGAATCTTGCTTATAGTGAATTGAAGTAAATTTAGGACCTTCCGTAAATAAACTTTCCCAATCTTCAGGAGATTCTTCTGCATTTGTTTCTTTTATGATTGCCAGCATTTCTTCGGCAATGTTTACTTCCAATTCCTTTTTATCCATACTCCATGTCATATCTGTCATTTCGCTTATATATTGGTTTTTTGGGAATCTCCATGAGCTTAATTTACCGTTTGATTTGAATTTGCCTTGGCGATCATCAAAGTTTATACTGCTTTTTATATTTTTTGATATAAAATCAATATCAAGGATATTTTGTGTATAGAGTGCAAATTCCGAAGTATCTGCATTTATTTCTACTTTTTTAAAGTTAAATACATCTGAAATTATCCTTGCATTATCAATATTAATTGTTCCGTTTCCATTAAGTCCTGCGGATGTAAGGTTCAAATTGCCATCAAGAATTGCCTTATCATTGAACATTTTAAAATCTTCGGATTCTTTTTGAATATGAAATTGATCGTCATTGACATACCAATTTAAAGTATTATCTATTCCCTGTGCATATGGGAATTCTACCGGTGCATTTTGTTCTTTTATTTCAATGTTTTTTGAGTGTCCCTGCATTTCTTCGGGGAAGAACAGAAGATAATCCGCATCAATAGAAGATGTCAAATATTTAATTTTACCGGCACCACGTAATCCTTTATTACTAAGATCTATGTCGTTATTGAATGTTGCTTTCCCTTCATATAGCGGAAGTCCGCTCGAAGGTGTTTTAGTTTTGAATCCTAATGAAAAATCAAAATCACGTAAAACCAGAGTTTCTTTTATCGGAGGGAAAATATCTCCGGAGTATAAAGTGCCGTTAAATTTAAGATTTTCCTTGTCATATCCTTTAATGCTATCCAGAGAAAAAGGGTCGACCTCAAAGTAAAATTTATTCCGGTCGTAAACTTTATTGTATACTTTTGGACTGTCATAATAGACGTATGTTTTATTCAGAGAATTGAACCGCGGATATTCAGGAAAATCTTTACGCCCGGATTTATTCATTGGGTCATCGATAAAAAATTCCCCGTTGATCTGTTCCAGTTGGTTTTGTACAATAGCCAGAGCCGGAGTACCTTTTTCATTAAGATATTCAGTGGATGCAACCATTTTTATAGAATCACAATTTGTAAGATCTATCATAAAACGATTGTAATTAAAAGTAAAATTAGTACCGTAAAAATAAAATTGTCCTGCTTGTATTGTACCATCAAATATAAAATTCATGTCTTTTTTTACTATGATTTTTTTATCGACAGGGTATACTTTTACATTTTGTGAATCTGACAGGTGTACGTTATTTACACCGTTTATTTTTAGGTCAAAGTTTAACAGGCTTAATTCTGCATTTGTCGTATTGGGATCTGTTTTGCTGTAGAATTGAATAACATCGGAATCCCTTACTCCCCGATGTGCTTCCATGAATTCCCACGCTATAGGATATACTTTGATAAATTCTGTTTCAGCATCATAATTAAGGTATCCCTGGTATGCCAGATTCATTACCAGACCTAATACTTGTGTTTTACTGTACTTCATCCATGAAGCAAGATCGTCCAAATAGAATTCCGGATATCCTGCCCACGCACTTACAAAATTCGTAATAACTTCCAGCGGATGTTGCGGATCCCGTTTTTTCATATTTTTGTATTTCTCCAGCGTATAATAATTGAGAGATTCAAATAATGCTTCTTTTGTAGTTTCTTGTGCAGTTATTGTATTAAATTCGATTTTTTCTTTGTCAATAGCCCATCTCATCCATGTAAAATCCATGTCTATCTTATGATATGTGTTTATATAATTTACTGTTGACATATCATCTTTAGTTCTTACAAGTTCCAGATAGCGAATATTGTCGTGATAGCGGAAAGTTAAATAAGGATGGTATATTGAATCTCCTCCTATATGCAGGGTAATTGCACACTTATCTGCGACTATTTGATTTTCTATATAAAATGCATCGGTAGCTGCAGTAAGGCTGATACTGTCATTTTTAGTTATTATTATTTTTGCCGGATTTTCTTTTGTCCCGCTACCGACGAAACTTCTGCCATACATAGAAAATCCTCCTTCATAGTCAACATCTTTGAATATGTCTTCAAGCACAAAATGCTGTTTATATGAAGTGAATCTCGGATAATTGGATTTTGCCGGATTTTCAATATTTTCAGCTTTATCTGTAAGTTTTCCGAGCAGATCTTCATTAAAAAAATAGGAATTTGTAAAAAGAACAGAATCGGCAGTATACGATATTGTACGCATATCAATATTATAATCAGCCAGTCTGGCTTTTATACTGTCGGCTCCATGTCCGACCCTTTCCCAGGTTACAAGTCCTCCTTTTCCGTTCCAGTATTTTCGTGCAGGATAGTATTTAGCTGTAGTATTATATATTTTTAGGCTGTCAACTCCTTGATAACCTATCAGATTTACACCGGCAAAATCAATAACAATCTCTTTATCATAATCTATGTTAAAGGTATTGTTTTCTACTTTCCAGTATGTACGAACATTTTGTAAGACTATGTTTTTTGAAAGGAAAGAATTAATAAGTGTTAAATATTCGGATATATTTTTCAGGTTTGGTCTATTACCGTCATTTAACATATCATTCAGTGCTTTATCATAGTTTATGTACTGATTATCGTTTATTCTTTTTCTTTTAAATAATAACAGGTTATCTGCAAAACAAACAAAATCGGGGTAAGGACTACAGCCTTTTGACGACATCAGGTTAGCAGTTTTTATAAACTTATTTTTTTCTTCAAAAGTAATAGAATCGGATAGCCAGAAGGTAGAAAATTCCTTGCTCATACTTTTAGCATTTTCGCGTACATTTCCTGTATTATTCAGATTTTGGCTGAACTCTCTGATGAAACGCTCATGCTCCATTGAAAATTGAGAAAAACCATATTTGAATATGGAAAATAAAAGAAATATAAATAATAATATTTTTTTCATTTTAAATTTTATTAAAAACACATGCTGTCCAGTTTTCTTTTTCAATGGATTTTATGAAACAAAGGTTATTTTCTTTACATATAAGATTTATTTGTGGTAATTCGGAAGCAAAAAAACCGCTTAAAAACAATAATGATCCTTTTTTCATATGTTCGACATATGCCGGGATATCCTTTTTTAATATGTTGAGATTTATATTTGCCAGAATATAGTCAAATTGCCTGTCAGGAATAAAATTAACATCACCCATTATTGTCTGTATGTTTTCAATATTATTCCTTTGTACATTTTCAATAGTATTTTCGTATGCCCATTCGTCAATATCTATTGCAACAATATTTTCAGCACCTTTTAATGCGGCATATATGGCCAGTATACCCGTACCGCAACCCATGTCCAATACTGAAGACTCATTGAACACATAGTCTGCCATAAGATGGCACATCATATATGTAGTAGCATGATGACCGGTTCCGAACGACATTTTAGGTTCTATTTCGATAATAAACCGGGTGTCGAAGTTTTGATTATGAAAAGGAGCTTTTATCGTTAGCTGATTTTCAACAATGATCGGATCGAAGTTCTTTTCCCATTCAGCATTCCAGTTTTGTTGCGGAATTATTTTAATAAAATGGTCGACATTATATTCTTTCATAAGAAGTTCGACTTCGGTTTTATTAAAATTTTCTTCATTTATATATGCTGATAAAATGTTATTATCTTCACAAAAACTGTCGAAGCCTTGTTCGGCGAGAAATGCGATGAGTATGTCAGCAATAAATTTATTATCTGCCGGAATATTGATGGAAACTTCTATGTAGTTCATTACAGCGACTCTATTATTTGCATGAACTCATTTACTTTCAGAGATGCTCCGCCTACTAAACCGCCATCTATATCTTCTTTTGCAAAAAGATTAGCCGAATTAGCAGCATTTACACTTCCTCCGTATAAAATTGTAATTTCATTTGCAATTTCCTTAGTGTACAGATCTGCAATTGTATTACGTATATGGGCATGCATTTCCTGTGCCTGCTCTGGTGTTGCAGTTCTTCCGGTTCCGATTGCCCATATTGGTTCATAAGCTATTATTGTTCGTTGAATATTGAATGTATCAACATTTTGTAATGCATTTTTAATTTGAGTTCCGACTATTTCAAGATGCTTTACTGATTCTCTTTCATTTAAACTTTCTCCACAGCATAAAATAGGAAATATTGCATTTTTGTAGCACTGAGTGAGTTTTTGTGAAACAATATCATCTGTTTCGCCAAATATTTGCCTTCTTTCGCTATGTCCAACAATAATATATTGAACTCCTATACTTTTAAGCATTAATGCCGAAATTTCTCCCGTATATGCACCATTATCAAATTGTGAACAGTTTTGTGCGGCAACTGCTATTTTTTTATAGTCAACTACATTTATTATAGAGCTTATATGTGTATATGGAACAGCAATAACCACACGTTTATCATCATATAATTCTATTCCGTCAAGAAGTGTGTTTAATTCTTCCGCCAGGGTTACTCCTTCGTTTAACAAAGTGTTCATTTTCCAGTTGCCTGCAGCAATTTTTCGTCTCATGTCTGTTATTTTTTTTAAGTTCAATAATAATTAAAACTATATTTTATTTTATAATAAATCTATTTTTTACCAACCAGTTATATATGTTATGAAATAAGGACATAAATAAGAAAAGCCCCAGAATGTATATAAGTGAAAGATTTTTTTCTTTTTCCGCTTCAATCTGAGAAATAGAACCGGCGGCCAGATTATCCTGAAGATCTTTGATTTCAGGTAAATCGTTGTGTGACCATTTATCCAGAACTGTTCCTTTTTTCAGTAATAATAATCCGGGATTTGACCTTATGATGGTTTTTAGTGTTGTAGGGTCTGTATTAAAATAATTAAAATCGGTATTTTGTTCGTTTGCAAATTGTTTTATTTTTTCTTCTCCTGATCCTGTCAGACAGTAAAATCCATAATCTTTAGATTTACAAAAAGCTGCAATATCATTTATTTTTTCCATATTTTTTGTTTTGCCGTCCTCTACATGGGTCATAATTAATAAAAATACATAATTATCCTGATTTAAAATATATTGTGCAACATCTTCTCCGTATTTTGTTTCAAAATTATTGTTTTCAAATTCATATTCAGCATCTAAAAATATATAATCTGAAGATGGCAGACCGTCGACCTGAAAACTTTCTTCTTCTCCTTCCGGACTTAGGTATAATAACTTAATATGTGAATAATCCAGTATTTCATCTTCAAAAGTAATACCTTCAAATTTCCATGTGTTATCAGGTAACATATCAATTGTGAAATCTTCTGTTATTTCTTCATTACTATATGTGAATATTATATCAAATAAGTTAACATAAGTATCTGTAACCGGTTCTGGACTTATACCCGGAATATAAATCGGTTCGATGGTAAAATCGTGGATAGGAGGTTTATATCCTTCTTTAATTATTTTATGTTCGGCATCAACAAATTTCCATGAATCGTCTGCAGGAATATTGTCGTATGTAAATTTTTCCTTTTTTCCGTCTTTTTCATAAATGAAATAACTTTCGATAATATCTACATTATTTTTTTCACTTTCAGGGATTATCATTCCGTCCTGGATATTGGCTCCAACATGGTATGGGCGGAAATCCAATATAGGAAGATAATATAAACAATACATTGATAATACGAATCCTGCAAATCCTGCAAGTATTCCAAGTCCCCATTGTATCGGTAATGAATATATTGGTTTGTATTTTTTACGTTCAATAAAAATTATTATTACAAAAACATCAATTATTACATTTTTGAAAAATGTTTCCCAGTTGGTTAATATTAATGCATCACCAAAACAACCACAGTCTGATACCGGATTTGCAATTGCCAGCCATAAAGTTAACGGGGTGAATACTGTCATGAATGCTGCTGCAGCCCATGCAGATACTTTTGGTAACAGGTTAAAAGTTAAAAGGATACCTATTGTAAGTTCTGCAATTGTCATCAGAACAGCACAAGCCAGGGCAAGACCGGATAAAAACTCCAGATTAAGAGCAACTAAATAGTCATTAATTTTGTAGCCGAAACCAATTGGATCTACTATTTTAACAAAACCCGAATAAATAAAAATAAGCCCAACAAAAATTCTGCTAAAGTTTCTTAATGCTTTCATAATATATAATTTAAATTTAAGTAATCAAATTTATATTAAGGATCTTATTTGCAACTGATCAATAATTTTTTGAGAAATTATTTCCGGTTGCAATATTTTTCCGCCTTCACCGGAACAGTCGATCCTGATAAAATTTTCATCCTTTTCTATGGCTTTCAAATATGTATTTCTTACATTATTCTGAAATATAAGATCTGCTTCATGAATATCTGTTTTTCCCTGTAAATATTCCCGATCTTCACCTTTTCTGTTCTCTTCCAACCGTTTTTTTGTGAATTCAAAAGGAACATCCAGAAAAATACTGAGATCCGGCTTTGGAATCTTAAAATAATTATACTCCATATCCAAAATCCAATTAAATAGCTTATCCTGTTCTTTTTCCGAATTCATTTTTGCGCACTGAAATCCTATATTTGAATAAACATATCTGTCGTTAATCACTATTTTGTTATTTTTTATCCAGTCAGATATTGTATTTGCCAGATTATATCTGTCTCCGGCAAAAAGTAATGCAACCAGATAAGGATTAACATCATTAATCCCTCCGAATTCACCCCGCAAAAATCGTGCAATTAAATCGCCAAATATCGGAGAATTCATTGTGGGAAAATGAATATATTCCACATTTTTATTTTTTGACCTCAGAAATTTTGTCAATAAATCAAGCTGTGTAGATTTTCCTGCTCCGTCAAGTCCTTCAATTACAATAAATCCCATTATATATTATATAATATTTTTATAGCCCAAATTTACAAAATTATTTGAAGGCATATTGCTGTTACATAAATTTTATAAAAATAAATTTATATTTTATTGAAATAGTATCTTTGTGTTTTTATCATATTAATATACTTTCTGTGTATCTGCACGGGAAGTTTGCTTTTGTGTTACTATAAAAATTATTGTATTCAAAATATTAAAGTATGGAAATGCAAATTAAAGGAAAACTGATTGATTTTAATAAGCCTCTTGTTATGGGGATCATAAATATTACCCCTGACTCGTTTTTTAGTAATAGTAGAATGAAAAATGCAGATGAGGCAAAAAAGAAAATTGAAGAAATGCTGGAAAACGGAGCTGATATCATTGATATAGGTGCAATGTCGACACGCCCCGGAGCCGGAATAATAACCGAAGAAGAAGAATGGGACAGATATGAGCCTGTACTTGATGTAGCTTTGAAATATTTTAATAATACAATATTTTCTGTTGATACTTTCAGGTCAAGTATTGCCAAAAGATCGGTAAAAGATTATGGTGTTTCAATTATAAATGATATTACAGGAGGAGAATATGATGAAAAAATGTTTGAAACCGTTGCCGAATGTAAAGTTCCTTATATTGTTATGCACATGGTAGGTCTACCTGAAAACATGCAGAACAATGTTGAATATAAGTCTTTGCTTGGAGATATATTATTTTATTTTTCAAAAAAGGTTGAAGAATTAAGATTGTTGGGAGTTTCGGACATTATAATAGATCCGGGTTTTGGCTTTTCAAAAACAATTGACCAGAATTATGTATTATTGAATAATCTTGATAGTTTTAAAATTTTTGACCTTCCTGTATTAGCAGGATTATCCCGGAAAACAATGATCCGGAAATATTTAAATATTTCTCCTGATGAGGCTTTAAACGGAACGACAATCCTTAATACTTTGGCTCTGGATAAGGGAGCGAATATTTTAAGAGTTCATGATGTTAAAGAAGCAAAACAGGTTGTTGAATTGTTCTGTAAAACCCGAAATTCTGTTGAAGAAAAATGGTTATAGTTTTGATCTTCGGGATTCGTTAGCAGAATCCATAGTGAATTCCGGATCGTTATGCCATAAATTGTATTTTGCCGCATTTTTAACAGAATCATCCAAATAGACCATACTTTCAGGTATGCAATTAGCTATAACCGGTTGAGTAAACAGACAGGACGTGAAGATAAAAATATATAAACCTGCTAAAGTAATTGTAGATTTATTCAGATCCTTTATTTTATAATTATTTTTTAATAAATAGTTGTTTTTTTAATAAAATAATTGTTTATTTGTATTAATTATCTGAATTTTAATAATATTTAAAAATAATTACTATATTTATAGCGATTTTTATGTATAATTTATGTTTTCACAGGATTAATACCTGTATGTTCCAATTAAGAATGATACTTTAAAATTCTTAGAGGACGGCAATGTACTTACTAAAAGTAGTTTTTTTGAAATGTTCGCAGGTAAAAGAAAATATTCTTATCTTAAAAATAAAAATTTATGTAATTGCTCTAACGGATGAGAATAGTTATGAATATTCTAAAAGAATACAGAATTATAACTTATCTATATGATTTTTTGAAAAATTTTAATAAAATTTAGATTTTTGTTGTATATTGTAATTTTATTATATTATATTTGTTTCGTTTAACTGATTTTACATATGCTAGTGTTATCTCATATCTGAAAATTTATTTGCCCGGAAAAAAAGAAAGAGGAAAATATGTATTTCAATTAATAATTAAAATATTCAATAAATTTAAAAAATAAAAAAGCATGAGAAAGCTTACTTTTATACTCATCATAAGCATTTTTACTGTCTGGTTCTTACAGGGATGCGATAAAGAAAAAGCTTCAAACGTAGAAGACATAGGTACAATAGAGGTTGGAGAACCGGAAATTATTACGGAAGACGAGGAAGTAGAAATAGCAGATACTACAGAAG
>JAISPG010000040.1 GCA_031275085.1 Bacteroidales bacterium | reverse complement strand
CCTTGCGGAAACGGTATCAGCAGAAACAACTTCATGCTTATTATTCAGGACAGATGGGGAAATGTTGTTTTTGAAACAAACCAATATGACCCCGATTCTGATTGTACGGCATGTTCGGACGGTGCATGGAATGGAACAAAAAATAATGGAGATCAGATATTGCCAAATGGCGCATATACATGGCGATGTGAATTTGAAGACTGGAATGGAATTTCATATACAAGAGAAGGCAGAGTAACTATAATACGATAGAATTTAATTCAATAAAAAACAGCTTCATATTATCGTTTATGAAGCTGTTTTTTTATTGAATATTTCTAAAAACTAAAAAGACAAAAAAATTTAGATTTCTGAAGATAATTTACAACAAAAAATATTTTTTTAGTGTTTAATATTTATGTATACTTACATAATAATTAAAATGCGCTGTAAACGCATAATGTTTAAATAAAATAAATATATAAAATGAAAGTTGCAAAAGGAAAGCTGATTACAATCATTTACGATTTGTATGTAGACGGATTTGATGAAGAATTAATAGAATCCGTAACTGAAAAAGAACCATTGATTTTTTTATTAGGTGAAGATGAAATGTTGGAAACTTTTGAAGAAAAATTATTAGAGCTAAAAGAAGGCGATGAATTTAAATTCGTATTAACTAAAGACGAAGCATATGGTGACGAAGATGAAGATGCGATTGTTGAATTCCCGAAAAGCACTTTTAATGAAGATGGAGAATTACCGGAAGTTGGTGATTACGTTCCAATGGAAGACGAAGATGGTACTGTTTTTGACGGAACAGCTATTGAAATCACAAATGATTCGGTTGTGATTGACTTTAACCACCCGCTTGCAGGTGAAGACCTTTATTTTGTCGGTAAAGTTCTAAAAGTTGAAGACGCCCCATCCAAATAAAATATAATTAAAATGAAAGGGGTAACTCCCCTTTCATTATTTTATTCAATTTATTAGTAAAAAAGTGGATAAATATAACGATCAAGAGAAAATGATGGAACAGGTCCGTAAACTGGCCCTGAATAATCCTGAAAATATAAGGATTATTGAAACCAATGTCGATTCAGATATCCAGATAGAATTCTTTGAAACATTACAAAAAATAGAAATAACCGAAAATAATATTGATCCTAAAGCTTTATATGCCGAACTATTTCTTAATACTGTTGATATTGAAAGAAAAAAAGAAGTTCTTGCCATATTAACAGTTCTCGGAGAAGTAGAAAGTTTCAGATTACTGGAAACCTATTTAAAAAAAACTACTCCTGAATTAAAATCATGGGCTTTTTTAGCATACCAACAAGCCAGATTATTATTAGAATCAAAATTATTAAATAAAGATTCGATTATTTATGTCGCTTCCGGATTAGGTGGAAAAGATCATAAACTCAGATATATTTTTGCCCTTTTTGCTAAAGAAAATAATATTAATGAAACTCAGAAAAATATAATCAAAGGAGAAATTGAATATTCTCTGAAAAAAAATGATGGCATCATAGAAAATATTTTATTTAAAGACAAATTTGTGCTGTGTACTATTCTAGTGCCTTTATATATTAATCTTGTTGAGCTTATTCAAAACATGACGGAAGAAATAAACCAATATGGAAACTTCCTGGAAGAAAATATTTTTCTAACAAATGAGAAACCAGTAACCATGGAAGATATAGAAAAGTACTCTATTAATAATAACGAATAGCCAAATAAAAATATTATTTCTGCAAAATAGAACCGACATTCAATATTTCAATCAGAAATATATTTAATTTAAAATATATTTTTAATATTTGTAATCTATAATCTGAAGATTTTATAAAAATATTATGAATGAAAAGAAAGTAAATATAGAAGATTCGTGGTATGAACAATTAAAAGACGAATTTGATAAAGAATATTTTCAAAAATTAAAACAATTTCTTGTTGAAGAAAAAAAACAACACGTAGTGTATCCTCCCGGATCATTAATTTTTAATGCTTTCAATACAACACCTTTTGATAAAGTTAAAGTAGTATTATTAGGGCAGGATCCTTATCACGGTCCCGGACAAGCTCACGGATTGTGCTTCTCTGTACCTCATGGTATAAAACCGCCACCCTCTTTAATAAATATGTATAAAGAACTCAACTCTGACACAGGATTTAATATTCCTAACCATGGAAATTTAGAGTCATGGGCAAAACAAGGAGTTTTTCTATTAAATGCTACCCTGACTGTAAGGGCTAATATGGCAGGCTCACACCAGAACAAAGGCTGGGAAACATTTACAGATAAAGTTATTTCAACATTAAGTGAAAAACGAGAGAACCTTGTTTTTGTACTATGGGGAAGATACGCACAGGCAAAAGAGGTATTAATAGATAAAAATAAACATCTTGTCCTTAAAGCGGCACACCCTTCTCCTTTAAGTGCACATAACGGCTTTTTCGGATGCAAACATTTTTCAAAAATTAATGATTATCTCAGAGAAAAAGGAATAACTGAAATTGCCTGGTAAAATAGTTTTTCTAATAAAAATATTTATTCCTATTATAGTATTTTAAATCTTAATTCATTAACACTTTGACATCATTACCGTTATAATATAACCCTGGATTGAATATATGAAAGTTTCTTTATTATTTCATTAGTATTAGCTATCTTCTTTATCAATTCTTCTATTTCATCCTCATTAAGATCTGCCTTAGCCTTTTTCAGCCTCTCTGTCAGGTCTTTTTTCCCTTCCTTTACTATATTCAATTTATATTTGATAAAAAGGTCCTCAAGTATTTCAGGTAACTTTTTATCTTCCTTTAACAAGGGAGATCCGCGCTTTTCCCACAAAGGACTTAATTGATCACGTGAAGAACAAATATTAGCTGAAAGCATACTGATTTCAGGGTCCGGATGTTTGGTAAAATATTCTGTGACTATCTGGTTTCCACTATTCAACACTTCTTCTGCCAGACTAAATATTTTCTGGTTCATTATATTCTTCATTTCGAGCTGGTCATTCCGGAGCTGATCGATTATATACGCCGCAACAGTTACTGGACGTTTTTCTGATGTTACCGTATCAATGTATTCGCTTATCACTTTATTTCCATATAAAAGTAATAATCTTATTATCTCATATTCCTGTGCTTCGTAATAAACTTTATCAATATACGAAGGGACCGGAGGAATAGTTTTTGTATTTACAGGAACAACACTTTTATATTCCTGTTTTTTAGCCTCTTCATATTTTCTCCTTTTAATCTTTGCAACTTCAGAATAAAGGACATTCTCATCTATATCCAATATACGGCTACATTCCTGAATATAAACAGATTGTTTTATATTATTGGAAATAACTGCAATAGATTTTACAATATCAGTAATTAATGCCGAACGTTTTATAGGATCATTTTTAGCTTCTTCATTAAGAAGACGCGTTTTAAACCTGATAAAGTCTTCTTCATTGGAATTTATATAATCTATTGTTACAGAACTGCCATTCTTACGTGAAAAAGAATCAGGATCCTCATTTTCAGGAAATAATAAAATCCTTACATTTAATCCTTCTTCCAGCAATATATCAATACCACGCAAAGATGCTTTTATACCTGCAGCATCACCATCATAAAGAATGGTTACATTCTCCGTAAATCTGTGTATAAGCCTTGTTTGATCCTGCGTAAGAGATGTTCCCGATGAAGCAACTACATTTTTTATTCCTGACATAAAAAGTGACAGAACATCTGTATAACCTTCTACCAGATAACACTTATCATTTTTTATTATTTCCTGTTTTGCCTGAAACAAACCGTAAAGAACTTTACTCTTATTGTATATTGATGATTCCGGGGAGTTTAAATATTTTGCTACTTTTTTATCATTTTTAAGAATTCTACCTCCAAATCCTATGATCTGTCCCGATAAACTGAAAATAGGAAACATTACCCTACCGGCAAACCTGTCGATCTTATAGTTATCTTTTATTATAGTTAAACCGGTTTTTTCAATATACTCCAACTTATAGCCACTTTTAAGGGCCTGGTTTGTAAAAGCATCTTTTTCTTCATGACTATATCCCAACTGAAATTCGTTAATGATATATTCGTTAAACCCTCTTTCTTTAAAATAACTTAATCCTATTTCAATTCCTTCGTCAGTATTTAAAAGATTATTTGAAAAATAACCGGCAGCAAATGAGTTTACTATGGCAAGACTGTCTTTCTCGGTACTAAGTTTTTTTTCCTCTTCACTCAGCTCTCTTTCTTCAACCTCTATACCATATTTTTTTGCAAGATATCTGAGAGCCTCAGGGTAACTTATATGCTCATGCTCCATTACAAAATTGACGGCATTACCTCCTTTGCCGCAACCAAAACATTTAAAAATACCTTTTGATGGACTTACTGTAAAAGAAGGAGTTTTTTCATTATGAAAAGGACATAAACCCATATAATTCACACCGCGACGTCTCAAATTTACAAAATCCTGTATTACATCCACGATCTCGGCAGTATCTAATATTTTTTCTACAGTTAAATGATCTATCATTTTTCAATAAATTCCAAATTTAAAAAACAAAACTCAATAAACCTCAAATTTAAAACTTTCCGGTATTGTAAAGCCGCTTGAGGAATGGAATCCGTCATTACTTAGCCTGTCAGCGAAATCACTAAAATTAGTGAATAACCATCACAGTGTGCTAAGTTTTTATTTATTATTTCTATATTGTAATTTATACCGGATTAAATTACTTGTGTTTTTACCTTTCAATAAAATCAATCAAAGCTATATATCCGGTACTATCCGTATTACTGTAATTCCGGGATCTGTCAACAATATAAAACTTATACATTATCGTATCATCAGAATTTAACGGATATGGCTCTTCAAGGCTTTTAACAACTATTTCACCCTTTAAAGCTTTTCTGTTACCGGTAGTGGAAAATGCAGGAATGCTGTAAGAATAATCAACAGCCAGATCAACAAGATGAGCAACATTGTTAATTATCTCATATTTATTTATAAATACTGCTTTTGACGAAGCCGAATCCTGGCCAAAACCAAGATCTCCATCACCGTCAACAAATGTAAATGTCAAAAAACCGGCATACTTTCTGTTTCCTAATCCATCTATCGTATCTATCAATTTAAATTCCTTGAACTCTACTTCCGGTTCCGGAGGATATGACTTTATTTTCATACATGATGATAAATAAATCATAAATATCATTACCGATACAAAAAATATCTTAAGAAATAGTTTCATATTACAAATTTAAAAAATATTTCATAATTGTTCCATATATCTTTTATTAAATATATTGTTTTTTAAATATCTATTCAATACTTACATTAGCATATCTTTTCTTCATAAATATCTATAAATATCCGACAATTTATCAATCAAATTATATTTTCCATTGCTTTGCAACTGTTGATGTCCTGATGATAGTAATACACAATTTGATTTAACGGATTCCGCAACTTCCAGATCATGTAGAGTATCACCAATTACCAGAGTTTCTGCCGGATCTATAAATTCATTTTTAACTAATTCATTCGCTTTTTCTATTTTACTTTTTCCTTCTATGTTCGTATTTCCAACAATTTTTTTAAAACATGAAGTTATTTTCATTTCATCTACCTGATTCTTTAAATCTGTATGGTTAGTTGCAGAAAGAATATAGCTCTTTATATTTCTATTTTTAAGATCATCCAAAATTTGTTCAACTCCCTCATTTAACCTGTTATATTTAAATCTTTCCGAATATAGTTTCATATATTCTTCAGATATTTCTGCCAGCGTTTCCTTTTCCATATCTAAACCAATTTTTTTATAAAAATCAAAAACCGGAAAGCTGAATATTCTTCTGTAACTGTCTTTTGTTAATAATCTTAAGTTTCGCCTGCTTAAAATAATATTTACTATTTCTATATTATTTTCCAGATCATCCAACAATGTCCCGTTCCAATCCCAAATAATTGTTTTGATCATTTTTCAACTTTTATATTTACAAACAAAGAGGAGTGTTATGAAAACACTCCTCCTGAAACAAACAAACTAACTATGAAACTATGAAATTTATGAATTATGAATTAAATTCTTCAAGAATTTTTTTCACATCTTCAGGAGCAACACGTCCATAAGTTTTATCTCCGACCATAACAACCGGAGCCAAACCACATGCACCTACACAGCGTAAACAACTTAATGAGAATTTTCCGTCCGGAGTTGCATCTCCGACATTGATTTTAAGTTCCTTTTTAAGTTCGTCCAGAACTTTTTCAGCTCCTCTAACATAACATGCAGTACCAGTACACAAAGAGATAGGATACTGTCCTTTTGGAGTCATTGTAAAGAAACTGTAAAATGTAACTACACCATAAACCTTTGCAACAGGAACATTTAAATTTTCGGCAATAACTTCTTGAATTTCAGCTGGTAAATAACCGAAATATTCCTGAGTTTTATGTAATACATTTATTAGTTCACCAGGATCATTGTTAAAGGATTCACAAATTTCTTTGATTTTTTGACAATCCTTTTCTTTTATTTTTATCTGAATACTTGACATCTCTTTCAAAATTTATTATTCAATATATATTTTCTTCTTTTTATCAAAATACTCTGTATGTAACAGATGATGAGCTTTTTCGCTCATAGGCTGCCCCAGAAAGTCTTTGTATAACTGTATGATTTCCAGGTTTTCGTGAGATTTTCTTATTGGTTTTTCTGCATCTTCTTTATATAATGCAGCTGCTCTTGCTTTAAGGATTTCAGAATTTCCATGATGCAGAGGCTGACCTCCACCACCAATACAACCACCAGGACAAGCCATAATTTCTATTGCATGGAATTCGCATTCTCCTCTTTTAATACATTCCAATAATTTTCTTGCATTACCTAAACCGTGAGCTATACCAATGTTAAGTTTTAATCCGTCAAAATCTACAACAGCCGAACGTACTCCTTCAAAACCACGTAACTGTGTAAATTCTACTTTATCAAGTTTTTTCTTGGTATAAACTTCGTAAGCTGTACGGCAAGCTGCTTCGATAACACCGCCGGTAGTACCGAAAATAACGGCAGCACCGGTAGATTCTCCCATTAATTTATCAAAATCCTCATCCGGCAAATCTTTAATATCACCTAAGCTTTGTTTGATAAGCAGTGCTAATTCTCTGGTTGTTATTGAATAATCAACATCAGGATTTCCATTTACTGCAAATTCTTCGCGCTGAGCTTCGAATTTTTTAGCAACACATGGCATAACGGAAACAACAACAAGGTCTTCACGTTTTATACCCATTTTTTCTGCCATATATGTCTTTGCTATAGCGCCAAACATTTGTTGTGGTGATTTTGCAGATGAAGGAATATCTTTCATTTCGGGGAATTGATATTCAAAGAAGTTAACCCAACCAGGACAACATGATGTCAAAAGAGGAAGTTTAACATTTTTATCACCTTCCAGGAATTTTGTCAATCTGCCTAATAATTCAGTACCTTCTTCCATAATGGTTAAGTCTGCAGCAAAATCAGTATCGAATACTTTAGCAAAACCTATACGACGTAATGCAGCAGCCATCTTTCCGGTAACACTTGTTCCTGCAGGATAGCCAAATTCTTCGCCAAGAGCAACACGTACTGCCGGAGCTGTTTGAACTATTACTGTTTTTGTTGGATCAGATAAAGCACGTATGATTTTATTTGTATGATCAACTTCTGTTAAAGCTCCTGTAGGACAAACAGCAACACATTGTCCGCAGAATGTACACGGAGATTTAATAAGATCCTGTTCAAAAGCAGGAGCAACCACAGCCTCAAAACCTCTGTTGATTCCGCTTAACACACCGCATGTCTGAACTTTATTACACATAGTTTCACAACGGCGGCACATAATACATTTATCCATATCACGGATAATAGACGGAGAAAAATCTTCTTTATAAGTTGATTGTTCTCCTTCAAAATGTATTTCTCGAACACCAAGTTCCTGTGCTAATCTTTGTAAATCACAGGTTCCGTTTTTGGCACATGTTAAACATTCGAACGGATGGTCTGAAAGGATAAGTTCCAATACCGTTTTTCTTGCATTTAAAACCCTCATTGTATGAGTTTTAATATCCATTCCTTCTATTACCTTAGTAACACAAGCAGGTGCAAGGTTTCTGCGTCCGCTTACTTCAACTACACAAATTCTGCATCCTCCCGGATTATGTTCAATTCCTAAATCGTGAAGATTCATGTAGCATAGAGTCGGAATCTCTATGCCTATTTTTTTTGCAGCCTGAAGAATGGTTGTCCCTTCTTCAACTTGCATTTCTCTACCGTTTATTTTAATATTTATAAGAGTCATTGTTAAGTCTCCTGTTATTTAATAAATATTGCATTAAATTTACACTTATCGTAACATGCACCGCATTTTATACAAATATCCTGATTGATAGAATGAGGCATTTTACGTTCACCGGAAATAGCATTGACCGGACATACTCTGGCACATGCTGTACAACCTACACAAGCATCTTTGTCTATTACATATTGTTTTAATGCTGTACACTGACCTGCACGGCATTTTTTCTCGGTAACATGTTCCACATATTCATCCCAGAAGTTTGTCAATGTTGAAAGCACAGGGTTAGCAGAAGTTTGTCCCAATCCGCATAAAGATGTGTCTTTAATTACTTCTGATAAATTTTTAAGTTGTTCAAGATCTTCCATTGTTCCTTTACCTTCTGTAATTTTGGTAAGGATTTCGTGTAATCTCTTATTTCCTATACGACAAGGTGAACATTTTCCACATGATTCTTCAACTGTAAATTCAAGGAAGAATTTAGCTATTGAAACCATACAGTTATCTTCATCCATAACGATCATACCGCCTGATCCCATCATAGAACCTGCAGCAATAAGGTTATCAAAATCTATAGGAGTATCCAAATGTTTTTTAGTTAAGCATCCTCCCGAAGGTCCACCTGTTTGTACTGCTTTAAATTCTTTGTCGTTTTTGATTCCACCACCAATTTCGTATATTACTTCACGTAAAGTAATACCCATAGGAACTTCTATAAGTCCCACATTATTTATTTTTCCGGCAAGAGCAAAAACTTTAGTACCTTTTGATTTTTCCGTTCCGATTGAAGAGAACCATTCAGAGCCTTTTAATAATATAATAGGAACACATGCTAATGTTTCAACATTATTAACATTTGTTGGTTTCGCAAGATATCCTGATTCTGCGGGGAATGGAGGTTTAACGGTAGGTTCACCGCGTTCACCTTCCATTGAATGGATCAATGCGGTTTCTTCACCACAAACGAAAGCTCCTGCTCCATAACGTAACTCAATATTAAAATTGAATCCTGTATCCATTATATTTTCACCTAACAAGCCATATTCTACTGCTTGTGAAATAGCAACTTTCAAACGATGGATTGCTAACGGATATTCTGCACGGATATAAATCAAACCTTTATCTGCACCGATACAGTAACCACAAATAGCCATTGCTTCCAACACCGAATGAGGGTCACCTTCAAGTACAGACCTGTCCATAAAAGCTCCCGGATCGCCTTCATCAGCATTACAAACTACATATTTCTGATCGGCAGCATTTTTAGAGGCTAATTCCCATTTTAAACCTGTTGGAAAACCTCCTCCCCCACGACCGCGAAGACCTGATTTTTTTATTTCTTCGATAGTTTGTTGCGGGGTCATTTCAGTTAAAGATTTACCAAGTGCTGCATAAGCATCTCTTGCTATAGATTCGTCTATATTTTCCGGATCCAGGAATCCACAATTACGTAACGCTATTCTGATCTGTTTTTTGTAGAATCCCATGTGTTTTGAATCGCTAACGCTTTCTTTTTCTTTTGGATCTACATATAACAAACGTTGAACTTTACGACCTTTAATTACGTGTTCTTCAATTATTTCTTTCGCATCTTCAGGTTTTACCTGTGTATAAAAAGTATTATCCGGAATTATCTTTACTATTGGTCCCTGTTCACAAAAACCAAAACATCCGGTAAGAACCACTTTTGCTTCATTATGTAAATTATGTGCTTCCAATTCTTTATTAAGATTTTCCACAATAAGATCACTTTGAGAAGCTTTACAACCGGTTCCTCCACACACTAAAAGATGCATTTTATACTTCATCATGAGCTAGCCTCCTTTAAATATTTAGTCTACTGATTGATAATTAGCCGGTAATATTCCGTCTACTAATTCTCCATTTTTAATATATTTCTCTATAATCTCATCTGCCTTTGCGATATCAACATACCCAAACACTACCGGATCTTCACCGGGGCGGGTAATTTCGATAGTAGGTTCGGCATAACAATATCCCATATCACCTACCTGCAGTACTAAAGCATCAATATTACGTTTTTCAAGTTCTTCGATAAAGTAATTCATAACTTCTTTTGCACCGGAAGCTATACCACTGGTAGCCATTCCCACTTTTATCTGAATTATAGCTTCAGGAGAATCACTTTTTTCACGTAATTGAATTCTACTTTGCAAATCTTCTTTCATCTTTCTAAGATCGGCAAGATTCTTAATTTTATTCATTATTTTTCCTCCAAAGTTTTATATTATATATATCTTTATTCTGCAACAAAAGTAAAAATAATAACAATATAAAACAACCACTTTTGTTAATCAATTAACACTGTTATTGGGATAACAACTTATTTAAAACAATTCTAAATAAGCGTATTTTAATTAATTTAATCAATAAGCTGCGAATCAGATATTTAATATATCTATAATTCAATTTATTTGCTACCAAAACAACAAAGAAATGTTATTAAACATTCTTTTAATGGTTTTTAAACATAAATATTTTTCCCTTTATAATTTCTTGGTTAATTTCAATAACAATTTCTGTAAATCAATCTGTTATATGTACATGTATTTACATTATCCAAACTTTCACTTAAAAGCCATATCACTAAAAACTCAGTCATCCACTATTTACCATC
Organism: Bacteroidales bacterium; assembly: GCA_031275085.1. Taxonomy (GTDB): domain Bacteria; phylum Bacteroidota; class Bacteroidia; order Bacteroidales; family ML635J-15; genus Bact-19. Next base: position 14,628 of record JAISPG010000040.1, on the reverse strand, counting down.
TGATTATTTAAATTTCAAGAATAAATATATTGAATGTACAAACTTACAATAGCCAAGCTTAAAGACATAAAGGGTTTTGATACTCGATTATTATAAATTTCAAAATAAAATATCCAACAACAAAATTTTCAGCAAAACCAATTATATTATAACTGCCATATGTAGAAAATTAATTATTATTTCTTTCAATATTTATTTTCCAATCTAATATCTGTATATCTCAATTAAATTTTCATTTTTCAATATATCAGAAGGCCATATTATCGGAAAAGGCATTCCGGGAACACTATGACGACGCCCTTCCGTTACATCAATACCTACGGGTAGGTATACATGGTAGATAAGTTCCGTACAATATAAGGCAGTAGTATCATCCAGGTTAAAATAGTCATCAAATAACGGTTTCTTTTCAAAATATTTCAATGAATTTTCAGATGCTATTTCTGCTATCGAATCTGTACATTTTAGCCTGTATATTCCACCTGCCTGTGCCCTGTCTAATCTAAAGAAGATATGTATAGAGTCCATTTTTATTGTATCCATAGCATTTTTAGCAGATTCTCCAGGAACAGCATGTACAACAAACCAGTCTTCCCCGCTCTTTGTAATTATTCCTACATGAGAATATATTGCTTCCGAATCCATTGTAGTTACAGCATAGCTTTCTGCACTACGCCCCTTGCGAAAAGCGAGATCACCGTTTCTGAGGTGTATATATTCAGGGATATAATGTGGTTCCTGAGGCACACTGTTACATCCGTATAGCCACAGAACCGTCAATAATAATATGTAAATTTTTTTTTTCATAAAAAAATATCCAATACTTAGAACAAAATGTATCGGATATTTTTATTTTGATTTAACAAACTATTGTTACATTTCTATTTTTCCCCATTTTCCATCTACTTTGCGAACCTTCAATGTTTCGTTTGTTTCTTTTGGTTCTTCGCCAGCTTTGTTAACAACTAAAACCTTAAAATCTACTTTTGCAGATTCTCCGTCTTCAGCCAGTTCTTCCGATACAACTTCATACTTCTTTACTGCATAACCGGCTTTACCGATTTCTTCCAGTTTCTGAACCAACATTTCCGCTTCTTCCGGTTTATCAGGGTTCATAATTTTTACAGCTTTTTTATAATCTCCCTTCATCATTGCTTCATAATATCCTGACGCATAATCCGAAGCAGTGTTGCCACCACCCGAACAAGAAACTAATAATCCTGATAAGATAACTGTACATAATAATAATGATAATAATTTTTTCATAATAACACTTTTAAAATTAAACATATAACTAAATTAACACTTAATACTTATTTTATATTACTAAAACCCATAAGACGACCATATAATACTTAATTTTCTACTTTTTATACTGAACCGTATTAAATAATTTTCATATAATACAGGATTTTATCTGTTTTTTTCGTAAATTTTTTTTGAAATACATATGCAAGGTACAACAAAATTTTTACCTGCCAAAAAATTATGTAATATTTTAAATTTTTTCCGAAATATTAGCTATAGCACCTTTTAATTATTTATTTATTCTTAAACCATAAAGTTTCATATTATAAACTCAATCCCTTCAAAAGAGTAAGTTTTCGTCGGCAAGTTTAAAACTGAACCATCACTATTTTTTCATACTCTTTGTTACATTCTAAAAAAAATGCCATATTTATATTAACTTTGCACAAAAATAATAACTAATATGGTACGGGTACGTTTTGCTCCAAGTCCTACGGGACCATTGCATATAGGAGGTGTAAGAACCGCTTTGTTCAACTATTTATTTGCAAAAAATCTTAATGGAAAAATGATCTTGCGGATTGAAGATACCGACCAGACAAGATATGTAGAAGGTGCAGAAGAATATATAATGAATTCTCTCGAATGGTGCGGAATAAAGTTTGATGAAGGAATAAGGGAAGGTGGAAATTATGGTCCTTACAAGCAAAGCGAACGCAAGGAAATATATAAAAAATATTCAAAAATCCTATTGGATAATTCTAATGTATACATGGCTTTTGATTCTCCCGAAGAATTAGAAACTCTCAGAAAAGAAAATGAAGCAAACGGACAGGTTTTCATATATAATCATAGTACCAGAAACAAGCTAAAAAACAGTTTAGCCCTTAGTAAAACTGAAGTTGATGAATTATTGAATAAAAATACTCCATACGTTCTAAGGTTTAAAATTCCGGAAAACAGGACTCTTGAACTTTATGACGAAATACGCGGAGAAGTAAAATTCAATACTAACGAATTGGATGATAAGGTACTGATGAAAACCGACGGGCTTCCAACTTATCACTTGGCAAACATCGTTGACGATCATTTAATGGAGATCACCCACGTAATAAGAGGCGAAGAATGGCTACCATCATTACCGTTACATGTACTACTATATGAGGCTTTCGGATGGCAACCTCCAAAATTCGCACATTTACCATTAATTCTTAAACCAACAGGAAAAGGTAAACTTAGTAAACGCGATGGTGACCAGATGGGATTTCCGGTATTTCCTACCGAATGGATCTCTATTGGAGAAATTTACCGCGGATACAGAGAAGACGGATACTTTCCCGAAGCATTTATAAATATGCTTGCTCTTTTAGGGTGGAACCCCGGAACTGAGCAGGAAATTTTCTCCATGGAAGAACTTTGTAAAGCTTTCTCTCTCGAAAGAGTCGGAAAAAGCGGAAGCCGTTTTGATCCTGAAAAAACAAAATGGTTCAACCACCAGTACCTTATCAAAAAAAACGGAAACGAACTTGCCGACTTATTTATACCAATACTGAAAGAAAAAAACATTGATTTTTCAGGTATGGATATTTCAAGGATATGCGAAATGCTGAAAGAACGTGTAGATTTTGTATGGCAATTATGGGATGAATCTTATTTCTTTTTCGAAGCGCCAAAAGAATATGACGAAAAGTTTATGAAAAAATCCTGTAAGGAAGACACTTCTGAGCTTTTAGAAAAACTTGCAAGCATTTTAGAATCCACCGAAGACTTTACATCGGAAACTCTTGAAAATAATGTAAAAGCATGGCTCGAAGCAGATGAAATAGGTTTTGGAAAAGTAATGTCTCCATTTCGTTTAGCATTGATAGGAGCCGGAAAAGGTCCTCACATATTTGATGTTGCCGAAATTATTGGAAAAGAAGAAACAATTAGCAGGATCAATAAATTGATATCTGTTTTGTAAAAAACTCTATGTATTCTCTGAATGAATATTTTTATAAGAATTAATTCAAACCCTCGAATATTTGCAGCAAAGTATAAGGTCGGCTTTCCAATCACATAGCATTGACACATGTAATTTAAGACTTTAATTATATGTTTTTAGAATATATTTCAGTACCAGTTATGCACAAATAATTATATTTTCAACAAAAAATCATGTAAGTTTAAATATTTTATTTGGTAAAAATTTATTTAATCTGTGCTATTCATACCATGAATTTTACAAACTTTAATTTAAAATTTATTAAGTTTGCACTTCAAAATTTAACCTTTTAACTTTACAGACTTTAATAACTTTATAAACTAAATACCATGTACAGGACTCATACTTGCGGAGAATTAAGAAAAGAAAACATAGGCGAAAAAGTTACATTAAGTGGCTGGGTACAATTAAAACGCGATAAAGGCGGAATGATCTGGATCGACTTACGCGATCGTTACGGTATAACTCAGCTGGCAGCAGAAAGAACTCAAACAGATTCCAAACTTATTGAAAAAATAGATAATGTAAACCGTGAGTATGTTATTCAGATAAGAGGAGAAGTAATTGAAAGATATAGTAAAAACGACAAAATCCCTACCGGAGACATTGAAATAAAAATAGAAGAATTAAATGTTCTCAGCGAATCCGAAACACCTCCATTTACAATAATAGACAATACCGACGGCGGAGATGAATTAAGAATGAAATACCGCTATCTGGATATTCGTCGTAATCCGGTAAGAGAAGCCCTGTTACTTCGCCACAGAATGGCACAGGAAGTTCGAAAATATCTGGATAACAATAATTTTGTAGAAGTAGAAACCCCGTATTTAATAAAATCTACTCCTGAAGGAGCACGCGATTTTGTTGTTCCTTCACGTATGAATCCGGGAGAATTTTATGCACTTCCGCAATCACCGCAACAATATAAACAACTATTGATGGTAGCAGGAATGGACAGATATTTTCAAATTGTAAAATGCTTCCGGGACGAAGACCTGCGTGCTGACCGCCAGCCGGAATTTACACAGATCGATTGCGAAATGTCATTTGTTGAACAAAACGATGTTCTTTATATTTTTGAAGGTATGGTAAAATACCTGTTCAAAACAGTGAAAGGAATTGAAATTAATGATAAATTCCCATGTATGCCATATTCGGAAGCAATGGAAAAATATGGCAATGATAAACCGGATATACGTTTCGGCATGACGATAACCGATATTACCAAAAATGTAAAAGGTAAAAATTTTCCGGTATTTGATAGCGCTGAATACATTGGAGGAATTTGTCTTAAAAACGGTTCGGAATATACAAGAAAACAACTGGACGCACTTACAGACTTTGTAAAAATGCCTCAAATCGGAGCTAAAGGTTTGGTATATTGCAGATATAATATTGACGGAACTTTAAAATCGTCTGTGGATAAATTTTACAACGAAAATGATCTATTGGATTTTGCTAATAAAATGCAGTCGGAAAAAGGTGATCTGATTTTAATACTTGCCGGAGATAAAGAAAGTACCCTGCACGCTCTCAGCGAATTAAGGCTAAAACTGGCAAATGAAACCGGGTTAAGGCCTAAAGATACTTTTGCTCCACTTTGGGTCGTAGAATTTCCACTTTTAGAATGGAACGAAGAATCACAAAGGTTTCATGCAAAACATCATCCGTTCACATCTCCTTTTGACGAAGATATTACTCTTTTTAAAACAGATCCCGGAAAGATCCGGGCAAAAGCTTATGATCTAGTAATAAACGGAGTTGAAATAGGCGGAGGTTCAATAAGGATTTTCAACAAGGAACTTCAGGAAACAATGTTCCAGAATCTCGGTTTTACCAGGGAAGAAGCAGAAAATCAATTCGGATTTTTAATGAATGCTTTCAAATATGGTCCGCCGCCTCACGGAGGAATTGCTTTTGGTTTCGACAGATTATGTTCATTATTCGGAGGCTCCGATTCAATAAGAGATTTTATTGCATTCCCTAAAAATAACGCAGGAAGGGATGTTATGTCCAATAGTCCGTCCGAAATTTCAAAAGAACAATTAGACGAATTAGGAATTAAAATAAAATAAATTTTATATATTTGGAGAAACTACAGAATAAATATAAATGTCGAAACATAAACAAAAAAGAACGGATAAAGAATATGAAGGTTCTTTAAATACCGGGATAAAAAATTTTCCAATGTGGAAACCTTATCTGATCCTAACGTTTTTTGTATTTATTCTGTATTCCAATACATTGAAAAACGACTATGCTCTGGATGATGCAATAGTCATAACATCTAACTCTTTTACTCAAAAGGGGATCAAAGGTATTCCTGACATATTTAAGTATGATACCTTTGTAGGATTTTGGCTTACAAACAGCGAAGGAAAAACTGCAGACCAGATACAAGAAGAAAAAAAACTTGTAGCCGGCGGAAGATACCGTCCATTATCTCTTGCAACTTTCGCAATTGAAATAGAGTTATTCGGAAAAAATATCAAGGAAAATAATAATACATTTAAAGGTTGCCCAACAATCAGCCATTTTGTAAATATAATCCTGTACTTACTTACAACACTCCTACTCCTGAAAATATTATACCGGCTTTTTCCCCCGGATACAGAAAAAAAATGGTATCTGACATTTCCGTTTATTGTTAGTTTACTTTTTATTGCACACCCTATACATACCGAAGCCGTTGCAAACATAAAAGGAAGAGACGAAATAATGACTCTTTTGGGATCGCTGGGGGCACTTTGGTTTACATTAAAATATTTCGATACCGACAAAAAATATAATTTATTATTATCAGGATTGTGTATGTTCCTGGGATTATTATCCAAAGAAAATACAATAACATTTCTCGCAATAATACCCATTACAATATATTATTTTGTACATAAAAAATTAAAGAAAAATCTTATATCAATGATACCGCTTATTGCCGCATCATTTATATTTTTAATAATAAGAGCAAAAATACTTGGAATAGGGGCTTATGATCAACAGATTACTCCCGAAATAATGAACAACCCGTTTTTAGATGCAACTACAGGAGAAAAATATGCAACCATATTTTATACTTTATGGTTCTACATCCGACTATTGTTCTTCCCTCATCCATTAACCTACGATTATTATCCGAAACAGATAGAAATAATAAACTGGACAAGCCCTGCAGCCTTCATACCATTAATTATATATTTAATTATGGGAATATACGCCATTTACGGATTAGTCAAAAAAAGAGATGTTATATCATATTCTATCTGGTTCTACCTTCTGCCGTTGTCAATAGTATCAAATATTTTTTTCCCGGTAGGAACCTTCATGAACGAAAGATTTGTTTTCATTTCATCAATAGGTTTCTGCATTTTCATTGGCTGGTTAATATACAAATATATTCCTAAAATTATTAAGAATCCTAAAACTTCAAACTATTTTATCAGTTTTATCACAATATTGATATTATGTTTGTATTCAGTAAAAACAATAAGCCGTAATAAAGCCTGGAAAAACGACCTTATTCTTTTCACTACAGACGTAAAAGTTTCTTCAAATTCTGCAAAAAGTAATTGTTCTGCCGGAGGGAAATTACTCGAAAAAGCTATGACTCCTGAAGTAAAAGAAAATAAAGAGTTACATGATGAACTGTGTAAACAGGCGATACAATATCTATTACGATCAATAGAAATATATCCTGAATATACTGATGCTTTAAATTTATTGGGAAACGCATATTTTGAATATAATTATGATATCTGCCGGTCTTTGCAATATTATACAAAAATATTTAAACTAAGACCATATCATGATATTTCTTATAATAATTCAAAAATAGTAATTTCAAATTCAATAAATCTTCTGAATAATAATTATGCTCAATGTACTCCGCAGGAATTACTGGAAATATGTAACCAACTTCTTGAAGTCCAGCCTCAGTTCGGAGAAGTTTATTATTTAAAAGGAGTTTTATACGGACGGTTCCTGGAAAATATCAATGCTTCAATTGAAAACCTGGAAATCGCAAATTCAATGAATTTTGAAAAAAATTCAGAATTTTACAAAGATATTGGTGTTGCTTACGGACTTTCCGGAAATTACAATCAGGCACTCAAATATCTTTTGGAAGCAATCAAACTTGATCCTGAAGATTACAAAACATATATTAATATTGGTATAACATATCAACAACTTGGTGATATGCAAAATGCCGGAATTTATATAAATAAAGGAAATACATTAAGGCAGCAGCAAGGAAAAGAGAATGATCAATGGTAAAAAAATAATAATTGTATTACCTGCTTATAATGCAGAGTTAACTCTGGAAAAAACTTATAAAGAAATTCCGTTTGACATAGTTGATGATATTATTCTCGTTGATGACAACAGCAATGACGGAACTGTAAAAAAGGCAAAAGAATTAGGGATAAAACATATTTTTATTCATAATGAGAATAAAGGTTACGGCGGAAATCAAAAAACATGTTATACCAATGCCCTGAATCTGGGTGCCGATATTGTTATAATGCTGCATCCCGATTACCAATACACTCCACTACTAATTCATTCAATGTCATATATTATCGCAAACGAAGTTTATCCTGTTGTTTTTGCCAGCCGGATACTTGGTAAAGGAGCTTTAAAAGGCGGAATGCCCCTGTATAAATATATATTCAACAGGATACTTACCCTAATCCAAAATATCCTGATGAATCAAAAACTATCAGAGTATCATACCGGATACAGGGCATTTTCGGCAAACGTATTACAAAAAATAAATTATAATGTAAATTCAGACGATTTTGTATTTGATAACCAAATGATTGCCCAGATTTTCTATGCCGGATTTGAAATTGCAGAAATAACATGCCCGACAAAATACTTTAAGGAAGCCTCATCAATAAATCTTAAAAGGAGCATTAAATATGGATTTGGGGTATTATCCACTTCATTATTATATTTTCTAAACAAAATAAAAATTATAAAATCCGGAATTTTTAAAACAAATTAATAATTCAGGATTTAAAATTTGCCGGAAACTTTACAGTCCTGCATTAAAAAGTTCATACCAATTTTAGTATTTTCATTATACAATAACCCTGTTCCTGTCATAATTTATTGAACACCTATTCATGGGACATATAATATTTTATATAATTTATATAAAATAAATTTTACTTTTTTATCAGCAAAAAACTTTCATGGTAAAAAAAAAGGTATATCTTTGTTATTTAATAAATTTTTAATTATGAATACAGGAACAGTAAAATTTTTTAATAAAACCAAAGGTTTCGGTTTTATTAAAAGCAATGAAGACGGAAAAGAGTATTTTGTACACGTATCCGGTCTGGTTGATCAAATCGACGAAAATGATGAAGTAACATTCGACTTACAAGAAGGACGAAAAGGTTTAAATGCAGTAAACGTTAAAAGATCTTAATATATTGCAGTCATCAAAATAGCCTTGCTTTTGCAAGGCTTTTTTGTTTTATAATGAATTTAATTAATTTTGTAAAAAAAATATTGTGAACTTTAAAGAATTAAGAGTTTCTACTCCATTGTTAAATGCTCTCGAAGATCTTGAAATTGTTTATCCTACTCCTATTCAGGAGAAAACTTATCGCAGGATAACTGCAGGCAGTGATTTGGTAGGCATAGCTCAAACCGGTACAGGAAAGACTTTTGCTTATTTATTACCCATACTTAATGAACTGGAATATTCAAAACAACAACATCCGAGAATTTTAATAATTGTTCCTACAAGAGAATTGGTATTACAAGTAAAAGAAGAAGCCGAAAAACTTTCCAGGTATAAAAATGTGAGAATCAAAGAAGTTTTCGGAGGTACAAATATAAATACGCAAAAGGAATATATATATGACGGAGGAGCCGATATTATCATAGGAACTCCGGGAAGATTGTTCGATATTGCCGTTACCGGAATTTTAAAGTTAAATAAAATAAAAAAAGTAGTGATTGATGAAGTTGACGAAACACTAAGTTTAGGTTTCAGACCACAAATTGAACAATTACTCGAAATGATGCCTCAAAAAAAGCAAAATCTAATGTTTTCTGCAACCTTAAGCGACGAAGTAGACTATTTCATAAATAAATATTTTTTTGATCCAATAAAAATTGAAATTGACAACAACATTACCCCAACAGAAAAAATTGACCAACAAGCATTTAACATACCCAACTTTAACACTAAAATTGAATTTCTAAAACATATATTAATTAATAACGATGATTTAATTAAAAATCTGATATTCGTATCAACCAAAAAACAAGCCGATTATTTATTTGAAAAACTAAACCCGGAATTAGGAAGTGTAATAGGAGTTATTCATTCTAATAAATCTCAGAATTACAGGTTCAATACAATTAAAAATTTCCAAAAAGGCAGTATAAAAACTATTATCGCTACTGATGTTGTGGCAAAAGGTCTGGATTTTAATGATATTTCGCATGTAATAAGCTTAACCGTCCCGGATAACCCTTTGGATTATATACATAGGATAGGCCGTACGGGAAGAGCAGATAAGAATGGAAGTTCAATATTAATGGTAAGCCCTTATGAAGCAAATTATTATCAGGAAATATTAAAAATTGTAGGTGCTAACATAAAAGAAAATGAAATTCCAGATACTGTTAAAGTTTCTAAAATTCTAATGGAAGATGAAAAACCGTCTGAATCACAAAAAAATTATTTAAAAACTTCTGACCTAAAGAATTCGGGAGGTGCTTTCCATGCTAAAAGTAAAAAAAGACAAAAAATCAATTCGGGCGGCCTTAAGAAAAAATCAAAAAAAAAGAAAAACTAAATAAAAAATATTTTAATAACACTTGTGAAATATTTTAAATATAAATAAAAGAAAATAATTAATAATACAAACCTATAATATATCAGATAACAGTTTTATTGTGTTTTATGAAAATAAAATTTCGTTTAGATATTTTTGATATAGATATTTCACCTATTTTATCATGTTACCAAAAAATAAAATGAAAATTTAAAAAAATACTTCATTTTTTTTTGTTTATAACTATTAATAATTTTATATTTGTCACTGACTTAGTAAGCACATAAATTATGGATGCAAAAAAACGTTTAACACTAGTAGTATTGGGGATTATAATCATGCTTCCTGTAGTAACAACAGGATGCTTTAAAAAAGGAAATGAGGATCCATTTATGTCTATGTATACCAGAAAGGCAAGAATGGCAGGCACATGGAAATTTGCAGAAACCGAATCATTTATTCGTAGTGATATAGATGGACAAAATGTCATACTTACTACAACAACAAGCAATGACACCAAATGGACACAAAAGATAGAAATAGAAGCTTCAATAACATCTTCAGATAGTACAATAATATATACTGGAACTGTAAAACAAGATGAAAGTTATCTAAGATTTACAAAACACGGAACATTCTTTGAAAATTTTGTTTATGAATATATTATAGAAGATTATAACGAAGACACTGAAACTACAACCAAACGCAGATATTATAAATCTTCCTACTCAACAGGAACATGGAATTTTTTGGCTGGTGTTGATGATTATAAAAATAAAGAAAGAGTGGCTCTGGTATATGAAGTTATAACTTCACATGATTTATATGGTATAACAACAATAAGAGATGACGACGAAGAAGCTACCGCTATTGAATCCATACAGTATATCAGGGATTCATCATGGTATTATGCAAACGGTGAACATAGTATGGTATGGGAGCTTTTAGGGCTGAAAAACAAAGAAGTAAAAATGCACAGACCTGTTTATAATAAGTTTAGTAGTACTAATGGTAGTATTATCACAGAACAGGGATATTATAACCAACGGTTGACAAGATAATAATTAAAAAATATAATTGTAATTAAGACAAAATAATCGGAAGAAAAATCTTCCGATTATTTTTTTATAATTATATGATTTTTAGTTTTTTAGGATCAATGTGAAAATTAAGTGAAGCTAAAAAAATTAAGAAAAAAAGCCAATCTTAATATAGGAAAACATATTTAAAGATGTAACAAAATCCACACAAACATATGGATGTAAGAAACAGATTCTAAATAGAAATAAAAAAAGGTGGAACAAAATTCCACCTTAAAAATATATGAATGATATATAAATCCCTATTTACATTGTATGTAAATACTTCATAACCAACTCATAAATTTCATCATTCTTTCCATATAATTTTTCACTTAAATTTAAATCATCATATAATTTAAGTTTCTCAATAGTTTTATCAATAAGTCCTGCCTGGAAAATACCATTTTTCTCAAAATATTCCCTTTTAGCATTCAAAGCATCAGCAGATTCGAAACATGAAGCCGGTAAAGCTTTTAATTGTGCGAGCTTATCTTTATTTTCTTCTTTAAAAATATTTACATTAACATATAGTTTTTCCGCTAATTCCAAAGAATCTTTCATTTGAATACCATGTTGTGCTGCAACTATTATAGCCGCCATATAAAGATAAAGATCTGCAGAACCATCACCACTGCGTATTTCTACAGTTTGTTTACTGTCACCAAGTTTCATTTCAGATTTATCCTGCGGATTTGCGTCATGTATCATGCTTAAACCACCTGTCCATCCCAGAGGAACACGTATTAACACACTCCTGTTTCTGTCTCCCCAACAAATATTTGTAGGCGCTTCCTGGTGCGGAACCAACCTTAGATAAGATGTAGGGATTGTGTTTCCAAATGCAGTAAGAGCACCCGCCAGATCAAGGATACCTGCTATCATTTTTTTAGCATCATCACTTAACTTATTATCTTTAACCATCATATTCTTACCGTCCTTCTCCAGCATCATATGAATATGTAATCCGCTTCCGGCTTTACCTACTGTGATTTTAGGGGCAAGACTCAGGTTTACGCCATAATCATTACACAATTTACGTAAAATCCATTTTGCAATTACTAACTGGTCAACTGCATTTTCTGCCTCACAAGGTAAAAACTCAATTTCCTGCTGTTCGTAATAATACTTTTCATCCATAAAATTCCCAACTTCTGAATGTCCGTATTTTATTTTACCTCCACACATTGCAATCAAACGCATTGCTTCAGTACGAATAAATTCAAAATTAGCAAAAGGAGCTGATTCATGATACCCCTTCTGGTCTACTGCAGGAAATAACTTATTCTCTTCTTTATCTGCTATAACATAATATTCCAGTTCTCCCAAAGCCTTAAATGTAAAACCTGTTGCCTTTTTAAATTCTGCATGAGCTTTTCTAAGAACATATTCGGGTGAAGATTCCAATGGTTTTCCTTCATTATCATAATATGAACATAAAATATCTAATGTCGGAACTTCCTCAAACGGATTTACAAAAGCTGTACTATATCTGGGTACTACATATAAATCACTGGATCCGGAGCCTATAAAAGAAAACAAACTTGAACCGTCAACCCTCTCTCCTGTTGTCAATATCTGATCTAAATATTCAAGATTATTTATAACAAAATTTAAAGATTTTAGCCTTCCGTCTCCTCCTACATATCTGAAATTTACCATTTCAATATCGTTGGCTATCACAAAATCAATAATATCTTTCTTGGTAAATTCCTTTGAAGATTTTTGAAGAAACTTCTCAAGCACGTGAGGATTCAAGTCAAACTGTGTTTTTCCCATAATAAATATTTTTTAAATTTTAAATAAATTTTTTTTAAAAATAATTACTTTTGTTCAGTTTTCAATATAAAATAAACAATAAAGATTTAATACATATTTTATAACATATTTTTATGTTCTTTTTTCTCTCAAAAGTATTACAATATCTAATTTCACCTGTTATATGGATCATCGTATTATTTTTATCAGGTCTTATCCTAAGAAATAAAAAAATAAGCCGCAAACTTTTAATTTCTTCTTTATCAATGCTGTTTTTCTTTACCAACCCTTTTATTTTTCAGGAAATAATGAGATTGTGGGAACCTGGAATAACATTAAAAAAAGATCTGAAAACATCATATGATTATGGCATAGTATTGAGTGGAATGTTAACTTACGACAAAAAAAATGAAACAATAAATTTCGGTACTGCAACCGACAGGATATTACAAACCTTGGAACTATATAAGGAAGGATATATTGAAAAAATATTTATTTCCGGAGGTTCCGGCGAAGTATTTAATCAGGAGTTTAAAGAATCTTTGATATTAAAAGAACTTTTAATTACGCTTGATATTCCCGAAAATGATATTATTATCGACCTGAAATCAAGAAATACTTACGAAAATGCCATAGAAACTGCAAAGATATTAAATCCTAAAGAAAATAACAGTACTTATCTATTGATAACAAGTGGTTTTCATATGAGAAGAGCTACCGGATGCTACAAAAAACAAGGATTTGATTTTGATATATATACCACTGATAATTATTCGCAAAGCAGATTATTTACCCCGGACATGCTTATTGTACCACAACCTCTGGCATTAAGTGGCTGGACCCTTCTAATTCATGAAATTACAGGTTTTATTGTATATAAAATAGCCGGTTACTGCTAAAAAATCAGTAAGCGTTCTTAAGTATCTCTATTGTTTTTTTAGGATCATCTGAATTAAAAACTGCACTTCCTGCAACTAAAGCATTTGCTCCTGCCTTTACAACTTCCTTATAGTTTGAAGTATCTATTCCGCCGTCAACCTGAATAGTAAGCAATGGATTGCTGATATCTGCCATAGCCCGCAACTCCATTATTTTTTTCAAACTTTGCTTTATAAATTTCTGTCCGCCAAATCCAGGATTTACAGACATTATAAGCACAAGATCAATATATGGTAGAATATCTTCCAGTAAATGTACATTAGTATGCGGATTCAATGAAACTCCAGCTTTCATACCTGTTCCTTTTATTTCCTCAATTGTACGATTAAGATGCAGACATGCTTCATAATGAACAGTTAGAATATCTGCTCCCGCATCGTAAAAATCTTTTATATATCTTTCCGGTTTTACTATCATCAAATGAACATCCAAAGGCCGGGCTGCTATTTTTTTTATATGTTTAACCAACGGCATACCAAAAGATATATTAGGCACAAAAACGCCATCCATTATATCCAGATGAAACCAATCGGCTTCACTTTCGTTAAGCATTTCAATATCTTTCTGTAGATTATTAAAATCTGCAGACAATAACGAAGGAGCAAGAATTATATTTTTCATAAGTATATTTTTACAAAAATAGCAAAAAAAGGAGGCTTTACCTCCTTCATTTCTAAAAATATTCTTAAAACTCTTCGTAATTTAACCTGAATTCGGTTTAAGCACTTCTTAAAAAAAGTTGTTGTTCATAAACATGCTTAATGTTCAGAGCTGGTTTCTTAGGGAAAAAGCAATATGCAGTTAAAGCAGATAAAATATT
>JAISPG010000075.1 GCA_031275085.1 Bacteroidales bacterium | reverse complement strand
GCTATTGACGCGCTTAAAACAGTAGCCTTACAGCCGATATATACATTGTTACCAATCACGGGCGTTATATCATTCCTGTTGAACCTTTCCACAACTCCAATTGTAACACCCTGAAATATCGTTACATTTTCACCTATTCGCACATTCCGGTGTATAATCAAATAAGGATGAGGTAATCGTAAAGTGAGTAAACTGTTAAGTGAAATAAAACTTTCGGGATATATTTCACAATTGTAAAACATCTGAATGATAATCTTTCTAAGTACTTTAAAAGGCCATTTAACAAAAGAAATCTTCTCAAAATAAAGAATCAGCACAATATTCCGTGCATTGAAATTCATCTTTCTTATTTTTCGCAAATCTCTAATACATTGCATATTTCAAAGTGTTTTATGTGAAATTATTTTTTTATAAATATCCTCATATTCATTCGTCAATCTGTCTGTATCCAAAAATGAGCGGACAGATTCTCTGGCATTTTTTTGAACATAAAGAGACAAGTTTCGGAGAACTGTAAATTTTCAGGCTCTTACATTTTATAATAGATGGAATTATCTGTTTTTTCGTATTTTTTAACCGTACTCCAGAATTTGTACTTATCCTTATTTGTTATATAAAACACAGATATCTTTAAATATAACATACATACATATACAAAATCAACTATTCGCATATATTGTGCGGAATAATGCAGAGAGTAGAAAATTTTCCTTCCATTCACTATGTAAATAATACGGTTTAAATCCAGTTTTGAGTAAAAACTTTTTCCTTCCAGATGTTGAATTTTTGCAAATGGCACAGAAATAATTTTATATCCGCCTTTATGTATTCTAAAGCACAGTTCGGAGTCTTCATAATACATGAAAAATCTGTCGGAAAATAAGCCAACTCTGTTAAGAACAGATTTTTTCACCATTAAATCAGCTCCCGTTATGTATGCTACTTCAATGGTGTCTTTCGTTGAATTAAATTGCCAGTTTTTCCAGTATAACAGTTTATATAAACGCAATTCGTGAGTAATGGAAGGAAATTTAATGTCGTACGAATGAGCAGGTTTCATCTGTTCATCGTACAGATTTCCGCCGCAAGCGCCGACTGATTCATTGCCGTCAAGATAATCCGACAGGATTTTTATCGCATTATTCAACAGCAAAGTGTCAGGATTCAAGAAAAGGGTATTTCTTCCCCGTGCAATCTTTATGCCTTCATTATTTGCACATCCGAATCCGATATTCTCATTCAATAAAACGCATACGATTTCCCCTCCAAATTCGTTATACAATATTTTTTCAACATCATCTTGCGAATTATTATCGACTATAATGATCTCATATTTAATATTATTGGTATGAATTTTAATCGACTTGACTGTATTTATAATTAACGAAACAGTTTTATAATTTACAATTATTATGGATACATCTAACATTATTATTATATTATTATATTTTTATAAAATTCTTTGATTTATCTGCAAATTATAAACAACGTCTTAAAACATACAGTAATAACACTTTACAGATGCGTTTCAATCTTAAAATAATTCTTTTACCGGCAGATATAGGAGGATGATTGTATAATTTCAATCCGCGACAGTTACGTGTGTTTATTCTTTCAGGTAACAACAAATCCGGAGCAAAATCAAGTTTCCGGTATATATAGCAGAGACTAAGCTGGTCTCTTTTTGAAAATTTCATATACATTTTCCACCATTCTTCCGATATTTTTACAACTAAACTGTCATTGTGCTGGCGGTATATTATATTATTTTCAAATAACCCGTAATGAGCCGGATAGCCCTCTTTCCTTAGAAATTTATATTGTTTGTACAGTAAAAGAACATTGTCTTTTGAGCATTTAAAACATTCTGTTATTTCATCATATATACAGTCGCGCTCTATATGCTGTACTTGTGCAATTTTACTGTTTAACTCAATTAATTCTTCTATCCTGTTTTGTAAATCTTTATTTACAATTTCAACATTTGCATCTATCCAAAGGCTATACTTATAGCTGTAAAGAACTGTATGCGGATTTATTTTGACATATCTGGATACTCTTGTTTTATCCGGATGTTTATATGGTATTTTTTGAATTTTCCATACACCTATACAGGAAACAGGTATATCATTAGAAAAACATATATAATCAAAATTTTCGTAAATGAAACGCGGTTGGCGTAAAATATCATACTCGCCAACCAAACATGTATATATCACTTTATTGTTTCTCATCAAATTGACACGATTGTAACTTGCTGCAGATATTTGGGATATGATAGAATCTTGTATCCAATACCCAATGAAGAATCATTACGAAATACGCTAACCTTTGACGTGAAGAACATAGTGTTTTTCTGTCAGGCTATATTTTCGAATTGATATGGGGATAACCTATTTTGTAGCAATTACTAAGGGAATCATTTTCCTATAATAAAAATTTCTGCAAAAATATCATTTTACGTATTATTTTTGTACAGTAAAATAATATGATGTTTTTCTGCAAAGGCAGAACCTTGTCCCGGCGAAGATGATTTCAGGCATAAATAACGCTCTCATTGTTTATCGCTTGCATACATTTTTCATAAACTGTTAACGTCTTCTTATTATTCTTTTTAATGATGTTTTGCCGTACGCAATAATCGTTTTCATCAAATTTTTAAATGTAATATTTTGTGGTAACAGTGAATTGTTTACCTTAAAATAAAATTGAGCGTCAAAAAACACGGATTTCCTGTAGTATTCCCACCAGACGTCATACCGGAAACAGTAAGAGTTCCAAGGTTTATGCTGTCCTTCGTAATGTACGATTGCCGCTCTGGATGCATCGCTTATTTCTTTTTCGGAAAATCGTTGCAGGAGCAATGTTTTACTGGTATATAAACTCGAAAAAACTCCCTGCGTATAAGCATATTTTAACGGTAAAAACTTTATTTTGCCTTTACATGCAATATTTATAATATCCTGGTCCTGAAAATGAAATTTTTTGGATGCATACAGTTTGAATCTGGAACAAATATCGTCTTCAATCATTTTTTGCGAATTTATCAGGAGAAATCCGGAGTGAACATACATCCACGGATCTAAATTTAAACCGCGAACATACCGGTTATATTCCTTATCAAATACGGCGCCTCTCGAGAGTACCGCAGCAAGGTAATCGTTTGTAATATCTTCATTATAAACGCTGTTAAGACCTTCTAAAAAGATAACATCAACATCCGAATAAATAATTTTAGAATATTGAGGTATCAATAAAGGAATTATTAATCTGTAATAAGCCGCTTTAGTTATATTTCTGATTTCAAAGGAGTCGTTAAACTGATTGGACAAATCAATGAAATTGAAACAGCATCGTTCATATTTTTCAGATATGTGGCACAGTTGCTGTTTATCCGTTTCGGAAACGTTTTCAGAACATAAAATGAAAATGTCATAATATTCGTCCGGACTGGAGTTCATCAGTAAAGAAGTTATACAAACCCCTGTTTGCATAACATAGTTATGATCCGTAGAAAAAACAATGGGTATTTTATTCATAAATAGAGATTTTATCGTATAACTCTGTTTTTCAATTTGCGCAAGAGGCTGTAGAATTTATATGATACGGTTTCTTTGTAATATTTACCGTTTTTTCTCCACAAGTATATGTATCTGGTTCTTATGCATGTATGCGTTTGTTTACCAAGTGTATTGTAAATAGTGGAATTAAACCTTTTCAGGAAAGAATCAATTTCTTTCAGTTTATTGTTATCCTCAATATTGCGGTTGTTGCATATTAAAATTGCTCTGTAATATAGTTCCAGTATTCTGTTAAATATAGCATACTGTTTATCTTTAACAGTTTCATGTACTTCATTTTGACCGGAATTAAAATATTCAATCATTCGACGAATAATTTTGTATGGATGCTCTTTATTTTTGGCAATAGAAATTTCCGAGACCGATTGACCTTCTCTCCCAATACAGTATTTATATAGCACTGTATCTAAATACATGAAATCAGTTACTTGTTTTAACGGGTAAAAACAATATTCGGTATCAACGTACAAAACGCCTTCGGTGAATTTAAAATTCATATTTGTCAATAATTTAGTGCTGTAAGTTATACTGTGCATCCTGAACAGTTCATGATTCTGGGTATTGTCAAAACTGTATTTTTTAAAATCATAGATTTTCGCCGGAGTGATATTTTTAATATGTTTTTTTGAATATTTTACAATACTTTTCCCATTTGAATATTCTCCGGAATAGTTAGTTATAATCATGTCAGCTTCCGTATTTTGTAATATGTTAACATACTGCACAAACGATTGTCTGTCGAACCAGTCATCCGCGTCAAGTGGACGGAAATATTTTCCTGTTGCGGCTTTTAGCCCTGCATTATAACAGGATCCCATATTTCCATTATCTTTATCTATAACGACAATTGTTGCCGGAAATTTAGTCTTATATGACCGGGCTATTAATAAAGATTTATCTGTACTGCCATCGTTTACTATTATTACCTCTATTTTGTCTGTTATTTCCGGTAATAATAGAGAATCCAAACATCGTCCTAAATAATTTCCCATATTATAGGTTGGAATTACTATTGATATAATTTTTTCTGTCATTTTACGGAATTTAATACTTGTTCCACAATCTTATCCATATCATAATATTTATATTCAGCCACTCGTCCGCCAAATCTAACATTTTTTTATCCCAAAATGTCCATTAGCATGCCAACTCATAAAAAAGTACCGTTTTGAGCGAATTAATATGTTGTATTCATTTGGTCATTAGCATATTGCGAATCTGATTTCCAATGGTGTCCATTAGAACAAATGCCAATAATCATACAGTTGTATTCTAATGGACATTTGGGGCTTATTTTATATTCCTGAATGTTTGTCGAATGTGCGTAATATGTTCCGGTTTAACCTCTACTTCGCGAGCATAGGCGCTCCACTGCGACACGGTTTCTATTGTTTGCCTTATAATTTCACGGGCATTTTTTATATCCGATTTTTCAGCTACCTCCAGCAAATCTTTCAGTGTAAAATCATCCCGCTTGCCGTTCAGTGACAGTTGATGCCGGCTGGTCCATTTGCTCGCGGGCGAATAGGAATAACAAACATCATACGCGGGCGACAGCGACCATTCGCCGGATTTATTCATAATAAAAGAATGATTTTTAGTGTGGTCGTCGTGATTTCGGGCAATTACATTAAAAACCGTTCGCCGGTACATTTGCTCCATATCGGAATAAGGAAGATACAGTCGCCGCATAGTTTGAAAAATCTGTTCGTAAGCATACCGTTCGTCTCTGTCGAAGTGAGCAAGGGCGCAAAGCGTTTGTGTGTG
>JAISPG010000073.1 GCA_031275085.1 Bacteroidales bacterium | reverse complement strand
GAAACGACAGCAGAACTAAGAATTTCCGGCATTAACGGACATTTAAAGAACATAATCCCCGTCACTTCAGATGAAACAATTATTAACACACAATACTGGAAACCCGGAACATATATCTGTAACCTGTTTGTTGATGGAAAAATGATAAGAACTGAAAAATTAATACTGGAATAGTACCAGGTACTCAAAACTTTACAAACTTTACAAACTAATCTTTTATGAACACTATTCTCTGCCCATTTTGTTTTAATATTAATGTTTTCTCAGGAATATTGAACTCCATAACAACACCAAATAAGTCGGATTCAAATTTATCTTTTTCGGTAGCTTCAATATAGAATGAAGGTTGTCCTTTCATTTGTCCGAATAAACTATCATCTTTCTTTGTTATATCAATAATTAAAGAATATTTCTCGTTTATGTAATTACCTGTATACATATCTAAATCTTCAGAGGCTATTTTATATGTAGTGAAATCTGGAATTTCAATAGAATCATCAAAAATGCAGCCAAGTATAGCAATACTGATATTATTTAAATTATAGTTTAAAGCATTGGATGTTATAGCAACAGATATTTTTTCTTTTTCAAAATGGACAAATATAGATCTGAATCCGTCAACAGTGCCGCCATGACCAAGTCCGATTTTTTCGTAATATGGCATTCGAATAAGTCCCATACCAAAACTTCCGTTCAAAGTTTTCATCTGTGCCAGGCTTTTCTTTGAAATTAATTTCCCTTTGAAAAGAGCATCGCTGAATATTGTAAGATCTGCCGGGGTTGATACAATTGCTCCTGCACCATTTGAAATTGAAGAATTAAATTCGGGCGATTTTATCCATTTCCCTTCAAAAGTATATGAATAACATTCATTATTGGCTATATTTATTTCATTACCTAAGTAAGTATTGTTTAATCCTAAAGGTTTAACTATTTTTTCATTAAGCAAATCCGAATAAGACTTTTCATAAATTTCTTCCAAAATATAAGTAAGTAATACAAAATTGGAGTTACTGTATTCCGATTTTTTTCCCGGTTCAAAATTACTTCCACCTTGTGATATCAGCTCTATAATTTCTTTCTTTGTTTTTGTTTCGGTATGCCAGTCTAAAAAATTTTCGTCATTAGTAAAATTAAATATTCCGCTTTTGTGATATAAAAGATGATTAAGTGTTATTTTTTCCGCATTTGTTATTGTTGGAAAATATGTTTCAATAGTTTGTTCCAGCGCTATTCTCTTTTCTTCTACAGCTTTTAATACTAATACTGTAGTGAATGTTTTAGTAATTGAACCTATTCTGAATTTAAAATTTTCATTTAGTTTTTGTCCGGTTTCTATATCAGCATAACCTACGGATTTTTCATAAATTATTTTACCTTTACCGGAAATTGCAACACTTCCCATAAATTTGTTATTTGTTTCCAATGTTTCAAAATAAGTATCTAATTTTTTTATATCAATATTTTGAGAAAAAGATAAATGACATAAAAATGTCATAACAGCTAAAAGGATAATTTTTGTTTTCATAATTTTTAAATTTTTTATGTTTTAAATATAAAAGTATATGGCGTAAGCTAATATTTTGGATAATATTTCAGATAAAACCAGTATAGTAATAAAAATAATCATGTTTTTAGTACCTTTTATATTACAGGATACTGAAAATCCATAATACATTAAAACAATTTTCCAGATTATAAAAGGTAAACAGGCTATAGTGTAAATTATAAAAATTCCGTAATTCAAAATGGCAAATGGATTAATATTGATGTCCGATAAAATTTGTTCATTTATCAAAAATCCCAGTAATGCAATAAAAATTGATGGAGCCTGAGCCAGGGTCATAGTTCCCAGAATATCAATAAATCTGAATTTTTTTGAAAATAAAATACCTGCCAATGACATTAGTATTGTTAAGGATATAATATTTATTACAATAAATACAATTGACATTTTGTAATCGTATTTATGATAAAAGTGTGCATCAATTACTCCGTCAAAATAAACTCCACTTAGTGCTCCTACATAACCGGAAATCAATAAAAATATCAGGCCGATTCCAAATGCCTGCCATCCGGCAAATTTATTAAACGGATTTATTAAAAAATTAAATATATCTTTAGCTTTCATAGTGTTCGATTTTTTCAATTATTTCATTCAACATATTTCTTACCGTAGGATAGCTTAATTTCATTTGATTTGCCATTTCCTTCAGGCTTCCGCTATTTTTTATGAACTTTATAACAAATTGTTGGTCTTCTTCAGACAGTAGCGCTAATACCGGTAAATTGTAAAAACCTGTAACTTCTGTGTGACAATTTTCACAATTAAGGCTTTTCACATTTAATTTTGTTTTACAGCTTGGACAATAAGTAGGTAACATAATTTTATTTAATAATTATATTGCAAAAATAAATATATATTTAATAAAATCAAAATTGTTTTTAATTTTATTTATTTATTACTTAATTTTATTTCGGTTTTTAATTTCTAATTGATTATTTAAATAAAATACTTTTGGGGCAAACTAAAATTTTTATTATTTTTGACTATATTATTTTTTTATATGAAAGCGTTATTGATTTTTTTATTTTTAGGAGTGCTTGCCTTTTCTTCGTGCAATCTTAAGGAAAGCTGTGAAATGAATCACACAGGCGATATATGTATTACTAATGATAATGATGTAAAAGTTGACATTTATGTTGAAAGTGTAAAAGTTTTTGAACTTGATGTAAATGAAACTAAATGTGTTACAAAGCCGGTAGGAGTTTATAATATAAGATGTGTAAGGAATACCAGGTTAAAAGAATATAATAATATTGATTTGGAAGAATGCCAGAAAAAAGAACTTGTTGTTAATTTTTATGAGTAAACTTCTGGTATATTCCGCATCTGCCGGTGCGGGAAAAACACATCAGATTACAGGGCATTATATATTAATGCTTTTTTCAAAAAATAAGGCTCATCGTAATATCCTGGCTGTTACTTTTACAAATAAAGCTTCGGAAGAAATGAAAAACCGTATTATTTCTGATCTTGCGGAAATAATTTATGGAAATAATACTGAAAGATTGCAGGAGATAAGCAGTTACACAAACTTAAGTTTTCCTTTGATAAAACAGCGTGCAGAACAAATATTCAGAGAAATACTCCATGATTATTCATTTTTTTCTGTTTCTACTATTGATAGTTTTTTTCAGAAAATTCTTCGCAGTTTTACCAGGGAGATAGGAATTCAGTATAATTATGAGTTGGAGCTGGATACTTCGAAAGTAATATCGATAGCAGTAGATAATATGCTGGAACTCAGCGAAACAGATGCTGAACTCAAACAAAACATTATAGCTTTGGTAGAGCATAATATTGAGAATTCTTCCAGGTGGGATTTCCGTAAAAATCTAAAATCGTTTCTTAATGATGTTTTTAATTCGGATTTCCGAAGTTATGAAAAAGAATATACGGATTTTTTTTCGGATAATTCTGCAGTAACTGCATTTAAAGAAAAATTGAATGATATAGAAAATTCATTTCTCATGGAAGTTTCCGGTCATGTTGATTCACTGAATTGCATAATGAAGGAATATGATCTGTCGGCACATGACTTTAAAGGAGGAAATCATAGCAGTAAAATCAAAAAACTTTTATTTACCGTAGAAAAGATCAATGCAGGTGATTTTAGTATTGAAGGACATTTTAATGAATATGAAATAATTGAAAAATGGTTAACTAAAGATAATTTAACCAAAGAGCATTTTGTTTCGGCTACAACAAGGTTGATAAGTCATACGGAAATAATGAGAAATTGTTTTCTTGAGAAATATGAATTATACAGGACCAGTGTAATAATTAAAAAACAATTCAATTATGCTGCATTAATCAACCAGAGTCTGAATATCATAAAGAATTATCTCGGAGAAACAGGAAAGTTCCTTATCGCTGATGTTCCTTCATTTTTATCGGAGATTGCAAAGCAAAATAGTTCTTCATTTATATATGAAAAAACAGGTAGTTTTTATGAAAACTATCTTATCGATGAATTTCAGGATACCAGCAAAATTCAGTGGGATTCTTTTTATCCTTTGTTAAGTGAAAGCCTTTCGTCTTATCCCGAAGACAATACTAATATTTTGGTCGGAGATGTTAAGCAATCTGTTTATTCGTGGCGGGGTGGAGACTGGCAGCTGCTTGCTGATACTGTAAAAAACAATTTTGGTTCGTTTTTTGAATATATACCTCTTGAAGACAATTGGAGAAGCGGAAAAGAAATTGTAAGTTTTAATAATGATTTTTTCAGTGTGGCAGCAGAAATTCTGAAAGAAGGCATTAATGACAATACAATACCTGAATTGCATGAACAAACAGGAAATCTTGTTACAAACAAGATTTATAATAACATAAAACAGCATGTAAAGAAAGATATTTATGCTTATGTAAATGTAAAACTGTTAAGTAAAGAGTATTTAAAAGAAAAAGATTTCAGGGAAGAAGCTGTAAAAAAAATGATCCTGCAAATCGAAGAGTTGCAGCAAAGTGGTTATCAGGCCGGTGATATAATGATACTGGTAAGGAAAAACAGCGAAGGAACATATATCGCAGAAGAAATCATAAAATATTCTCAGTCTGAAAATGCACTTAAAAACGTGGTTTATGATGTTATTTCCGCACAGGCTTTATATGTTTCTTCAAATAAAGCGATACAATTAATAATTTCATGTTTTAAATACTTAATTAACGATAATGACAAACTTGCATTTATTGAGGCATCATATATTTATTATCTGCAAACCAAAATAAAAAACAACGAATCAGTAAATTTTAATAAAGAAGATTTTGTTACAGATCTGGAATATAAAATATCTTCTGTAAAAAAAGTATATAAACAAAAACTGTTACATGAAATAACAGATTTAATCATTCTTAAGCTTGAATTGAATATTTTACCGGATAATGTGCCGTTTTTGAATTCATTCCGGGACCTTGTACACGAGTTTGAACAAAAGAATCCTGCTGAAATAAAAGGATTTTTAGAATATTGGGAAGACTCGGGAATAGAACAAAATCTTAAAATTCCTGAAAAGCAAAATGCAATAAATATTATAACTATACATAAAGCGAAGGGGTTAGCTGCCGATTTTGTATTCATACCATTTTGCAACTGGGAATTTTACAGGGTAAATAACAGGATATGGGCAAGTTGTGGAGATAAGGAACCTTTTAATGTTTTACCGGTATGGCCGGTGAATTTTAGTGGTAAATTGACGGATAGCCTGTTTGCTAAAGATTATTACGTCAGTAAATTTAAACAGACAGTAGAGTCTTTTAATATGATGTATGTTGCTTTTACAAGAGCAAGGAAAGGTTTGTTTATTTCTGCAACGGAAAATACAGAAGGAACTTTTAATAATGTAGAAAAAGTTTTATGCAAGGTTTTTGAAAATAAAAAGTTTATAGAAGATTTAAATCTGAGTTTTTATGAGGATAAAAATTCAGGATTTAAAGAGTATTTTTTTGGTGAGATAAAAAAAATTGATAGAGATTTCACACAAACAAGTTATCTGGATAAATATCCTGTTTTTATTCCTGAAAAGCAGGTTAAAGTCAAAACATTTTTTGAGAGAGACAAAGTTGATGTAAACTCAGAAAGCTCGGTGCATAAAGGAATAGTTTACCATAAGATTTTTGAAAAAATAACTACTCATAAAGATGTTGATAATGCTGTTCAGGATTTATTTTATCAGGGTTTTATAACCGGTAACGACATTGAAACATATAAAAATGAGATTTCTGATATATTATCCGGTGATAAAATAAAAAAATGGTTCGATGGGTCATATAATGTACTAAATGAAGTTGAGATCGTAAGTAAAGAAGGTTACCTCAGGCGTCCCGACCGGATAATGGAAAATAATAATGAAATTATAGTTGTGGATTATAAATTCGGAGGCCAGGAAAATCCTAAATATGTAAAACAGGCAAAAGAATATTGTCGTCTTTTGGATGAGATGGGCTATGAAAATATTAATTCTTATATTTGGTATGTAATGCCGGGATATTTATTAAAAATAGATTATAAAACCGATAGTATTAAGAAAATATTTATTTGAAAGCTAAAAAATTAAGAGGATAAGAATATTTTTGTGTAATGAAAAAAATTACAAGATTTTTAGTTCGTAAAATACCTCGTCCTTTGTTGATAAGGTTCTCCAGTGTCTTTTCCATATTGGTAAGACCTTTTTATGCAGGAAATAATGTAGAATGTCCGATATGCGGACATCATTTTCGTAAATTTCTTCCTTACGGTAATGACGGAGCTATCAATAGATTATGCCCAAGTTGCCTTTCACTGGAGAGACACAGGCTCATATGGTTATACCTCAGAGACCATTCTGATTTCTTTACAAAAAACTATAAAGTTTTACATTTCGCTCCGGAACAACCTTTCATCAAAAGATTCAGGAAGATGAAAAATCTTGATTATACTACTGCCGATCTTGTTTCTCCAATTGCTGATCTTCACATAGATATTATGAATATTCCTATTGAAGATAATAGTTATGATATTGTTTTTTGTAATCATGTTCTGGAACATGTTGAAAATGACATTACTGCTATGAAAGAGGTCTATCGCGTTCTGAAGCCGGAAGGCTGGGCAATAATGCAGGTTCCTATTAATTATACCTACAATAAAACACATGAAGACCTTTCAATAACCGATCCTAAAGAAAGAGAAAGAGTTTTTGGTCAGTATGATCATGTCAGATGGCATGGACTTGATTATCCTGAACGTTTGAAAAAAGCCGGCTTTAAAGTTGAAGAATTTGATATTAAAAAATATATTTCTCCGGAATTGGTAGAAGTTTATAGACTAGACAAAAGAGAGATTTTATATATTAGCAGAAAAATGTAATGTATTTTCGATAAATTATTATACTTCTCTCAAATGGTGTCCTAAATAAAAACAAATAAAGATTCCTATTTCATTTTTTCACATCGGCTTCTACCGAAATACTTATTCCGGCAGGTATTGTTTCCCATGTTCCCTGACTTGTTTCCCGTATATATGATTTATGCAAAAGGCTGGCGGGAAAACAAAGATCTCCGTAGCCTAAATCTTTTACAGATTCAAACGTTACAAGAAAGTCATCTTCTATTACAAGATTTAATTGGCGTAAATCAACAGTAATCTTATCTATTACTTCTTCTTTTGATGAACTAATATAGATAGGTTCACTTAAAATATTCTCAAGTTGCATATTCTTATCTGCTTTGTAAATGTTCATACGGTAAAAAATAGTGTCATATGAGCATTTTAAAATATTGACATTTACTTCTTTAAGAAATGCAATATTTTTATTTTTCATTAATGTACCTATTTCGCCTCCACGAATACTGTCCTGATAACATGCCTGCACTGTTTTTTTTCTTGTGGTGATGCCAAAAGTCATTTGTTTTATTTTTTGTGGGCGTACGACCACTTCAGTTAATTCATGAAATTTTTCTTTAAGGCTGACATTGCCGTTGTTCAGACTAATAAAATCGGAAACTCTGACGGAATAGGAGTGAAAGCCTATACACGAAAATCTTAATGTGTCGTTATAGTATTCGGGGTTAATTTGTAATGAGTATTTACCGTTTTGGTCGGAAACAGTACCAATATTTTTACCAACAATACCAATATTTACAAATTCGACAGGCATTTCGCTGGTCGTTTCAAAAACAGTACCCGATATTGATTGCCCAAAAAGTAATACATTGCTGCTTAATAAAAAAAGAATAATGAAGAATTTCATACTGTTTTGTTTAATTTATTGTGTAACATCTTTTTTACTATTCTTGTCATTTGCAACTGATTTTCAATTTTTCGATGTCATTGTTCATAACGCCAGGCGGGACGAACAACGCATGAACTGCGAAGCCACAACCTGACGCTAAACTGAGAGCTTGTTATAGGCTGGAGTTTTAGTAATATTTATCAATTCCGCCATATCCTGTAATCATTTTATTCTCTTTCGTCTTGTTTATAAAGTTCGAAAGTCTTTTTTCAAACTCTTCGGGACGTACTCGCGCCGATTCAATATATCCGACACGAATTCTTTTGTAAGATTCCGAATATTTCAGATAGTTTTCCCACACGACTTTATCTTGTTTTAACCTGTCAATAATGTCTTGTGGAAAAGAAAATGCCTCCTGCACAACCCACTCAACTTCTTTTCTTATTTTGGAATGAATCAGATTATTTTCCCAAAGCCATTTCAATCGCTCTTTGTTTGACTGCGAATAATATGTTTTATTTTTTCGCGGTAAGAACCACTGAATTTTATGTTTATCATCAAGTTTCTTCACCGTACTGTCAATCCAGCCGAAACACAGTGCCTCTTCAACGGCATCATTGTACGACACGCAAGGTTTTCCTGTCGATTTATACGGAAAAATAAGCCAAATTTCTTTCTCTGTCTCAAAGTTATTTTCGAGCCACTTTCTCCAATCTTCCCGATTTTCAAAATACTTTATTTTATTTTCTGTTGTCATAACAGGTCATTCAGACTAATTATTCTACTACCTTTACTTTCATAATATTGAAGCATTTCGTCAATTTTCCTTTTATCATAACTTGTAATGCAATCTGATAAGACATTAACTTTATAATTTGCTTTAGTCAAGTTATAACAGGTTGATTTAACACAAGCAACAGCATCTGCTCCCGCTATGTAGAAATCACATATTTCATTTTTATTGATAAAGTCTGTGAACTCCTTACTACTTAATGCATTTCCTTTGTATTTTGTGAAAATATTTTTTGACATTATTTTCAAATCCGAAGCTAATTCAGACCCACGTGTATTGGGCTTAAAAGTCCTCGTGCCGTCTGATAAATTTTCGTGCCTTATATAAACAACATGAATATCATTATTAACCGCCCAATCTATGGCTTTATTTATATTGTCAATTATTTCTTTGTAATTCTTTGTTATATCATTTTGAATGTCTATTATTACTAATGCTTTATTCATTTTTCTTACTTTTTGTGTCCTTGTCGGACGGTTTATATTTTGTTTAAACGTTTAAGAAACTTTTCAAAGTTTTAATGGCAAACACCCAGACTTGTGCTAATAGGAGCGTAGTTCGACAAAGTTAAATTGCTTGAGTTCGTTACACAACTACAAAAATATTCATATTTTCTTAAATATTCATTTCTTGTATTTATATTTTTTATGTCGTTAAATCAAATAGTTACAATGTACAGGACAAAAAAGATTTTAAGCAAAAGTTATTTTATTCGTTGAGTTTGAACGAATTGGTTTCGCAATCGCAAGTTCAAGCAATTTATGCCCAAAATACAAAACAAATGGGAGAAAATCTTTTGTTTTGTATTTTCCGACCTTACCAGACTTATTTTTCTCCAATTTAAGCTTCGATATTTTTGAGATAAATAATATAGCTGCAAAATTAAGTTCGCTTAAAGCGCCTTATTTGAAGCTGGGATTTTATGTTTTTGGAGATTTTTTGATAGATTTTGAGGGTTGTGCAACAGTTATACGTGTTATCGGTTCGGCTTTCTTTTCGTCCATCAGTCAGTAGGTATAATTTAAGTGTCTCTTTCATCATTCCTTTTATGGTCAATAAAAATTCAAAAGTCAATTTGGTTATTGTTAATCCGAAAAATGTTCTGAAACTACATAAGTCCAATTGTCGTCAAACGACTTTGTCCAAATTATTTTTTCTTCTCCTCCCACAATAGTTTCTTTTATGATTTGATCTTTACTCTCACTAATGTCTGCGTAAAATAAAGAAAATGTCAAATAATTAAGACCAATGCCAAAAAACGGTTCTTTTTTTACTTGTTTGATTTTGTATTGAATTAAATTAGGTCTGTGAACTGTAATCACTTCTAATTTTTTTTGTTCAAAAAGGTCTTTTGCATTGCTATTTAGTTCTTCATTTTTCAATAAACTGTCTCTAGTGAAAAAAGTCATAATGTCGTAACCTGGTGTGAAATCTGGTCTAAGTTTTCTGTCTTTATAGATTGTCAGTAAATAGTAGTTGAGTTCTTTAAAATTCGCTAAACTAATTTCAGTTTCTTTATAGTCTGAATTGAAGTTATTACAAGAAGAAAGTGTCAGAAGTAAAACTACAATGAATGTCAGTTTAAATTTACTATGTTTCTTCCCTGTCATTGCCTATTGTCTATTGTTTGTATATTAATTTACTGTCGTCTGTCTTTAAAGCTGACCGATAACGGGCGTTCTTGTTGTACAACTACAAATATATCTATATTTTCTTAAATATTCATTTCTTGTATTTATATTTTTTATGTCTTTAAGTCAAATAGTTACAATATGCGTTTTTTTGATTTTTTGCTTATCAGACTTTTTTCGATTTAAACTCCGATATTTTTGAGAAAAAATAATCCGACTACAAAATCAAGTTCGACAAAAATGCCTTATTTGAAGTCGAAATTTTATGTTTTTGAAGAATTATTGATGAATTTTGAGGGTCGCGCAACAGTTACGCTTGTTAGTGGCTGTCGGTTTTTATACTTTCAGTTATTCCATTTATAAATTTTTGAACTTCGAAAGGCAATGTTTTAAAAGTTTCTCTTGCCTGTTTGTTAATAATGCAAATATCATAAATAATCATTGAGGTTATGAAAATAGCCAATTTTATTAATGGGCTAACATAAGAATCAGGAATCGGATTTCCTCTATATCTTTCAAATTCTTCTATTGACAAATAGCTTGAATGAGTGTGAGTCGAAGAATATCTATATGAATTTATAAATCCATTTGTCCTGCAAGTATGTTCTATCAAACTCATTATAGTCATTGGCTTTATTTTTCCAGATTCTATCTGAAATTTCCAACAAAACTTATTTTTCTTCAAATCATATATTTTAAGCAATTCTCTTGAATCACAGTTTTTATAAAAGTTGGAATTTTCAGCTTCTATTTTTGCCTGTTCTAATTTTACTCTATCATTTTCTAATATCTCATTAATTCCGATATTATTTGTACCTTGAAAATTATATTTTTGTTTTTCATTTAAACCATCTATTCTCCATAATAAATATTTGAATTTTTGCTCTTCTTTTGTTTTAGGGGCAACATAGATATGATTAAATGTGGCATAAGTTTCAATTATAGTTCTAAAAGTTGAATTTACCGTAAAAATGTCATATCCATAGGCCTTAATAGTTTTTCCAGATTTTCTATGTTCAATAATTCCTTTTGATAAATGGAAAAAAGAAGAAGAATGGATAGCAAACTTATCAATTAATAAAAAAGCATACTTCTCCCATTTTGCTAAAAGATATCTATCTACAGCAGAATAGACTTTTGTTAACGGATCCAACAAAAGAAACTCATAAAAATCCGTATTTAAAAATTCATCTTGCATATTTCTATATTTTTGCCATAGTTTGCCATAATGGTCAGCAGCTTGCCGTAGTGCGGGGAACGAGAATGTTCGGACAGGTTTGCTAAATTCCCTCAAAACTTTCTGCGAGCCTACACCCCGCCTTATGCCAACCGGAGCGAAGCGTAGCTCAACGAAGTTAAACTACTTGTTATCAGCTGGCATATTATTCATTTCCTTTTTTACATGTTATATACCAAAATTTCTGTAATGGTTTATTTCCCAAATCTTCTATTGGTTCATTAACTATTTTTGCATCTATTAAGCCATAATTACCAAATTCCGATTTTATTGAATCTGAATCATAAAAAAATAAGGTTAGACCAGCCCATGGTTCAAATGTATCTTTGCTTATTTCTTTTCCTTGTCCATATCTGGAATCCTCTTTTGAAATTGAAACAAAAACCATGTATCCATTCGGTTTAAGTTGATTGTAACAATCTTCAATCAATTTTACTCGCTCCTCTGTTCTTAACAAATGAATTAGAGCATAACAATAAATTCCATCATATAATTCTTGGTCAAATGGCATTGAGCTAACAGAGCCGTGGTAAACTTTTATTTTTTCTCCAAAATTTTGTTTTGCTATATCAATTGCAGTTTCAGAAATCTCAATCCCAGTTACATTGAATCCATTATTAGTGAATACTTTGGCATTTCTACCATAACCAAATCCTGGAATTAAGATTTTATTTACTCCTTGTTTATTAAATAATTCTAAAGTCTCAATAGCTGAATCCGCAGGCTCCCAACCCCACATTTCTTGCTTTTCTTTAAAACTTGCCTCCCAAAATCCGGTCATATTATTTTCTATTTTATTAATTTACGGCGCTCGCCTTGCTTGCTGATAACGATTGGCGGGCGAAGCACTATCAATCAAGACGAAAGCCTAAGCGGGCGACCAAACTTTCAAAATCCCACTCGTCAGCCTTCCTGACGCCAAACCTTTATTTTGTAAAATAAAAAAAGTATTAACTTTCTCAAAAGAAAAGCGGAAATGACTTATATCACTTGCTGCCTGCAGTATTTATTCAATCAATCATATAATTTTCTACCTTTCGGAAGTTGAGTGCCTTGTTTCATTCTATCTAATTTAAATGTTGGTCCTAAACTTTGATGACTTTCTGTACCTAAATTAAGCGTCATTACATCTTTGTCATTGACAATGATATAAAAATCATCGAATTCTCTTAGAGATGTAAAACCTATAAAAAATTTAGGGTTAAAATACTTTGATACAATTTCTACGTT
This sequence comes from Bacteroidales bacterium, assembly GCA_031275085.1. Lineage (GTDB taxonomy): Bacteria > Bacteroidota > Bacteroidia > Bacteroidales > ML635J-15 > Bact-19. Next base: position 157,251 of record JAISPG010000073.1, on the reverse strand, counting down.
TTCGTCTACAATTGGATTTTTATAATCAAGTATAAGGTATAATCTATCATTGTCTTTATTAAAAAGCGTTTTATTTATCCAAAATTTATTTTCTGTCGAATAAATCTTATGCTGTTCTTTTTGACCATTCAAATATTCAATCCGTAAATTTGAATTAATTAAGGAACTATCACAATAGAAAAAAATTGTATCTTTCGCTATACTAAGAGGTTTGTCTCCGTTCCCACTTTGTATTATGTGTTTATAGGTTTTTACAAAATAAATAGAGTCATTAATTTTAGTTATTTTCCCGTGTATTTCCTCATATTCCCCATAAACTTCACTACTAGTAACGTAAATTAATGTGTCTTGATTTATTATTTTAAGTATTTCTAATTCACATCTTTTTACAAAATCGAAGCAATGATAATTCCTATAATAATATAATATACTGTCAGTTTTGAAACTATTCTCGACACTTTTATTTTCTTTTTTATCTTGACTACACGAAATACTAGTAACCAAACTAAAAAAAAGAAATAATATTAATAGTATTTTCAAAATTCTTTCAATCATATTATTTGTATAGTTTTCATTTCGTCTATGGTTGACAGCTTGGTGTTCGGGTGTACCCTCCGCTTTGCGCCAAACCACTTGTTACCTGCTGAGTGTTACCAAGTATAATCCCAGCCTTTTGAAGAAAGAATTTGAGAGGCATGACCTCCAAAATGAGCATCTTCTGTGCCTGGATTTGAACAAAAAGTAATGCGACCATTTGTTGTGCTTGGTAGTGCTTGAAATAATTCAATTAAAGAATTAAGCGATAATTGATTCTCACAACAGTTGACATAATTCAAACTTTTATTGTTTTCCACATTTATTACGGATAATTGATTTTCTGAAAAATCTAGATATTTTAACGCTGTATTTGCACTTATGTTTAAAGTGCTCAGTTTGCTGGACGAACAACGTAAAGTGTCTAACTTAACATTATTGGATAAATTTAGATTAGATAAATTAGATTTGTTGATTTCCAATACTTTTAAATTTGTATTTTTTGTTACATCCAGATTACTCAAATCCTTTTCTCCGAGACACCAAAATCTTTTCAATGCTGTAAGTTTAGTTATGTCCACCTTTTTCAATTTCAAATACTCTCTGTTGTCGCCTCCCCAAAAATATATTTCTGATAAATTGGGGCATGAACCAAAACGGATTTCTTCAAAATAACCATCAAAAGAAGAAGATAACAAACCATACATGTTTGTGTAACATCCAAACATACTTAATCCTTCTGTTGCCAGTACAACAACCCTCGCATTTTGATTTTCGTACCTGTGATACAAATTTTGCACATTTGTTTTCTCTTCTACCGTGCCGTCTCCCCAATCAATTGTCAGTTTGTCAGCAACAATATTAAAGCCTAACTCATAATAACCATAATCGTTTTCAGGAGTTGCTTTAATATAGATTTCTCCCTGTCCGAGATTTTCAGGATTAATATTTATTTCAACTCCTCCATTCTCATTCTCATTTTCATTCCCATTTCCTGAACCTGTTTCTTCTTTATCACAAGCTGTAAAGCTAGATAACATCATCACAAACAGAAAACTAAATAATTTGAACTTTTTCATAACATAATAAATTTTAAATTTAAGGACAGTAATGATTTTTATTTAATAAAAGTCTATTCTCATTTTTATCCGAAAAACAAATATGCAATAAAAATTGCAGCAATAATTCCTGCCAGATCTGCAATTAATCCGGCAGATACAGCATATCTGGTGTTTTTTATTCCTACAGACCCAAAATATACTGCAATTATATAAAAAGTTGTATCTGTAGCTCCTTGAAATACGCATGCCAGGCGTCCGGCAAAGGAGTCCGGCCCGAAATGTGTCATTGTTTCTATCATTAGGCCGCGCGCGCCACTACCACTAAGAGGTTTCATAACTGCAACCGGAAGTGCATCCACGAATCTGGTATCAATGTCTGTTAAGCTGATAAGCCATTTTAATCCTCCTAATATTGCATCCATGGCTCCTGATGCTCTAAATGCTGCAATTGCAACTAATATTGCAACCAGATATGGAATAATCTTAATGGCAACATTGAAACCGTCTTTTGCTCCCTCAATGAAGGAGTCGTAAACATTTATTTTTTTTATCAGTGCCAGAACTATAAATATTATTATTATTGAAAATAAAATAATATTTGCAGATAAAGTTGATAAAATATTCAGTTTTTCGGATGTTAACAATGTGCATCCCCATATTACAAGTGCAAGGAATAATGAAAAAGTTCCCAGGTATAACAATATTTCTTTTGAGAATAAATTTATTTTCTGATAAATGGAAACTGTAATTATCCCTATAATTGTACTTATGAATGTTGTGAGAAGTATCGGTATGAAGATATCTGTGGGATTTGCTGCTCCAAGTTGTGCCCTGTAAACCAGAATACTTATCGGAATAATAGTTAGCCCCGAAGTATTTATAACAAGAAACATTATCATGGAATTTGATGCCTTGTTTTTATCAGGATTTAATTCCTGAAGTTCATTCATGGCTTTTAATCCCATAGGAGTAGCAGCATTATCAAGTCCAAGCATATTGGCTGCTATATTCATTATCATTGATCCGTGAACGGGATGATTTTTGGGAATATCGGGGAATAATCTGCAGAAAAGCGGGGATATCCCTTTGGATAAATGTTTTATCGCTCCTCCGTTTTCGCCGACTTTCATTATGCCTAACCATAATGTCATCATTCCTGTAAGTCCGAGTGATATGGTAAACCCATCTTTTGCACTGGCAAATATACTATCCATTATCTCGGGAAATATAGTCATATCCCCGAAAAATATCAGTTTTACCAAAGCTATGATAAAAGCGATAAGGAAGAATCCTATCCAGATATAATTTAAAACCAATTAAATTTTTTTGTAAAAATAGATTTTTTTGTAAAAGCTTTTATTGAGTATAATAATTTGTATCAACAAAGTAATTAACATTTTTTGTAAATAAAGTATTTTATATTATAATTTGATACTTTGCATAAATAATATTTAATGTTCTTTATCATATGAATTTTAATACTTTTTAAAAACAATTTGTTTAACTTAGCAAAAAATTAAAAAATAATTTTATATAATTAAATGAGTTGATATTTTGTTATGGCAGTAAGTTACAAAGATCTGGGGCTTGTGAATTCGAGAGAATTATTCAGAAAAGCTATTGAAGGGAAATATGCAATTCCTGCATATAATTTTAATAATCTGGAACAAATGCAGGCAATATTACAAGCCTGTGTTGAAACAAAATCTCCTGTGATATTACAGGTTTCTTCCGGTGCAAGAAAATATGCAAATGCTACTCTTTTACGTAATATGGCTAGAGGAGCAGTTGAATATGTTAAAGAATTAGGATATGAAATTCCGATAGTTTTGCATTTGGATCACGGAGATACGTTTGAGTTATGTAAAGATTGCATTGACAATGGTTTTTCTTCAGTTATGATTGATGGTTCTCATCATTCTTTTGAAGATAATATTGAGTTAACAAAAAAAGTTGTTGAATATGCACATAAACATGATGTGACAGTTGAAGGCGAACTTGGTGTTCTGGCTGGTATTGAAGATGACGTTGTTGCGGCACAATCTACATATACTAAGCCTGAAGACGTAGAAGAATTCGTAAACAAAACAGGAGTAGATTCACTTGCTATTTCTATAGGAACTTCTCATGGAGCAAATAAATTCAAACCGGAACAATGTACGCGTGACGAAAATGGAATTTTAGTTCCACCACCTTTACGTTTCGATATTTTAGAACAAATAGAAAAAAGAATTCCTGGTTTTCCTATTGTACTTCATGGCTCTTCTTCTGTTCCACAACAATATGTAGCAACAATTAATAAATATGGCGGTGCATTAAAAGACGCTATAGGAATTCCTGAAGATCAGCTAAGAAAAGCGGCAACATTATCGGTATGTAAAATAAATATTGACTCCGACGGAAGATTAGCAATGACAGCAGCCATTCGCGAAACTTTTGCAAAACAACCGGCAGAATTTGATCCGAGAAAATATTTAGGACCGGCACGTGATGAGCTTAAAAAATTATATATGCATAAAAACATTAATGTTTTGAGTTCTGCAGGTAAGGCATAGCTTAAAATTAAAAAATAAATATAACAACAAACGGCTGACTATTTTTTAGTCAGCCGTTTGTTGTTATAAAAGTCTATGATTATTATTTTTATATAAATAAATTCATAGAACGTTATAATTTGTTATTTACTGTATTATTACTTTATGTGTTGATACGTTATTACCGGCATATACTTTTACAAAATATATTCCGGCAGGTTGTGTAAAACTGATTGTTGAATTTGTGTTTACATTGTGAGTTTCTATTATTCTTCCGGTTGCATCAAAAATTTCTACTTCAGAATTCTCAGAAACCATTATGAAAACACTGCCACTGGATGGATTAGGATATATATTAACTTCGTTGATATGATTTTCTAAAGTTCCAACCTGTCCAGTATAGAAAGACCATGATATATCTTCCGAATAGTTTGCTATTACTCCACCCGGAATTCTTACAGTATATGTAGTAAGTTCCGGACCATCATTAAAATTATCATGAGCAATAGTCAATTCGGCTCCGTTTATAGATGCACTAACGCCTCCGGGATCAGGACTTATACTTATAGTATTCAGATTATTACCGGATATATTCATGTTGAATGTTACTTTTACTTCTGCATCTGGTAAGGCGGATCTGTTTTCTTCAGGAGTTATAGATACTATTTCAGGTGATGTGGCAGGTGTATCTTCTGTAGTGAATGACCATGTAATAGAATTGCTGAAGTCGTTAATTGTAGTATTAGCAATGGTAATAGTGTATGTGTATTCATATTCAAAATTATCATGATAAATAGCCAGAGTATTTCCGTTTTCTACCGTAACATTGGTAATATTTACAGCTTCATTGCCCGGCAGTTTTAAAATATAAACTTCTGAATCATCATTTAATGTTATATCATCGCTAAATGTTACGGATACTAATGCATCAACAGCAACATCAACAGCATCAATATCAGGAGTGCGTGAAACAATAGAAATTTCCAATTCTTCAACTGTAGTGAATGACCAGCTTATATCTTCACTTTGACCTGTTAATGCTCCCGAAGGTATTGTTACGGTATATATGGTTCCATAGTCAAAATTATCATGCATAATAGTAAGTAAAGTTCCTTCTGCAATTGCCGATACGTTGCCTAGTGTTTGCGAATCGTCATAAGTTATTGTTATTTCTCCGAAATTAGCACCTTCTGTTATATCGGAGTTGAATAAAACTGCAACATTTGCGTCAATAGCAACATTTGGTTCATCTATTTCGGGGAAATATGAATTTACGGATATTCCTTGTGTAGCTTCAGTTCCTGTGATACTTAAAGAAAAACTGCCATAATAATATTCATCATATCCGTAGATTTTTATATAATAAGTACCTGCAGCTAGTTCATCTAAAAAAATCTCAGATTCATAATCATCACAATTTTCACCATCGTCATTATAATATAAATATGTATCTGCATTACAACTATTCCATATTTCCATTTGAGTATCAAATTCCGCATTTCCGCAAAGTGAGAATGAAACATCTTCCATATTATTGTTTAATGTAATATAACACCAGTATTCTCCGTCGGGTAAAATTGAAGCGAAATGCGGAGCTCCATTTATGCTCCCGTAATCTGCAGCTGTTTCACATGTGTTGTCATCCCCTTCAATAGATGTTATTGATAAGGAAAAATTACCGAAATCATCTGAATTATATCCGTAAATTTTTATATAATATGTTCCGGCAGCTAATTCATATAGAAATATTTCTGATTCACTGTAGTCGCAATTTTCGCCATCGTCATTATAATCCAGATAAGTATAGTCATTACAATCTGCCCATATTTCCATTTTAGTATCAAATTCCGCATTTCCACAAAGTGAGAATAAAACATTTTCCATATTATTGTTTAATGTAACATAACACCAGTATTCTCCGTCGGGTAAAATTGAAGCGGAATGCGGAGCTCCATTTATGCTCCCATAATCTGCAGCTGTTTCACATGTATTGTCATTTCCTTCAATAGATGTTATTGATAAGGAAAAATTACCGTAATCATACGAATCATATCCGTAAATTTTTATATAATATGTTCCGGCAGCTAATTCAGATAGAGATATTTCGGATTCATTGTCGTCGCAATTTTCGCCATCGTCATTATAATCCAGATAAGTACCATCATTACAATCTGCCCATATTTCCATTTTAGTATCAAATTCCGCATTTCCGCATAATGAAAATATCATATAATCAACACCTTCGCTAAGTGTAAGCGAAAACCAATATTCTCCGTCTGATTCAATACTCGCAGATTGTGCAGGACCATTGATATTACCAAAATCAACAGCATCGCTGCATGAATTTCCTGTTTGAGCATAGACATATCCTGCTATACTGAAGAAAGTAAAAATAAATAGTAAAATAATTCTTTTCATATAATTTTTATTTAATTTTAATAATGTTTTAATGCCTTCATTAGAGAATGAAAAATATCTCATTATACAAATATACATAAAATAATAATAGGTCTTCCCAGTATTCCGATATTTTTACTATATACATGTCAATAGAAACCTGTATATAATGATTGAACAGATATATGTTTATTTGGAATATAACCTGTATTATTCAGAACTACTTTGTTGCAAATAGCTATAGTTGGAGGGATTCGTATCTGTGCTTTCTATAGAGCAGATACTTGCTGTTTTCACTATAAATTAGTCTTGAATAATGAGGGAAAACATTAATCATAAAATGATTATAATACTAAACGGCTGATTATTTTTTTATAATCAGCCGTTTTTATTATATAAAAGTTTGTGTTTAGTATTTAGGTGTAAAGTTCATATTGTAGAACATGAAGGCATATGTATCTGCAATTTCTTCTATAGCTTTCATGGTCGGTTTACCTGCTCCATGTCCGGCTTGTGTTTCTATACGTATCAATACAGGATTTTTTCCTTTGTAAGTATTCTGAAGTTCGGCAATATATTTAAATGAATGTGCAGGAACAACACGGTCGTCATGGTCTCCAGTTGTGACCAGAATGGCAGGATATTCAACATTTGGTTTGATATTGTGAATAGGAGAGTAGGCATATAAATATTTAAACATCTCTTCACTTTCATTACTTGTTCCATAGTCAGTTGCCCAATATCTTCCTATTGTAAATAAATGATAACGCAACATATCCATCACGCCAACAGCAGGTAATGCCACTGCAAACAAATCGGGACGTTGATTTGCAACTGCGCCTACAAGCAATCCACCGTTAGATCCTCCTTGTATAGCAAGTTTTTCAGGAGAAGTATATTTGTTTTTTATAAGATATTCGGCAGCTGCGATAAAATCATCAAAAACATTTTGCTTTTGCAGTTTTGTACCGGCTTTGTGCCAATCTTCACCATATTCGCCGCCGCCTCTTATGTTTGCCAGAACATATATTCCACCCTGTTCAAGGAGTAACATTCTTGAAACACTGAATGATGGAGTGTATGTAACATTAAAACCACCATATCCGTATAATAATGTAGGATTATTTCCGTCCATTTTTATTCCTTTTTTATGTACTATAAACATTGGAACTTTTGTTCCGTCTTTTGATTGGTAAAATATTTGTTCAGTAACATAATCATCGGGATTTATTTTTATTTCAGAAGATTTATATAGTGTAGATTTATTATTTGCAATATCATATTCATATATTGTTGCCGGAGTTGTAAAAGATGTGACAGTATAGAAAGTTTTATCATCTTCTGCGCTTCCTGAAAAACCACTTATAGTACCTATCATATCCATATCTAAATTATGAATATATTTTCCGTTTTCGTCAAATATTTTAATAACAGAATGAGCATCTTTCATATAATTTGCAATAAATCTATGTCCTACATGACTTATTCCTTTTAAAACTCCTTCTTCTTCCGGAATAAAAACTTTCCATTCTTTAATTGCCGGATTATTCAGATCTATTTTTATTATTGAATATCGCGGAGCATTATAGTTTGTATATACATATAATTGATTGCCAATTTCATCAATAACACTGTAATCTTTATCAAAATTATCAACAATTTTTATGAAATCGGAATTAGGTTCACTGATCTTTTTTATGTATAAAGCATTTCCTGAAGTAGATTGGGAAGGAGTGAGGACAATGTAATTTTTACTTTCAGTAACTTCTACACTATATCCTACTTCAGGATTTGCAGGATCTTCATAAACTAATATATCATCATTTTGCGAAGTACCTATTTTGTGATAGTATACTTTATTGTTCAGGTTTTCTCCTGATAATTCGGAGCCTTTTTTGGGTTCCGGATACCTGCAATAGTAAAAACCATCGTTTAACCATGCTATTCCTGAAAACTTTACCCATTTTAAATTATCAGGTAAGTCTTCAAGAGTTTCTATATTTTTTACAAATATTTCCTGCCAGTCGCTTCCTGCTTTTGATATTGAGTAACCTAAATATTTACCATCATCAGAAATCTCCATTGTTGATAATGCTATTGTTCCGTCTTCTGCAAGTTTATTAGGATCTAACAGCTCTATTTCTTCTCCGTCAAGAGATTCCTTGCAATACAGAACACTTTGATTTTGTAAGCCATTATTTTTAAAATAAAAATATCTGTTCCCTTTTTTTGTAGGTGCAGATTCTTTTGGATAGTCCCATATTTCTAAGAGCCGTTTTTCTATCTGACTTCTGAAAGGAATTTTAGACAGATAATCAAATGTTACACTATTTTGTTGTTTTACCCACTCCATTGTTTCTTCCGAATTATCATTTTCCAACCAGTTGTACGGATCAGGCACCTCTGTACCAAAATATTTATGGGTTATTTCAACTTTTTTAGTTTCGGGATAAGTTACTTCAATTTCCATTTTAGTAGTTTTTTTATTTTCTCCACACGAGGAAAGTAGTAAAATACTTCCTATTACAGACCATAGTTTTAGATTTTTTTTCATTGTAGTTTAAATTATTATAAATATTAAAATAGATTCCATTTTATTTAGTATTTGGGAGTAAAATCCATATTGTAAAAAGCAAATGCATAGTTGTCAGCTATTTCACTGATAAGTTTTGTTTTTGCTTTTCCAATAATACCAAGTCCCGATTTACTTTCTATTCTGATGAGTATAGGATTTTTACCCTCATATGTATTTTGTAATGTAGCAATATATTTAAAAGAATGTGCCGGAACGATTCTTTCATCATGATCACTCGTAGTAACAAGTATTGCAGGATAATTAATATTTTTTCTTATATTATGTAAAGGAGAGTATGAATATAAATATTTGAACATTTCTTCACTTTCATTACTACTTCCAAAATCCGGTATCCAGAATCTTCCTACGGTAAATTCCTGATATCTTAACATGTCTGTGATAGGAACGGAGGATAAGGCTACGGCAAAAAGTTCAGGTCTTTGGTTTGTTACAGCTCCAACAACTAAACCTCCGTTTGAAGCACCTTGTATCGTTAATCTTTTTGGAGAAGTATATTTTTCATTTATAAGATATTCCGCAGCAGCAATAAAATCATCAAATGTATTTTGTTTATTCGTTCTTATACCTGCTTTATGCCATTCGTCTCCATACACACCACCTCCGCGTAAATTTGCAAACACAAAAACACCTCCTTGTTCCAGCAATATAAATTTTGATATATCAAAATATGGTGTGTAAGACACCCCAAAGCCTCCATATCCGTTAAGAAAAGTAGGGTTGTTCCCATTTAATTTAAGATCTTTTTTGTGTACAATAAACATTGGTATTTTAGTGCCGTCTTTGGATTCGAAGAAAACTTGCTTGGTTATATAATTTTCTGTATTTATATCTATTTCAGGCGATTTATAAATGGTGGAAATATTGTTTTTTATATCATATTTATATATAGTTGCAGGAGTATTAAAAGATGTGTAAGTGTAGAATGTAATACTATCATTAATATTTCCCTGAAATCCTGTTATTGAACCTATGAGATCCATATCAATATCATGAAGGTATTTTCCGTTCTTATCATATATTTTTATTTTTGTATGAGCATTTTCCAGATAGTTTACAATAAAACATCCTCCTATGTAATTTACAAACTTTAATACTCCTTCATTTTCTTCAATAAAATCTTCCCAATTTTCCATTTCAGGATCTTGAAGATTAATCCTGATTATTTTATATTTTGGTGCATTATAGTTTGTAAATACATATAAATAGTTATCTATTTCATCAATTACATAAAAACCATTCTCTGAATCATCTACTATTTTCTTTATTTCACCGTTCCCGTCATTTAGGTTTTTTACATATAAGGCATTTCCATGAAACTCATTGTAAGCTGCAATAACTAAATAGTTTTTGCTGTTGGTTACACCGGCATAATAGCCTAATTCCGGTTTTGACAGATCTTCGTAAATTAATATATCTTCACTTTGTGAAGTTCCTACTTTATGATAATATATTTTACAATGATCATTCAAATCATAGAACTTGGTATCAGCAGGAGGTTCCGGATGTTTATTATAGAAAAAACCATTTTTGTACCATGCAATTCCTGAAAACCGGACAAATTTTAATTCATCATCCAGATTTTCGAGAGTTTCGATATTTCTTACTTTTATTTCTTGCCAGTCGCTGCCCGATTGTGAAATAGAATAGCCAATATATTTAGTATCGTCCGAAACAGATGTTACTGATAAAAATACAGAGCCATTATCTGAAAATGTGTTTGGATCTAATAATTTAATTTCATTTCCGTCAATTTCATTCTTATAATATAATACATCCTGATTTTGTAGTCCGTCATTTTTAAAATAAAAATATTTATCTCCTTTTCTTTGCGGTTCACTTTCTTTAGGATGATTCCATATATCAATCAGCCTTTTTTCTATTTTATCCCTGAAAGGTATTTCTGATAAATAATTAAATGTTATCAGATTTTCCTGTTTTATCCATTCTTTTGTTTGTGGCGAATATCCGTCTTCAAGCCATGAATATGGGTCAGGAACATCTGTTCCGAAATAATTATAAACAATATCGGATATTCTGGCTTTAGGATATGATACATGTATATCTTTTATGGTATTTTGTTTATTTTTTTTGCATGAAACGCAAAATAATAATAATATGGAAAGTAATAATCCCTGTAATGTTTGTTTTTGTAGTATAAAAAGGTTCTTCATTACGATATTTTTGCTTTTACATTTTAATTTAAATTTTTAACAAAAAATACTAATCTAAATACTTTAATTACTGCTATTTAATAATTGGTATTTACAGCATAACTTTAACTCAAGGGAAATAAATATTTTCTTTTATTCCTGTTGTCAAAGTTATATATAAAAACTTTTGAGAACTTTATTGTTAACACAATATTAACAATTTATATAGAAATATTTAGCGCATATTGTTATACAGAAATGAATAATGTAAAATTTTTGCATATTAACTTGTAGGTTAGCCTGACTTAGCAAGCTGATACGTTTAGGGATAAGCGTCTATTCGACTAAAAATAAGCAACTTTAAAAGTTTCATGTAATACAATTACACTACTTCTTATCTATAATTTCTCATTCCTGCAATGTTCAAATAATAAAAAAATAATAAATTATTAAATATTAAAATAGTAAATCTCTAGTTTTTATTATTTTTACCGGCTATTTTGGTTTAAATGAAATTATCTGTAGTAATAGTAAACTATAATGTAAAACATTTTCTGGAACAATGTTTGAATTCTGTTCTTGCATCAGCTAAATTTGTTGAAACAGAGATTTTTGTAGTTGACAATAACTCTGTAGATGGTTCGTGTTCCATGATAAAATCAAAATTTCCGCAGGTAAAGCTAATTGAGAACAAAAAAAATTATGGTTTTTCTTATGCGAATAATCAGGCAATAAAAGAAGCATCAGGAGAATATATTTTATTACTAAATCCGGATACTGTTATAGAAGAAAAAACATTAAAAACCGTAACGGTATTTATGGATGAACATTCTGATGCCGGAGGGCTTGGAGTAAAAATGATAGACGGAAAAGGCCGTTTCCTTCCGGAATCAAAAAGGGGACTTCCAACTCCGGCGGTAGCTTTTTATAAGATTTTCGGGCTTTCAAAACTATTTCCAAGATCAAAAAAATTCGGACAATATCATCTTACATATCTGAACAAGGAAAAAACTCATGTTGTAGATGTATTATCAGGAGCTTTTATGCTTCTTAGAAAAGAAGTACTGGATAAAATAGGGGTACTTGATGAAAGTTTTTTCATGTACGGTGAAGACATAGATTTATCATATCGTATTACTTTAGCCGGTTATAAAAACTATTATTATCCCGAAACAACTATAATACATTACAAAGGAGAAAGCACAAAAAAAGGAAGCGTAAATTATGTGCTTATCTTTTACAATGCAATGATAATTTTTGCAAAGAAGCATTTTTCAAAAAAACGAGCCGGCCTTTTTTCAATTTTAATTAATATCGCCATATATCTTCGTGCAGGATTAGCAATATTATACAGATTTATAAGGAATATAATAACTCCGGTAATTGATTCTTTAGTAATATTATCAGGATTCCTGATAATTTCTCCATTATGGTCGGAATATAAATTCGGTGATGAAAATGCATATCCTCACGATCTGTTTGTTTTTGCAATTACATCCTATATAATTATCTGGATAATATCGTTGATCTTTACGGGAGGTTACGACAGACCGGTAAAACTAAAAAATGTATATCAGGGGATTATTACAGGTGCGATCTTAATTCTGGTTGTATATTCATTATTACCATTAGAGATGAGATTTTCAAGAGCATTAATCCTGCTTGGCTCTGCATGGGTAGTATTATTTATTCCTTTAATAAGACTGCTCTTACATTTTACAAAAAGAAGTATTTTTAAAGTAAATCTACCCGGAAAAAAACGCGTTGCAATTGTCGGTAAGAAAAAAGAAAGCTCTAATCTTGTCAGCCTTTTAAATAATAATAATCCGAAAATAAAAATTATTGCTTTTGTAAATCCTGATGAAAAAGAGTCGGATTCTTTTTTCATGGGAAACCTTTCGCAACTTGACGATATAGTAAAAATCAATAAGATAGATGAAATTATATTTTGCATAAAAAATATGCAATCGCAGCAAGTAATATCAACAATGCTGAAACTTAACAATTCAAAACTTGATTATAAAATAGCGAGTTCCGACGGTTTTTCCGTTATTGGAAGCAACTCTATCAGTAGCACCGGGGAATTATATAACATAGATATAAACAGTATTGCAAAACCGGAAAACAGTAGAAAAAAACGATTACTCGATATTTTTGTATCATTTTTATTAATAATATTTTTGCCTGTAATGGTATTTTTAGTTCCTCACCCGTGGCAAATGATAAAAAATTTATTTTCTGTATTTTTCGGTACAAAAACATTTGTGTCTTATTCCAGGTCCTCAGCTATTGATACAAGTCTTTTGCCAAAACTAAAGAAAGGTATTTTTTCACCTGTCAGTGCATTAAGAAAGACAGATATATCACCATCTCTCGAAGAACGCCTGAATTTAATGTATGCAAAAGATTACAGCATATTACATGATCTTAACATAATCCGTAAATCATGGAAGGAACTTGGAAAATCTTAGAAAATAACGAAATAATTTTAAGAAAAGCCGATCCCGAAGATCTGGATTTTCTGTATTCTGTTGAAAATAATCCGAATTTATGGTTTATTAGCGATACAAAAGCACCATTTTCAAAATGGCAAATAAGGCAACACATTGAAAACAGTGTTTATGATATTTATACTTCAAAAGAATTACGTCTTATAATAGAATCAAAAGAAAGTAAAAAGTCATTGGGGATCATAGACTTATTTGAATTTGACCCTTTTAATATGAGGGCAGGTATTGGAATTGTTGTTTGCCAGGAATATCAAAATATGAATATTGCCACCGGAGCTCTTGGTTTGGTTATTGATTATGCATTTAGTGTTTTGAATTTATTACAATTATGGTGTAATATCGACGAAAACAATATAACCAGTATAAATTTATTTTCAGCTAAATTCGGATTTGAAAGAACAGGAGTTCTCAAAAAATGGAAAAAAGATGGGGGAAATTTTTATGATGTTTTTGTTTTTCAGCTATTTAATAAAAAATTATTGTAAAAATTTGTATTACAACCTATTATTGTGTTTGTGAACTTACTTTTAAATTTTTCTTAATTAATTTAATATCATAAAGATCAATAAACAGTAAAACAATCACTAATAAATATATACATGCAATGAACCATGGTGTAAAAACTAAGGTATGATAATTATTGGTCTTAAAAAATTGTAACACTTTTTCCATGTTCAGAAAACATGCAATACTTCCTAAAATAAAGGGAACAGGCTTTTTATATAACATTGCGTAAGCTGCTAAAAATATAAGAACAGGTTGAGAATATCTCTCATGCATTTGTGTATTGAAAAAGAAAAAAATCAATGGAATCAATGCACAGGAAATTATTATCTTTTTCTGCGATATATCTGTATTTACTTTTTTAAAAAATTTATTGTATATTGGTTTTAAAAAATGAAATAAAGCAAAAAAACTGAATATAAAAAATAATAACAATCCCCAGTTTTTATATGAAATACCTAAAAATTCAATAGAGTCAGGAGTTTTTATCGGATTCGTGTCAAGAAGGATATGCCACATATTGAAAGCATTCATCGAAACGACAGCATAATGGTCAACAGACCCGAATACTACCTTTGTTAATGCTTTAAAATCTCCGGCAATAATAAATGGTAATATTATTATGAACTGAACTAATGTAACACTCAATAAAGCTAATAGAAATTTTTTTAATTCAGATCTTTCTGTAATAATTGGAAGAATCATTAATATTAATATTGGCAAAAATATTATTGCCTGTAATTTTGTATTTACTGCAAATAGAAAAAATAACATAGATAAAAAGATCCTTTTCTTTAACATGAAGAAAATCGAGCCAAAGATAAAGAAAACCATTATCCCATCTATCTGTCCCCAGATTAGAGCATTATATAATACTCCAAGATTAAGAAAATAGAATAAAGATAAAAATAAGGCTTTATAATAATTTTTAAATTTTTCTTCCAGTAATTTAAACAATAATAAGGTTGTTCCTAATTCAAATGCCAGTGCAATATTTTTTATTGAGAAAATATTATTTATAATGTTTTCAACGCTCCCCTGGTATTTCCCGAAAAAATAAAGAATATACTGAGATAAAGGCAAATAATTTGCTGTAGGATGTTTATAGATATTCGAAATTCCATTTTCTACATTAAATATGGACCAATCCATCCAGCAGTAAATATCTCCCATAAAACCATCGTGTGGTTTTAAAAACATTAATAATATCAAAAAAGGAAAATACATTAGTAATATATTTATCCAATTTGTGATTTTAGATTCTTTTAGCATAAAAAATTATATTTTATTGATCTATATAATATTATGTTGCTGCATTTTCCTCAATTATATTTGTTTTAACCAACTTCAACTTTACGTCATATAGGTCAAAAAACAGTAATATTATTGTTATTAAAAATAGACATGCCACAAACCAGGGCATAAAAACAAGAGTATGATAATTTCCTAATTCAAAAAATTTCAACACTCCTTCCAGATTTAAAAAATTGGCGATACTTCCTATTATATAAGGGATCGGACGGTTATATAATAATGCGTATACTGCTAAAAAAACAAAAGCCGTTTGTGCATATCTTTCATGCATTTGTGTATTCAGGAAAAAAAATAATAAAGGGATTAGACTACATGATATAAACATTTTTCTCGTGGAGAATTCAATTTTTACCTTTTTTATTATCTTCAGGTATAATGGTTTAATAAAATGAAATAATGCAAAGAAACTACTAATAAAAAATAAAATAAGTCCCCATAAATAATAAGTTAGACCGAATACTTCCGTATATGAATTTATATCCAGAAGATTACCTTTTAATAATATGTGCCAGATATTATATGCATTAACCGATACTGCTTTATATTTTCCTACAGAATTTGTCACTACATACCATACTTTGGAAAAATCTCCCACTTTTATAAATGGGAATAATATTATAAATTGCATTAACGCAACAATAAGTACTGATAATATAGTTTTTTTAATATTTTCTTTTTTCAGTATTTCCGGAAGTAATAATAATCCTACTATAGGTAAAAATATTATGGATTGAAGTTTCATATTTATGGCTAGCATATAAAATATCAATGTCCATAATATTTTTTTCTTATATGCAAAATATACAGATGCAATCAGAAAAAATGCCATAATTCCATCTACTTGTCCCCATATTATATTATTGTAAATAACTCCTATATTTAATAAATAGAATAACGATAGGAACATTGCCTTGTATGTGTTTTTAAATTTGTCTTCGCATAACTTGAATATGAATAACGTAGAAAGAAATTCACATAAAAGTGTAATATATTTTAGCATGTAGATATTTTGATGTATAGCATCTGTACTGTTTTGAAGTTTTCCATAAAAATGAAGAACATAATGGTACAAAGGCATATAATCTACACCTGTTTTATAAATATGGGAGTGTCCTCCTTCCATATTAAATATTGTCCACATTGCCCAGGCATAATTATCTCCCCAATGTCCGCTTTTGGGAGTTAATAAACATAAAAGTATCAAAAAAGGAATATAGTGTATAACTATTTTTGTCCAATGTTTAATTTGAAGATCTTTTAACATAAAAGTGATAATATTTTTTTTAAACAAAATATTATTATAAATTAATAATTATTCTTTATCAAAAGCTTTATTAAAGAATATTTCGTCAATTTCCTTTCTTTCTCTCGGTAATGTTTCCATCCTGTAAATATCCAGCGGAAGGTTTCCTGTTTTTTCCGGATATCCGATAGCAATCATTGTTACGGGCTCGAGATCTTCGGGAATATTTAATTCTTCTCTGGCTTTTTCAGGATAGAACCCACTCATTTGATGAGTGGAAATTCCTAAAGATTCAGCCATAATTACCATATTCTCTACAGCAAGGCCTAAATCGTACCATGAATGCTTATTTTCTTCACCCGAATGTTCATTTCTGTATTTTGTCATGGCAATAACCAAAACCGGAGCTGCTTTAGCCCAGGCCTGGTTAAATTCAACCATTATTCCCAGTAATGTATTATATAATTCGGGATTTTTTTCTTTGTCTGCAAAAATAAAACGCCACGGCTGACCGTTATAAGATGAAGGAGCCCATCTTGCAGCTTCAAATATTTTTAAAATATCACTCTCATTTACAGGGCGATCCGAGAAATCTCTGGAACTTTTTCTTTGTTTTATTAAATCAAGCATTTCCATAATTTATCTTTCCTTAGTCGTTTTTAATGAAAAACTATTAGTTGGGGTTCCATTCTACCTTGGAATTACCAGAAATACCATTTCACCTATTTTAATAAATTTTTACGAAGTTAAAATCTTTTTTTTAAATAAAAAACTTGTTTTAAAAATAATATTTAATAGTATAATAACATTACACACTAAGGAGGTGTTTAATTAGAAAATGTAAATCTTATTTCGCAATACTATTAAATAAAACAATGGTATTCCATAGAAAACTAATAAAATGACATCATAAAGCTATGTTATAAATAGATTTTGTGATTGAAGATAACCATTTGCAAATACAGAATTATTCTAAAAAATATAAAACTGTCAATAAACATTTTTGAAATTCTATTTTTTTTATAATTTTGGAGTGAAATAAAAATAATCAAATATTTAGATAATATGGCAAAAATAAGAGGAGCTATCGTAGTTGACATTGAAAAGTGTAAAGGCTGTGGAGTATGCATCCCGGCTTGTCCTAACGATGTTTTGGAATTAGCTAAAGAAGTAAATGGGAAAGGATATAATTATTGTTATATGAAAAAGCCCGAAGAATGTATAGGCTGTGCAAATTGTGCTATTGTGTGCCCTGATGGAGTTATTTCTGTATATAAGGTAAAAGTAGCCTAATTTTAGTTACATTAAAAATTAAGAAAAATGGAAAAAGAATTAAGGTTAATGAAAGGTAACGAAGCGATAGCAGAAGCTGCTATTCGCTCAGGGGCAGATGCATATTTCGGATATCCTATAACACCACAATCAGAAGTTATAGAATATTTAATGTTGCAAAAACCCTATGAAACTACTGGGATGGTTGTACTTCAGGCAGAAAGTGAAGTTGCAGCAATAAATATGGTATATGGTGCTGCTGCTTGCGGAAGAATGGCAATGACATCATCATCGAGTCCCGGTATAAGTTTGAAACAAGAAGGAATTTCTTACATAGCAGGTGCAGAATTACCATGTCTGATACTTAACGTGGTAAGAGGTGGGCCAGGTTTAGGAACCATACAGCCTTCCCAGTCGGATTATTTCCAATCAACCAAAGGCGGCGGACACGGCGATTACAGGTTAATTGTGCTTGCTCCGGCTTCAGTTCAGGAAATGTTCGATTTTGTTGAATTAGGTTTTGATCTTGCTTTTAAATATCGTAATCCTGTCATGATACAGTCAGATGGTATTATAGGACAAATGATGGAAAAAGTAGAACTTGGTCCGCAAAAACCAAGAAGAAAACCGGAAGATATTGCTAAACAGTGTCCATGGGCAACAACAGGAAAGCCAGTAACACGTGGGCATAATATAATAACTTCATTGGATCTGGTTGCTGCAAATCAGGAAAAGTTTAATTTAAAACTTATTGAAAAATACAAAACAATCAGAGAAAAAGAAGTCAGATACGAATTAATTAATTGTGACGATGCCGAATACATACTTGTGGCGTATGGTTCATCTGCCCGTTTGTGTATGAAAGCAATGGATCTTTTAAGAGCAAAAGGTATAAAAGTAGGTATTGTACGTTTAATAACATTATTCCCATTTCCATCAAAAATTCTTAACGAATTAGCCGGTAAAGTTAAAGGCTTCCTTGCTGTAGAAATGAGTGCAGGACAAATGGTGGAAGATGTCGAATTAGCAGTAAAATGTAAAGCTCCAGTAGAACATTTCGGACGTTTAGGCGGAATGATCCCTTCTCCTGAAGAAATAGTTGAAGCTTTAGAACAAAAAATTATAGGAGGTTAAGTCATGTCTGAAATAGAATTAAAAGATATCATAAAAAAAGAAAACCTTGTATACGAACGTAGCAAGGTAATGACGGATAATGTTTTGAGCTTTTGTCCGGGTTGTGGTCACGGAACTGCACACAGATTAGTTGCCGAAGTAATTGAAGAAATGGATATTCAGTCCGAAACAATCGGAGTTTCTCCTGTAGGTTGTTCTGTATTAATGTACAACTTTATGGATATTGATATGCAGCAAGCTGCTCATGGTCGAGCTCCTGCAGTTGCTACCGCAATTAAAAGAGTAATGCCTGAAAAATTCGTATTCACGTATCAGGGCGATGGAGACCTTGCTGCTATTGGTACTGCAGAAACAATCCATGCCTGTAACCGTGGTGAAAATATTACAATAATATTTATTAATAATGGAATTTACGGTATGACAGGCGGACAAATGGCACCTACTACTTTACCGGGTATGCCTGCTTCAACTTGCCCTTTTGGTCGTGACGTAGAGATAATGGGAAATCCATTAAAAATCACAGAACTTATTTCTCAACTTGCAGGGGTATATTATGTAACTCGTCAATCAGTTCACACTCCAAGAAATGTAAGAAGTGCAAAAAAAGCTATTAAAAAAGCTTTTGAAAACCAAAAACTGAACAGAGGTGTTTCTTTTATTGAAATAGTATCAAACTGTAATTCAGGATGGAAATTATCACCTGTTGCAGCAAACAAATGGATGGAAGAAAACATGTTTCCTTTTTATCCGCTTGGGGATATCAAAGTGGATGGCGAAATTGTTAGTAAATAATTAAATAATTAAAATTATGACCGAAGAAATAATAATAGCCGGATTTGGTGGACAAGGCGTACTTTCGATGGGTAAAATACTTGCATATTCAGGATTAATGCAAGGACAGGAAGTAGCATGGATGCCATCATACGGACCAGAAATGCGTGGAGGTACTTCAAATGTTACTGTTATTATCAGCGATGACCGGATAAGTTCCCCTATACTTACACAATATGATACAGCAATCATACTTAACCAGCAATCAATGGATAAGTTTGAATCAATGGTAAAACCCAGAGGAATGCTTTTATTCGATCCTAACGGTATCATTCATCATCCACAAAGAAAAGATATTAATATTTATAAGATTGATGCAACTGAACTAGCTGCTGAAATGGGAAATGTTAAAATCTTTAATATGGTTATTTTGGGAGCTTATCTTAAAATAAAACCTATCGTTAAATTGGAAAACGTTATTAAAGGACTTAAAAAATCTATTCCTGAACGTAATCATAAATTGTTGCCTCTTAATGAGCAGGCGATCAATAAAGGAATGGAAAAAGTCGTAAAAATTTAATTCAGCAGATTTCAGATCGCTACAGATTAAATAAAATAAGTTAAAAAAATATAGTTGTATTTATATTACAACTATATTTTTTTATTATATATAAATTTTTTATTATCTTTATATATTCGTTCAGTAATTTTGATGTCAATAAATTTACAAATAATAGTTTTATTGATATTTATAAAAAATAAACATCTTTCTTTTTTATCTGTTCAAACATTACTTTAATATAGTTAACAAAAATAGTATTATGGAAAAAAAAGCTGATTTAAATTTTGCTGTATTAATCGATGCGGAAAACGTTCCATATTCAAATGTAAAGGGAATGTTGGATGAAATAGCACGTTTTGGTGTACCGACAATAAAAAGAATATATGGTGACTGGACTGTACCGAATGTATCTGGATGGAAATCAGTATTACTTGAACATGCCATAACACCAATACAACAATATAGTTATACTTCAGGAAAGAATTCGTCTGATTCTGCTATGATAATTGATGCAATGGATATCTTACATACTAATCGCGTAGATGGTTTTTGCCTTGTTTCTAGTGATAGCGACTTTACCAGATTAGCAACAAGATTAAGAGAATCTGGGATGTATGTCATCGGCCTGGGAGAAAGAAAAACGCCAAAGCCATTTATAGCTGCCTGTGATAAATTTATTTATATAGAGATAATAAATAAAGAGCAAAAACAACTGAACATAAAAAGTTCTGATAATATTGATAATGAAAAACAGGTTGAAAAAATTAATGACGAACTCATAGGACTTATAAAATCTACTATTGAAGATCTGGCAGACGATAATGGCTGGGCATTTCTGGCAGAAGTGGGAAATCTGCTTAATAAAAAGAGACCTGATTTTGATTCCCGTAATTATGGGTTCTCTAAATTAACCCCTTTTATTAAATCGTTGAGTAACTATTTTGAAGTAGAAGAAAAGACAGTCAAAAATACACATATTAAACATATATATGTGAAAATTAAAGAATAAAAATAAGTAGGAAAATCGGCTATGTCCGATTTTTAGTTAATAATAATTCATCATACAACTCTTTCATATCACGTACTAATCTTGAATAATGAAATCTGTTTTTTACGAATTCCCATCCATAATGAGCCATATCTTTTCTTAAAGTTTCATCTTCTACCAAAGAAACTAATTTACCTGAAAAATCATCAACATTATCATTTTCTGCTAATAAAGCAGTTTTTCCGCTTATAACAATATCTTCTATTCCACCTACATTTGTACTGATAATGGGAGTATTTGCAGCTTGGGCTTCTATCAATGAAACAGGCGTTCCTTCATTAAAAGATGTAAGGGCCGTAATATCAGAACCGGCTAATACAATATCGGCATCATTTATCCATGATGTAAAAATAATATCAGCACCATCTCTTGGTCTTTCAGGAGTAGAACAGGTTAATTTAAGTGATTCAGCCAGTTCTGTAAGACTTTTTCTTAATTCACCGTCACCGACAATAAAACCCCGGATTTTACGTGTGGTTTGTTCTTTCGATTTTGCAAAAGATTTAATAAATAGTGTATGGTTTTTTATAGGAACCAGTCTGCCAATAATAGAAATAGTGACTTCATCGTCAGAAATTTTATATAAATTGCGAAAAACTTCTCTTTTAGTTTTGTAATTTTCCTGAAATCTATCAAGATCAAATCCCAGCGGGATAACTCTGAATTTTTCAGCCGGAGCTATTTTATGAATATTACACAATTCTTCTTTTTGCAAATTACTTATTGCAATGATAGCACTGCTGTGACTAGCCATATTTCTTTCAATCATTTTAAAAATAGCTGTTTTGTAATCACTAAAATATGAATGAAATATGTGTCCATGGAATGTATGTAGAATTACAGGAACATTGCATTGTTTTGCTGCATATCTTCCTATAAAACCTGCTTTTGACGCATGAGTATGTACTATATCGGGTTTGTACCGTTTTATTATTTCTTTGATCTTCTGATATGCAACCATATCACTATACCCGTTTATTTCCCTTTGCATATCGGGGATTTTTAGAGTATGTAATCCTAATTTATTTATAATATGATCGGAACATGCTTCACTGTCGCTGTTAACTCCGCCAACAAGTAATGTTTCATAATCAGGAGCCAGATATTTACTAAGATATGCCACATTATACGTAGGTCCGCCCAGATTAAATCTATTTATAATTCTTAATATTTTTGGCATAGATTAATTATTAAAATATTTTTTCCACCAATACTGAAAAACTATTAAAGCCCATAATTTGGATGCAGAATCTTCAGGATCCTGACTCTTTAATTTTATTTTCAGAGCATCAACAGTTCTGGTATCAAAAATGTTTTGTTCTTTTATAAATTCCTTTGATAATAACTCTTCATTAATCATATACTGAAGCTCATTCCTGAACCATTTGAGTAGGGGAACTTCAAAACCATGCTTAGGTTGTTCAAAAATATCCTGAGGTATATATTCTCTGAAAGTATCCCTTAATATCTTTTTTCTGGTATTTACATCTATTTTATAATTTGCCGGCAAAGAAAAAGCATAATCTACTACTGTGTGATCAAGAAACGGAACTCTAACTTCAAGACAATTCGACATTGACATGAAATCAACTTTTGTAAGCATATCTCCCTGTAAAACTAAATGCATATCTGTGTATAAGATATCATTAATTTGTGTCAAATCAATGTCTTTATCAAAACAGCCGGATTTAAGATGTTCAAATCTTTTTTCGTCAATATTTATATTAAGTAATTTGTTTGTATATTCTTCACTTCCTATACTTGCCCAGAACCAGTATCTGTCTTCGGGCGACAAATTATATCCTGACGCAAAACGATGTAACTGTC
The DNA here is from genome assembly GCA_031275085.1 of Bacteroidales bacterium. Lineage (GTDB taxonomy): Bacteria > Bacteroidota > Bacteroidia > Bacteroidales > ML635J-15 > Bact-19. The sequence continues at coordinate 133,794 of JAISPG010000073.1, read as the reverse complement.
TGAATAAATTCGAAGTTTTGGAATTCCTAGATTTAGGAAGAGATTTCCAAATGAAATCCATTCCTGCTACAAGTTTTTCTTTTATTCCTGCATTTATTATTTTTAGGTGTGCCGAATGTTTATTATATCCTGCAAACATTTCGTCAGCTCCGTCACCACTTAAAGCAACAGTTGCTTTCCGGCGTGTAAGTTTACTTAATATGTTTACGGCAAGCGCGGATGAATCGGCAAAAGGTTCGTCAATATAATCAAGTACGAATGTCAGATTGTTTAACAAATCTTCGTTTGAAACCTTAAATACGGTATGATTTGTATTATACTTTTTTGCTACCAATTCGGCATAGCGTGTTTCATCAAAATAATCATTATCTGAAAACCCTATGGAAAATGTATTAAGATTTTTTGTATGTCCGGCAGCAAGTGCTGTTATTACCGATGAGTCGATACCTCCACTTAAAAAGCAGCCTACAGGAACATCTGCAATTAATCTTTTTTTTACTGAATTATCCAATAATTCAAATAATTTATTGCAGGCAGTTTTGTAATTATCATTAGAGGCGGTTTGCTGTGTATACCTTGGAATTTTATAATAAGTTACTTTTTCTATTCCGGATCCTTTAACTGTTATAAAATTTCCCGGTTCCAGTTTATATATATTTTTCAGTATACATTGATTTGTTGGAATATAATTTAACTGGAAATATGTTTTAACAGTTTCATGATCAAGTTCTTTAAAAATATCAAAAGCCAATATTGCTTTCATTTCCGAAGCAAATATAATCTTATCCTTATCCAGGTAATATATCAATGGGTTTATACCCATTCTATCTCTGGCTAAAATGCATTGGTTCTTATGACGATCGTAAAATGCAAAAGAAAAACACCCATTGATTTTTTCTACTGCTTTACCTTCATATTTTATAAGCAGATACAAAAGAACTTCGGTATCGGATTCTGATTTAAAAACAACTCCATCATTTAAAAGTTCTTTTCTAAATTCTTTATGATTATAAAATTCTCCGTTAAATATTAAGGCGTAATTTCCTGTTGTATCAATAAAAGGTTGAGCTCCTGCATGTGAAGTATCAATAATTGCAAGACGAGTATGACCAAGTCCTACATTTCTGTCTATATAAATCCCATTGTCGTCCGGACCTCTCGAATAAATGGATTTTACAGATAATTCCAGTTTATTCTTATATTCTTCTGCTCTTCCGCTAAAACTATATACTCCCGTAATTCCACACATCAAACTGCAAAATAAAGTTTAAATATTTTAAAAATCTTCTGAAAACATCGGATCCCACGGTGGTAAAATTATGGATTCCTGGTCCAGCATTTTTAATGTATTAGCATCAAGATATTTTTTATTTACAACAACACGGAACATATATTCATCAAACCATTCATCTGTAAATGTAAGATAACCGTTGTGCCCGTAAGAAGCTCCCCACGAGTTCTCAAACTGCCATTTAACAGGAGTTCCATCATTATCAGTATCAACAGCCATTAAAAGCATAGCATGTGAAGACCCGCTATCGAAAGTATTTATACGATCTGTTTTGTTCATTCCGAATGTTACTCCCAACAATGATTCAAAATCATAATTCCGAATATCCAATGTGCCGTCGGTTTTATTGATCTGTTTACCTACATCGCAGGAAGCATACAGAGCATCATTATTTTTAATACTTTCCACTGCAAACTTTTTTATTTCATCCGAAGGAAGGTTCAAATATTTCCAGTTCTTTCCTTCCAAAACGTTTCTGTCGTATTCTATTTCATATATTTTATTGTATTCTCTTGTAGGATCATTCATAAGCATGACATAATCAGAAGATTTGTATGAAGGAAACATTTCACTGAAAAAACTTTGTGGGGTATATGTTTTATATTCTCCTATGTTTTTACTTTTATCTACAAACCTGTATGAAAATTCTGTTGGCGGCTCTCCTAAAAACAAAACCAACATTCTGTAAATTTCAGATATCATTTGATATTTTTGTTCATGAAGTTGCTTTTCAGTAACCTTCGCACTGCTTAATTTTCTTAGTTCCAATGCATTTTCCCTTAGTTTTCTTGCCAGTAACCTGTTAAGCCACGATGTATTTTCCGAATGATAAGTTTCAGGCATTATTTCTTTTGGAACAGCTCCATATTTTTCAACTAAATTTGCAAATGAATTCCAAACTCCGCCATCTCCCACAGGATTTTTAAAAAGCCATTCCATAGTCCTGTCATTCATAGGCTTTGTAACGTTTTCAAGTACTGCTTCCAGAAAAAGATTGGATTTTTCAAGCATATCATAAAAATATAAGTAGTTGGTTGAAAATTCAAATCCTGAAAGATCTTTAGTTTTTATTAAAACCGGACGCAATGAGTTTAATCCTGTAAACATCCAGCACCTGCCTGAACTTTTCTGATCTGTAATACCTGTGACATCTACTCTGTATTTAAAATAATGTTCTGCTTTTCCCGTAATATCACGATTTAAAGCTATATTCCTTATGTCATTATTGCTTAGAGCATTTCTTATAGCTTTATCCTGAGTAGCTTTGCTCTTGTAGTCGTTTCTTATTCTTTCTAATGTATTAACATCAATCTGGTTTTGTGCAAATAATATTCCGGAACATAAAAGTATTAATCCAAAAAATAACGCTGATTTCTTCATTTTTATAATATTCGTTTTCTTTACAAAAATAATTAAAAAAAGGACTAATTAATATTTCGCTGTAGAAAAGTATAATATTTTAACAGTGCCGAGAATTTAATTTATGCTAATATAAGCAATGATTTTATGTGATAATAGAATGAATATTCGCAGCCGGGAATTGCAGGGGGAAATGTGAAAATCTATACAAGTCCTGTCCATGGCAGGAAATAAGTATTGACAGTTTAACCTATGGACAAACAATTGAAATGAGTAGCTACTTAAAAAAATTGAGTGCCTACTCATTTTATTTTAGTGGCTACTAAATTGTAAACGAGTAGGCACTCATTTAAATCTGCAAAGCGAACATATATATAATATGGTAAGTCGTCGTTGTAAAATATTAGTAATTGAAGAAATAAAATCAGGACTTGAGCAGATACCTGCTTGTATAAAATAATATTCTGCTACATAATAAAAAGTAAAATTTTATTTAGGAACTAAAACAGAAAGAGTATCAATGTTATTAAAAGATCTTATATATATACCTTCTTCAAAAAAAATGAACTGGTCATGAATATCATTTTGTTGCGTTAGGTCTCTGATAAAAAGAGATAAGTATTTTGATGTAATATTTGATTTATAATACTTTACGTCTATTCCTATTATTGGACAGTTAATGTCATAACTTTTATTCATAAATTCACTGTCATAATATTCTGCAATAACAAATAACTCAATTCCATTATTATTACATTCTCTTTGAATAATATCCAACGGATAACACATCCCACTTTTGCATTTTGGAGACCAAATATATATTATTGAATTTTCTTTTTCCTGTAAACATTTTTTTAGAATATCGCCATTGGTAATTAATATTTTAGGAGTCTGATCATTTTTTATTTCGCATAAAACTTCATGTGAATCTATTTTCTGAAATAAATTTTCATTTTCCTTATCTGTTTTATTATAATAACTATATAATCCCTGTAAGCTACCATTAATTGTACATGACTGGCAAATTATTAAAATAAAACATAAAAATATCAATACTTTACTCATATTTAGACAATTATAAAAAATAAACAATTTTGTTTTTAGTATATAAATTACTCAAATTTTTGTAATTATTTCTCTATTTCTTTCAACAGATCTCCCACAACAAAAGTACTTCCACCCACAAAAATCATATCGTCTTTTTGTGCATTGGAAAGTGCAGCCAGATAAGCATTTTTTACATCGGAATAAATGTTGCCTATTAATTTATAATTTTTTGCTTCTTCATATAGCTTATCAACCGGCATTGCACGGGGAATATCTGCTTGTGTAAAATAATATTCTGCATTTGTTGGAAATAATTTTAAAACTTCATTTATATTTTTATCGTTGACAAAACCTAAAACTATATGTAATTTTTTATATTCCTGAGATAATATTGCAGGAATAACATAATTAAGTCCTTCCTTATTATGTCCGGTATCGCAAATAACCAAAGGTTCTCTTTGCAGTTCTTCCCATCTGCCTCTAAGTCCCGTATTTTTTACGATATTAGCCAGTCCGTTTTCTATATTGTCATTATTAATATGATAACCACTTTCTTTTAACTTATCTGCAGCAAGTAATATTGCGGGTAAATTCTTAACCTGATAATTACCGGCAAGACCATAAATAAATTCACGTTTTTTATCTTTACCGGTTATTAAAAACCTTTCTTTATCTTTCTTTACTGCTTTATATATATCATCGGCAAATAATATCGGAGAATTTAATTTGCAGGCTTTTTCTTCAAATATATTTTTTGTTTCAGGATGAGTTTCTCCTATAACTACAGGTATTTCCTTTTTTATTATTCCGGCTTTTTCTCCAGCAATTTTTGCTAAAGTATCTCCAAGAAACTGAGTATGGTCCAGTCCTATATTTGTTATTACGGACAGATCAGGAGTTATAATGTTGGTAGAATCCAATCTTCCTCCCATACCAACTTCAATTACTGCAACATCAACACCGGTAAATTTAAAATATTCAAATGTCAAAGCAACAGACATTTCAAAAAAAGATGGTTCAATATTTTTGATTATTTCATAATTATTATTTATAAAATCAGTAATATAGGCTTCTGTTATCATTTCTCCGTTCACTCTTATGCGTTCCCTGAAATCAACAAGGTGCGGCGAGGTGTAAAGCCCTGTTTTATATCCTGCTTCCTGCAATATTGACGCTAATGAATGAGAAACAGAGCCTTTCCCGTTTGTTCCGGCAATATGAATAGTTTTAAAATGTTTATGCGGATGGTTGAAATATTCATCCAAAACCATAGTATTATTTAAATCAGCCTTATATGCTGCCTGTCCAATTCTTTGATACATAGGTAAAGAGTTGAACATAAAATTCAAAACTTCTTCGTAATTCATTTTTTTGATGATAAATTTTTTAGATCGTCCGGTAATAAAAACGGCGGATTATTTTTATTCACTTTTTGCATATCATAATAATAAATAATTGCATTCTCCGTATCTATGATTATCTTAATACAATATCCATGATTATTGTCGGAATATGGAGAGATTTTATGCAGTATAACCGCATTTTTATCATTATTTTTTATTAATTCTGCAATTTCTTCTTTTGAAGAAAATTTATAATTATATGGATAATTTTTTGAGAATAACGATTGATTTCTCAATTCTGGTGCTAATTCATCCGCTAATACATAAAAAATTTTATCATCCGGTATTCCTGATATACCCGTATAATAATCAACTGCATTATCCTGATTGATAGCAGGATTTGATATACATAACTCAATGTGATTCTGAATAAATTTTACTATCAGCCCAAGTTTATAATTATAATCTTCTTCCGGAGCTTTAGAATAAGACAAAGGTACTCCGCATATGGTAGGCATATCATTTACTGTTTTGAAATTACCGCCATTGGTAAGAATTAAAAAATCAAATAGCGTAGATGATTTATCTTTATCAAAATATACCTGATTTATTACAAGAAAAGATTTTGATACATCTTTTCTTAATTTGTGGAACTCGGATTCTTTTATGTATTCTACCGGTGTTATTGTCCAATGGTCAGAAATAGCAGCTTTGATCGCATCATTATAATCAGACATAAATTCATTTTTCAATACTACACATGTAATATTTTTTAAGAATTTATTTATTTCCTGTTTTGTTCCTGTCGGAATTGTTATTTGCGAAAAAATATTATATGAAATTATAACAAATAATATCAAAGCCAATATTTTGTTCATGTAGCTATTATTTTAACTTTTAATTATATACAAAGGTTTTAGTTCATTGTATTGTCTGATATAGTCAAACATTCTTTTATTTTTTTTTCTTTTGCCTAATTTGGAAAATTCTTTTTGTAGCTCAGGTTCTTTACTTAACAATACTTCTACACTTTTAGAATCGGCTGGGAAAACTTTACCGGTTTCAAAATCAATAAAAAACTGTTTTAATTCTTCACTGCGATAAGTTCTTGGCGGATAATAATTATTGTAATAATACGAACCGTAAAAAGGATCATATCCTCCTGTTGTATATTGAACCATTACGGTAGTGACAAAGTGCGAAACAGAACCTAAATAAGAAATTAAATTAAATTTTCCTGCCCAATAAACATATGGTTTTCCGTGTCTACTGTATCCCCAGACATTTATAATATTTATTTCTTTTAATGAACCAAAGTTATCATAATATTTAACCGTCTTAATTTCATCAAGTAATTCAAAAAAAGAAGGATCATCACTCGAAGGTTCAACGATTCTTTCGAATGGTATAGCATTATTAGTTAAAACACCGGAAAAATCAAGATATAATCCGTCATTAAACCGGAATGAGAAATCATACCGTACCAGGTTTGTACTATCTTTCTGACAGAAAGCATTTATAAGAATTGAATTACATAAAATAATAAATATATATTTCATATAAGATAAGTAGTAATAAAATTCATTTTGTTAAATAATTAATAAACGAAATAAATTAAAAAAAATGATATAATGAATAAACTTAACAATTTTTAAGAAAAAATTATTTAATTACAAATCGAATAATTTATTAACATTTATTAGATTAGCATCAAAAAAAATAATGAAAAACATACTTGATAAAATCAGAATAGAATTGCAAAACAGTATTGATGAAAAAACACAAAATAGCAATCAGAATTTTTTCAAAGAAAAAATAAAATTTTACGGAGTAAAAGTTCCTGTTGTTCATAATATAAGTAAAAATGTTTTCAATCAAATAGACAAATTTTCAAAAAAAGAAATATTTCATATATGCGAAGAATTATGGAAATCAGGATATATTGAAGAGTCTTTTATTGCTTGCGATTTATCATATTACATCAGAAAAGACTATGAACCTTGCGATTTTACAGTTTTTGAAAGCTGGTTGGAAAAATATGTAAATAATTGGGCATCCTGTGATACATTATGTAATCATACAATAGGAGAATTCATTGAAATGTATCCTGATTATTCGAAAATAGTTGCTAATTGGGCATTATCAAAAAACAGATGGGTAAAACGCGGAGCTGCAGTAACGTTTATTATACCTGCAAGAAAGGGGCTATTTCTGGATGATATTTTCAAGATAGCTGATATATTATTAATTGATACAGATGATTTGGTTCAGAAAGGTTATGGCTGGATGCTGAAAGCTGCCAGTGAAAAATATCAAATTGAAGTATTCAATTACGTTATGTCAAAAAAAGATGTAATGCCGCGAACAGCATTAAGATATGCTATTGAAAAGATGCCACAGGAACTTAGGATTGAAGCCATGAAAAAGTAGTTTTGTACAAATTATATTTTTTTACTTCTTCCAATCATCCTGTCAATAAAAAATATGAAATACCCTAAAATAATAAAAATAGAAGCCAGTATAAAGAAGGTCATTATATAATCAGTCCAGCCCAATAGGTTTTCATCCATGAAAGCATACGGATAACTGCTGTTTGTTCCGGGAATAATATTTCCGGTTTGTCCTCTTAGGGTTACAAACATAAAATACGCAACAGGCAGACACTGCCAAACGCTATAATAGTTGAATTCAGAAACTCTGAATACTCCTTTAGTAAGCCCGGAGCCAAGAAAAAGCCCTGAAAAACATATAACAATAAATAATATCTTGTAAATAATAAAAAAATAGATTTTTTCGATACCATCTTAAATTAATAACTATGTAGAATTAATAATTTGAGTGGTTAACAAATATGTTTAATATATGTTTCTGACGAACTTATATATTTGTTAATCAATGTTAATTATCTTGTAGCTATCTATTTTTAGTAATTGATCTAAATTTCTGATTATATTTGCGACACCTAAAATATTTGTATGATATACTTAGAAAATACGGAAATAACAAACCTTGCAATTCATTTTGTAGGAAATAAATCCGAAGATGATTTCTTTAATCCGTCAAAGTCGGAAATACGGGTTGAAGAAAATATAAAACAATTGTTGTTAAATTATTTTGTTCCACCATTCAAATCAGAAGAATATTTTCATTTTTATCATGATATTGATATAAATATGAATGAGGTTTATATATGTATAAGTAAGATTTTTGAAGATAATGGAGCATTATATGAACAATCTGTAAATCTTGCAAAACATTTGTTTGAACAAAGTATTCATCCAAAAATTAAAGAAGGCGAATTTTATACAGTATATTTCAAAAATTTGGTTTTAGACGGAGAAGCTTTTGATGCTGTAGGTTTGTTCAAATCCGAAAATAAAGATACATTTCTGAAAGTTGACCGTTTTCATGATAATTTTGAACTCGATTCCGAGAAAGGTATAAATATAAATAAACTAGATAAAGGATGCATAATATTTAATAAAGAACAGGAAAATGGTTATGTAGTTGCGGTAGTTGACCATACAAACAGAGGAGCGGAGGCTCAATACTGGATGGATGATTTTCTGCATGTCAGGCAAATAAAAGACAAATATTATAATACTCATAATTTGCTTACATTTACAAAAGATTTTATAACAAAGGAATTACCTCAGCAATTTGAAATTACAAAAGCAGACCAGGTTGATTTATTAAATAAATCTGTAAAATATTTTAAAGAAAATGACGAATTCGGCTTAACTGAATTTGCAAATGAAATTATGGCTCAACCTGAAGTTATAAATTGTTTTAACGAATATAAATCAGTATTTGAAAAAGAACGAAATCTGGAAATTGCAGACGAGTTTGACATATCAGGTTCTGCTGTAAAAAAACAGGCAAGAATATTTAAAAGTGTAATAAAATTAGATAAAAATTTTCATATTTATGTTCATGGAAATCGTGATCTCATAGAGCAGGGAATAGACGAAAAGGGGAGGAGATATTACAAAATTTATTATACCGAGGAAAATTAAAGTGTGAGCACAAAAATAATTTGACATAGATTTTATAAATTTTTTATAAAATCTATGTCAAATTAATATATATGCTATTTATTATCAATTACATACGTTTAATTAATATTTCCCTTACAACCTCAGGAGTTATATTTCCTTTTTCACCTAAGGCCCAGTTCCTGTCTTCAAATCTTTTCACAATACTATCTATTGTTTCTTTTCCAACATTATAATCGGTAAGTCTTGTTTTTATCCCTAACGACTGGAAAAAATTATCCACAGCATCTATTGTTTTTATTATACGATCCTGATTAGAACCTTCAGTTATATTGAAAACCCTTTCGCCGAGTTGCAATATTTTTTCTTCTTTATCGTCTTTCATAATACCCATAACTCCGGGCAATACAATGGCAAGGGTCTGTCCGTGGTCTATTCCGTGCAATGCTGTCAACTCATGACCTATCATATGGGTCGACCAATCTTCTGCCACACCTTTTGCTATCCAGCCATTAAGTCCCCATGTTGAAGCCCACATGAGATTTGCCCGTATATCATAATCGTAAGGATTCTCAAAAACTTTTGACCCTTCTTCAATCAAAACTTTCAATATACTTTCGGCAAAATAATCCTGTAGTTTTGCATTTACGTTATATGTTAAATATTGCTCCATTACATGAACAAAAGTATCTATAATACCATTTGCAATTTGTTTTGGTGGTAAAGAAAATGTAGTTTCAGGATCCAGCACCGAAAATTTTGGAAAAACAAGAGTACTGTTAAATGCAAATTTCTCTTGTGTTGATGCTTTTGTTATTACTGAACCGGAATTCATTTCAGAACCAGTTGCCGGAAGCGTTAAAACTGTTCCGAATGGCATAGCTTTTATTATTTTGCCTTTTCCTGTCATTATATCCCATGCGTCACCGTCATATAATGCTGCTGCTGCAATAAATTTTGTAGCATCAATTACAGATCCTCCGCCAACAGCAAGAAGAAAATCTACATTTTCTCTGCGTATCATATCTGCACACTTTATACATGTTTCATAATGAGGATTTGGTTCTATACCGGAAAATTCAACAAATTTATGTCCGGTAAGAGCATTTATTACCTGATCATAAACACCGTTATTTTTTATACTTCCGCCTCCGTATATTATCATCACTTTACTATCATTTGATAACTCTTTCGATAGTTTTGAGATGGTATCTTTCCCGAAAATTATTTTTACAGGATTACAAAATGTGAAATTATTCATATATTTATATTTATTTAATAATTAATTTAATTGAAAATTTATTGACCTGTATTTTTTATTAATACTCATCTTTAGATGTATTTATTTTAAATAGCTTCATTACTTCTACAACAATTAACATAACAAAGGCTAAACCGATTGCATATAGCCAATGAACAGTGTCTAATGTAGTAAATTTAAATATATCCCTTAAAGCAGGAACAAATAGTACCATAAACATTAATCCGACAGATATTATTATTGAGCCAAGAAGGTAATAATTATGACGCAAACTTGTCCTGAAAAATGATTTTTTATTTGAATGTAAATTGCGTACATGTAAAAGTTGTCCCAATATCAAGGTTATAAATGCCATTGTCTGTCCCATGCTTTCTCCTCCGTCATTTTTCCCTATCAGGTAAGCAACAAGGGATATTAACCCCAGACATATTCCTTGATAAGATACTCTCCAGATCATACCTTTTGTAAATATACCCGATTTCGGATTTCTGGGCTTACGTGTCATTATATCATCTTCTGCAGGATCCATACTAAGTGCTAAAGCCGGCAAGCTATCAGTTACAAGGTTTATCCACAAAATATGTATAGGTAATAAAGGAATACCTATATTCGACATAAATGCAATGAAAAGTAAAATTACTTCACCTATATTTGTTGAAAGTAAGAATTGTACAGCTTTTAAAATATTATCATAAATACGCCTTCCTTCTTCAACAGCCGATACTATTGTAGTAAAATTATCATCAGTTAATATAATATCTGCCGCATCCTTTGCAACATCTGTACCGACAATTCCCATGGCTGCACCTATATCTGCTTTTTTCAGGGCAGGAGCATCGTTTACTCCGTCGCCTGTCATGGCAACAACTTCTTTATGTTTTTGAAATGCATCAACAATTCTTACTTTATGTGCAGGAGAAACCCTGGCATAAACCGAATAATCCATGATGCCTTGATAGAGTTTTTCATCAGACATGTTTTCCAATTCATCGCCTGTAACTACTTTATCTCCTTCTTTCATGATACCTATATCAGTAGCTATTGCAGCAGCTGTAATTTTATGATCTCCGGTAATCATAACCGGTTTGATACCTGCTGTTTTACATTTTTCAACAGCTTCTTTAACTCCAGGCCTTGCCGGATCTATCATTCCAATTAGACCAATAAATATAAGGTTATTTTCAAAATCATTATTTTCGATATCTTTAATATCTTTATATGCAACAGCCAGGACTCTTAAAGCTTGTTGAGCCATTGATATATTATTTTCCTTTATATTTTTTATAGTTGAATCTGATAGTTCAGTAATTTCATTATTTATCAGAATATGTGTACAACAATTTAGTAATTCATCCAGTCCTCCTTTTGTGTTAACACGGTATATACCATTTTCTTCATTAACAGTAGTCATTAATTTCCTGTCGGAATCAAATGGGATTTCTGACACACGTACATATTTTTTTTCAAGTTCATTTTTATCTATGCCAAATTTTAATCCTACATCAATTAATGCGGTTTCTGTCGGATCTCCTATTGTTCCTTCATTGGATAATTTTGCATCCGAACATAAAATAGATGATTCTAACAATAATTTCAAACTTGGTGAAATTTCCGTAGTTGTTTGATCTGCTATTTTATTTTTTTCTCCCAAAACATATAAGTCTACTACGGTCATTTTATTTTGTGTAAGAGTTCCTGTTTTATCGGAACAAATAACAGTAGCACTTCCTAATGTTTCTACCGATGGAAGTGTTCTTACAATAGTATTATGTTTTACCATTTTTTGCACTCCAATTGCCAGTACAACTGTAGATATGGCTGGTAGTCCTTCCGGAATGGCAGCTACTGCAAGGCTTATCGACATCATGAGCATTGTAAGCCATGAATGTCCGTAGAATATTCCTGCAACAAATATTATTATACAAATTGCTAAAACTCCTATACCCAAAATTTTTCCAAGATTATTCAACCTTCGTTCCATAGGAGTTTCAGGAGAAGGTTCTGATTGAATCATATCGGCAATTTTTCCGACTTCGGTGTTTGCTCCGGTTGCTACAACAATTCCTTTACCTCTGCCATATGTTACAATTCCTGAAGAAAATGCCATATTTAACCGATCTCCCAGAGCAACGTTTTCCTGATCAATTATATTAGTATTTTTTTCAACAGGGACAGACTCGCCTGTCATAGCAGATTCTTGTATTTTTAAATTTGTCGTTTCAGTTAATCTCAGGTCTGCAGGTACTATATCTCCTGTTTCTATTATAACAACATCTCCGGGAACAAGGCCTTTTGCTTCAATTTCCACAACTTCACCATTTCTTATAACTTTACATTTTGGTGCACTCAATTTTTTTAATGCCTCCAGCGATGACTGAGCTTTTTTTTCCTGTAATGTTCCTATTATAGCGTTTAATAATACTATACTTAATATTACATAAGTATCCAGCAAACCTTCTCCTTCTTTTATACCTATTACTCCTGAAACAATGGCAGCTATTATCAGGATAATAATCATAAAACTTTTTAACTGCGATATAAATATTTTGATGATACTTCTTTTTCTATGAATTTTCAATTCATTGTATCCATATTTTTTTATCCTGATTTCAACTTCTTCAGAAGATAACCCTCTATTATGTGATGTGTCGAAATCCTTTTCTGTATTTTCTGTAGATTTATTATAATAATTTGCCATAATAATAATTTGCCACTAAATTATATAAAAGTTTTGGGTACTTATTTTAAGAAATTGTTAAAACATATTTTAAATAAAAACTTAATAAATAAACAAAATAATTATTAATATGTTATTATCTAAAACTAAAAATATTTTAATTATGTCAGAAAAAGTTAACAAACAGGAAAAGACAACAAAAACTGTTATTAAATCATGTAATGAGGAATATCAAGACGTTCAGATAACAATTGATGAATTAAATGCTGAAAAAAAGACCGATAAGAAAAACGACATACTTAGCGATGAAGAAATAAAAGCATCGGTTGAAAAAATAAATCCTGATTCAGGTACATTGGACAGGGGATAACAATGTTAAAACAATATATCTTCATAAAGTAGGAATATAAAATTTTATATCCCTGCTTTATTATTTATTATAAATTTGCATTATAAATTTTTTTTAATGCAAAATAAAATTAAAAAAGTCGCATTTTACACATTAGGCTGCAAGCTAAACTTTGCAGAAACTTCGACTATTTCCCGTTTTTTTATTACGGAAAATTTTAAAATTGTAAAATTCAACGAATTTGCCGACTTTTATGTAATTAATTCGTGTTCCGTAACATCCAATGCAGATAAAAAAAGCAGGAATTCAATTTCAAAAGCTTTACATATAAATCCCGATGCGGTTATAATAGTTACAGGCTGTTATGCGCAACTTAATACTGATGAGATAAAAAAAACGTTCGGAGTAGATTATATATTTGGAGTAAACAACAAAGACGAAATCCGGAAAATTATTCATAATTTTAAGAAAAATGAAGTTCCTGACATAATCACCACTGATCATAAAGAAATGAAAACTTTTTTTCCTGCTTTTTCAAAAGGAGACAGGACAAGGTCATTTCTGAAAGTTCAGGATGGTTGCGATTATTTTTGTTCTTATTGCACTATACCGTATGCCAGAGGTAGAAGCCGTAACCAGCCAGTTACAGAAATAATATCTAATGCCAGAAATATTGTAGATGATGGAATAAAGGAAATTATTATATCGGGAGTTAATATCGGGGATTTTGGTAAAACAACAGGAGAAAGTTTCCAGGAACTTTTATGTTCTTTGTCTGATATCGAAGGATTGGAAAGATTTCGTATAGGTAGTATCGAACCTAATCTGCTTTCAGATGAGATAATTGATTTTGCCGCAACAAACAAAAAATTTATGCCGCATTTTCATATCCCGTTACAGTCAGGTTCAGATACAATACTTAAACTTATGAACAGAAAGTATGATACTCATTTGTTCAGATACAAAATAGAAAAAATAAAAGGAGTAATGCCATATGCGTTTATTGGAATAGACCTTATTGTAGGAGTTAATGGCGAGACAGAAGAGCATTTTGAAGAAACCGTAAAATTTGTTAATTCTCTGGATATTTCTTTTATACACCATTTTCAGTATTCAGAAAGAAAAAATACAAAAGCTCTTAATTTTAAACCTAAGGTAACATCACAACAAAAACAGGAAAGATCGAAAGTTATAAAGGATATATCGGATAAAAAGCATTATAATTTCCTGAAAGACAACATCGGAAAGGAATTTTACGTTTTATTTGAATCGACACGAAAAGGAAATAAAATTTTTGGGTATACTGATAATTATATAAAAGTTGAGTATAATTACGATAAAGATTTGATAAATAAAATTGTAAAAGTTAAGTTAACCGGTTTTGCTGACAGCGAAACATTAACTGTTCAAATATTGTAAAATGGAACCGGAAAAAATTTTAAATTATGTTATAAGAACAGCTAAAGATGCTGGAAATATTATTAGAAATAATATTGGAAAAATATCTGCTTCTGATATAGAAAAAAAAGGATTGAATGATTTTGTAACAACAATTGACAAAGAAAGCGAATCATTAATTATAAGGTCATTGAAAAAACTTTTACCCGAAGCAGGTTTTATTGCAGAAGAAAATGATACATTGAAAACAGAAAAGGAGTATAACTGGATAATTGATCCTCTTGACGGAACTACTAACTTTATCCATTCTTTTTTTCCTTGTGCGGTCAGTATCGGATTACAGAAGAATGATGAAATTATTTTAGGAGTTGTTTATGAGATTGGTTTTGATGAATGTTTTTATGCATACAAAAACGGAGGAGCTTACTTAAATGGAAATCGAATAAATGTATCTGATAAGAAAAATTTTTCTGATTCCTTGTTGGCGACAGGTTTTCCATATCATGAATTTAATAGGCTTGATAAATATATTGAATTGTTAAAATTCCTTACAGAAAATACACAAGGGATCAGGCGTTTAGGATCAGCAGCTACCGACCTTGCTTATGTGGCATGTGGAAGGTTTGATGGTTTTTACGAATATGATCTTAAACCTTATGATGTCGCTGCAGGAATAATTATTGTAAAGGAAGCCGGTGGTAAAATAAGTGACTTTAAAGGTACTGATAATTATCTTTTTGGCAAGGAAATTGTGGCATCAAATAAACTTATCTTTGAAGATTTTATAACTATAGTTAATAATTTTATGAATAACAGATAATAAATATAGCTTGTTAACTTAAAAAAAATAATTATTTTGCAACAAAAACAAACAAGAATATGAAGAAGATTTTTATATTATTATTTTCAATTGTATTATGGGTTGGAGCTTATGCGAATGTTGAAGTATATCTTTTATATGCATTTTATAATTCTCCGGAAGGACCATACGTTGAAACGTACATGAGTACTATAGGAGAATCTCTTGTTTACAAAGAAACTCAATCTGGAACATATCAGGCAGAAATAGAAATTTTATTATTGTTTAAACAAAGTGGAAATATTGTTCATGCTGATAAATATTCTCTTTTTAGTCCTGAAATAAATGATATTTCAGGAACAAAACCGAATTTTGTTGATGTACAAAGAATAAGCTTAGCAAACGGAATTTATAACTTTGAAATACATGTTAAGGATAAAAATTCGGAATCCGCAGGAAGTATTTATGCTGATATTATATCTGTTGAGTTTTCGGATAAAGACTTAAGTTTCGGAGGTATTGAATTTATTGAAAGTGTTTCCAAAACAACTCAGGAAACAATTATTTCAAAAAACGGATATGATATAATACCTTATGTTTCCAATTTTTTCCCTCCCAATGTTGAAAAGTTGAGTTTTTATATTGAATTATATAATTCTGACAAAGTAATTAATGATGATTTTATACTCAGGTATTATATAGAAAATTATGAAACATCAAGGGAAATTGATAAGTACAGCAGGTTTAAAAAAATGTCTGGAAAAAATATTATACCATTTATTGGAGAGTTGAATATAAAAGATTTACCTTCCGGAAATTATAATTTGGTACTGGATATAAGAGACAGGGAAAATCAGTCTTTGAAAAAGGAGAAATATTTTTTTCAGCGTAGTAATTTAGTTGATGAAAATGCAGAAATAGCTGAACTTGTCAAAGAGTTTGATATTTATGCTACTTTCAGTGGTGAAATGAGCTCAATAGATTCTTTGGTAGGTTATATCAAATCTTTACGTCCCATTGCCAATATAAATGAGCAGCGGTTTATAGATCATCAGGTAAAAGGCTCATCGTTAGGAGCTTTACAAAATTTTTTCGTTCAATTCTGGATTTCCAGGAATAATATAAATCCAAATGATGTATGGAAAGAATATAATGAACAGATAAAATATGTGAACAGGCTTTATCAAACTTCTATACGTAAAGGCTATGAGACTGACATGGGAGTAATATATCTTAAATACGGAGCTCCTAACTCTATTTATACTTCAAAACATGAGCCTAGTGCATATCCTTATGAGATATGGACATATTGGAAAACTCCAACAGAAACAAACAGAAAGTTTGTTTTTTATAATCCCAATATCGTAGGTAAAGATTTTGAGTTGTTACATTCTAATGCTACTGGCGAAGTTAAAGCCCCAAACTGGGAACGTATGTTGCAAAAACGTAATAATACATTTTCCAATTTTGATAACCTGAATGCTGACGAATCATGGGGAAGCCGGGCATTGGAAGAATTTAACAAATAGTATGCAGGCTCACATTCTACAAGGGAATAACTCTAAATATCTTTATTTTCCGGATCAGCCAGAAACTATTATCAGTAAAGGTAAATTTTCAGTTGTTTACATTGCAGCAGAAGTAAAAACAAAAGAAAAAGTTATATGTAAACAATTATCTCCGTCATTATTTGGTAATGAAGTTGCAAAACTTAGGTTTTTTATAGAGTCAAGTATAAATTTAAAACATCCGGGAATTGTAAAAACATTAGATCTTATTGTTGAAGAAAATGCTGTTTTTTTGATCCAGGAATTTGTATATGGATATACACTTAAGGAATTGATTCAAAACAGGAAATATTTTGATTATCGTTATAATAAGTTCTTTTATAAAATAATAATTAAATGTTTGGATGCATTAAGTTATATTCATAGTAATGATATTTGCCATTGTGATATAAAGCCTGCAAATATTATTCTGGAAGATCCAGAGTATGATATAAATACTGATGATCCAGTTATTAAAATCATTGATTTCGGAAATGTAAAAAAATCTTATGAAGCTGACGATCTGGATAAAGTCAACAAAACATACAATGTAATGTATGGAAGTCCCGAACAAATATTTGGATTTCCTGAATTAATTGGTGAGCATACAGATATTTTTAGTACAGGTTTGGTTTTGTATGAAACAATTGCTAAAGAACCGGCATTAAAAACAGTTAATCCTCTGCTTTTACGCCGTTTACAGTCTGTAGTTAAAATTGAAAAACATTTTAGGTTTGATGATGATTTATATTATATTATTTCTAAAGCAACAACAAAACCTAATCTTCCAAAATCAGAATCATATTATTCTACATATGATTTGAAATTTGAAATAATAAAATCTTTATCTTTGCGCTACCAAACAGCAGAAGATTTTAAGAATGATTTGGACAAATTATTAAATTAAATGCATATATAAATGACAGAAGAAGAAAAAATTATTAGTTTGATTGACGAAAAAACCTGGACAGAAATAAAATCAAATGACTCTTGGAGTATTTTCAAAATAATGGGAGAATTTGTTACCGGATTTGAAAATTTTGCACAAATAGGACCTTGTGTCTCAGTTTTTGGTTCCGCAAGAACGTCTACAGATAACAAGTATTATAAAATGGCAACCGAAACGGCTTACCTGCTTACTCAAAAAGGCTTTGGTGTAATAACAGGTGGAGGTCCCGGGATTATGGAAGCAGGTAATAAAGGTGCGAGCATAGGTAATGGAAAATCTGTAGGATGTAACATTAAACTAGAATTTGAACAACATTCAAACAAGTATATTGATGAAGATAAATTGTTAACCTTTGACTATTTCTTTGTCAGAAAACTTATGTTTATGAAATATTCTCAGGGGTTTGTGGTTTTTCCGGGAGGTTTTGGTACTTTCGATGAGTTATTTGAAGCCATAACACTTATTCAAACAAAAAAATCTGCCCGCTTTCCTATAGTTTTATTGGATAAGGAATTTTGGGGCGGACTTTTTAAATGGATAAAAGAAGTTATGCTTGAAAAAGAAAAAAATATTTCTCCCCACGATCTGGATCTTGTCAATATTGTTGATACTCCCGAAGAAGCGGTAAAAATTATTGACGATTATTATCAGTCTTTCAAATTGAAACCAAATTTCTAATTATATATTTCTCAAAAAATCAAATAGATTTAATTATTAAGACTAACTGTTTGATTTTATAAAAATATAGAAAAATTCTGTTCTGTATTTTCTGAACAAATCCTTTTTTAATATGTTCTCCAATAAAATTTATTATTAAATGGGAGAAGCAGTAGATATTCCTAATATAGAAGGATTAAAAAGGATAGTTGTTATCGGCGGAGGATTTGCAGGTTTTAAGTTTGTACGAAAAATAAATGCGAATCTTTTCCAGGTGGTACTGATAGATAAAATTAATTATCATCAGTTTCAACCTTTGATGTATCAGGTCGCAACAGCAGGGCTTGAGCCGAGTTCAATAGCTTTTCCCCTTAGAAAGGCTTTTAAGGAACATGCCAATTTTCATTTTCGAACATGCAGGGCTTTAAATATAAATGCTTCCGAAAGTATTGTTGAAACAAATATCGGAAAAATCCATTATGATTATTTGGTTATTGCTACAGGATGCGACACTAATTATTTTGAAAATAATTCCTTGATTGATGCAGTATTCGGTATGAAAAGTATTTCAGAATCCATATTGATCCGGAACCGAATCTTATTAAGTTTAGAGCAAGCATTAAATGCAACTTCTGAATGTGAATTAGAGAAGATCCTTAATTTTGTAATTGTTGGTGGTGGTCCTACAGGAGTTGAATTAACAGGAGCCTTAAGCGATATAAAGAAAAATATATTGCACAAAGATTATCCTGAATTAGATCTCTCAAAAATGAATATACATTTGATTGATTCTTCTACAAGGCTTCTGTCTTCCATGTCTGAATATGCATCAAAGAAGGTCTTGGAAAATTTCCAGAAAAAAGGAGTAATTATTCATCAAAATAGAGCTGTCGTTTCTTATGAAGATGATTGTATAAAAATGGATAATGGAGAGGAAATTTATTCACAGAATGTATTTTGGGTAGCAGGTGTTAAGGCAAATACAATAAATGGATTGAATAATGACGTATATATGAAAGGACGTTTACTTGTCAATGAATATAATCAAGTAAAAGGATATGAAAATATTTATTGTATTGGCGATATTTCATTGATGATAAATGACCAATATCCTAAAGGTCATCCACAAGTTGTTCAAACCGCATTACAAATGGCAAATAATCTTGCAAAAAATATGAATCGGGTAGTTAAAGGAAATAGTAAAATGAAAAAATTTTACTATAAGGATAAGGGATCACTGGCTACAATTAGCAGAAATGCAGCTGTTGCAGATTTAGGTAAATTAAAATTTAGCGGATTTATTGCATGGCTTTTATGGTTAATAATACATATGTTATACACAACCGGTTTAAAAAATAAAATTTTTGTTATTATTAACTGGGCATGGAATTATTTCACTTATGATACTTCTTTAAGATTACTTATTTTGCCTAAAATGAGTAAGATATATAAAAAACTAGATTAATTATTATTGGATTAACCCCTACATATACTCACAATAAAGACAAAATAATAAAAACCTTGATGCAGGTGAGGTGATACGACAAATAGACTTTTTACTTTTCCTCAGCAAAATTTAAGAAATAAAAACTTTTTGTATTTAGAAATTTATCTATCATTCTTAATTTCTTAATGAACAAATAAAAGTACATAAAGCAAAGTTTGATTTTAATTTTTTAAGTATGCCTCTAATAAATTTAAATTAGAAAAGAGGGTAGAGAAGGTATGTTTTTTTAATCATTTATATCCCATTTTAGAGATTATTTTTTTTGATAGTATTAGTTATTAAAAAAATTTTATTCTTCAATTTTATAACATTTTTAAAATAGTAAAAAATAATACTAGGTTACATTTGTAAACTTATTATTTATAAATAAATCATATTTTACAAATGTAACATAAGAGAATTATATCAAAATTAGCATATAATTAATAGATTGTAAATTAACTTATGTAAATAATAAATATAAATCAAAGAAATATTATTATTTTGATTAAAATACTTATAATCAATTAAATATAAGATTTACTTGAACTTATTATTTAATAAAATCAATTACATTCGTGAAATTATTTAATATTATATGAAAAAATGCTAATTTATATATATATATATAATATTAATAATCAGTTATTTATGATATATAATTTAAAGCTTTATTTGAAATAATATTTAATTTGATTCAATACTTCTCAAAGCCTTTAAAGTTCTGAAATAATATAAAAATTTTATATTACCTCATTTTACAAATGTAAATTATAAATAAAATCAAAATTATTACATTTGTAAAATAATTTATTATTACATTTGTAAAATAATTTTTATAAGAAATATGAAAGACAGAATTGCTAAAATTATACGAGAAGAAGGATATACTGCAACAAAATTTGCAGATGAAATTGGAGTACAAGCCTCAAGCATATCTCATATTTTATCCGGACGAAATAATCCTTCTCTTGATTTTATTATAAAAATTGTTGAAAGATTTCGAGGCATAAACCCTGAATGGTTATTAACAGGTAAAGGGTATATGTATAAATCTCCGGTAAAAGAAAGCGATTTTGATGAAAATACTACTTTTGAACAACCTCAGTTAGATTTATTTACTAATAATCCTAAAAATCAGGGAACGGTTATGTATGAAAGTAAAATTCCTCCTACTGTAGTTGAAGATACGAATAATGGATCCGGGAAAATAGAAAGTAATAAATCGGGTGATATTTATACAGAACAAGCTACACAACAAATAATTAACAAAAACATTAAAAATGTTGACAAAATTGTTGTGTTTTATACTGATAAAAGTTTTGATTATTACCTGCCAAATCAATAAATTATTTAATTTTGCTAATGTATAATTTAGTAAAATGAAAAAGTATATTGATAGCTTGCTAGTAGTTAAAAATCAAAGGTTAAATAAAGACTATTTTTTATTAAAACTCCAGAGCGAAGAAGATTTACCATTTATTTTACCTGCTCAATTTGTTGAAGTAAAAATACCTGATACTTCTGAGACATTTTTAAGACGTCCGGTCAGTATTCATGATGTAAATTATGATAAAAATACAATAACTCTTTTGATACGAATTGCCGGAAAAGGAACATTAAAATTGTCTGAGACAAAAAAATATGAGTATCTTAATATTGTTTACCCTTTAGGAAATTCATTTTCCATGCCTTCATGTAATAAAGTTTTATTGATTGGAGGAGGATGTGGCGTGGCTCCATTATTATATACTGCTAAATACATGCTTAATTTTGGGATTACACCTACATTACTGATGGGATATAGAAATTCAAAATTAGTTTTATTAAAGGATAAATATGCTAAATATGGAAACGTATATTATTCGACTGATGATGGAAGTTATGGAGAAAAGGGGACAGTTTTGGAACATTCACTATTAAATTCCAGATTTTTTCCTTTTGGGAAAATTTATGCTTGTGGTCCCGATGCTATGTTAAAAGACCTTGGCAAATGGGCAATTGAAAGGGGAATAGATTGTGAGGTTTCTCTGGAAAATTTGATGGCATGCGGTATAGGTGCTTGTTTGTGTTGTGTCCAGGATACAGTGTCCGGACATAAGTGTGTTTGTACAGAAGGTCCTGTTTTTAATGTAAAAGAATTGATATGGTAAATTTAAATATTGATTTTAACGGCTTGAATTTTAAAAATCCAGTACTTACTGCTTCCGGAACGTTTGGATATGGATATGAATTTGAAGATTTTGTTGATTTAAGTTCTTTGGGCGGTTTTATAGTAAAAGGGACTACCTTAAATGCAAGAGAAGGAAATCCTTATCCTAGAATGGCGGAAACGGCATCAGGAATGTTGAATGCTGTGGGATTACAGAATAAAGGTGTTGATTTTTTTTGTAATGAAATATATCCACGTATATCCAAATATGATACAAATATTTTAGTAAATGTTAGTGGTTCGGCAATTGAAGATTATGTTGAAACAGCAGCTAAAATTAATGAACTGGATAAAATACCGGGAATTGAATTAAATATAAGTTGTCCTAATGTCAAGGAAGGCGGGATGGCTTTTGGAACAAATTGTTCCTCAGCTGCACAGGTTGTAAAAGAGGTCAGAAAAGTTTATAAAAAACATCTTATGGTTAAACTTTCTCCTAATGTTACAGACATAGTGTCTATAGCGAAATCTGTTGAAGAGCAGGGGGCTAACAGTCTTTCACTTGTAAACACATTTTTGGGTATGGCTATAGATATAAATACCAGAAAACCTAAATTATCAACAATTACAGGAGGATTATCAGGTCCTGCTATAAAGCCTATAGCTGTCCGTATGGTATGGCAGGTTTCAAAAGCTGTAAAGATTCCGATATGTGGTTTAGGTGGAATTATGAATGCAGATGATGCCATTGAATTCTTACTTGCGGGAGCATCTTGCGTACAAATCGGAACAGCAAATTTTATTTATCCTGACATTACCATGAAGATATTAGAAGGAATTAAACATTATTGTAATATTCATGGAATAAAAAACATCACGGAATTAATAGGTGCCATAAATTAAATATGTATATGTGTACATTTTAATAAAATAAAGTCAGAATTTAGAATATCACACTTGATAAATATTAATTTGGAACAATATTTTGTAAATAAAATGTTTGTCTCCGACTATGACGGAACTTTAGCCGGAAATGACAGTAGGGTATCTTCTGAAACTATAGATGAACTCGTTAGAATTGGAAATTTAGGTATTATTAGAGCTGTGGCAACAGGCAGAAGTCTTTTTTCAATTGAAAAAGTTGTGGATAAGGATTTTCCTGTTGACTATTTAATATGTTCTTCAGGCATTGGAATTTATGATTGGAGAAAAAAAGAATTACTGCACAAAAGTGAAATAGATTATATACAAACTAAAAATATTTACGACTTTCTTGTCGAGAATAATTATGATTTTATGGTACAATTACCTGTTCCGAATAATCATTTTTTTCATCATTTTTATTCAGGAAAGAATTTAAATAAAGATTTTATAACCCGTGTCAGACATTATAAAAATAATGGGCTGGAACCAATTATCAAATGTCCTGATACAGCATCTCAGTTTGTTATTATTTGCAATAAAGAACAAGACCATTATAATACAATAAAAAAACAGTTTGGCGAATTAAATATAGTTAAAGCTACCAGCCCCATAGATGGAAAATCAATATGGATCGAAATACTTCCGGGTAAAATATCCAAAGCTTCCGGGATTGAATTTATAAGAAAAAAAATAAATATACTCAAAAAAGATATTGTAATTGTAGGCAATGATTATTATGATCTTGATATGTTAAATTATGCTGATGTGAAAAATTCATACATTGTGGAGAACTCTCCTGATGATATAAAATTTAATTACAATATTATTGACTCCAACGAAAACAATGGCGTAGCAAAATTATTAAAAAAATTGTATTAGTTTAGATAAATGTAAGGAGTCTTCTACTGTATAACTTTTATTAAAAAAAACTATCTTTGCCACATGTCTGAAAACAAATATGAACATAAAAATGAATTTCATAAATTTCTTATAGCATCATTAGTTCCCGCATTCTTTATGTTTTTGTGCTGGATGGTATTTCTCTTGGAAATCAGTTTGCACATAGACCTATCTCAATACGGATTATTGCCAAGAAGTATATCTAACTGGTATGGAATATTTACCATGCCTTTTTTGCATGGTGGTTTCGACCATATCTTATCCAATACTGTGAGTTTCATAATTATGGGCACAATGATCTTTTATTTTTACAAAAAAGATGCACTTTCTGTTTTTCTTTGGTCTTATTTTCTTAGCGGGATACTTACCTGGATCATAGGAAGAGATAATATCCATATCGGAGCAAGTGCAATGATATATGCATTTGCCGGATATATTTTCACGTCTGGGATACTTAGCAAAAACCGTAATCTTACAGCAGTATCTTTAATTGTTGTGTTTTTATACGGTAGTATGATATGGGGGATATTTCCGCAGAATAATGGTATCAGCTGGGAAGGTCACTTATCGGGACTTGCTGTTGGTATTGGACTGTCATTTATCTACCGTCCTCCCAAATTTGTGGATATATATGAAGATGATGACGATGAAATCGTATATACCGAATTTAAAGTCGAAGATTATAATTGTACAGAAAGTGATGATACTGAGCTAAAATACTTTTATAAAGAGGAAAAGAAAAATATTAAAAAATCAGAAAAATGATTTCTCACAGTCAAAATAAACTTTTATGGAATGATTATTCATCCTATATAAAAGATATATTTGGTGTCAGAGTTCAAAAAATTTCTGTTAATGCAGGATTTACATGTCCAAACAGAGATAATTTAAAAGGCGAAGGTGGATGTATTTATTGTACGAACAAAAGTTTTAGCCCGTTTTATTGTTCTCCGGAAATAAGTATTGTCGGACAGTTACAAAAAGGAATTTCTTTCTTTTCTGAAAAATATAAATCACAAAAATATTTAGCTTACTTTCAGGCTTTTACTAATACTTATGCAAACATTGATATCCTGAAAAAATTATATTACGAAGCATTATCGGTTGATGGGGTTGAAGGACTTGTTATTGCTACACGTCCTGATTGTATTAATAAAGAAATTCTTAGTTTGCTTTCCAAAATTGCAGATAATAAATATGTAAGCATTGAATTTGGAGCAGAATCAACCAACGATGAAACATTAAAGTTTATAAACCGTGGTCATACATATCAACAAACTATAAATGCGGTGGAATTAACAAAAAGTTTTGGTATAAATTGCGGACTTCATTTAATATTAGGCTTACCTGGCGAAAATGAAGACGATTTTTACAGACATGCAGAAAATATATCAAAATTACCTTTAAATACTTTAAAAGTTCACCAAATGCAGGTGTTAAAAAACACCCGTCTTGCTAAAATATATTATTCTCAGCCGGATTTGTTTATTGACTTATCCTTAGAAAATTATATCAGGATTATAATTAATTTTCTGGAGTTACTAAATCCCAGAATAATTATAGACCGTTTTACCAGCGAATCTCCCAAAGATATGCTGATTTATCCTAATTGGGGTGGGAAAAAGAACTTTGAAGTAGCTCATCTTGTTAATTCTGAAATGAAAAAAATAAATTCATATCAGGGAAAAAAATATAAAAATGAAATTCTTTAATTTTCATACTCATAATAAAAGTGAAAAATTCGGAATAATTAATTTATTTCCTGAAGAGTTTCCTGAAGATACTGATAAAATATATTCTATTGGCTTACACCCATGGTATTATTCCGAAAATGATTATTTAGGAAAAATAAGGGAAATAAATGCCAAAATCTCACAAAAAAATATTATAGCAATTGGAGAAACAGGATTGGATCCTAATTCTCCTGTAAATATAAAAGTACAGGAAGATATTTTCATAGAACACATTAATCTTTCGGAAGTATATAAAAAACCTTTGATCATACATTGTGTGAAATTTTATAACGAATTAATTTTCTTAAAGAAGAAGTTACAACCTCAGCAAGCCTGGATAATTCATGGATTTACTGGCAAGGTGGGACTTATAAAAGAATTAATTGAACATAATATTTATTTTTCTATATCAGAAACTATTTTGAGAACTCCTGAAAAAATTGACAAATTTCTTGCATTAATCCCTCTTAACAGATTATTCCTTGAAACAGATGATAAAAACTATAATATAAAGAATATATATGATATTATAGCTTCAAAATTAAATTTAAGTTCTAAAGAATTGGTTGATATCATTAATTCAAATTTAAAAGATATTGGAATATGAGTTGGTTTGAAAGAACAGAGCTTCTTTTGGGAAAAGAGAAACAGGAGAAGCTAAAAACAGCAAAGATATTAGTGTGCGGGTTAGGAGGAGTAGGAGGAGCAACTGTTGAACAATTGGTAAGAGCAGGTGCTTCAGATGTTACAATTATTGATGCTGATGCAATTTCAGAAACGAATATCAACAGACAAATAATTGCAACATATAATAACATCGGAAAAAATAAAACAGATGAATTTTATTTAAGACTTAAATCCATAAATCCTGAAGCAAATATTCATATCAGAAATATATTCTTAAAAGATGAACTTTTACAGAAAACTTTGGATGAAAACTGGGATTTTGTTATTGATGCTATAGACACTTTATCGCCAAAGTTAAATTTAATTAGAATATGTTATGAAAAGAAAATACCTTTTGTTAGCAGTATGGGAGCAGGAGGAAAGACAGATCCTTTAAGTATCCGGATTGATGATATTTCAAAATCTTTTAACTGCGGACTTGCAAAAATGCTTAGAAAAAGATTACATAAAATTGGAATTTATGATGGAATCGAAGTGGTTTATTCGATACAAAAAACAGATAAGGATTCTATCATTGAAGAAGAAACTCAAAATAAAAAATCAAATGTAGGAACAATAAGTTATATGCCTGTTGTATTTGGATGTATGTGCGCTTATGCTGCAATACGAAGAATTGTTGATTTAAAATAGTTTTGATCACACTAATCCTGCAATAAAATTTGAAATTGCATACATCAAACTAAATAACATTACCAGTTTTGCCATTGATTCAGCTAAATATTTTATTTTTTCAAGATTTTCTATGCCGGCTTCATTCATTTGTCGTATATTCCTTATAGATATTGGCAATATGAAAAAGATTGATATGCAAAGTGGAGGTAATATTTTAAAAAATAATAATAATAAAATCATTATATATGCTCCAAAATTTAACAGCAGAAAATAAAGTTTTGACGCTTTTAACCCTAGTTTCATTGCAGGAGTTTTTATTCCGGCTTTTTGATCGTTTAAAATATCCCGTGTATTATTTGCATGTAATATACCAACAATTAAAAATCCTACAGGTGAAGATACAAGTAAAATATTCCAAATTAATTCACCAGTCATAACATATCCAATTCCCAGACTTATCAATAATCCGTAAATAATAAAAATATTCAAATCCCCAAGAGCGATGTATTTTAGTTTGTAATAAAAGTAAGATCCGAGAAAGCCAAGAATTCCTATCCATAATAAATGCCATCCGGTATTTAACATTAAATAAATTCCAATAATGCTTCCGGCAATAAGTGAAATCAGTCCAAAATTAAAAATAGATTTGGATGTAAATATATTGTCAACTAAGGTTCTGCTTGAATATGTATCCTTACGGTCGACATTATATTTAAAATCAAAATAATCATTTAATAAATTACCTCCGATCTGAAATATAATAGCGCCCAAAAGACCTAATAGTCCGTATATCCAGTTTATATTGATAAATTTATCATCTATATAGAAAATATATGAAATAGCTACTAATGCCGGCATGCTTGATGCTGTAAGAGACCAGGGACGAGTTGCCAAAAACCATTCTTTTACTGAGTGTTTCATTTTATATTTTATTTTTACAAAAATATGATTTTAAAATATTTTACTTTTATGAAATAAAAGAATATATGTAAAAATGCAGTGTTGTTTATGTCTTTATTAATAAATAAATCTTAATTTTTCGTCCTTAGTTAAATTTATACTGTAATCTTAATGTGAATACATTATCTTTTCTGTTGCTTTCGTAATCAGGGATATTTTCTGAAATTTCATTCTTATTGAATTCATAATAAGTTTGTAAACGAATATTTTTTGTAATGTTCCATAATAATCCTATTCCAAGAGTGTTTCTGGCAAGATCTGCCGGACTTGTATTGTGTAATCCTGCTTCATTTCCGGATATTTTGATATTCGGGTCGAATACGTCATATTTTAATACTAAAGAAACAGGTAATTTGCCAATATCCTGAATAAACATTATATACCATCCGTTAAAATTCCTTATATATGTATCATATTCCGGTAGGGTAGATGAATTTGGACTTTTACTGTCATTTGCATTTCCGGGCTGTTGTCCGAATAAGTATTCTCCTTTTAAGTGTGTTGTCCCCAATATGCTTTTTACATCGAATCTTAGGTCTATTCCAAAATATTGACGTTTTGCAAACTTTCCAAATGTGTTTAAAGTATCTTCAGGAATAAAAGAAATTCCCTCCATTCTATAAACTTTATCTGTACCTTGGTAAACGCTTCCGTTATAATATGATATCCCGCCTCCTAATAAAAAATTATTATTAATCTTTTTTTCAGCAAATAAATGACCGATAAAATCCATCTTATTATCTGTTTCTTGTTTTATTCCGTTTCCTGCGAATAAACCTGCTTCAAGTTTAAGTAAGTCTAAAACAGAATTCTTAGGAGCTTGTAAAATAAGCATTGTGCCTAAATCCCGCTCTTGTGGAAATAATGTTTGAAAAACAGTGGAACGTTCGGGGGACTCCCTACGTGAAGACGAATAACTTATTTCATAACCAAAAGGACGGTCAAAAATCCCGGTCCGTAGTGAAATTAAATTTAACCATGGATCTTTAATGTTAATATATACATCTCTAAAACCAATACCTTTTTCTGTAAGATCTATTTGAAAAACAGCTGTCACTATTTTTTCTTCATAGGAAAATTTGATTCTTCCCCGACGGATTCCTATTCTATTAAAAGATTTATTTGTATTTTCATTATCAGCTCCTACACTTAAAATTGCATCTTTTTCTCCATATTGAAATTGTGTTTGTATGTATCCTGAAATTTTTAAATTATCAAATATCTTAATTGGTTTTTCCGGTTTGTTTCCTACAGAATCAAATTTCTCTTGCGCAAAGCTTATAACAGATAAACACAATGATAAGATTAAAATAAATATTGTTTTATGTAGTTGCTTTTTCATATTTTTTATTTTTTACTTTGTGTTACACAATAGAAATATAAAGTAAAAGATTATACATATTTTATTTTGCTGCAAAAATGCTAAGAATTTTTTATAAAATATAATCCTCGTAGTAAATCTTTATACTTTTATTTATTTAGTGTGAATTTGATATAATATTTTATAGCTGTCAATAAAATAACAGCTAAAATATTTTAATAATATCTTATTTTAAATATTTCAGAAAAAAATCATACAGAATTTATATCTGTATGAAAACTAAGGCTTTGTATTAAAAATATACATTGGGCGATATAAACAAACAGACAACTCAACAATAAAAATGATTTTCAAATACGCATTTGAATTTATTGCTAAATATTTGCTTAATTCAGATCGTCAATTCTAGTTGACATATTCTCTAATTGCTTTAGCTAATCTTTGTATTCCCGTGTCAATTTGTTCGTGTGTCGGAAATGAGAAATTTAGCCTCATTGTATTTTTTCCGCTTCCATCGCAGTGAAAAACCTGTCCGATGACAAATGCAACATCATTTTTTATTGCAACATCAAAAAGTTTTTCTGCATCCATATTTTCAGGAAGATAAAGGAATAAGAATAAACCACCCTGAGGCTCTGTCCATGTAACGCCTTCAGGCATATATTGCTTGAAACAATTAAGCATCAGATCCCTTTTTTCTCTGTATAAGTCTATTGTTTTTTTAAGATTTTTCTGTAAATATCCTTTTTGCATATATCTGGCTACAGCCATTTGTAACAATGCCGGAGTGCATAAATCTGTAGATTGTTTTGCTGTTACATATTTTTCTATTATTTTTTCATGTGCAATGACCCAACCCATTCTGAACCCCGGAGCAAGTGTTTTAGAAAAAGTTCCGAGAATAATTACGCGACTGTTTTTATCAAGTTCGTAAATCATTTTTTGTTCTTCGCCATCAAATCTTAATTCACGATATGGACTATCTTCTATTATTAAAATATCATATTTGTCAGCAAGGTCCAAAATTTCCTGTCTACGTGATTCCGGATATGTAAGCCCTGCAGGATTCTGAAAATCAGGAATTAGATAAATAAATTTAGGTAACCTGTTTTGTTTTTTTAATTCTTCCAGCTTTTTTTCCAGCTCTACAGGATTCATCCCATTTTTATCGAATTTTATTCCAACCATTTCGCCGCCGTAAGATTTAAATGCAGATAATCCTCCAAGATATGAAGGTAAACCGCATATTACAGTGTCACCAGGGTTTAGAAATATTTTGCCGGTGAGATCCAAACCTTGTTGAGAGGCTGTTGTGATCATAATATTATTTATTGTAATATCTATACCCTGAGTTTTATAATGTTTCACAATTTCTTTGCGAAGCTCATCATAACCTTCAGTTGTTCCATACTGAAGAGCTTTTGTTCCTGATTCGGTTAAAATTTCATTGATACATTCTTTTATATCTTCTACTGGAAAAGAATCTTCGGCAGGTAGTCCACCTGCAAAAGAAATAATTTCAGGACGTTGTGTGAGTTTCAATATTTCTCTGATAGCAGATCTTTTTGCTGCTGCCATATTTTTCGATAAAATCTGATCTAAATTTTCTAACATAATCTTATTTTTTTATCAAAAGTATAAAATATTTCATATGCTTAACAGGCTTTGAATAAAACCAAAAGACATTTTTTATAAACATTGTTTGTTGAAAACAAATTGTGCGCCTTTTGGTAAGACGGAATAAAAATTGTATCTTAGTGTTTTAGTTTTTAAAAAACTAACTTATTGATTATTAGCATAATAAGATTTTAAAATAATAAAAATATGTCGGACGAACAAAGAGGATCAAGAATTCTTACGGTTAATATAGAAGAGGAAATGAAATCTGCTTACATTGATTATTCAATGTCAGTTATTGTTTCCAGAGCATTACCCGATGTGAGAGATGGGCTGAAACCTGTGCAACGCAGGATACTTTATGGAATGTCGGAATTAGGTTTGTTTTCAAACAAAGGATTTAAAAAGTCGGCCAGGATTGTAGGAGAAGTAATGGGTAAATATCACCCACATGGAGATTCTTCCGTATATTTTGCAATGGTAAGAATGGCTCAGGAATGGTCATTAAGATATCCTCTGGTTGACGGACAGGGAAATTTCGGATCGGTAGATGGTGATAGTCCTGCAGCAATGCGTTATACTGAAGCCAGAATGGCAAAAATAGCAGATGAAGTTCTGGTAGATATTGATAAAGAAACTATTGATTTTCATCTGAATTTTGATGATTCATTGGAAGAGCCTTCTGTAATGCCGACCAAGTTGCCAAATTTATTAGTAAATGGTACTAACGGTATTGCTGTTGGTATGGCTACGAATATGGCTCCTCATAATTTAGGACAGACAGTTGACAGTATTATTGCATATATTGATAACAATGATATAGAAATTTCAGAATTAAGTAAATTAATTCAGGCCCCTGACTTTCCTACAGGTGGAATAATATACGGTGTGGAAGGTGTTAAAGAAGCATATGAAACAGGTAGGGGAAGAGTAATAATACGCTCCAAAACAGAAATAGAAGTATCGGATAGCGGCAGAGAGAAGATTATTGTTTCAGAAATTCCATACATGGTAAATAAAGCTGAGCTTATTATTAAAATAGCTGAGCTTATTAATGAAAAGAAACTGGATGGAATTTCTAATATTAATGATGAGTCCGACCGTGAAGGTATGAGAATTGTTATTGATATCAAAAGAGATTCTGTTGCTAATATCGTATTAAATAAATTGTTTAAGTATACAGCTCTACAGTCTTCTTTTTCAATCAATAACGTTGCTTTAGTAAAGGGGCGCCCTCAGTTGTTGAATTTGAAAGAACTTATTTCAAATTTTGTAGAACATCGTCATGAGGTTGTAGTGCGCCGTACTCAGTTTAATCTTCGTAAAGCTGAGGAAAGAGCTCATATTTTAGAAGGATTAATAATTGCAAGTGATAATATTGATGAAGTTGTAAGTATAATAAGAAATTCTTCAAGTCCTGATGAAGCTCGGGAATCTCTTATACAGAGGTTTGACCTTACAGATATACAGTCACGTGCTATTGTTGATATGCGTCTACGCCAGTTGACAGGGCTGGAACAGGATAAACTCCGTCTGGAATATAATGAATTACTGGAAAAAATATCTCATTTTAAAGAAATTCTGGAGAATTTTGATCTCAGGATGCAAATTGTTAAAGATGAGATGCTTGAGTTAAAAGAGAAATATAGCGATAAAAGAAGGACCGAAATTGTATATGCTTCTGAAGAATTGAATCCTGAAGACTTTTATGCTGATGACGATGTGGTTATAACTATTTCGCATTTAGGCTATATAAAAAGAACATTACTGACCGAATTTAAAGCTCAAAATAGAGGAGGCGTAGGCTCTAAAGGTTCAACAACACGGGATGAAGACTTTATTGCGCATATGTTTGTTGCAACAATGCATAATACTCTGCTTTTATTTACAAAATCTGGTAAATGCTATTGGCTAAAAGTTTATGAAATCCCGGAAGGAACCAAAACTTCAAAAGGTCGTGCCATTCAGAACTTAATAAATATAGAGCCGGATGATGAAGTAAAAGCATTCCTTAATGTAAAATCATTGAAAGAGTATGATTATACATATAATTCATACGTAATTATGTGTACTAAAAAAGGAGTATTCAAAAAAACAAGATTAGTTGAATATTCTCGTCCTCGTCAAAATGGAGTTTTTGCAATAAATGTAAGAGAAGGAGACAGTTTGCTTACGGCAAATCTTATAGAATATACTACTGATGAAGAGCCTGTAAATATAATGATGGGTGCAAGGAACGGTAAGGTTATCCGTTTCCCTCATAATAATGTGAGACCAATTGGAAGAACAGCT
This sequence comes from Bacteroidales bacterium, assembly GCA_031275085.1. GTDB lineage: Bacteria > Bacteroidota > Bacteroidia > Bacteroidales > ML635J-15 > Bact-19. The sequence goes on along the minus strand of JAISPG010000073.1, from coordinate 100,438 downwards.
ACAGGAGTTAAAGGTATAACTCTTGAAGATGATGATGTTGTTATTGGTATGATAACCGTTAAGCCAAATCAGGAAATACTTGTTGTTTCTGAAAATGGATATGGAAAACGTTCAAGTATTGATGATTACAGAATAACAAATCGTGGTGGGAAAGGAGTAAAAACGATAAACATAACAGAAAAAACAGGAAAATTAATAGATATTTCTGCCGTAACAGACAATGACCACTTGATGATTACAAATAAGTCCGGAATTACCATACGATTGGCAGTTGAAGATTTAAGAGTTATGGGTAGGGCAACCCAAGGGGTAAAATTAATAAATCTTAGAGATGATGATGCTATTGCTTCTGTTGCTAAAATAGAAGATGGAGCTTTGGATGAAAAAAATGAAGCTTATAATTCAGACAATGAGGATTCCACAAGTAATGTTGACAATACTGCGGACGAAATATCCTTGGAGAAGAGTGAAGATTAAATTATTTTAAAATTATATTGTTTGTTGGCAAACTATTTGTACATTTGTTTTATGTTAAATGTAAAAGTGTTAATTATGAAAAAAGTAGGTTTATTGTTGATATTGTTTATAATTAGTATTTCCGGTTTTTCTCAGAAAACAGCAGTTACTAGTGCTTTTAACTTTTTGAAAGATGGCTTTTTAGAAGATGCCAAGAAAGCTATTGATAAAGCTGAAGACCATGCTCAGACAAAAGAATGGTTTAGAACTTATTATTATAAAGGTCAGATATATCAGGCTCTTGGAATTACTGATAATAAAAAGTATAATGCATTATGTGGTGAAACTTGTCTTGATATAGCTTATGATGCATATTTGAAGTCAATTAAGTATAACTTAAAAAATCCTGAAGATAAAAATATAGACCTTGAGAGTGAAGTAGGATTTATGCGATTTGTGAAAATTTTAAGTGAAAATGATGAACGTAACTTTGAAGATTCCGAATCATTAATCGATATATTGATGAATAGATTCCCTGCTTTGTCAAATGCATTTGTAAATAAAGGCGTAGCTAATTTTCAAACAAATAACTATGAAGAAGCTTATAGTCAGTTTGAAAAAGCGCTGGATATTGCAACATTGTCATTTAAAGTTGATACTCAATTGATTTATTTCACATCACTTGCAGCAATGCGATCTGAAAAATTCAAAGAAGCTATTGATTTAAATGAAGCACTTATTCAATTGAACTATGGTGTTGACGAAGAAGAAAAGGTAAGTGTATACATGAATCAATCCCGCGCATACCAGGCTATGGAAAATACTGAAAAAATGCTGAAAACGCTCGAAAAAGGTATAGAAAAATATCCGAACTCTAATTATCCTTTAGTAATTGAATTATTTAATTATTATGTAAATATCGGTGAAACAGAAAAAGCATTTAATTATATTAATTTAGCTATAGAAAAAAATCCGAATGATCCTCAGTTTTATGTAATTAAAGGAACATTACTTGAAGAAATGAAGAGAAAAGAAGATGCTAAAAATGAATATGAAAAAGCATTGGAAATCGATCCTGAAAATTTTGATGCAAATTACAGTATGGGAGCATTTTATTACAATAGTGCAGTTGATACATTAGATTGGGCTGAAGAAAATGTCCCGATAAATGAATTTGCGAAAATGAATGAGTATAAAGAAATATCCAACAGCTTGTTTGGCAATGCTTTACCGTACTTAGAAAAGTCATATTCACAACAGCCAACAAATTTGAACGTGTTAAATACATTGAGAACAATATATTACCGTTTGGGAAAAATGGAAGAATTTGAAAAGGTAAGAAAAGAATTAGAAGCATTAACAGATTAAAATGATTTATAATATCACCATAAAAAAACTCCTGAGTTTTAAACTCAGGAGTTTTTTTATGGTGTAAGTTCACCTCTTAACGAAAGAGAAAGTAATTTACTCAACTCTGAGCCTGAAAACTTTTTACCTAATAAATACATTAGTTTTGTCAAAGCTGCTTCTGTTGTCATATCACTGCCACTTATAACACCTATTTCTTTCAATTGTGTACTTGTTAAGTATTTACCTTGATTAACTTTTCCAACTGTACATTGAGTAATATTTAATACAATAATATTATTATCAATAGCATGCTTTAAAGATGCTATAATTTCAGGATCGGTAGGAGCATTTCCTGACCCGTATGTCTCAATAATAATGCCTTTAAGGTTTGGGATGTTAATTATGGCATCTATTGTTTTTGATTGAATTCCGGGAAAAAATTTTATAATTGCAATTTCCTTACAAAGTTCTGTATGTGTTATTAAAAAATCCAGGTTACTATGCATCAATCTATCTTCATAAACAGTAATGTCAATTCCGACACTTGCCAGTTTCGGATAATTGGGAGATATAAATGCATCAAAATTTTCAGCGCTGTATTTATTTGTCCTGCACCCTCGATACAAACTATTTTCAAAATATATACAAACCTCAGAAATTATAGGTTTTTCATTTTTTTTGAGGGCAGCAAGTTCTATAGCTGCAATAATATTTTCTCTTCCGTCTGTACGTAATAGCCCTATAGGTAATTGAGAACCTGTAAGAATAACAGGTTTAGTTAAGTTTTCAAGCATAAAACTTAATGCTGATGCAGTAAATGCCATTGTATCTGAACCATGAAGAATAACAAAACCATCATAATTATCGTAGTTTTCGCTTATTATTTTCACCAGTTTAACCCAAAAATCAGGATTTGCGTCTGAAGAATCAATAGGTGTATCAAAACTATATGAATGAATATTTGCCGGAAAATTTTTTAATAAAGGAATATAATTTAAAAGATTTTCAAAATTAAAAGGCAATAAAACTCCTGATTCACTTTTTATCATGCCGATAGTTCCACCGGTATATATTATTAATATATTTGACTGTGCCATTTTTTTTCGGCAAATTTATAAAAAAATTACTGACAAAAATTACTGACACAATTTTTTAGTATTTATAAGAATAAATCTGTTATAAGAGAGTATAGTCAATTAATTTAAAAAAATAAAGATTTTTTAATTAAAGTATTTGATTTTCAGAAAAAAAAGATACTTTTGCACTTCGAAATTTAGTAATATAATGTCTAACACAATTAATTAGAAAAACATTAAAAAGAAAAATGACAGAACAAGAAAACAAAGAAATTTTGAATCAGGATCCAATAGTGGAACAAGGTTCTGATATAACAACAGAAGTTGTTAATGAAGAAAAAAAAGAAGTGAAGCCCAGATCTTCAGCATCAAAACCATCAGCGAGAAATATTCAACCTCTTGAAGATTTCAACTGGGATATGATTGGAAAAAAAGATGAATCATATTCAAAAGCAGATCGTGAAAAACTTGAAGAAGTTTATGACAACACTTTCAAATTAGTACAGGAAGGCGAAGTTGCAACAGGAACAGTTGTTGCTATTAATAAACGTGAAGTTGTTGTAAATATTGGTTACAAATCTGAGGGCGTAATCAATGCAAATGAATTTAGAAATGAAGATGAATTAAAAGTCGGAGATAAAGTAGAAGTTTTTGTAGAAAACATGGAAAGTATCGACGGCCAATTGATTTTATCACACAAAAAAGCAAAATCTCTTAAATCATGGGAGCGTGTTAATGAAGCATGTGCCAATGACGAAATTGTTAAAGGTTACATTAAATGTCGTACTAAAGGTGGTATGATAGTCGACGTATTTGGTATTGAGGCGTTTTTACCCGGGTCCCAGATTGATGTTAAGCCTATCCGCGACTATGATATATATGTTGGTAAAACTATGGAATTTAAAGTCGTAAAAATAAACGAAGAATTTAAAAACGTAGTTGTATCTCATAAAGCTCTTATTGAAGCAGAACTTGAAGAACAAAAGAAACATATTATTTCTAAACTTGAAAAAGGTCAGGTTCTTGAAGGAACTGTTAAAAATATTACAAGCTATGGTGTATTCATTGACCTTGGCGGAGTAGACGGATTGATTCATATTACGGATTTATCATGGGGTAGAGTAACTCATCCTGAAGAAATAGTTACATTAGATTCAAAAATTCAGGTTGCAATTCTGGATTTTGATGATGACAAAAAACGTATTGCATTAGGTTTAAAACAATTGACTCCACATCCATGGGATTCATTGGACGAAAATCTGAAAGTTGGAGACAAAGTTACCGGAAAAGTAGTGGTTCTTGCAGATTATGGTGCATTTGTAGAAATTGCACCTGGTGTTGAAGGACTTATCCATGTAAGCGAAATGTCCTGGTCTCAGCATTTACGTTCTGCACAGGAATTTATGAAAATCGGAGACGATGTTGAAGCAGTTATCCTGACATTAGATCGCGAAGAACGCAAAATGTCATTAGGTATTAAACAGTTATATCCTGATCCATGGGAAAATATTGAAGAACGTTATCCAATAGGATCCAGACATAACTCAAAAGTAAGGAATTTTACCAACTTCGGCGTATTTGTTGAACTTGAAGAAGGAGTTGACGGACTTGTTCATATATCAGATCTTTCATGGACTAAAAAAATCAAACATCCGGCAGAATTTACTTCAATAGGTTCTGAACTTGAAGTTATCGTACTGGAAATAGATAAGGAAAACCGTCGTTTAAGCCTTGGTCATAAACAAATTGAAGAGAATCCATGGGAAGTATTTGAAACTATATTTACTGTTGATTCAATTCATGAAGGAACAATTATAGAAATGAACGATAAAGGTTCAATAATTGCACTTCCTTATGGAGTTGAAGGTTTTGCTACTCCGAAACATCTTATTAAAGAAGATGGTACTCCGGCTAGAATTGATGAAAAACTTGAATTTAAAGTTATTGAATTCAATAAAGATGCTAAAAAAATCTTCGTATCTCATTCAAGAATACATGAAGACATAAATAAAGCAGCTGAAGAAGAAAAGAGAGTAAAACAGAGTGGGGAAAAAGTAAGTAAAAAAGTAAATAAACCCGCGGATAAAATAGAAAAAACAACTCTGGGAGATGTAACAGATCTTGCTGCACTAAAAGAAGAATTGTTACAACAAGAAAAGAAAAATAAACAATAATATTTTAATAAGAAAAAACTGCTCTTATGTTACATTAGGAGCAGTTTTTATTTTTTATTAAATATTAAATTATTAATCATTAAATATATAGAATTATGAAAAAGTTATTTTTACTAGTAAGTTTTATTTTTTGTGTAGTTTTATTTGCAAATGCACAATTGTATGTTGGTGGCTCTTTAGGAGTAAATTCTACAACCTATAAACCAGAAGCTGGAGAAAAAACATCATTATTCGGGTTTAGTATTTCGCCTGAAGTTGGATATTCACTAAATGATAAAATGGATATCGGTTTAGAAATAGGTTTTAGTATTGCATCAAACAAAACTGAAGTTACAGTAGATAAAATTAATACTACTGATTTTTCAATTGCTCCATATTTTCGTTATTCATTTTGTAGCTTTGGTAAATTCAAAATTTTAGGAAAAGCTTCTTTATTTTTTGGAAGTCATAATGTTACCACTACTCCTTTGGCAGGTGATGATATTGAGATTAAATCCTCACGTATAGGATTAGCAATTAGTCCTTTATTTACTTATGATGTTTCAGATAAATTAGTTCTTTTTACAAGTTTAAATTTCCTAAATATTGGATTTACTCACAATATGTATAAAGATGCCGGTTCTGAAACTAATTTTAATTTAGGTTTAGATATGAACAATATTAAAAATCTTGGTAATGTTACTATAGGAGCAGCTTATAAATTTTAATAATTATTCAGAAATATATTAAATAAAAAAACTGGAGTTTACTCCAGTTTTTTTAATTTATATTTAAGTATCTTTCGAATGTAAAAAAAATCTTTAATTTAACTATAAATGCATGATTTTAAAGTAAGGATATTAGGTAGTAGTAGTGCATTGCCGACTTCCACCAGAATGACAACAGCACAAGCGGTACTATATAATGAAGTACCATATCTTATTGATTGCGGTGAAGGGACTCAAATGCAAATGAGAAGATATAATGTTCATTTTGGAAGGTTAAAAAATATATTTATTTCTCATCTACACGGAGATCATATTTATGGGATATTCGGGTTACTTTCGAGTTTTAACTTATTGGGGAGGAAGCAGGATCTTAATATATTTGCTCCAGAACAACTTAAGAAATTATATGAAACAGTTCTTGATCTGAATAATGATAATTTAAATTATAAAATAAATTTTTACTCTTTGGATTGCTCAGGTAAGAGTTTAATTTTTAGCAATAAACATCTTAATGTTTATAGTTTTCCTTTAAAGCATAGTAAACCTGTATTCGGCTTTTTATTTGAAGAAAAACCAAAACAATTAAATATAAGAAAAGAAATAATATCCAGATATAACCTATCGATAAAGCAAATTATTGATATAAAAAACGGTAATGATTTTGTACTTCCTGATGGTAGAGTTATTTTAAATACAGAACTTACTCATTCTCCAATACCGCCATGCTCTTATGCATTCTGTACAGATACTTTACCAATACCAAATATTAAAAAATATATAAATAATGTAAATATATTATATCACGAAGCAACGTTTGGTTCGGATATGAAAGAAATGGCAAAAACAACAATGCATTCAACAGCTTCACAAGCAGCCGAAATTGCCAAAAAAGTAAATGCCGGCGAGTTAGTAATAGGACATTTTTCATCTAGATATAAAAATGTAGATATTCTACTTAATGAAGCCAGGGATATTTTTCCTGATACTGTTGAAGCAAAAGACGGTTTATTAATTTATATAAAAAGTAAAAATTAATATTTTTGAATTTGTCATAATTTTTAATTTTATTAAGATTATGAGATTTTCAACTTTATAAAACATATTTACTATTTTTGCAAAAAAACAATAAGAATGAAACAAAAAAGAAAATTGATACTGGTTTCTAATGATGATGGAATAGATGCACGTGGGTTAAAATTTCTTATTGATATAGTAAAACCTTTTGGAGATCTTCTTGTAGTTGCTCCTGATAAAGGACAATCAGGGATGAGTCATTCCATAAGTTCATTTGATCCTTTAAGAGTGTCTAAGATTGAAGAATCTGAAAAAATAGCTATCTATTCGGTTTCAGGAACTCCTGTTGATTGCGTTAAATTGGCTATTAATAGCTTACTCGATAGGAAACCAGATTTGATGGTATCCGGAATAAACCATGGTTCTAATGCTGCAATAAATATAATATATTCCGGTACAATGGGAGCTGCAATTGAAGCCAGTCTTCATGGAATTCCATCAATAGGATTTTCTGTTGATGATCATAGTAAAAATGCTGACTTTAGTATTGTGGAAAGTCATGGTCCGGTACTTATAAAAAAAGTACTTGAAAATGGTTTACCAGAACAAGTTTCTTTAAATGTAAATTATCCTGTAGTAAATAAAAATGATTTTAAGGGTTATATGGTTTGCAGACAAACAGCAGGAGTATGGAAAGAAGGTTTTGATAAAAGAATAGATCCACTGGGAAAAGATTATTATTGGTACACAGGAAAATTTTACAATTTTGAACCGGATGATAATGCTACTGATGAATGGGCATTGAAGAATAATTATGCAGCTATTGTTCCTGTAAAACCAGATTTTACAGAATATAACTTAATTAATGAACTAAAAAAATGGAATATTTAAATTATGGAAATAAAGCCAAATAAAATAAAAAAATTCAATAAACCGGTTTTTGGATTAGCATTAGGAATACTAACTCCTTTTATTTGTTTTCTTATATATTTTTTATATTTAAAAATAAAAGGAGAGGGGCTTGACCTTTCAGAATTTATTGTATATCTAAAATCCAGTGAAGTTCTTGTCCCTGTTATAAGTGTTTGTGTATTACCTAATTTAATTTTGTATTTGATATTTAAAAAATTAGATTACTGGTATGCAATAAAAGGAGTGGTTGCTTCAGTTTTAGTCTATACACTTGCAGTGTTTGTTATAAAATTTATATAATGAAATATTTTATTATTGCCGGAGAAGCATCAGGAGATTTACATGCTTCAAACTTAGTAAAGCAATTAAGAATATTAGATGAAAATGCCGTTTTTGCAGGTTGGGGAGGAGACCTTTCAATTGATGCAGGCGTTGATGTAAAAAAACACATAAAAGACTTAGCTTTTATGGGATTTGTTGAGGTATTGCAAAATCTGTTTACTATTCAAAAAAACTTTAAAGAATGTAAAGCAGAAATAAAATCATACAATCCCGATGTCATAATTTTTGTAGATTATCCTGGTTTTAATTTAAGGATGGCAGAATGGGCCAAGAAAAATAATTTTAGAACTATTTATTTAATTTCTCCGAATGTTTGGGCTTGGAAGACATCAAGGGTTTATAAAATTAAGGATTACGTAGACAAAATGTATGTAATTTTACCATTTGAAAAAGATTTTTATAAAAAATATGATATTGAAGTAGAATATTTTGGAAACCCGTTAGTTGATTTAGTGAATAACTATTCGCCGAAAACTTTTGATACTTTCTGTAGAGAAAATAATCTTTCAGGAAAACCTGTTGTTGCTTTAATGGCTGGCAGCAGGAAACAGGAAATCAAAAAAATGTTACCTTTAATGTTAAAATCTTCAACTTATTTTCCTGATTATGAGTTTATTATAACAGGTGCACCAGCAATTGAAAAAAGATTTTATGATGAATATTTAAAAGGCTATGATGTAAAATTAATTTTTAACCAAACATACGAAATATTATCACATTCTGTTGCAGGTTTAATAACTTCAGGAACAGCAACATTAGAAGCAGCATTGTTTAAAGTTCCTCAGGTTGTTTGTTATAAAGGAAATATTATTTCTGTAATTATTGCCGGCTTAATTTTACATATAAAGCATATTTCATTAGTTAATATTATTTTGGATAAAGAGTGTGTAAAAGAATTAATTCAAAATAAATTAACAGTAAAGAATATTAAAGAAGAGTTAGAAAAAGTTATTCCGGAAGGAGTTAATTATAAAAAAATCATGGATGATTATAATAATCTTTATAATATTTTAAATAATCCTGATATTTATTTAAGTATAGCTGATAGTATTTTAAGATTAATAAGGTCGGAGAAGGATAGTATTAAATAGAGAGATTAAAATTTTCTATTTAACATAATATAAATTATGAGACAAATTATCATAAAAAAATTTAACTTCTACAGGCTTTTATTCTTAGTACTTTCCTAAATTTGTTGTATCAAATTTGAAAATCTGTGAAACAGTTTCAAGACATTTGTAATAATATTTATTATCAAAATCTTCAAATAATAAATTATCAATTGCTAAATTGTTATTTAAAAAATCTGATATTAAAATTTCACGTTTCTGTTCATCAGGAATTATAATATCATAACTTGATCCTAAAAAGTACATTTCATCATTAACTTTTATAGAAACATTTTGATTAACCCAGCCGATGCTGCTTACATTTATATAATTATCATAACATGTTTCCATTATACCGTCATCCACATTTTTAATAACTTTTTCCACAAGTAAGTTTTTAGTATTAAACCAAATCTGGTCAGAAGTTAAATCTCCTTTTTCCGCACCAAGTACGTAACATGTATTTCCATTATTTTTATTTTTTGCAACATGAAATTTTTTCATATCAAAACCTAATTCAGTAAAAGAATTATTAAGGTTTTTATGTGGAATATTGTATATATCCATACAGAATATTAATATATCATATTTATGTTTTCGGCTAATTGCAATCTTATTATTCTCAAATATATATACAGAATCGTTACGATATAAATACCCATTCTGGCTATTTTCATGATTTATTTTTATTATTGATTGACCTGGATATTTATATTCAGATATCCATTTTTCTGTTTTTACAATTTCATTATTATCAAAATATTTTACTGTCCTGCAAAACTTTATATGATCAAACCATCTTCCATTGTATTTTTTCTCAATAGCACGAAAAAGACTTTCAGAAGAATTAATACGACCACCGCATGAATACATGCCGCCTAATAAAATAATAAAACAACAAATACTAACAATAGTTCCCCAATTTTTTTTCATTTTTATATATTATTTTTACAAAATATTATATACCTTCTACAGAAGCAAAGTAAAATTCATACAAATATAATATATAAAATATAATTTTTAACATTTTCCTATCAAAATGTTAAAAAAATGTGAAAAATTATAATATCTTGCCTTTAAGTATTATTGTATTAATTAAATCTGAGCCATAAGCATACGGCATAAAATTATATGTAGGAATTTCTTTTGTAATGAATAAATTCGCTATTTTTCCTTTGGAAATACTTCCCACAATGTCACTTACACCCATTGCATATGCTGTATTTATAGTAGTTGCATGAATTGCTTCTTCAGGTAACATTTTATAATTTACACAAGCAAAAGACATCATTAATTTCATATTTCCTGAAGGTGAAGATCCCGGGTTAAAATCAGATGCAATTGCTATTGGAAGACCAGCTTCCATCATTTTGCGTGCGGGTGCATAGGGCATATTTAAAAAGAAAGCAGCTCCCGGAAGTATTGTCGGCATTGTAGCACTGTTTAATAATGCATTTATTTCTTCTTCTTCTGTATATTCAATATGATCTACGGAAAGAGCATCATACTTTACTCCTACTTGTATCCCTCCCGATTTTGCCAGTTCATTTGCATGAATTTTAGGTTTCATTCCGTGTTTAACCCCTGCCATTAAAATCCTGTCTGTTTGTATTACATCAAAAAAGCCATGATCACAGAAAACATCTATAAAATCTGCAAGTTCTTCTGCTGCTACCTGGGGAATCATTTCGTTTATTATAAGGTCAACATATTCGTCAGGATTGTGTTTAAATTCCTGAGGAACAGCATGTGCACCCAAAAATGTTGATTTAATTATTACCGGAGTTGTCTCTTTCAGCCTTTTTATAACTCGTAGCATTTTTATTTCATCTGATACAGAAAGTCCATAACCGCTTTTAATTTCAACAGCACCGGTCCCTTGTAATATTATTTCATGTATTCTTTCCAATGATTGTTCGTAAAGAATATCTTCACTCGTATTATGTAATAATTTAGCAGAATTTAATATACCTCCACCCCTTTTGGCAATTTCTTCATAACTTAATCCACGAATTTTGTCACTATATTCTATTTCACGGCTTCCGGCATATACAAGATGGGTATGAGAATCACAAAATGACGGAAATACCATACGCCCGGTAGCATCCAGTTCGATTGAATCATCACAATCGATACTCCAATCCTCTTTAAGGTTTGCCATAGAGCCATAATCTTCTATTATTTCATCTTTTATTATAAGATAAGCATCTTTTATCGTATTAAGATTTGCCATATCTTTTCCTTTTACTAAAAGCCTTGAATTATCATCAACCTGAATTAATTCTTTGATATTTTTTATCAACGTTTTCATATTAAACTTCTATTTATTGCAAAATAAATAAAAAATACACACAAGATTTGCATAATTAAAAATTATTTTGATTGTGTAAACATAATATTTTTTGTTTGCCAATAACCCTTTAATAGATTTATGAAAAATAAATTTATCGCTTTTTAAGTTATTAATCTACATTCTTTCTATTTTTACAAAAAAAATAAAAATGGATTACAAAACAATTTCTTTACAATCTGTTGATAATACAATTAAAGTAATTACTTTAAACTATCCATCGAAACTTAATGTATTAAGTCAATTATTTTTTGATGAATTTAATGAAATATTGGAATTTATAAATAGGGATAAAAATATAAAAGTACTCATTATAAAAGGTAGTGAAACTGTTTTCTCTGCAGGAGGAGATTTAAAGGAAATGCTTGATGCAGATTATGAAAAATCGTATCAGATGTGTGTAAGAGCCCAGAAATCTTTTGAATCATTAATGAGTCTTGAAATTCCTGTTATAGCAGCATTGGATGGATTAGTTTACGGAGGTGGATTTGAAATGTCTTTACATTGTGATATTAGATTTTGCACTCCTGAAACTGTATTTAAACTTCCGGAAGTAGACTTAGGGCTTATTCCAGGTTCCGGCGGTATAAGTATATTTTCGAAATTCTTTTCTATTTCAGATGCCGCTTATTATTTGTATACAGGAGAACAAATACCGGTTGAAGAAGCATACAAAAAAGGACTTGTTCAGAAAATTGTGAGTCGTGATGATTTATATAATTTTACTTTAGAATTTGCTAAAACAATTAGTACAAAACCAAAAGAATCTATTTCTACCATAAAAAGAATTTTATTTGCAGGTCTTTTTTCAAATGTTGATAATTGTTTAAAAATGGAATCTCTTGAATTTAGTTCCGTTTTACAGCGTGTTGGAAAAGAAAGGATAAAGGATTTTTTTCAAAATAAGAAAAATAAATGACAGAAAGTTTTATTTTTACAGGAATGGGATTTGTTACAGGAGATTATAAGGTGACAAATCAGGATATATATGAACACATAAAATCAGGTTATTTGGAAGGGTTTGATGAAGGTCGTGTAATTGAGTCTGATGATTTCAAACAAGTATTGCAGGAAACTTCTGAAATTTCACCAATTGACTATATGGTTGAAAAAAGGATGGGTTTTAAAAAACGTTTTTATGTAGTCCCGTTTCCCCCATCCGAATATCAATACCAAAAAGCAAAGAATTCTCTTGATTTATGTATAGATGCAATAGATAAGGCTTTAAAGAAAAGCGGGATATCCGGCAACGATATAGACGCATGGTTTGTTGGTACTGCAACCGCACATCAAAAAGCTCCGGGAATAGCAGAATTTGTTAAAGCTTATTTTACAGATATCGATAATTTCTCTCCTACATTTTCACAAACTTCAGCATGTGGAGGGTTTAATATAAATCTGGAAAGTGCTATTGCATATTTTAAATCACATAAAGATGCTAAACATATTGTAGTGGCGCATTCGGAAGTAATGTCCAGATTATTGCTTGAAGAAAGAGATTTTGTCCCCTACTCTACTTTTGGAGATTCTGCAGCAGCTGTCATTCTTAGTCGTGTTGAAACTTCTGTTAAAACAGGAGTTATTGATATATTAAATATTGAAGATACACAAATGCTTGATTTTCTTGGTGCTGATAGAAAAGGACGTCTGTATATGGATCCTCGCATGGTAAAATACAGGGCTGTTCCTAATATTATAAATATTTCATCACAATTGCTTGAAAAATCAGGATGGAATAAAAACGATTTATTATATTTTATACCACACCAGACAGGAGATATTATTGTTTTATCGGCTGCTAAGGAGCTTGGAATTTCAAAAGACGTTGTATTTCAGGAAATACAAAAAAACTATGGTAATTTATCAGGAGCTTCAATACCTGCATGTTTTTGTTTGCTTGAAGATTCCAAAAGGTTGATTCCGGGAGGGAAAATTATTACAGCAGTAACAGGATTGGGTGGAGAATCAGGTGGTTTTTCATATATTGTTCCTGAAAATATTCCAGTATATAACTCAAAACCAGAACTGAGTGGTAAAAAAATCCTGATAACAGGAGCAACGGGAGCTCTCGGAAAAGAAATTGCAAAATTAGCAGCTCAGAAGGGAGCGGAACTAATATTACACTATAATTCTAATGATAGTGTAGCCAATCAATTACTTAGGGATTTAACAAAAGAATATGGTGTAAAAGCAGTTATAAAAAAAGCTGATCTCTCTCAGGAAGAAAATATAAATGTCTTTTTAAATGAGTTGAAAAAAGAATACTTGTTTATTGATTACTTAATAAATACCCATGCAATAACAGGAGGTTTGGGAAAAGCCAGTAAAGTATCTCCGGAAGAATTTGAAACGGTTATGAATGCTAATTATCTTTCAGTTAAAAGATTATGTGAAGGATTGAAAGAAAATGTAAAAGATTGTATTTTAATAACAGGTTCAGTTGGAGAAGAAGCTCAGTTCCCTGGTTCATCATCATATGTTGCTTCCAAAAGAGCATTAAGAAGTTTTGCTGTAAGTTTTGCAGCCGAAATATATGAAAAAGGTCGTACTCGTTGTGTTTACTATATTCCTGGTATTATTGATTCGGGAATGGTCGAAAGACTGGATCACTCACAACAAAAAGCATCAATGAATATGGTTGGACAAAAAAAATTAATTCCTGTGAGAGATATAGCAGAAAGAATGCTAAAATCTGTATATAGGTTAAAAATTCAAAATGCAAGAATTCATTATGAGACTAATTTAAAGGTAATTAAAGATGGTTATTTAAACTTTTAATTGAATTTAATTATGGTATATGAAAATTTCATATTCTCAGGATTTGGCTATTCTGCAGGACAATATAAAATAAATAATTCGGATATTTCTGAGGCTGTTGATAAGGAATTTCTTACCGGGTTCAGCAAAAAACGTATTGAAGAAAGCCAGAAATATCGAGAATACAAAAAAAATAATAAAGATGCTTTTCCATTGGGGTATTTTGCAGGTGAAGTAATGGGTTTTTCGGAACGGTACAATGTTGCTCCTTTCCCTCCTACCCGTAAAAAGTTTTATTATTCTGAAACATCCCTGGAATTGGGAGTTAAAGCTATTTCAAATGCGCTTACAGATGCTAAAGTGTATCCGGACGAAATTGATGCATGGTTCATAAGTACGGTTTCCCCACATGAACAAGCTCCAGGAATTGCAGCTACTATAAAAGCATTTTTTACCGGGTTTGAAAATACTAATCCTGCTTTTACTATTGCTTCTGGTTGTGCAGGATTTAATATGAACCTTGAAAAAGCTATACAATATTTTAATTTACATCCTGAAGCTAAACATATTGTTGTTGCACATACAGAAACAATGTCTTTATTCTTAACTCAAAGAATAAAATTTGTTCCATTTGTAACTTTTGGTGATACGGCTGCTGCTGTGATTTTATCCCGTATTACAGGAAATGAAAAATCAGGAATCATTAATATTGTTAATTATCAGGACCTTAATATGTTAGATTATGTAGGTGTAGATTCAAAATGGAATCTATATATGGATGATAAATTAATTAAGGACAGAGCGATAGTAAACATTCCTTTTGCATCAAATAATTGTTTAAATTTTAGTGGATGGAAAACTGATGATATCGACTGGTTTGTTCCACATCAGACCGGAAACATAATTTTAAAACCTGCAGCAGAGTCTTTAAATATTCCATTAGAAAAAGTTTTCCTGTATGCACAAAATAATTATGGGAATGTTTCCGGTTCAACAGTACCATTAAGTTTTGCCCTACTGAATGAGCAAAATAGACTACAGGAAAATACAAGAATATTAAGTGCTACAGCGGGTGTCGGAGGTAATTATGGAGCATTTACATATATTCATAAAAATTGTGACAAGCAAAATAATTATTACATACATAAAGATGATCTAAAAAATAAAAATGTTTTGGTACTTGGAGCATCTGGCTCAGTTGGTATGAATGTTTCCAGAGAGTTAGAAAAGCGAGGTGCTAATTTATGGCTTCATGCGAATAAAAACATTAATAAATTAAATGAATTTAAAAATGCAGAAAAATTTGTTTGTGATTTTACAGACGATTATTCTGTGAATGATTTTATTAATAAATTAAAAAACAGTAATATAGAATTTGATTATCTTATTAAAGTTTCCGGCAGTATTGATGAAAACACATCATTATATGTTAACTTTTATTCTCCGGTTAAAATAATTAATTCAATTATTGACAGGATAAAAAAAGCTATTGTAAATTTTGGATCAGCAACTGAAGATATATGCTTAAATGAAAATGATTCATGGGTTTCGTCCAACAGAGCTTTTCATGGATATCTTTCATCTGCCAGCGGAGAATTTTTTAAATATGGAATAAGAACTATTTACTTACAGTCTGGATTTTTGAATAAAGGCATCATTGAAAGACTAAATGAAAAAAACGTTTTCAGATTTATGATGAACGTTGGTCAAAACGACTTGTTAAATATCGAAACTATTGCGAATGATATTGTAAAATCTGTTTATTTACCTAAAATTTTACATGTTCAATATTGCTATGAAAATGCAATGTTACTGGGACGTATCGGTTATAAACTGGAAGTTGATGTTTAGTTAGTAAGCAAAAATAATTATCTTATATGTTTTTTCAATGTCTTTTGTTGCTACAATATGTGGTGTATTATTTGAATGCATAAAAAGATCATTATTATAAATGATTGCTACATATGTTAAATCAGCAGGGACATCTTCAAAAACCACTTGGCTGTTTACATCAACTTTACCTGTAAATTGCGCTACCTGCAGATATTCTCCAATAGAATTATAGGTGTAGTAATCGTCTTCAGGAATAAGGGAAACATTTAATCCGGTTGCTGGAGTATTGTTATATTCAAATTTTAATTTTAATATAACTTTACCGGAATTACTAAACGGATCTAATACAATTTCCTTTTCTTGTCCGGAGATTATTTGAAAATATTTTGAATCCATATATTTTTTACCATCCTTTTCTATAGATGCGGTACATTCATACGAATTTTGTAAAAAATACCCGGCTTCACATAAACCATAATTATTTGTTATTCCATGAAATAAGGTTCCGTTTTCATCAAATAATGTTACTGCAGCTCCGGGTAATACTGAATTATCCGGATTTATTGTTTTAATTCTCAAAAAGCCACTTTGATTGTAGTTTATATTCACATTAGTTGTTCTATCCTTTTCACAGGAAATGAATATTGTAGCAATAAATACAAAAATGATAAATAAATATATTTTTTTCATAAGATTTAATTTTATTGTTAAAGTGTAATCGTTACCTTGAGTCAACAAAAATACAGAAATAGCTCATAAATTAATTGGCATTTTAGTAGATAAAATCAAAAGTTTTTAACCACCTACGGTTAATTTAATTGTTCAAATAATTGAGCAGATCAACAGCTAAATGACGCTTGAATTCATTATCCAATTTTTCCATATTTTGATTAAGAAGTTCTATGGCATTCTTCTTATCTTCATTTCTGGCATCTGCGGAACTCTGTTCGATTATCGTAATTGCTTCAAGTGCAGTTTTGTCATCGCCTTTTATGAATAATTCAACAAAAACCGATAAATCTGAAAATTTTAGAGTTGATTGCCATAATTTTGATAAGAAAATATTTAAGTATTGGTTGTTGAGATATTTTAAAATATTGCCGGAAATAATATTTTCCAATTTATTGTCCTTAATATCTGAAAATAAATACCCTATTGTATTTCTTACTTCAGGATAAGGTGTATTAAAATATATTTCCATTAATGGAACAATACTGAAGTCTCCGCCGTTTTCACGTAAAATTTTAACTCCGGAAAGTATTTCCTCTTCTTTATTATCATATAATTTCTTTAAAATCTCAACCTGTTGTTTCGTTAGCTTTTTTCCAGTATTATGTTCCATTTTAATTTTTTTTTACAAAATTAAGTATTAAATTTATTTATTGTTCTCAAATATTAATTTATTAAATTTGAAATATTAATTTTTATCATGAAAAATTCCGGTATTAATAAAAATCAAATAAAGGAAGAATCGGTAAAAATGTTACAATCCGGACTTTCAAAACAAGAAACATATGATATTTTAAAAGAAAAATATTCGGCAACAAAGCCTATTGCTGATGTAATTAAATATATACCTAATCCGGAAATCGAAAGCCAATATAAAATTCATAATATTATATTAGGAAGTATTTTGTTGAGTCTGGCTTTGATTTTTTTTGTTTCATCTTATAATATCGTGGTTTTAGCAATTCATTTATCGTTAATATATATTACTATAACTAAAAAAATAAAGTTTTATATTTGGATATCCATATATTCTGCAATTTTAATTATTATGTCAATCGGAATACAGATTTTTTATTCTGTAGAATATAACATATTGTCAGTTGCTACTATTGGTCTTCCTTTATTTTCATTATTACTATCAATGAAAATATCTCGCAGCCTGTGCCCTATGCCCAAAGAAACAAAAGAAATGTATATAAATAATAATGGAGAAAAAAGGCTTAAAATTGTTTACTCATTTCAGGATTAAGTTTAGATAACTGTTCCATATAGTTCAAAATCATCAAATCCTGTTATTTTTACATTATAAAATTCTCCTATATTTAAAATGTTCTCCGATTTTATTATAACATCATTATCCACTTCAACTGAATCAAACTCTGTTCTACCTATGTAGAACTCACCTTCAATCCTGTCGATCAGGACTTTAAAGATCTTCCCTATTTTTGCCGAATTAAGCTCATAAGATATTTGCTGTTGAATTTCCATAATTTTTTCAGCTCTTTCATTTTTTACTTCTTCGGTAATTTCATCTTTATAATTATAAAAAGAGCGCGTTCCTTCTTCTGCTGAATATGTGAAAACACCTAACCTTTCAAATCTTTGTTCTTTAATGAATCCAAGTAGTTCATCGTACTCATATTTACTTTCTTCGGGATGTCCGACAAGCATTGTTGTCCGAATAACAGCTTCCGGAATTTTTTTTCGTATTCTGTTTAATAGTTGTATTGTTTGTTCTTTAGTACCACCGCGGTTCATTGACTTTAGTACTTTATCCGAAATATGTTGTAAAGGAATGTCAATATATTTACAAACTTTCGGATTTTCTGCAATAATATCCAATAATCTCTCAGGAAATAAAAAAGGATATAAATAATGTAATCTGATCCATTCTATTCCATCTATTTTTGCAAGATTTTCAACAAGTTCAGGTAATTCAAAAGTTTTGTTTTTATCATATCCGTAGTAACATAAGTCCTGTGCTATTAATATAAGTTCTTTAACTCCTATAGAAGCCAGATAACTGGCTTCGTCAAGAATATCTTCCATATTTCGTGATATATACTTACCTTTAAACAACGGAATAGCACAGAAAGAACAATTTCTATTACAACCTTCTGCTATTTTAAGATATGCATAATGTCCGGGAGAATCGAATATTCTGGTATATTTTTGTTTATTATTCGTTTTGTTTAGATATTCTAAAATTTGGTCAATATTATAATTTCCAAAAAACACATCAACTTCTGGAAGTTCTTCTTTAAGTTCATTCATGTAACGTTCGGAAAGACAACCAAATACTATTATTGTTTCTAGTTTTGAATTATTTTTTGCATTAGTCAGTTCTATAATAGTATTTATTGATTCTTCTTTGGCATCGTTTATAAATCCACATGTATTTACTATTGCAATCTCAAAATCAAAAATTTCGGAGTTATGGGAAATCTTATAATTATTTTCTTCTAATTTTGCAGCTAACTGTTCTGAATCTACAAGATTTTTAGAACAACCTAAAGTAATAATGTTGATTTTTTTTTCAGTTTTAATCATATTAAATATTTTTTGTTGTGCAAAAGTAAAATATATGGACTAAATTTTTTATGTTCTTTACTTTATATACTAAAAAACAATAATATTTGGTATTTTATTGAGGATAATTATTGAATATATATTTAAGGTTATTATTTAAAGCAGGTTGTTGCTTTCAGGGAAATAATACTGATTTTGGTTTTAACTTAACCTTATAAAAAATCAAAAAATGATAAAATCATCTACATTTATCCTACTATATTTAGTTTAAAACATAGTGGTATAAAAAGAATTTATTCTTCAGGAGTTTCTTTTGTAACTTCTTCAGAATTTAATTCAACTATTTCGTCAGTTTTAGCAGTTTCTTCAAAATACTCCGGTTTGTTATTTTTTATATATTCCACAACGTCTTTATAACCATCCAGAAAATTTTGAAAATCTTCCCTATAGAGATAAATTTTATGTTTTTCAAACTTAAAACTTCCATCATCCTCATAACGTTTTTTACTTTCTGTAATAGTTAAGTAATAATCGCCGTTTCTGTTTTCCCTTACATCAAAAAAGTAAGTTCTTTTTCCTGCTTTTACCGAGTTTGAATAAACTTCATCTCTTTTTTTCTCCCTGTTTTCCATGCTTTTAGAAATTATTGTCAAATACAAATTTAAATAATTTTTTTTATTTCAAAAATTTTTCATAAAAATTTATTTTCCCGGTCACTGATATATAAAATAAAGGTTATTTTTGCAGTTCTTATTTTTAAAGTTCAATTACATGATTAGTCGTAGGTTGGTCAGGATAAAAGCAATGCAGACTTATTACTCATTTTTGCAGGGTAATGAAAATTTACCTGTTTCAAAAGTCTGGAACGAATTAGAGCGTAGTATTAACAAGTCCTATGAATTATACATTTATTTACACTGTCTTTTGATCGCAGTATTCGATTTTGCTGCAGAAAGAGTTGAAATAAATCGTAAAAAATTAATTCCTACACATGAGAATCTTAATCCGAATACTAAGTTTATTGATAACAAAATAATAGACACATTCAGATCTAATCCTGTTATAAATAAATATATGTCCAACAATGATTATAACTGGCAAGAATATTCTCAATTTATTAATAACCTGTGGATTTTAATAACAAATTCTGAATATTACAGTAAATTTATGGCTTCGGATATAATTTCAGTAAAAGAGGATTATAACATTATTGAAAATATTATTTTAAAAACTATATCTCAAAATGATGAATTGGACGATTTTTTAGAAGAAAAAAGTATTTACTGGAATGATGATGTCGAATTTATGTTAAGCAATATTTTGCAGAGCATAAAAAAACTAAATGATAAAAATATAGGACAGTTTCATTTATTACCTGTTTTTAAAAATGAAGATGATGAAAATTTTGCGAAAGTACTGATAAAAAAGACAGCATTAAATAAAAATAAGTTTGATGACATAATAATAAATACTTTGCAAAAGTGGGAACTGGAACGCGTAGCCTTTACCGACAGGGTAATACTCCATCTTGCGCTGTGTGAATTTACCGAAATGCCCAATATGCCTGTTAAGGTGACAATAAATGAATATCTGGAAATAGCAAAATATTACAGTACGGAAAAAAGCAGTATATTCATCAATGGTATATTAGATAAAATATATGTTAAACTTAGAGAAGAGAATAATTTTAATAAATCAGGATTGGGATTGGTTGATGTATAATCTTGATAAATATTAAAATAATTTGATAAAATTGAAAGTTATTAAAAGTAAAAACATACAAAATTATTATATTTGCAAAAGTTGAATTTAAAATTGTAAAAGTATGCAAAAGAGATTGTTTTTATTATTTTTGATATTAAGCATGATCCTGTTATCATGTAAAAATGATAACAAACAAACAGGGAGTGACTATAATATATTAAACCATGCAACAGCAAATAAACCTGTTTCTGGTGAAACTAACGGCATTCCTACAATTGATTTTACAGAAACGGAATACAATTTTGGTGTTGTGATTATGGGAGAAAAAGTTGCTCATAGTTTTGTATTCAAAAATAATGGAACCGGGAATCTTGTTATATCCAGTGTAAAAGCATCTTGTGGTTGTACTGTGCCAAAATGGCCTAAGGAACCCATAAAACCAGGAGAAACAGGGACAATCGAATTAGTATTCGATAGTGCCAACAGAATGGGAAAACAGACTAAATCTGCAACTGTATATTCCAATACTTCTCCAAATACCAATGAATTATTAATACGTTGTGATGTTGTTCAATAATTGTTAAATAACTAAATTTATATTATGAATCATTTATTAATTTTATTAATGTCAAGTCCTGAAGGCGGGCAAAGTAATCCATGGAGTTCGTTTATTTTTCTTGGTCTTATTATTGTTATTTTTTATTTTTTTATGATCAGACCACAGACAAAAAGGCAAAAAGAAGCTAGAAATTTCCGGGATAATCTTCAAAAAGGTGATAAAATAGTTACAACCGGCGGTTTATATGGAAAAATAGTTGAAGTACATGATAATTATGCAATTATCGAAGTTGATTCAAACGTGAAGATAAAAATAGATAAAGGATCTATTGCAACAAGTCAGCAGTCCAACGTTAATGAAGAAAAGAAATAAGTAATCTTAATGGATAAAAGCAGAAAAACAAAAATAGAAAAGTTTATATCGCTTTTCAAAAGAAATATAAAAAACCGGAATATTTTTGTTTTTCTGTTTTTTCTTTTATTATCTGCATTTTTATGGTTTCTTAATGCACTTAATAAAGAATATACAACTACAGTTACTGTTACTCTTAAAATAGAGAATATTCCGGGCAATCTGATTGTAAAAGATAAAGAAGCCGGAGAATTAAGAATAGATATTTACGGTCATGGTTATAGTTTATTAAAAGCAAAAATAGACCGTATCAGGCTTCCGCTTCTAATAGATTTCAACAACAAAACCAATAACGTTACTTTATATAAAGGTTTAAAAGACGAAAACATATCATATCTGCTGACCGGAGAGTTATATTCCACTATTTCCAGAAGGTTTGGCGATAATATCCAGATAATTTCTATTCTTCCGGATACAATATATTTTTACCCTGAAGAAAAAATGGATTCAAAAAAAGTCCCTGTTACTTTGGCTGTAGAATATAACATTCATCCCGAATATTTATTGGTAAATTCTCCTGTTTTAAGTGAAGATTCTATAGTAATTTCAGGTCAACAGGAAATAATCGATACAATAAAAAAGGTTTTTACCAGTAAACAAAATATTGGTATTATTGATGAAAATAATAAAAAAACAGTAGAAATAGAAATGTTGCCGGGTATTCAATATTCTACGGAAAATATAACAGTAGAATTCCCGGTTGAAAAGTATACTGAAACATATAAAGAAGTGCAGATACAACCCCTGTATTTCCCCGACAATACTAATATTGTTTTAAGCCCTGCTAATGTACAGGTATATTATAAGGTTCCTCTGAGTTTATATAATAACATAGAAAATGATAATTTTGAAGTTTCGGTTAACTATAACAAAAGAAAAAATGATATAATACCTGTGGATATAAAATCACGGAATCAAATTATTGAAATAACAAAAATAACCCCCATTTTTGTAAAATATCTCCTGGAAAAGAATAATACAGATGATTAAGATTGGAATTACCGGAACAATAGGATCCGGAAAATCAATAATAAGTAATATCCTGGAGATATTGGAAATTCCGGTTTACAATGCAGATGTCAATGCAAAAAGGATAATGTTGAATGATAATATTGTAAAAGATAAGCTAATCGAATATTTTGGTGATATAGTATATGACGGAAATTCTTTGAATAAAAAATTTTTAAGTGAAAGAATTTTTTCTTTGGACAGTGATCGGAAATTTGTTAATTCGGTAGTACATCCAATGGTTATAAAAGATTTCCAGAGATGGAGCGATAATCAGAATTTTAATATAATAGCAATAGAATCTGCATTATTGTACGAAGCACAGGTTGATAAAATCATCGATTATGTTGTTGAAGTTAAAAGTCCGGTAGAATTATTAATAAAAAGATTGATATTGAGGGATAACATATCTGTTGAAGAAGCTAAAAACAGAATAAATATTCAGATGATGTCTCAGAATTTTGAAAAAAAAGCTAATTTTGTGATCATTAATGATGAAAAATCTTCTGTATTAGAACAGATTCTTAATATTCATAAAATAATTAAAACAAAATGTCGTCAATAGGCAGATGGATTGGAGCTTTGTTAGGATTGATTTTCTTCGGTTTTTTCGGAGCTGTTATCGGTTATTTTCTCGGATATATTTATGATTTTGTCAGTACAAAACAATCTTCCGGTACAGTAAATATTTCTCAGCGTGGGAGTTTTATTTCATACTTAATGGCTCTGACGGCTGCTGTATTAAAATCTGATCATATCGTAAAAAAGATAGAACTGGATGTAGTAAAACAATTTCTATTATCAAATTTTGGTGAACAGGATACTCTCAAGGCTTTACAAATTCTGAAAGATTATTTGGATAACGGAACTCCGATTGATGAAGTATGTTATAAAATAAAACATTCAATGACAACACCGTTGAAACTACAAATTCTTCATTATTTGTATCAACTGGGAAATGCCGATGGTGCTTTAAATGCACAGGAGCTTGGAGTGATTGAAAATATTGCAATTAAAATAGGATTATCATATGCCGATAATAATTCGATAAAAAATATGTTCATTGTACAGACAGATTCTGCATATGAAATATTAGGAGTATCAAAAAACTCCAGCGATGATGAAATCAAAAAAGCATACAGGGATATGGCAAAAAAATATCATCCTGATAAGGTAAACACTATGGGGGAAGATGTTAAGAATGCTGCCAAAGAAAAATTTCAAAAAGTTAATCAGGCATACGATGCCATAAGGAAAGAAAGAAACATGAAGTAAATTTACTGTTTTGTTAATAAATTTATTTCCGTCTTTATAAAATAGTGCTTTATAGATAATTAAACACAAAATATCTTTTAGTATCCTTGTGAAAAAAAAATTAACAAACAGGTTTCTTGAAACAACTCAATCATTACATTTGCATGTAAAAAAAAATTAATATATGTTTTTAGAAGGAATATTAGCGATATCCGGAGAACCAGGATTATTTAAGCTGGTTTCAAAAGGGAAAACAAATGTAATTGTTGAATCATTGTTGAATGGCAAAAGAATGCCTGTTTTCAGTACATCTAATATTAGTACTCTTGAAGATGTAGCAATTTATACTGAAAATGAAGATGTACCGTTACGTAAGGTCTTTTTGAATATATTTGAAAAATATAATGGTGAAACCGTTTTGACTGGTAAACCATCCAATAAGGAACTTATGGAACTTTTAGGTTCTATTTTGCCTGATTATGACAGAGACAGGGTTTATGCTTCCGATGCAAAAAAAATGGTAAACTGGTATAACTGTCTGATAACTAATAAAATTCTTACTAAGGAGAATATAAAAGAAGAAGAAAAAGAAGAAATTAATTCTGAAGAATAAAGAATTAATTTCTGTTTGAAGCAAAATTATTAATTCGGAAAGTTACGGGTTATATCGTAACTTTTTTGTTATACATTTACCTGATATAATACAGGGTTCCCTATTATGCTGTTCGTTTATTTGTATTACTTAATACATCAAAATAACAGATTATTTTTATAAAAATTCTAAATAAAAAACCGGAGAATACTATCATCCGGTTTTTGGTTTCAATATTATTATATTGTTTTTAATTTTTAATCGCAGAAATTTCTTTAACTGCTTCAATTGCAGCATTGACATCTGATTCGGTACTAAAAGGTCCTAAACTTAAACGAACAGTACCGTGCATATCAATAGTTCCAATTTTTTCATGAACTTTAGGAGCACACTGTAGTCCTGTACGACAGGCAATATCATAATCAACATCAAGCATCATGCCAACATCGCCTGCCTCAAAACCTTTTATATTAAAACTCAATACGGGATTCTGGTTATTGGCATCAACTGCACAATAGGTTGTAATTCCTTCAATATTTTGCAATGCTAAACGAAGTTTGTCCCAAAGGATTAATTCTTGTTTATGTAAATTTTCAATACCTTTTTCTGTAATCCATTTAACACCTGCATTTAATCCTGCAATACCCAATAAATTCAAAGTTCCTGTTTCAAGGCGATAAGGATATTCGTCGAGATGTGCCGGATATGCAGACCTCACTCCTGTTCCACCAT
The DNA here is from genome assembly GCA_031275085.1 of Bacteroidales bacterium. Classification (GTDB taxonomy): domain Bacteria; phylum Bacteroidota; class Bacteroidia; order Bacteroidales; family ML635J-15; genus Bact-19. The sequence goes on along the minus strand of JAISPG010000073.1, from coordinate 74,840 downwards.
ATCTGGTATGTCTTATATTAATACCTTCACGAACATAAGACCCTCCTATCCCGGTTGGTCCCATTAAACATTTATGTCCGGTAAATATATAAACATCAATATTTGAAGCAACCATGTCGACATTCACAGCACCTGCTCCCTGGCTGCCGTCAACAACAAAAATGACTCCAGCCCCCTTACATATTTTTCCGATCTCGCTGAGTGGTTGAATAGTTCCGATAACATTTGAACTATGAGTACACACAACAAATTTAGTATTCGGACGTATTGCTTTTTTTATATCGTCAGGATCAACATAACCTGCATTGTCGAAAGGAACATATGTTACATCTATAATTCCTTGTTGTTGCATACAATATAAGGGACGTAAAACAGAATTATGTTCCAGCATCGTAGTTACAACATGATCTCCTTTTTCCGATAATCCTTGTAATATAAGATTTAATGAATCGGTAGCATTATGGCTGAATGTCAAACGATTCGGATCTCCACCGCCATTAAATAAGTCTGTTAATAATTTACGTGTATTGAAAATAACTTCTTCTGTTTCGATTGCAGCGTCAAATCCGGAACGTCCGGGATTTACACCATGTTTACGATAGAAATTCGTCATAAAATCATAAACCGCATCCGGTTTTGGAAATGTGGTTGCTGAATTGTCTAAATATATCATATCTTCTTTGGTTAAATAAATAAAAAGTCTGATAAATAATGAAGGCAAAACTACAATAAAACTTTTAAAAAATAAAAACTCTTTATCAACAATAAATGATTCAAATAAAAAAACAACTGTCCTGAAAAAACATATATCTGTAATAATGAATGTACAGAAAATAATATCTTCGGGACAGTTGTTGTCTAATAATTATTGTACTATAAGTTTTTTGACCTCATATTTTTTTCCGGTATAAATCTTAACAAAATAAGTTCCGGATGTAAGTGAAGATATATCTATTTTATTATTGTCTGATGTTTTTATTATATTTACCAGACGTCCGTTAATGTCAAGGATCTCAATATTAGTTATTTTAACATCTGCAGTGAGAATTATTTCTACTTGTTTATTTGCAGGATTAGGATATAATATAATATTTTCGTTATTTTCAACGTTATTATTAATTATGGAAAGCTGTGTTCCCTCAGGATAATCATTGTTGATAAATGCTTCTCTGACAGCATCTATATTTCGCAGCATATCGTTAATATCAATAGACTTTCTTTCGGATTCGGAAGGAAAAATTGTTACAAAAGCAAAATCCAGTTCAATTTCTTGTCCGCGTTTGAAAGTAAATGGTCCGCTACTTGCGATTCCTCTTACATCAACAGGCGTATTAGCCTCTGTTTCCATACTCCATGCAGGCAACGACAATCCTTCGGTTCCCCAGTTACATTTATCCGAATTTCCCGGAAACATAAAATATGCAGATGTATCAGTAGTAGTTGCTCCCGAATAATGTCCTGTTCCATTATAATATAAATTAGTAGAATCTGTCCATTTACCAGTAAGATAGTTATAATAATCTGAAGGCTTTTCCGGCGTACGGGTAGCTGGATGACCATTAGGATTGTTGTTAAAATACATGAAACGGTTCATTCCCCACCTTTCATTATCAACAATCCCATCTCCAAAATTCATACCGTTAATATTTCCATTAAAAATATTTTCATCACAAATCAGGACATTTTCACCATCAATAATTTGATAACTACTGGGATTATCTGTTTCGTCATTATCCAATGGAGGACCTGCAAGTAATACAACTGCCTGAACGGGTGGATTATTACCATAACCTGTATACCCTCCCGCTGACTCATCATTATTATCTCCGTTATATGCATAATAACAAGATCTGGGCACATCGCAACCAATATAATCATCATTAGGGAAACCAATATCAAAGTCGGTATATAATCCTACATAAGTATTATAATAAGTATGGCTGGAACGATTGATGATTTTATAATTCATAAATATTGTATTTCCGAAAATATCATCATCAGTAGAAAATGCATAAACCATTCCATGAACCTCTATTCCCATTATTCTTCCTACTTTTTCCATATTATTCCGGAAAGCATCGTTAAATATAAAAAACATGGCATAATCGCCTTTTATCAATGGATAGTCGCCATCTTCGGGATTATATATACCGTCATTATTCCTATCTGTAAAAGGTGCTAACTTTGCACTGTGCCCTAAATCTGTATCGCCATTTGCAGGCCATGACAGAATAGATTCAGGAATTACATAATCATTCATATTATTATTCTCAAACCGCTCCCTGAATTCTTCTATTTCAAAACGATTTATTTTCCATATCTTGTTATATTCATGTACGGTCTCATTATTAGTTGTTCCTATACAAGCCCCTGATGTAACCAGCGGACCAGGATAATAGGTAATACCATCAACCTCTTCCTGTCTATATAACTCTGCACTTCCAGATATAAGACTGTTAGCATCCAACCCTCCTATCCATAATGAATTGCGGAGCATAGTATGGCAATTACTACCTGCCGGGACTTCGTATTTAGCACGACCTTCAGAATCTCCAAAGTGATTTCCTACATTAGATATAAGAGCTTTTATATTATTTACATGAATCTCGTCTGTTGTGACAACTTGTCCGTAAGAAACGCCGGTTATCAGTAATATACTGACTGTAACTAAGGTAAAAGTTTTCTTTTTCATAAATTTATTATTTTTAAAATTAATTTTTTAGTTAAAAATCCACATGATAACTTTTAATTATTTACGCCGTTATATTATTTAGTTTTTACATTTTTTTACAAAATGAAACATTTAAAAGCTGGCGAGGCTCTTTATTGTCATAATTATGTAAAATTGAATATTACTGTTATGACACTTATATTTTCAATTCCACTACCTTAAGTGAAAAAAATATTTAATAATTTTATTAATTATGAATTTTATAAGCTAAAGAATTATTTGAAAGTTATAATTGTTATTATTATAACACAATAGCATCAGCTACTATTTCTGCCAGAGTTTTTATCTTAACACCGAGTTTATAAGTATGATTTAGTTGAGCTAACTGATCGACACAATTATGGCAGGGAGTTGCAACTATTTTTGCTCCTGTTGCCCTGATTTGTTCTGCTTTAATCTCTCCTATTTTAATCCTGCGTTCGTTGTATTCGCTCATAGCTAACTGTCCGCCGCCGCCGCCGCAACAAAAGTTATCAAGCCCGTATGGATTCATTTCTATAAAATTACTTACAGAATTTTTTACAGTAAAACGGATTTCAGATAATAGTCCGCCATTACGAACTAAATTACAAGGGTCATGTATTGTTACCAGTTCGTCGTTCAATGATTTATCTAATTTGATTCTGCCGCTTCTAATATAGTCATTTATAAGTTCGACAACTGTAGTTACCTCAAAATTATATGGTTGTTGCAAATAATTCGGAGCTTCCCAGCGGTTAGCACGTGTGCCGTGGCCGCATTCTCCCAGAACAAGGACTTTACTTTTTTTACTTAGTACTTCGTCGTGTAATCGTTTGGCTATTTGTGCCGCCTGAGAATTATTTCCGTTAAAAATCCCATAATTAGTTACATCATACATGTTTGTTGATATACTCCAGCTTTCTTTTGCAGCAAAAAATATTTTTGCCATAGCTGATATTGATAACGGAAAAAACTTTGGTTCTCTTGGATTAAGTGTATAAAAAACTTTTTTATCGGTTTCATTTAATGGAATTCTGGCATCTTCCCCATATTCTTCTATAAGCTCTTCTTCCATCCATTCTATAGTATCAACAAAATCTTCAGTAGGGATTGCCATATTATTTCCTGTTTCAAGCGCTGCGTTTACAGTAGCCTGAAGTGTTTCCGGAACCAGATTCATAGCAGCCAGCATTCGCCTTCCAACATGAACGATATAGGAAATATCAACACCAATAGAACAATGTTTTACGCAACGACCACACATAGTGCATGCTCCGAAAAGCATATCAACCATTTCTTCGGCCATTTTTTCATCAAGTTCACGGGCATTTACCAGGGATGGCACTATTTTACCTGTAAGAGTACAATATTTTCTGTATAGAGATGCCACCAGTTCTACCTTTCTTGCAGGTAAGAATCTGTTATCTCCCATAGTTTTGTAATACATACAACTTTCTCCGCATAAACCACAATGGACACATGCATTAAGATGAGTCACAAGTTTACTGTCGGGTGGCATTTTTAGCAGCCTTATTGCATTATCTATTTGTTGTTTGGTTAATTTTTCCATAGTTTAACTTGTTTTTTGCGGTGGCCATGAATTTCTCCAGCCATAAAAAAAACCTAAATGGTAACGTGCTGCGAAAAAATATACAACATGCCTTAATTTTCCAACCGGCAAATATAATAGCAACATGGAAGTTATTATATAATACGGAATGGCAAAATCATATCCCAGCATTAAGTATGCCAAAGTAGCTACTTGAAATAAAGTTGTAAAAATATTAGATAAAAAATCATCAGGGTTTGATAATTCTCTCATTTTTTTGAAAAGGATTCTTTTTACAAATAAAGAAATCCCGGATACTGCACCAATAGCTAAAATTATTGATGAACATATTGTCAGCCAATATGGAAACTGTTCAGGATTTACAAAAAACCATGTAACAAAAAGGATAAATCCGGCAAATGTGCCTATATGGAAGAGCATACCTAATGTAAAAGTAGGAATATGTAAATATGCCGTTTCTTTGTTTGTCGGCATCATAGCTATTGTATATGAATACATTTCAGCTTTTGGGATATTTCCACTTTTTTCAGAAAGGTCTTTAGGTTTTCCTAATTTTATCAAACGGAAAAAATGCCATAAGAGTGTTAAAATACAAATAGATAAGCACCCCAGACTTAGATATTGGAACCAATACATATTTATATTTTTATACGCAACCGTCAGGTTTAGGTAAGCCGGCAACTCTACAAGCACCACGTGCAGGACCTAAAGGAAATAATTCATAAATATCTTTTAACTTAAGTCCTGTTTCTTTACAGATTGTACGTATCATCGGAGCATTCCCTTTTTCTTCGTAATTGTTACGTATTACTTTTACGATAGACCAATGTTGATCTGTCATTGCAATACCATCTTCATTTGCAATCTGTTCTGCAACTTCATTATCCCATATTTCGGGATTAATTAAAAAACCGTCTCCGTCAAATTTTAATTCTGCCATAATTATAGTTATTCTTCTAATTTACTTATTATTTCATCTATAGTCATACCTGAATCCGGTAAAACGAAATCGGGACAAAACCCCAGCTCATTTTTTGTATTGAACCTTTTACATTGAATAAATCCGTTTAATGTATCATTATCACAATATTGATTGATATAAAATTCTTTCATATCCATATCTCCTGCTAAATTATTATTGCCTAATATAATGCAATTACCTGAGTTAGGACATTTTTTCGGATTAGCCATAAATATAAAATCATATACAAAAACGAATGCAAATATAAAATATTTCTTAGAAGATACAATTGTTATTTGTCATATATGCTTCTAATATTTTTAATATATTATTGATTTACTTTAAATTCTCCTGATGAAAAAACTAAATTATTTGTTAAGCTTTATGAATTTTGTAAAAAAAATTTATTAAATAATATATTTTTGTAAAAAATTTAGTTTGTGGGTATTTTTAAAGGAAATATAAATGCTTTGCTTGGAACCGTACTGTTTCACCTTATTGCAATAGCAGCGGCTCTTATGTTCTCGATAAGTACCTCCACTGTTTACAAAGAAGCATATACATATGTAGAACTGGATTTTATTGAAGAAATATTAAAAGAATCTCACGAAGAAGAGAAAAACAGTACAAATGTTGATATGGAAAACTTTGATATTGAAAATTATATCACCGGGATAAGAAATATCGGTTCAAATTATTCTTCTTCGGACAACAGGACAAATAATGTAGATGCAATGTCCCAGGAAGAATTAAGAAAAAAATATGAATCAGAGCTTTTACGGGAAAAATATGGCGATGATTATGAAAAAATAACAAACAGAACATACGAAGATTACCTTTCTGAAAGCAACTCAAACAATACAAAGCAAAGTTATGATAATAAAAATAATTCACAGTCTTCAGCATATAGTGGTCCTGCTTTGGTATTTGTTGAACTGGAAAATCCCAATAGAGGCAATTCTTATATTCATGTGCCTGTTTTTACCTGTCGTGATGGAGGTACCGTAATTATTAATATTACTATAAATACTGACGGGCGAGTCAGGTCTGCAAACGTTCTATCGGCAAACTCCAAAGGAGATGCTTCCTGTATAAGCAATGCGGCAAAAGATGCTGCCTTAAAATCCAGATTTACCACAGTTGCCGGCAGCGGAACCGAAAACGGTAAAATTACCTATCAATTTATAGAACAATAGGATTATGGATTTTTCAATTCATAGTTATATTAACTTTTTTTTAACAATTACAGCAAAACAATCAATATCAGGCTTTCGTTAAATTCCTGAAAATATATTTTACAATCAAAGTTAAATTTTTAAATTTGCGACAATCGAAAATAAATAGAAAATGAGAAGGTTAGTATTTATTTTAACAAGCTTGTTTTTATTTCAGTTTACATATGCAGATGAAGTTAATATTACTACCTCTGCCCCATCTAAAGTAGGTGTTGGCCAAAGATTTGAGGTAAAATATTCGATAAATCAGAAGGCTTCGAATGTTAAACTTGGGGATTATTCAAATTTTATTTTGGTGAATGGTCCAAGTACATCCAGCAGTAATAATGTACAAATAATAAACGGCTCTATTTCTCAATCAAACACCTATTCATATTCATATGTTTTTGAACCAAAATCTGTCGGCAAATTTAATCTTCCGACTTTTTCAGTGACAGTTGATGGTAAAACATATACCTCCCAGGTTGTAAGCATAGAAGTACAAAAAGATCCGGTACAGAGTAACAACAGCCGTGGCAACAGAAACCGCGGTTTTACAGATCCGTGGGAAGAATTTGATAATATGTTCGGCGGTGGACAACAAAATCAACAGGTACAACCACAACCGGTTGGAAATGAAGATCTTTTTGTAAGAATTTTTATTAACAAAACAGAATTATATAAAGGAGAGCCTATAATTGCTACAATTAAAGTTTTTACTTCTGTAGATCTTTATGGTTTTGAGGATTTTAAAATACCTGCTTTTAATTCTTTTTACGCACAGGAAATTGAATCGCCTGAGAGAATCACTTTCACCAGAGAAATATATAATAATAAGTCATATAATACTGCCGTACTGAAAAAATATATTCTTTATCCAAGAGTTTCAGGAGAATTAACTATTGAACCATGTGAACTGGATTGTCAAATACGTCAGAGTACAGGAGGCGGTGGTTTTTGGAATCCTTTTGGGAACTATCAGACAGTAAAGAAAATTATTTATTCTCCTGAATTAAAAATAAATGTAAAAAATCTGCCTTCAACTAATATCAGTAGCTTTAACGGAGCTGTAGGTAATTATAATATAAAACTTGACAAAACTGCTGATACTGTAAATGTAAATGATGCTGTAAACTTTAAACTTACTTTATCCGGAACAGGGAATTTTAATATGATTGAGCCTCCTAAAATTTTATGGCCTGATGAATTTGAAGTTTATGATCCGGTAATAAGCGATCAAACCTCTGTAACAACATCCGGAATATCCGGTTCAAAAACCTGGGAATATACTGTTGTTCCCCGTTACCCTGGAATGTATAAAATGGGTAAAATAAATTTTACATATTTTGACTTAAGCTCACATGAATATAAAACTCAAGTTATTGATAATTTAAGCCTCGCTGTAAGAAAAGATGCTAATGATACAAAATTAAGTGAATATAATTACACCCAACGCAATGTTGAATATATAGGAAATGAAGATATCAGATTTATAAAAAATACGGAACTTGGCTTAAAGAAAAGCTATAATCCACTAATATTAAATTCCTTATTTAGTTTGTTTTATATAATACCAATTATCATATTTATAGTAATAATTATTATACTCAGAAAACAAATAAAAGAAAATTCAGATCTTACTAAAGTAAAAGCTAAGAAAGCTAATAAAATTTCGCAAAGAAGATTGAAAAAAGCAAAAAAATACATGTTACAATCCAATAAAACTGAATTTTATAAAGAAGTCATTTCAGCATTATGGGGATATATCGGAGATAAACTCAGTATTCCTGTTGCGGAACTAACAAAACCAAAAATCAGAATAGCTCTGGAGACCCGTGGAATAGATGAAAGCACAATAAATCAATTAATAAATATAATAGAAAAATGTGAATTTGCCCATTTTTCCCCTTCTTCAACAGAAGTACAATTAGATTATATTTATAAAGAAGCAGTAGAAATCATTGATGTTCTTGAACAAAAAATAAAATAATTATGAAAAAGTATTTTATAATATTAACAGGAATAGTTTTTTCATTAAATATTTTTGCAAATGATGATCTGAAAACATTTACTGATTCAGCATTTAATTATTATCTGGAAGGAGATTATGATAATGCATTAAGGATATATTCGAATCTTTACGAACAGGATTATTCATCTGCTGATCTTTATTATAATATGGGAAATTGTTATTATAAAAACGGAGATATTGCAAATGCTGTTTATTTTTATGAAAAAGCACATATATTAAAACCCGGAGATAAAGATATTGATCACAACTTAAAAATTGCCACATCAAACATCAGAAATAAAGTCGAAAAGATACCTGAAGTTTTTTATGTCACATGGTACAATAATTTCATTTCAATTATGAGTTCAGATTCGTGGGCAGTCATCAGCATAGTGTTTTTTGTTACATCATTACTCCTGGTAATATTATTTCTTTTTTCAAGGAAAATAATTATAAGAAAAACAGGTTTTATTTTAGGAATAATATTTTTTATAACGTCGATTATGTCCTTTATTTTTGCAAAAAGTCAGGCACATTTAATAAATAACAACACTTATGCAATAGTTTTTGAGCCATCTATGGTAAAATCTTCCCCGTCAGAAGACAGTATGAATCTTTTCGAAATAAATGAAGGCCTGAAAGTTGAAGTTATTGATTCGATAAATATCTGGATTAATGTTCGCCTGGCTGACGGTAAGGAAGGATGGGTTCCCGGAAAGAATATTAAAAGATTATAATGATATGATTTTCCAATGAAAAAATTACTTCTGCTATTTTTTGTAATAATAATTTTACAATCGTGTAATATTCTGAATTTTAATAATTGTAAAAAATATCATACTGATTCAATTGTTTTTAGGGCACATTCCGAAGCAATGAGTACAAATATCCAATTTGCGGAAGAAAAAGCACTATTACTGGCCAAAAAAGTAATTGCAGAAGATATTGACAATTACATTATCGAAAAATGTAATTATAAGTCTTTTCTTTCCGATAGTGAATTTGAGGATAAAATAACAATAGCAAGGAATACAATACTTTCAGATATAAAAATAATTTGTTCAAAAACTATGAAAAAAGGAGAAATGTATAAATCTTTCATCGCTGTTGAAATATCAAAAGAAGATGTAGATAAAGAAATTTCTGGCAGACTGAACAAATAAATAATTCAAAAATGGATATTTTTTTACTTATCACAGGTTTTTTATTGGTAATTGCCGGAGTTATTGGTTGTATTTTGCCTGCAATACCAGGCCCTCCTCTAAGTTACATAGGCTTACTGTTGTTGCATTTTACATCAAGAGTTGATCTAACTACTTTTACACTTATCTACATGGCGGTATTAGTAATTATTGTAACTATTCTTGATTATTTAGTTCCGATATGGGGAACGAAACTATCCGGCGGGTCCAAATGGGGAATGCGCGGAAGTGCAATAGGCTTGATCCTTGGATTATTTTTTGGAGTAATCGGGGTATTTTTATTTCCATTCATAGGAGCATTAACCGGAGAATTATTATATCAGTATAATATAAATAAGAATAATAACTTTTCAATATCCTTTAGAGCTGCTGTCGGATCATTTTTCGGATTAATGCTTGGAGTTGTTTTTAAATTAGCAGTTTGTTGTTTTATAGTATTTATATATATAAAAGAAACAATTATAAATTTCTTTTAGATTTTTGTTATTTATATTTACAAAAATTATAATAGAATGCTATATTAAATAAATTCGTCTGAATTTTGCCGATTAAATAATTATCATTATATTGCATATATATAGTATCAAATATTTATTATATGAATAGTTTGAAAATAGGGATTTTTGATTTATTTGCCTATGCAATTCCCGGATCTATAATTTTAGTAATTTCATTTATTTTATATAAGAGTAGTGATGGAATGATTAATACTAATCTATCAAATCTTATATCTATGGATTTTAATTTTGTATCAATAGCGTTATTAGCAGTTTTGTCATATTTGACAGGCTTTATAACAAGTATATTAGGAACCCTTTATTTAATTTTGATAGAGAAAATCTTTACACAAGTTTCTCCCAAAAAATGCCCTAATTTAAATCAATCAACAAAATATTGCCTGGTAAGAGAGCTTGCTCCGAATAATTTTAAAAATATTGAGGATTTTAATGTATTGAAAAAGATGTCATCCAATATCGCATTTATTATACTAGTGTACGATTTACTACTCTTTATATTTATAAATAACTATAATATATACTATTTTTTATCAGGGATATTGATTTGTTGTTTGTTGACAAGATCGGCATGGAAATTTCACAAATATATTATTATTGATTTGGATAATGCTGTGTATTCGCTAAATTTAGATGAAAAATATATAGTAAGAGATAGTTTAAAATCTTAAAGAGTATTGTTTATTTCAATATCAAAAAAACTAAAATGTACACTTCCGTATTTTTTTAACATCATAAAATGAGGATATTGCGAAAAATCATTTTTTTCCGAATGTTCTATTATCAATAAAGACGTATCCGATAATAGTTTATTTTTAAAAACCAGATCATATATTTCTTCAATATTTTCCAGATCGTAAGGTGGATCGGCAAAAATAATATCAAATTTTTTATTGCAGGAATTCAAAAAGCGAAAAACATCTGATTTATATATTTTTGCCTGGGAAAATCCCATTGTTTCAAATTGTTTTTCAATATATTTTACATGATTATAATTACTGTCTACCGCAATTACAGATTTACAGTTCCGGCTTGCAAATTCATAAGAAACACTTCCTGTGCCACTAAATAAATCCAGGACATCTACATTTTCAAAATTAAAATGATTTTGTAAAATATTAAATAATGCTTCTTTAGCGAAATCTGTAGTTGGTCTGGCTTTAAAGTTAGAAGGAGGTGTTATGATTTTACCTTTATATTTCCCTCCTATTATTCGCATTTTATTATGTTTAAGAAGTTTATAAAGTAATGAGGCTGTATTTCCTGAAATTTATAAAAATATTTAAATTCTGTATTTAGCGATTCAAAATATACTATGCGAACAAATTTTCTAAGATGAATTACAACCAGATCATCTGTTTCAATAAAGCCCGAAAGAGAAACTTCTGTTTCCTCAGGAGATAGTTTTAATTGTTCAAATACATTTATTATGTGATATAAAAGATCATTATTAGTTTTGTATTTGAAAGTATTGTAAAGTAATATTTTTTCGTTTTTAAAAACGAGTATGTCTGTAAAGTTTTCAAAAACCTGTATAAATACTTTTGTTTTGTCTCTGTTTTCACTTATCTTATTCTTTGTGAAATTGGATTCAACAAAAGGTTCTGCATGAGAGTATAAGCTGTATTTTAAAAAAATATTATCCAACATATTTATCAGTGCTTTATCTGCAGAATAGATCAATGTATTTGCAGATTTTGGCATTTGAGAGTAATAAATATTCTGGTTTTCTGGAACGCCAAAATTTAAATAATATATTTTTTCGTATTCGTTTTTACTGAAAAGAACGTTAGGTATTATTGTAGTTCTATTTCCTGAAACTACAATATTTACTTGTTTAAAATCTTTGTTTGTTAATTCCTCTTCTGTCAGGATTTTTTTTATTTCTTCAATATAATTGTCTTTTTGACTGAATGTTTTTGCTACTAAAGTATTGTAGCGGTTTTCCAATACAGAATATAAAGAATAAGAAAGTCCATCCTGTGTTATCAAGATGGACAATTTATTATCAATAAGTTTATTGTTTTCGCCTTTATTCTTAATGCTAATATTTTTCATTATTATGCATTACTCCCAATTACCTGCATTATTGTTAGCTTCTTTTAGATTTCCAACTCTTAATACAGGAACAACTAATTTAGGATCTATTTTTTCAGGGTTGTTTTTATCAGCAGCTCTGTACTTAGCTTTTAAGTTTATGATTTCTTGTTCGTCCAGACCATATAAAACGTCATCATAAGTAGCACTTGCTTCAAATACTTTAACTTCGACTTGTGAACCTGTCATTACCGATGCAGTATCCATTACAAACTGAACTTTTGTTCCTGTCGGAATATATTTCATTGAATCCAATGGATATCTCATTTTTTTAAATAAAGAATCTTTAATTCCTACAAAAAATGTATCACGGGATATGATTCCTAATTTCAAAGCCTGAGCTTCTGTTAAAGAATCAGGAACAAAACCGATAGCACGTATAATACGCATACTATCTGATTTTATAAAGTTAATTAATGAATCCAATGACGGAGTGAATGATCCATATTTTTCTTTATATGCAATCTGACCTGTTCTAATATCTTTAAGTCTTTCTATAGTTAAATTAAATCTTTTATCTTTCAATTCTTCGAACTCTATAGGTTTTTGTATTCCTGTAATTAACCTAGCAGATAATAATACAATCACAACCAAAAGAACAATTTTAATAGTAATATCAATTCCTTTTTTCATTATCCAAAATTTAAATTTAGTTTTGCGAACAAAAATAAGTTAAATTTTTTTATTTGCCATAATATTTACACTTAAAAATTTAATAATATTGCAAAACTTTTTCTACAATTTGATACTCAATAAACTTGGCTATTTACCAACAAACGGACAATCAGAAGCTATTAATAAATTAAATAGTTTTTTTGAAGATAAAAGCCGTTATAGCCTGTTTGTCCTTACAGGTTATGCCGGTACGGGTAAAACGACATTGATCAGCGCTCTAATAAAAACACTCAATGAATTAAAAATAAAAACAGTCTTATTAACCCCTACAGGAAGAGCAGCAAAGGTACTTTCCTCCTATTCCGGATATTCTGCATCAACAATACACAAATGTATATACAGAAAAAAATCAACAAAAATTGTCAATAGCGGATTTGATATAGATTATAATCGTCACAAAAATACTGTTTTTGTTGTTGATGAAGCTTCTATGATAGGCAATATAGATCAGGGCGGTATTTTTGGAAGCGGACGATTACTTGATGATCTTTTGAATTTTGTTTTTAGCGGTACAAACTGCCGGATAATTTTATCAGGCGATACGGCTCAATTACCTCCGGTAGGAACGACATTAAGTCCGGCAGTGGATGTAAAATATCTGGAATCATTGGATATGAAAGTCTTTTCAGCTGAATTATCCGATGTTGTAAGGCAATCGGAAGGTTCGGGTATACTTCACAATGCAACATTAATAAGAGAAGAAATAAATTCCGGGATTTTTAACATTCCGAAATTCAAACTGGATGGTTTTTGTGATATCGTTTCTATTTCGGGTGCCGAATTACTTGAAGAAATTGAAAATTGCTATTCTAAATATGGAATGGAAGAAACAAAAGTAGTATGTAAGACAAATAAATATGCTTATAAATATAATCAGGGAATACGGAATAGAATTTTATGGAAAGAAGAAGAAATTACCAATGGTGATTTACTAATGGTAGTAAAAAATAACTATTCATGGCTTCCTGAAAAAAGTGAAGTCGATTTTATTGCAAATGGAGATATTCTAGAAGTAGTAAGAGTAGGAAAAAAGACAGAGTTATATGGCTATCGGTATATAGATCTTTTAGTAAAATTCATTGATCTTCCTAACCTTGAAATTGAAGTAAAAATCTTGTTGGATTCGATTAATGTAGAATCAGCTAATATGGAATCTTCATATTACAAAAACTTATATAATGATTTATTAATTGACTATGCAGACATTGATGATACAAAAAAAAGACATGAGGCTGTTTTAAATGATCCATATTTTAATGCATTACAAGTGAAATATGCATATGCCTTAACTTGTCATAAATCACAAGGCGGACAATGGAAAGCAGTTTTTGTAGATCATGGATGGTTAAATACAGAAGAATGGAATGCCGAAATTAAATATGAGTTTTTAAGATGGTTGTATACAGCTATAACAAGAGCAACAGAAAAACTTTATCTGATTAATTTTTCAAAAGAATTTTTTGTTTAAACCGGATTAATTTACCAGTCTAATCCGGTTTAAACATTTTTTTATTTTAACAAAGGCTACTCATTTTCTTCCGATATGGAAAAACTAATAGGAATTATGAAAGTAACTTTTACATTTTTTCCATCCTGTTTTCCTGGAATCCAGTCTGGCATTGCCGAAACAGCATTTATTGCTAATTTATTTAATTCCGGATGTTCCCCCTTAGCCACTTTTACATCGGTTACTTTTCCTTTTTTATCAATAACAAACTGTACATATACCCGTCCTTGTATATTTTGTTTTTTCAAATCATCGGGATATTTTATATTATTTGAAAGATACTGTGTTAACGCATCTTCACCTCCGGGGAACTGAGGTTTTTCTTCAACTACAGCAAAGTTATAAATAGTATCTGTTTCTTCTACTATTATAACATTTTCGGGTTCAACAATTGTTTTTTCCGGTTTTTCTGCAATATTAATATTATTTGCTTCTACACAGGTAAATGAAACAATTCCTGCAATAAACACGGGAGCCGCTAACGCGTAAAGCCAGGTAAGACGGCGTGGAGAATCTTCTTTTTTCATCATTTTTAATCTTTTTAATGTTAATGATTTATTTAAATTATTTACAACTCCTATTCTTTTTATTACACTATTATTATATAACAACATGAAATAATTACTTATGTCAAATCCTTCCTCAATTACTTTTTTATCAGCAAGGTATTCATGAGTATGTTTCAAATCGCGTTGGATTATCCAGAATGCCGGGTTTATCCAAAATATTGCACAAATTACCTCTGATAAAAAGTTGTCTAAAGTATGAAATTGTGTTATATGGGTTTTCTCGTGAGAAATTATCTGTAATAGTTCATCATGGTTTAGCTGCTGTTCTTTTATAAATATTTTTCTCCCAAATGAAAACGGATTTATTTCTTTTTTTGTAACAACTAAAGTATATATTTTTTCTTTTCTTTTTTCAGATGATAAATATAACCTGTAAATAGATAAAAGGCTGAATACTATTCTTAAAATAAAAAATATAGAAATAATAACATATATTATAAGAATTATATTAATAGTATCTGCTGGTGTATAACCTGTTTCTAACCGATTTCCTATAAGGATTTCATCAAGCATAACAGGAGCAGAATAATCTGTGTTTATATTATTCACAGGTATCCGTAAAAAAGGCAACAGAACCGGTAAAATCATAGATATTATAAGATAATATCTGTTCGCTTTAAAAAAAGTATTATTTCTCAAAAAGAAAAAATAAAAAGCATATAATAATATTGAAATTATAATGACTTGTATTATGTATGATACAAATGCTATCATAGTTCTTTATTTTTTAATTCTTCTTCAATTATTTTTTTTATTTCCTCTAACTCTTTTACTGATATATTTTCCTGTTTGGAAAAAAATGAAACAAGATCTTTATATGAATTATCAAAATAGTTACTGATAAAATTATTCAGCGTTTTAGAAGAATATTCTTCTTTAGTTATTATTGGAAAATATTCGTGTGTTTTTCCGTAAGGCTTATGTCCAATAAAGCCTTTTGTTTCTAAAATACGTATTATTGTCGAAACTGTATTATATGCTGGTTTGGGCTCCGGTATCTGGTTTATGACATCATTTACAAATCCTTTTTTGATGTCCCATAAAATATGCATTACTTGTTCTTCTGCTTTTGTTAAGGTTTTCATATATAGTTTTTTTATAATACAAATATATAACTAAAAATTTAGTTATGCAACTATTTATTTAGTTTATTTCTAAAAAAGTTTGCAGCATAGGCTACTAGCCTATGCTGCAAACTTTTAAATATGACTCTTTTTATGGGATCTTTATTCGAAACAGATTTTTTCGTTGTATTTTTTCATTAAATGTTTTCTGAATTCCTTATTTGCCTGATAAAGTAATGCAACTTTATTAGCAGGAAGAACTGTTTTATACTTTTCGTGATATTCCTTTTCCAAATTAGCTCTTTCCAGTTTTATATTTACCAACCTGTCTGTTTTTTCGTTCAGTTCTTTTTCCGAAAGTACCAGGATTTTTAATTTAAGGTCATTTGAAATAACACGCTCTTCTTCAAAAAGTTTGTTTATTTTTTCCTCATATTCATTAAAAACAGGCCAGAAATCCTGAGCTTCTTTTACTGTTAGACCTACTCTTTCGGTTAAAAAAGCTACTTTTTCCGACTTTATTTTTTCTTCATCTATTTTTTGAATATTCTTTTCCTGAGAAAATGCAGACAATGAAAAAAATGATATAGATAAAATAAATAAAATTGTCTTAAAATTTTTCATAATTACTTTTTTTAGTCATCAAATAATTCGTATTCCAAATAATATTGGGCTAGATAATCTTCTATGTATTCACAATTGATCTGATCTTTTTCAAAATCACCGGTATTTATTTCATAAATATATTCGTAAAAGATTACTTCGTTATCAAATAGGTAATACAGAATTTCGTCCGGTTCATAAAGTACTTCTTCTTTAACAACCGGAGAGTATATATTTTCTTTTTCCAGTACATTTTCCATGAAGACCTGAATTCCGCCAACTAATAACGCAACACATGCAACCATATATATATACGGCTTCAGAATTTGAAATACTGTAGTTTTTTCTTTTTCAGAGTATATATTTTTCAATACTTCTTTTTCCAGCTTTTCAAAATATCCTTCGGGTACTTCAAAGTTATTCTGCTTTTGTATGTCATTCAAACTCTTCATATAATGTGTTAGACAGTTGTAATTTATAAAAGTTTAAAAGTCATTAATATATTTTTCTATTTTTGTAACAGCATGATGATATGAAGCTTTTAGTGCTCCTACTGAAGTGCTCAATATTTCTGCCATATCTTCATATTTTATATTTTCAAAATATTTCATATTAAAAACAAGTTGTTGTTTTGGAGGCAACTTCAATATAGCTTTGTGAAATATTTTTTGAATATCATCTCCGGAAAAATACGGGTCGCTTTCGAGTTTTGAAGCTAAAATTTCCGAATAATTATTAACAGAAAAAATATATAGCCGTTTTTTTTGATTAAGAAAATTTAATGTCGTATTTGTTGCAATACGATAAAGCCATGTATAGATAGCTGATTCTGCACGAAAATTATGTATGTTTTCATATGCTTTACAAAAAGTGTCCTGCAACAAATCATTAGCATCTTCATGGTCTATAACCATTCTTCTTATATGAAAATACAATGTCTCTCCGTATTTTTTTACAATAAGATCAAATGCCTTATTTTTATTTTCAGGATCATGTATGATTGCAATAATATCTTTTTCGTCTGAAAGCTTCATTAAATATTCATACCTGTTATTGCTTTCTTTTTAAGACTTTTTCTACAGCATTAATAATATTAACGGTTTTTAATCCATATTTTTTCATCAGTTCGTCAGGAGTTCCGCTTTCTCCGAATTTGTCAAATACTGCAACAGCTTCCATTGGAACCGGACGATTCAAGGCAACATGCTGAGCAGTAATGTCAAAAAGTCCACCATTGATCATGTGCTCTTCGGCAGTTACTACTGCACCGGTCTTCTTCACAGATCTTAATACAGCATCTACATCAAAAGGTTTTATTGTATGAATATTGAAAAGATCAGCATTTATACCAATTTTAATCAAAGCTTCACAAGCTTCAACAGCTTCCCATACCAAATGTCCGGTAGCAAGAATCGTAACATCTGCCCCTTCATATAATTGTTGGGCTTTACCTATTTCAAACTTTTGACCGGGATCGGTAAAATTAGGTACTGCAGGACGTCCGAATCTTAAATACACAGGACCTTCATGCTCGGCAACAGCAATCGTTGCCGTTTTTGTCTGATTATAGTCACATGTACATATTACAGTCATATTAGGAAGCATTTTCATTAATCCTATATCTTCCAATATCTGGTGAGTGGCTCCATCTTCACCAAGAGTAAGTCCTGCATGCGATGCACATATTTTCACATTCTTGTTTGAATATGCCACACTTTGTCGTATTTGATCATATACTCTTCCTGTAGCAAATCCGGCAAAAGTTCCGGCAAAAGGGATCTTTCCACCTATGGTTAACCCTGCTGCCGTTCCTATCATATTAGCTTCAGCAATTCCTGCCTGAAAAAAACGATCAGGAAAATCTTTCTGAAAATCGTTCATTTTTAAAGATCCTGTAAGATCGGCACACAATGCAACTACATTCTTATTTGTTTTACCAAGTTCATAAAGACCTGCTCCAAAACCAGATCTTGTATCTTTCTTTTCAGTAAAAGTATATTTTCCCATCATTATTTATTTTTATAATTATTTTATAAGTTTTCAATAATAAAATCTCCTGAATGAACCCTGAATTTAGCTTCCCCTGTATTAATTGATCTATAATGACGATCTTCTCTGTAAACAATTCTATAATATCCGGGTTGCAAGCGAAATTTATAGTGAGTTTTTTCAGGTGTAAAATCATACAGATTAGTTAATATATCGCCATGTTCATGTAACAAAGTTCCATATGCCGGACTTCTGAAATTAATAATAACTTCGCCTGGTTCAGGAATATCAATAACTTTTGTTTCACTTTGTCCTATTTTAACAGCATCAACATAAATACGCGGCATTGTAAGTATTTCAAGGTCATATAATCCTGTTATGAGTTTTTGTTTTTTATCTGCATTCAGAATATATAATGTTTGCGGCAGCCCTGATTTTCTTATTATACATTTTATCTCAGAATCTGCTTCATTTTTACCTTTAACATTGATTATCAATGTTCCCTGAGGTGCAGGAACTTCAATAATATTGAGCTTACCTTCTTCCAGCCTGATGCTGTCTTTATAAACCGGAGGAACAGAATGAACTTTTAGATCATATACAGAAAGAATATCCAGATAAATAGTATCAGGTCTTCCTGATGCATCCATAGTGTGTTCGTATGTATAGCGGATATCTCCTGACAAATTATCATGAAACGACATTGAAACATTTGTTTCAACAGGTTTTCCGTATGTATCAAGCAGATTCACTTTAACAGCTGTAAGGTTTGTAACTTGTGCAACAATAGTATTTATTGCCTGCCTGAATTCATTTTCATCTGCCGCATTAAAATAATTTCCCATACAATCTAAAAGTTCAATATATTTTAGATCTATATCAACACCTACTATATATGGTTTTAATGCAATTCCTTTTTTTTGTAAAGCCAGGCTTACTTCACACGGGTCTCCCTGACACATCTCAATTCCGTCCGTAATTAAAATTATAATATTCCGGCAATCGTTACACGGAGGGAAATCAGCTTCTGATTGCCCCAATGAATATGCAATCGGGGTAGTACCACGTGGCTCTATGATCTTTAGCTTGTCTTTTATCATTCCTATTGTACTTTCTCCAAATGCTACTTCCAGTTTAGAATCAAGACAATCAGGAGGCGGAACAGGACTTTGATGACCGTAAACCCTAAGCGCAATTTCCAATTTTTGTTGATGTTGTATGGATTCAAGAGAATCGAGCAGTTCAAACATTAATTCTCTGGCCTTATCGAATTTCTGTCTTCCCTCCCACCTTTCGATCATACTTGTAGAAGCATCGAAAATAAATAATATTCGAGTTAATGGTTTTTCAGGTTCCGGGTTATTTCTTACCTGTGATAATGAAATTAATACCGGAAATAATAAAAATAATATTAATAAAATTTTTTTCAAGGCCTTAATAATCACCTAAAGTTTCTTCCAATTGAGATAAGGCTTTTTCGAGTTGTTCGTCATTAGGAGCTATACCATGCCATTTGTGACTTCCCATCATAAAATCCACACCTTTTCCCATTTCGGTTTTCATTATAATAACTATTGGTTTTCCTTTTCCTGATTTATCATGAGCGGATCTTATTGTTTCAATAAGCTCTTTTATATCATTACCATTACATTCAAGAACTTCCCAGTTAAATGCTTCCCATTTTTGTTTCAGATGGTTTAAATTTAAAACATCTTTTATAGTACCGTCAATTTGTTGTCCATTATGGTCAATAAAAGCAATAAGATTATCTATTTTTCTTGCCTGAGCAAATTGGGCAGCTTCCCATATCTGACCTTCTTCAATTTCACCGTCACCACATAAACAATATACAAACCTGGAATCATCATTAAGTTTTTTTGCAAGTGCAGCGCCACATGCAACAGAAAGTCCTTGACCTAATGAACCTGAAGCAATCCTTATTCCGGGTAAATGTTCTGCAGTTGTCGGATGTCCTTGCAAACGGGAGTCTATAGCCCTAAAAGTAGCTAGTTCTTCTACCGGAAAGTATCCCGAACGTGCCAGAACGCTATACCAGGCTGCCGAACAATGTCCATTAGATAGAAAAAACAGATCCTGGCCCGTTCCATCCATATCAAAATTTTCAGGATCATGTACCATTATGTCAAAATATAACGTTACCAGTAAATCAGTGATACCCAATGATCCTCCCGGGTGTCCGGAATTTTTTGCATGTATCATTCTTAATAGGTCTCTTCTAACCTGTATTGCTATTGCTTCTAAATTTTTTGTATTTTCCATCTCATATTATTTATTGAGCAAAAGTAGACATTTTTCGGATTATACGAAAAACAAACACTTACTTTTCAAAAATTTATAATCATGATAAAAAGGTAAAATCATTACTTCATTATGAATGTATTATTTATGAATAATTTATTTTAAATAGTCGCAATATTTTATTTTTGTAACATAAAATTAAATTTGTCCTGATTTATACAGATATGAACCCACATATAGTATTCTAAAAACAGAAAGATATGATTCTTTTAAATTTCCGGGCGGGATTAAAGTTTTAATACTTTTCTTTAATAATGTATATTATAATAAATTCAATAAAAAATAGTTATAGTTAATTATTCATATAATGAAATGATAAAATCATTTTTAAAAATAAGATTTGTTCAAATATATAGAAGCATAAAAGAGATTGGATCTTTCAGAATCATATTTTTAGCAGTATTGTTTTTTCTGGGAATTTATGCTTTATACACATATTGTAATGATTATAAAAACTCTTTTTATATTACAGCCGGATTTATTGTTATCATAACATTATTACACATTAGCCGTGAAGACAGTTTATTTCTTAAAGTTAGTTGTGATAATTATAAACAGATTTATTTTACAGAATATTTGCTTTATTCTACTCCACTAATATTATGCCTGTTGATAAACAAACAATGGATACAATTTTTAATTATTCCGCTTGCTTTGAGCATAATTGTTAATCTTGAATTTAAATTTAAACCTCAGAATAAAAATTACAAAATATTGAAATTAATTCCTGATCGGTTATTTGAATGGAAAAGCGGGGTAAGACGATATTTATATGTTATAATTATCATATGGATAGCAGGTTTTATAGGTTCATTTTTTATTGCAACAGTACCGGTTACAATATTTATTTTCGGAATAATCCCGGTTGCATTTTATTCCATGTGTGAACCATATCAAATGATAATTATATATGAGATGAAAGCATCAAGATTTTTATTTACAAAAATCAAATATAATTTAATTGCTTTTTCTATATTGGTACTACCATTAATAACAATGTTTATTATTTTTCATACTGATGTATGGTATATCGTTATTGCAGAATATATAATATTCTTATCTGTCCATACTTATCAAATATTAACTAAATATGCATTTTATGAGCCTAATGAAAAATATTCGGCTGCCCAGATTTTTGAAATACTGGGTATTTTAGGATTATTAATTCCACTTTTTTTACCATTGGTATGGTTGTTATCAATATATTTTTATTTTAAATCAAAAGAACGGTTAAAGATTTATCTGAATGATTACAATTAACAATTTAACAGTATCATATTCGAAAGAAAAAAAAGTTATTAATTCCCTTAACTTATCTTTGCAGGAAGGAATGATTCATGGAATAGTCGGACTCAACGGAGCCGGAAAAACGACTTTGCTGAATACTATATACGGATTAAAAAAATATGATTCCGGAGAGATTTTATATAACGGTAAAAGTTTAAAAAAAACAGAAATTTCATATTTAGTTACAGAAAGTTATTTTTATTCAAATATTACAGCACGAGAATATTTAAATTTATTTAAAAATAACGGATTCGATATTGAACAGTGGAATAAATTATTTGCATTGCCCATTGACAACATAATTGACACCTACTCTACAGGAATGAAAAAGAAACTTGCTTTACTTGGTATTTTAAAGCAGAATAAGCCTGTTATGATACTTGACGAACCTTTTAACGGGCTTGACTTTGAATCTACAAGAATAATCCGTTCTGTGTTATTACACCTTAAAAAAACAGGAAAAACAATAATAGTAACTTCACATATTATTGAAACACTTACAAACCTTTGTGATTATATTCATTATCTTGAAAATGGAAAAATAAAATATAATAAAGAAAAAAGCGAATTTGAACTATTTGAAAAAGAGCTTTTCGAGATAATTGAAGAAAAAAATGAAGAAATAATCAGCAAATTAATTGATTTAAAATCAGAAGATTAAATATAAAATATTTGATTTATTTAAAGTTCCGCTGTCTCATCGCTTCAAAAACCAGAATGGCAACTGAAGTTGTTACGTTGAGTGAATCTATTACTCCCCGCATTGGAATTTTTATTCGTTTTTCGGCATATTTTATCCATTTTTCAGTTAAACCTGTTGCCTCTGTCCCAAATATCAGTGCTACTTTTCCGGCTAAGTTCATATTTTGGTAAAATTCGGCGGCAGTAAGTTCTGCTGCATAGCTTTTAATTTTATTTTCTTTCAACCAGTTTATTGTTTCATCAAAATCAGAACTTATTATATCAACAGTAAAAACACATCCAAGACTTGAACGAATTGAATTAGGATTATATATGTCGGTAAGCGGATCACAAATTATCAGTCCATCGACTTTTGCTGCATCGGCAACTCTGCATATTGCACCAAGGTTTCCGGGTTTTTCTACAGATTCCAATATTATAAAAACAGATTGGTCATTAATTGTCAAATCTGTTATTTTTTTTTCAGGCATTTTTGCAAGTACAACAATTCCTCCTGTTGTTTCACGATACGAAATTTTTGAAAAGACAGCTTCACTTACCTCATAAATATCCGTAAAAGATATTTGTTCCTTTATTATATTTTTTACTTCGTCAATAGTTATTATATCCGGACAAAAAAGAACTTTCTCAATCTCCACTCCTGCTCCTACTGCCAGACTTAGTTCTTTTTTGCCTTCAATAATGATCTTTTTATTTTTTTTACGTTCCCTTGATTTTCCCTGAAGATTAATTATTTCTTTTATAAGTTTATTTTGCGGGCTGGTAATTGTTAGCATATTTAGTGTTTTCTTTGAAATGTAAAATTAAATATTTTTCTAATTATCCTAAAGAATTTAAAATATTAAAATGTTTTAATAAGCTGGAAAATATAAAATTTATAACTTTGTAAAAATTTTCCTAATGAATGATATTCTGAATTATAGGTTAATTACCCCTAAACATTGGGTTGACTATGAATTAATAGATTCAGGTAATTTTGAAAAACTGGAACGTTTTGGTAAATATATTTTGTGTCGTCCGGAACCACAGGCAATATGGAACAAAACCCTTTTACCTGAAGAATGGGAAAAAAAATACGATGCGCGTTTTGTAATAGATGTAAAAAATTCCAATGGCGAAAAAGGAAAATGGTTTAAGAAAAAAAATATGCCTGAAGAATGGATTATCAGTTATAATAATGCAGGTGTAAATCTGAAATTCCTTTTAAAATTCAATACTTTTAAACACATCGGGATATTTCCCGAACAGGCAGATAATTGGGATTTTATTTTTAATAATATAAAAAATAATTACAACGCTGATCATAGTGTTTTGAATTTATTCGCATATACCGGAGGAGCATCTCTTGCTGCCAGGGCTGCAGGAGCAAAAGTCGTACACGTAGATTCTGTAAGACCGGTAGTTCAGTGGTCGAAGGAAAATATGCAACTTAGTAATCTGGACAATATTCATTGGATCGTTGATGATGCTTTAAAATTTGCGCAAAGAGAAGAAAGAAGAGGTAACAAATATAATGGTATAATATTGGATCCTCCGGCATTCGGACGAGGCCCTGACGGAGAAAAATGGATACTGGAAAAACATCTTAACGAAATTATATACATATGTTCCAGGCTGCTGAAAAATAAAAACTCATTTTTTATTTTAAACCTCTATTCTTTAGGATTTTCAGCATTAATATCGGAAAATGTCATTAAATCTCATTTTCCGGAATCAAATCCTGATTTTGGGGAATTATTTTTAAATGACAAATTTTCAAAAAAACTCCCACTAGGTACTTATATAAGGTTTAATAATTAAACTCGGATTAGTTAAAAGATTTGTCATTTTTAAATACAGGTTTTACCTTTATCACCTGATAAGCATAATATATCCCTTTTTAGACTGAATAATCCCATTTAGCATTTCTGCTTCAACAATATACGAATAATTATCCATATTCTGCAATTTACCGTTAAAATATCCGTTCCACCCTTTATTAAGATCGTCGGAAAAGAACATTTCTTCACCCCAACGATTAAATATTCTGAACTGAATCAGATCTTTTATTCCATAGCCTCTTACAAAAACAATATTATTTTCATCATCACTTTGTGGGGTAAATGCCATAGGAACATCTATAGTATATATTTCTTCAACATTAATATTAATAATATATTCGTTGTGGGAACATTTCAAACTGTCTTCCACCACAAGTAAATAGGTTGTTGTTTCCAGCGGAGATAAAACCGGGTCCGGACAATCATTACATGAAATATTATAATTTGGAGTCCATGAATATATAAGATTATTCTGATCCGATATTACATTCAACTGTAAATATTCTCCAACTATGATATTAAAATCTTCGGATTCAAAAATAACTTCCGGTATTTGCTGAACTTTTATATTAACAGAATCAATACTTGAACAATTCCTGGAATTTTTAACAGTTGCTTTATAGGTTATATTTCTTTCCGGTTTTATTGAAGGATTATAGGAATTTATATCTGAAATATATTCATCAGGACTCCATTCACATATAATTCCTCCATGAGCAAATAAATTTATTTCATCACCAAAGCAAATTACAGTATCATTTGATACAAACAAAGAAGGAATAGCATAAATCTCAACGGTTTTATCAATTGTATCTCTACATCCTTCACTACTTTCAACAATAAGGCTTATAGTGACATTTTTGTCAAAAGAACTATTATTTTGTATATCTATATTTTCTTGTATTTCTCCATTTCCATATTCAATGTTGTCGGTAAACCACCACCGGTTTTCATCATTTACCGAATGGCTTGTTAAATGTCCCATTAGAGGAGAGCAGACTGCTTCTGTTATTATATCTCCATTGTTATTATATATTGAAAAATCAGCTTTTGCATCGTGAACAAAAATATTTTTAACTGGTAGTGAGATTTTACATGTATCCTGGAATACAAGTAATGAAACCTGATAATATCCTGTATACGGTACAGAATCATAGGTATGAGTAAAATATCCGTCAAAATACTCATTACCGTCACCCATTACCCACTCCATATAATCAACATTTCTTACATTAATTGCTTCAACAAGAATAGCATCTCCAACACATATAGAGGTATCACTAACACTAATCTGAGCATGTGGTGCATCAATATCAATATTTCTTGAAACAGATACTTCACATTCATTTGAAGTCGTGATTATAAGAATGATTTCATGACTACCGGAGCCACTTAAACTTAGTCTGGGTTCATGTTCGACAGAAGCACCACCCTCATACTCCCACCTATAAGAAAAGTCTGCGTTTTCTGGTTCAACTATCACATCTGATGATAATTTAACTTCAATGGGATAACACGTAAAATAATATCCCAAATCACTGATAATATTAATATTTTCAATTGCATGTACAGAAATGGTATCTTTTTTTTCAATAATACATCCGTTATTATTTACTGTAAGACTTATCCCATATATATGACCTTCATCGTATATATGTGTTATTTCATTACCTCCGGTAATAATATTTCCGTCTCCAAAATCCCATGTATATGTATAATCCGGATCTGTTTCTTCTGCTGTAAAAACAATTATAGAATCTACACAACTTTTATAAGTTGAAACCGTAAACTCCGGATTTGCCGTTGACAGGTTTATTATATCTCTAAAAACCACAGGTCTGCTTTGGCAACCCCTTTCC
Source organism: Bacteroidales bacterium (assembly GCA_031275085.1). Lineage (GTDB taxonomy): Bacteria > Bacteroidota > Bacteroidia > Bacteroidales > ML635J-15 > Bact-19. The sequence continues at coordinate 48,184 of JAISPG010000073.1, read as the reverse complement.
GTAGTAAGTGTAAGTGTTACAGAATATGAGCCTGCTTCAAGATTCCGGGTTACTTCATTTACTACAGTTGAGTTACTGCCAAATGTTGCATTATTAAACTGCCACCTTACTCCTACTACTTCATCATATAATACCTCACTTACATTAGTTAACACTACTTCCATAGGAGCACATCCTGATATATTTTCCGGAGAAATAGCCACATCAAATTTTACTATTTTTATAGCTTTGCTATATGTATATATACAACCGTCAGCTCCTAATCCCTTAAGAATGACATCATAAATACCTCCTTCAGAAAAAGAATGTGATACTGTTAATTCATTACTTGTCCAATTAATTATGCCTCCATCCCCAAAATCCCAGAAATAAGATACAATATCATTAGAAGCATGTGCTCTAAAAATAATAATATCACCTATGCAGAAAACTGTATCATTAACTTCAAATAAAACTTGTGGGTCATATATATTTACTTCAATTGTATCATGTATCAAACATTGGCTATTATAATTAATTCCGGTTACCGTAACGATATATTTTCCATAATCAGAAAAAACATAAGGAAAAGTTGTAACATTATCAAGAATTGTATCAAAAATTTCAATAGTATTATTAATGATATCAACTTCTCCTATCTCCCAAAACCAACTATCTGCAGCTATAGGTTGAGCATCAAAGATAAAATCAAACGGATTATTACAATCATTTTCATAACTTATTCCATCTGGAATTATCGGAGGATGAACATATACGCTATCATCCCATTCCATTGAAGTATTACAGCCATTGTGTTCTATAAGTAATCTGGCATATATATATCCGGTATCTCTTCTAAATGAATAATATGATTCACCTAAACTTCCATCTATAGTATCTCCTCGTTCCGATCCATAAAATATCCAATTATAATTAGTTGTACAAACCGTACCACAAGTATCATTGTCATTATTTATTGTAAGAACAAGTATATCTTCCGGGCAAATGGAATCATTACCATTTAAAGTCTCAATTTCAAATTCAGGATAAAAAGGAATTCCTATACGAACGCTTGCATATCCTATGATATCACAATGTCTGATCTGGCCGTCTACATTAATTTCAATAATTACATTTAAAGATGCTCTGTAAACTCCGGCTTCATCATATGAATGAGTTACCGACCGTAAAGGCTGTGTATATGAATAAACAGAATCTTGGTCTCCAAATTTCCAACACCAGTAAATAACATTTTCCAAAGGAAAATTTGGTTCAGAAAAGTCAAAATTAAGTTCTTCTCCCGGACAACCCGTAAAAGTTCCCTGCGGCTCAACTTTATAATCAAACACATATATTACCGGATTATTAGTGGAAACCCCACTACAGCCACGTTCAGATGTTACCGTAAGTCTTGGTCTGTATACCCCTTCTCCAGGAAACGAGTGTGTTGGATTAGGGCTGCTTGATGTATTGTATGGAGGAGGAGTAGTAAAATCATAATGAAAATTTACTGCATTTGGAGATGATTGATTAATAAAATCAACAAGAAACGGACTTTGACATGAAATAAGATCAGTAGGATCAGTTGAGAAATTTGCAATAACTTCTTCTATATTTACAGTAAAAGTTTCTTCTGCCGTACAATTACCTCCGGGGTCAACAACAAATCGGACCTGATGATCTCCGGTAGTATTATAAGTATGATGTGCAGTGTTAAAATGTGATATTACATCACTTTCAAAATACCACACACAATCATAATCCGTAAGGTTTACAAACGTAACAGGAAGCCCTATACATCTTTCATGCCCTCCTATTATTTCATATTCGGCTTCTCTTTCGTTTATTTTTACAAAATTTTCTTTGGTTATCGAATCAGCACAACCATAAGCATCAGTGACTTTCAATTTAACAGAATATTCGCCGAATTGCGTATAAGTAGCTGACGGAGATGCTATTGTGCTTGAAGTCCCATTTCCGAAATCCCACTGAAAATTGTAATCTATATTAAGATAAGGATTTACAATAGAAGTAAAGTCTACAGCATGAGGAATATTACACCACTGCCGGTTTTCAGAAAAAAAGTCTATACGTGGAGCTCTGGATACAGAAATAAAGTTTCTTATACTTGTAGTATCAGAACATCCATTTTCATCTACGACTGTTAATGCAATATTAAAATGCCCATATGTACTAAAAGTATGTGAGACCGGAGCCGGACTCGAGAATTCCTGAAGGAGGCCGTCTCCGAAATTCCATCTCCATCTTGTAATTTCTCCGCTCGGGGAATTCCCGGCTCTGGAATTCTGCGTCAGTTCGGTTGTATATGATACACATCCGGTTCGGGGATTTCCTGTTATGCTGGCTACGGGACTATTATATACAACAATAGTCATTGAAGTATCTTTAATAAAACTATTACATCTGATCTCCAGCGTTACTGTATAACTCCCGCCATTCGGAAAATGAAATGTGGGGTTTTCTACAGTAGTTGATTCATCTCCTTTACTGGTAGTCCATCTGTATGTATAGTTGCTTCCACATCCGGTAGATGTATTTGTGAAATTAATATTTACCGGAGCACAGTAATTTGCTGCATTATATGTAAAATCTGCTATAATTTGTGAGAAAATATTACCGGATATAATAAAAAAATAAAGAAAAAGTAATATTTTTACACTTTTTCTTTTAGATATTAATGATAATATTTTCATTTTTTGTGATTATTGGAACAATACACAAATTTACAAAATTTTTCAATATGAAAGTACCGGAATTTGATTTTATTATGAATTTGTATAACAAATTAATTAATTCAAACTCGTTAGCATATTATTATAATATCTTTAACTCCAGATCGCATTGAGTATCAAAGACATAATAACATGGATCATCGCATACAGATCTTAAATATTTTATTTTTGTGGTACACTCATTTATAACATAATAAGTTTTATTAAACTTAAAATATTCGGCAACAATAGTATATGATTTGTCAGGTTCCATATATATGTCTAAATAAGAATATGAAGTTTTTCCTTCCAGAACAATAGCCGAGCCAAATGCTTTTCCCTGATAAACAGTATAATATATTTCACTTTCATCATCATATTGCCGTGAAAAATTAAGCCGTACAGCTACAGTCCCGGGTTTTTCAGAATAACAATAATCACACTCTCCTTCTTTTATCCATGGAAATTTGTTACATCCTGATAAAAAAAATAAAAAACTAATAATTAATAATATACCGGTATTTTTCATTTATATATGGTTTCCTGATATTAATAAATCCTTTGATTCCAATATTGAACATAATATTCATATCATCACGTTCATAAAAATTAAAATAACTGTTTTCATAAAATAATCTTACATATCTGTTAAAATTTAAAGCAACTCCTATAGCAGGTGAAATAACATTTGTGTTTACAATATCTGCATTTATTCCTTTATAACGGCTCCAGAAAAATATTGTCCTGATTTTACCATAAATACTTACATAAGAATTATAAGGTAAATTAATAATTTTAATATCTTTACCAATACCCAAATAAAAACCTTTACGACTTTCTTTTAAGATATAAAACATATCTGCGTTTTGCTGCAAAGAAATCCATTTTGCCGAACCATTGAACATGAATCCCAATTCAAGATTAAAGCCATACCTGTCTTCGCACAGGCCAGTATTAATACTCATAAAAAAATTATCGGGATTAAATATAAAATCATATCCGATGCTGATACGACGAAAATACAGATATGGGATATCTTTAATTTTATTACTTTTTATTATTTTGATAATATTTTTATTATTCGCTGATTTTGCAAGAGTCAAAGGAGTTATAATGTCATTAATCGTATCTCTTGGTTTATAACCGGAATTAATGAACCATTCCAGAATATCCTCATTACCTCCCGCTATAGCCATATCTATAGCTGTCATTCCTTCATAATTCAGACTTCCATTTATATCAAAATTATCCGCATAATCTTTTATAAAATCTATATTTCCATAATAAGCTGCAATATGCAATAGGTTTGAGTTATCATTTGAAACAATGTTTATATCTGCATTATTAGTTATTAATAAATTTATTATGGAATCGTTTTTATCTTCCACTGCATACCTTATAGGAGTAACCCCGAAATTATCAACTATATTAGGATCTGCTTTATATGATAAAAGTAATTTTATTATCTCAATGTGACCAAACGCAACAGAATAATGTAATGGTGTCCTGCCATATGCATCAATGGTATTTATATCTGCTCCGTTTTGATAAAGAATTTCAACAATATCAAGATGATTATTTTTTGCCGCACTTGTTAAAGGTGAAATTTTATGTTCATATGACTTCAAATTTACATCTGCACCCTTACTAACTAGATATTTAACTGTAAACGCATGTCCGGACTGAGATGCAAGCATTAATGGAGTTACACCATCATCATCCGTAAAGTCAACATTTATACTGTCTTTTTCAATAAGTTCTTTTGCTGATTTTAGTATTCCCTGATCTGCATTATGTAATAATTCATATCCTTTCTCCAGGTATTCGCTTTGTTGAGCAATAGTTACTTTATTAATGCTTATGATGAACAGAAATATTATAAAGTATTTTGTATTCATTTGCGGTTTTTTAAAAATGTCGCAAAATAAATGCCAAAATATTTACTTTAAAAATTTTTTATAAACATTAAAACTGCCTAGTGTTTTTATCCTTTGTGTATGAATAAAAAAATCCGGTTTATAAATTTATAAACCGGATTTTTTAGCACTGTTGTCAATAAAATTACTTTTTATTTGTCGACAAAAAACGACCTCTTTCGTCCCTTTGCCTGTTTCGTGCCATTTCGCTTCTTAAATTACGTGTACTTTCATTAGATTCGCTACGTAAACTATCAGACATGTGTTTTGATTCAAAACGACCACGTTCATCCTGTCTTTCTTTTCGAGAAGCTAACTTTGAAAAATTTGTTGTTTTCATCCTACTTTTTTTAGTTAATTTATATATGTTAGTTGCATATTGATAAGACTCTTTTAATGTATTATCAACTCAGAATCATATATAATTTTTTAAATAAAATTATTAATTCTTTTATTGATTTTATTTATAAACCAGTTGTACATATGTTTTGTTCTATTTATATACTAAATAATAAAAAAAAGCTATTAGAACTTTATTTCAAAGCTTTTGACTACGCTATAACATAAATATGTATCTATATTTAAAATCAAAATGTTTATAAAAATATATGAATATTTTATACTAAAAATATTTTAATTTATTTAGAATATGATAAGAATTTATTAAAAAAATAATAGGAAACTGAATTGAGCAAATTTATTTCCCGATATGACAACGACGTGGATTTTGTTCAGTACAAGTATCGGGAGTGTCTTTTTCGGTTTGGGTAGATGTTAGAGAAGTTGGATTTTTGTGTAAAGCATAATTAAGAATTTGGATTAACTCAACTTGTTTTTGATTGGAGAAATTGTTTTGTGATAAAACCTCTAAGACGTCATTTACATCTATGGTTGAGGTATTTTTTTTGTGTATTTGACTGAGCTATTTGATTATTATAAAGTTTGCAAAAAGCAGAATGAATATGTTAGAAAAAATTGCAGCTTTTCTCCTATCAATTTTTTCCTGACCAAGAAAAAGAAGAGTTATGGCAGATTTCCTCATTATCTAACCCATACATTCACTATTTCACCTGCATACATGATAATGTCATCGTATGAATAAGGTAATTCGGCAATTTCAGGAATAGCATTTTGTTTTTCGTCGAAATGTCCGGCATATATTTTTTTACATTCTATTACCATTTTCGCTTCTCCGAAAGTCATATTTCCCATGGGCGTTTTTATGGGCGTAAGTCCGGATTCTTTTATTTTATCAGAATCCCGGCCGGATTTTGTTCCGAGTAAAGAAAGGGCAGGTTTGTATTCATCATCAAAGAAACTCAAGGTATAGTAATCGTTCTTTTGAAGGAAATCGTTCGTGTAGCGTATTTCGCGAATGAACATGGTTGTTGCCGGACGGTCCCACATGATGCCGACAGTTCCAAAACTGGCCGTCATTGTGTTGTAGGATTCTTCTGTTCCCGCTGTTACAAGCATCCACTCGTGAATAAGTTTTACCGGATTTTCGCGGATTTCTTTTGGGTCAACTTTTTTATAGACTTTATCCCAATCCGCAGAATCGGCTGGCGTTTTGTTCTGACAGCCGGATAAGGCGACTGCTAATATTATAGTACCCAATAATTGTTGTGTTTTCATAAATGTTTTTATAAAAATAAATGAGATGGAGAGATGCTGAAACGTTTTTTAAAAGCATCGGAAAAATGGGATAAATCTTCAAATCCGACTTCTATGTAAGCATTAGAAGGAGCGATTCCTTTTTCTTTTATAAGATAATAAGCCTGGTCGAGCCTCTTATTGTGTATCCATTTACCTGGTGTTGTATGGAATTCTTTTTCAAAATCCCGTTTAAATGCAGAAAGACTTCGTCCTGTAAGATAAGCAAAACGCAAAAGTTTAAGATTATAACAATAATTTTGTTCCATAAATGGGGCTAACGGAATCTTTCCTGGTTCATCGAAATCGAAAAGGATATCCGTAAGTTCCGGACAGAATTTTATCAGCATCAATACCGCTTCTTTCTGCTTAATCTTTACCAATGGATCGTTGTCATCTGAAACAGGAAGAAAGGATTTCAGTGAATTGAAAAATGAAATATAATATTCTTCCGGCTTTAATTTTATGACATGGAGGGATTTATCATATTTTTTATTCGATACAAAACCATATTCTTCGGCCATCTCTTTCAATAGTTCCTTATCAAAAGCAACGGATATAGACCTAAATTCACTGTTTTTCTGAGACTCTTTGAAAAATCGGCCAATGTGATTACGAGCAATAAAACGAAATCCACCTTCGCTGAATATATTAGTTGTTTGACCGTCGATAATCTTTAATGTTCCTGAAACCTGATAAGCAAATTGATGTTCAACATTAAAATTTTCTCCGTGTGGAGAAATATAATCGAGCGTTGCCTCTATGATAGCCGGTCTTTTTTGTTGATATTTCATGTATAAATATATTTTTCAAAGTAGCTAAATTTCAAACTTAACTCCAGTCATTTCTTCACAAAGTTTCCAGAGGCGTTCTGCCGATTCCATATCCAAAGCCCAAGGCCTTACACCGAAAGGAGCGTTACTGTCATCCTGAACTTTCACTGCAACATCGCTGTCTTCGCAATACACGCCACCTAATCCGTCCAAATCTTCGCTTATTGCACACCAAACCGAAGTCGCGGCTCCTTGTTTTACATTTTTATAAACATCTCCGACATTTTTAGGATTTCGAACAAAATTCTGTAAAGCAGTGATATTGAATCCTCGTAGAAATTTTGCCAGAAGCCTTTTCATGGAGACACTAAAGTTTGATTGTATACCAATCATACTTTCTGCAAAAATATCGGTAGAAGGAATAGGACCGGGATGAACGGCAAATGCTCGGATATTATCTTTTTGAGCAAGTTCATCCAGTTTTAATGTAAAAAGTATTAATGCGGTTTTTGATTGTGCATAGGCTACCATTCCATCGTATTCGGTATGATGGAAGTTTATATCATCGAAAATGATTCCACCTGCCCGGTGCCCCCTTGACGACACATTGACAATTCTTGCTCCATTAGCCTTGACCAGAGCCGGATATAGCTTGGCAGTAAGTTCAAAATGTCCGAGCATATTGGTGGCGAATTGAAGTTCATAACCTCGCTTATCCCGCGTTAAAGGCGTATTGATAATACCGGCATGATTAATCAGAATATGCAGTGGCCGTTCTGATGCCAAAAACTTTTCGGCAACAGCATCGATTGATTCCGGAATGAGGAGGTCAAAGTATTCGATTTCTACATTCTTCACCTTATGAAGATTTTTCTTTGCCCGTTCCACATCTCTTGCTAATACAATAACATGTGCTCCGGCACTGGTCAATGCCTTGGTGGTTTCAATCCCGAAACCCGTATAACCTCCGGTAATAATAACATTTTTACCTGTTAAATCAACACCCTTCACAATTTCCATAGCCGTGGTTTTATGATTCCATTTTGACGGAATACGATGTTGTTTCTCATCGTTGATTATATCAGCTTCATAAGACGGAGTATCGGAAAATGAGTTATAAATTCTCAATACGACAATGGCTATATTAAAAACCAAAACAACTGCGAGTAAAATTTTCAGGAACATCTTCATCTTTTATTTAATTGCATTTATTATTTAATGCAAAGGAATATATAATTGTTGTAACAACACTTTGTAAAAAAGTCCAATTTTGCTTTGTAAAAAAACTCAAATAATTTTTGATATTGAAAAATTGTTTTGTGATAAAACTTCTAAAATGTCATTCACATTTATTGTTGAGGTATTTTTTATATTCAATTACTTCATTGTATTACTTGAAATAAAACCGCTTCTGGTTCCACTATAAGTCAAAGTCAATCGGTGCATTGCTCTTGTTACGGCAATATATAGCATATTTTTGTCAATCCCAGAATTATAATTATTGCTATTGGCTTGAGGAATGATTACTTCATCAAACTCCAATCCCTTAGCCATGTGGGCAGAAGTGATAACAATACCATGTATAAAACCAGAACTTTGATTTGACAGGAAGTAAATATCATCCATATATAATTTGAGTTTTTCGGTTATTTCTTTCGCCTGGAATTCTGTTTTACAAACAATTCCAAGCGATTTATAGATAGACTTTTTAAAAACGAAAATCAAATCGGCAATGCCGGAAATTTCCTCTTCCTCTTCTTTAAACTTTAAGATTTGTGGTTTCTCACCGTGTCGTGCAATTTGTTCCAATTCCGAATTTACACGAATTTTTTGTGCAAAATCTGTTATTTCACAGGTTGAACGATAGCTTTTGCATAATTTCATTACTTTTCCGGTAGCAAAAACTTCCTGAATCATATCGGCAGTAGATGAACCATAAGGATCTACTGATTGACCGGCATCTCCAAGAATAGTTTTAGGACAAGAATATAGTTTTTGTATTATGCTATATTGTATTGGGGAATAATCTTGCATTTCATCAATTAAAAGATGCTTGACACAATTCGGGTGAGAATTTCCTTCTAAAGCTATGTGAAGATATGCCAAAGGGGCAAGATCGGAATATTCAATCATGCGGTTCTTCCGCATTTTAAACATTTCAGGTTTTCCAATCCATTCAAAAAAATCTTTATAAACCTGAATATCATTATTTCCGGCAAACATCTTTTTTATTTCTTTTTTCAGAAAATTCTTTTCGGCAGTAGTTACCGAAAATCGATATTGAATCGTCATTATTTCGAGAATGTGATCGGTCATTGTTTCAAACCGTTGACGTATCGGATAACGGTCAAAACGCCTGAATTGTTCTTCGATGAATTCAGCCGGAACTGTAATATGCTTTGTAAGTTTTACATCTACAGCCTTGAAATAATTATTTTCAACATGCAAAATAAACCTGTTAAGGTGATATATAAAATCGGAAGTGGCTTTATATTGTATCCTGTCAATGAAACTCGAAGCAGGATTGCTAAGTAATTCATTTACCTGATCAAAGAAATTCTGATACTTATATTTATTATCCAATATATTAGAAAATATCTGGTCGATGCTTGTCTCGGGGATATTTTCCTCTCCAAGTTCGGGAAGAACATTGGAAATATAATCTGCAAAAACCTTATTGGGTGAAATTATTAAAATATCTTTTGATGAAAGATTTCCTTTCTGGGTATATAACAGATATGCAATCCGGTGAAGCGCTATTGATGTTTTACCTGAACCCGCTACTCCCTGTATAATCAAAACACGTGCATCTTCATTTCGGATAATTTGATTTTGTTCCCGTTGAATAGTGGCTACGATATTTTTCATTTTATCGTTAGCATTCAAGCTTAATTCTTTCTGTAGGATATCATCGTGAACTGTTAAGGAACTTTCAATCATATATTCCATAATTCCTTTCCGAATGCGGAATTGACGTTTAAGAGACAATTCGCCTTCTACCTTTCCGGATGGTGAAAGATAGGAAGCCTCCCCTAATTCATAATCGTAAAACATACCGGAAACAGGAGCCCGCCAATCATAAATAAGATTCGATTTTGTTTCAAAATCATAAAAAGTATGAACTCCAATATAGACAGGAATAATTTTACTGCCTCCTTTTTTTTCCTTAAAATCAATCCGTCCGAAATAAGGAATATCCAGAATCTTTCCTAACCTTTTACGCTTGTCAATAACATTTTCTCCCCGTGCAAAATGATTAAGGATACTTTCTCTCATGGAACGGATCTCGTGAGGATCAATATCTTTATTCGACCATAGATAATCTTTATATTCTGCTAAAGTATCGACATGTTCTTTTATAAATGTATCCGTGTTATTTATAGTATTCTTTAGAATAGTAATAATTTGTTGCAGATACTTTCTTTCCTGTGCTTCTGTTTTATTAAATGTCATGTTTCAAACTAAAAATAGAATAAACATGCAAAAATAAATCTTTAACTTTTGCGGATAAATAGCTATTTATAGCTATATATTTTAAAGGCTTTTTATATCTTTATTATTTGAAAATAAAGGAATAAATATCCCGTAAACTGTGGGAACAGAATCAGAAAATAGCAGGAAAATAAAGGGAGAAGATTAAATCTCTTGGGAAACAATATCTTAATTAAGATAATATTCTATAGTCATAGGCTGTATTTATAGCTTCTATCACATTGTCAACATTCAGTTTTGCCAATATGTTTTTCCTGTGATTATTTACAGTATAAATGCTGATATTCAATTTATCCGCAATTTCCTTACTTAGAAAGCCTTGCCGTATTAACAATAAGATTTCTTTTTCCCTATTACTCAATTGCATTTCTTTTGAAATAGATTTATGAGCAAGTATTTCTCCTGTTTTCCTGTTTATGACGGTACGCTTTACTTTTTCGGAAGGCATCTGATCGGGAGATATGTTCATAATTCCCATAATAATCCATGCCTTACCATTGCTATCTTTTTGAATAACCTGATGACGGCTGATAACGTTTACATATTGCTGTTTTGCATTTAGAATACGAATCTGGAAAATTTGCTGATAATCATTTCTTTCATTGGTTGGAAGTGAATAAATAAACTGTCCGTGTTCAATCTGATATTCAATGAGTTGCTCCCTGTCATCGGGATGGATTCTTTCTTCCAGCAAATCGCCCTGCTTTCGTATCGTTTTTATCCACGCCGGATTATATCCAAAAAGAGTTGAGAAATTATCAGAAGCGAAATCGTATCTTGCTTTGAAGACATCAACAGTGAAGATGCAACTTTGGCTAATCCGGGAAAATTCCTGTATAGATTCCCGCTTCTTACTCCATAAATCATAATTAACATCAAGACTGCCGATTTGCTGTCTCAACCAAAGTTCTTCGCGTGTTATTTGTCTTTCCATTTTACCCTATAGTGGTACAAAAATAAATAAAATATCAATAGAAAACGATAAATATAGAAAATGTTTTTATCAATAAAATGATTGTATATTATTGATTTACAGTAGTATATTTAGGTTTATTATTTAATTGGTTTTGTGGCTTATTTCCCGATACAGAATTTCTGAAATATGGCTCCTAATACTTCTTCATTACTGATATTACCGGAAATCTCACCAAGGTAGTACATAGCTTCGCGTATATCAAGTGATACAAGGTCACCACTGATCTGGCCTTCTAATGATAGCTTTGCTCGTTCTAATGCATCCAGTGCAGAATTTAAAGCATCAATATGTCTTACACTTGTTATTATTACATCGTTGGAACCTTTAAGAGATTTCACATATCCAACAAGCATAGAACAAAGAATGTCGATATTAATATCTTCTTTCGCAGAAATATGTACAGTATTTAAGCTATCCGACAATGTTTTATTCTTCTCTTCTGTAGTTTTGTCTATTTTGTTTATTGCAATAATTAAATGTTGATCTTCTTTTATAAGTGGTATTATAGAGCCTATAAACATATTCTGCTGTTCTTTTGAAGAGTTTGCATCCAACATTAAAATTATAATCTGTGATTTGGAAATTTTATCATATGTTCGTTGTATACCGATTTCCTCAATTTCATCTCCTGCCTTTCTTATTCCGGCTGTATCAATTATTCTGAATTTTATTCCATCCAAGATTAATTCTTCTTCAATTGAATCACGTGTAGTTCCGGGAATTGAAGAAACAATTGCACGTTCTTCATTCAATAACGCATTTAAAAGCGTAGATTTTCCTACATTCGGCTCTCCTGCTATAGTAATAGGAACTCCTGATTTTATTGCATTACCATATTTGAAAGAAGCTGTAAGAGACTTAATTTTAGCTGTTATCAGATCAATAATTTCAAGTATCTTAGTTCTGTCGGCAAATTCAACATCTTCTTCACCGAAATCAAGTTCAAGTTCCATTAGGGAGACTAATTCTATCATTTTTTCACGTAAATCAGATATTTCGTTAGAAATATTTCCTTTCATCTGATTTATTGCAATCCTGTGACTTTCGGAACTTTGACTTGAGATTAAGTCAGCAACAGCTTCGGATTGAGAAAGATCCATTTTGCCATTTAAAAAAGCCCGTTTTGTATATTCTCCGGGTTCTGCAATTTCTGCCCCGTTTTTTATTAATAAATATAAAATTTCTTTCTGAATATACTCGGAGCCATGACAATAAATTTCAACCATATTTTCTCCCGTAAAAGAATACGGAGCTTGAAATTTTGTTATAAGTACTTCATCAATTATTTTATCTTCAGATATTATTTCAGTAAAAATCAATTTATTGGGTTCGGATTTTAAAAATTTTTGTTTTTGTGATATTATTGCCGATGCAATATTAAAAGAATTTTCTCCGCTTAAACGTATTATTGCAATTGCACCTACCCCCGCCGGTGACGAAATTGCACATATGGTATTATTAATGCTCATATTTAATTTTTTACAAAATTAAATATTAAAAAACTAATGGCAAAGCTGAAATATTTTTTTAATTATTTTTCAAGAATATTTTCCAAAATGTTACTTGTTTTTTAATATCAGAATTATTATATTTAAATTATATGATAAATCATATATCATTGATAATCAAAAAAATTATTAATCTTCTTGCAAAAATCACATCGATTATTTAATCCAGGTTAGATTAATCATAAACTATATAAGTAAAAATAATTAAAAAAATAATTAAAAACATTTGGTAAATTAAAAACTCTGCTCTATATTTGCACCCGAATTCAAGGATTGGTAGTTCAGTTGGTTAGAATACCGGCCTGTCACGCCGGGGGTCGCGGGTTCGAGTCCCGTCCAGTCCGCAAAAAGCTCTGCAAATGCAGGGCTTTTGTGTTTTTAGGAACTAAAAAAAGGACTGCTAAAAAAACGGTTCAACCCTAAAATTTATGTGTAGTCCGCAAATTTTAGGGTTGAGTCTTAATAAGTCTGTAATTGCAGTATTTTTAAATAAAAAAAGCCTAAAAAACAGGCTTTTCTTTCTCGTAGCGAGAGGCGGGTTTGAACCGCCGACCTCATGATTATGAATCATGCGCTCTAACCAACTGAGCTACCTCGCCATGATTAAAATTGAGTGCAAAGATAATTAATTTTATTAAAATCCAAATAAAGTTTGTAAACTTGTTTTAAAAATTATATCTTGCGAAATATTAATAAATTTAACTATCTATTAATTAGATACTTATTTTCTCATGACAAAATTAGAAATTGAATACATAATAAATTCATCCCCCAGGGTTCTTTTTAGCAGATTAAGTACACCAGAAGGTTTGGCTGAGTGGTTTTCAGATGATGTAATTGTAAAAAATAATATTTATACTTTTATTTGGGATGGCGTTGAAGAACAAGCAGAACTTATTGAATTAAAAGATCTTTCTCATATTAAATTCAGATGGTTGGAAGGTGAAGATGATATGTATTTCGAATTTAGAATAAACACTCATGACCTTACTAATGAATTGGCACTAATTATTACTGATTTTGCTATAGAAAACGAAAAAGATGAGACTATTGAGTTATGGGAAACCCAGATTGGAAAACTGAAATATATGTTAGGCGTTTAATTTTTTTTTTAAAAATTAAACTTTACTCTACACTCCCCTATTTTTCAAGAATAAGTATTTCAACTCTCCTGTTTTTTGCTTTTTCTTCTTCATTTCTCTCTTTGGGATATCTTTTTTTACTGGCCCCAAACCCTTTAAATGTCATCCTGTTTTCTTCCACTCCATTAGCTATTAAATAATGATATACCGAACGTGCCCTGTTAGAACTCAAATTATATTCTTTGTAAACTTCATCAAAACCTTCTTTATTTCCTTTTTCACAACAAATATATCCCTGTATTTCTATCTTAAGCGATGGGTTATTTTTCATTACTTTTACAAGATAATTAAGAGCCGGCATTGATTCCGGACGAAAATTAGAAGAATTACCATAAAATAAGATATCTTCCAATACTATATTATTACCTACAACCAAATTTTCATCTATAAAGCTTTGAAAAATAGGAATTTCAACTTCTTCATTTATTATTTCCTTAAAAACAGGTTCAAATTTTCCATATATTATTTCAACTTTACGATGCTCTTTTATCCCGGGATCATCCATATCAGTACGGTTTTTCAGGGAACTTTCCGAATGGATTCCTTTGCCGTTCCATATGGCAATCTTTTTTGATTCAACTCCCTGAGAAATCAGATAATCTTTAACATTATTACATCTTTTCTCAGAAAGAGAAATATTGTATTCAGCATCTCCAAGAAAATCAGTATATCCGTAAACTTCAATATCTATTGCATCCTTCTTGCCAATAAGGTCTTCCAGAATCATCCTGTGTTGATTTGTAATATCATACTTATCTATTTCAAAATATAAATTTATTGTATCTAATTCCTGTGAATAAAGACAATTAATATACAATAAAATAAATGCAAATAATGGCAAACCAATTTTAAACATTGCTCAACGATTTAACTTTAATGCAATAAAGTTATAAATTTTTTTTTGAATAATTTAATAAATATCAAAAAAAAACTATTTTTGCACAATGAAATTCAGGGTCCCATAGTTCAACGGATAGAATAGCAGTTTCCTAAACTGTAGATCCAAGTTCGATTCTTGGTGGGACTACAAAAGTCCGGTTGTCATATTTTATTATACAATCGGATTTTTTATTTTTATAAAAAAAATAAAAAAGTTGTAATCTTAAAATCAGATCACAACTTTTTTATTAAATTATAAATTATGATATTTGGATTTGTTTTGAAATCTTTTTCTTTTCGTCTTTTGGAATTATTACTTTCAAAATCCCGTTCTCATAATTTGCAGAAATCTTTTCCTTATCTACATTTTCCGGCAATGAGAATGATCTTTTAAAATTTTCATAACTAAAACCTTTGTAAAAATATTTATTTTCTTTTTTCTCATCTTTTAGTTCTTTTTCTGATATAATTTCAAGAAGATCATTATTTATCTCTATTTTGAAGTTTTCTTTTTCAAAACCAGGTGCAGCTATTTCAATAATAAAATCATTACTATTCTCACCTACATTATAAAGAGGTTTACTAAAATTAAAATTATTTTCAAAACCTTCATTATTAAAGATCACATCAAAAATTGACGGATAAAACTGACTATCACTTTTTTTTACTAACATTTTTATTCCTCCTATTTTTATTTTTATATTTACTTTATTTAAATTTTACAAACATTATTCCAATACAAATACACGATGAAAATAAGCCACATTGACATGCTTTTCATAAAAATAGAATGCCAATATGTCAGATTGTAAATTTCGTGTAAAGAAAACAGTTTAACTATTTTAAATAACACAACAGATTGGTTGATAACTATTTTTATTTTGCTTTATATTTCATAATTTTTGTTGTATCTTTGTAAACAAAATAGGACATAAATTTACAGCTCATGAAAAAAACTGTTTTGTTATTATCCCTACTTCTATTTATATCCTTTTTTGCATATCCGCAGGTTTATCAGCTTCCAAACGGAGGTTTTGAACAATGGGATGGTAATGGAGCCAATGATGAACCAACACACTGGAATGGATTTCCATCAGCAAGTTGTGACCTTAGTGGAGTTGCCGCATTGGGTTGTGGTACAGCCACAGCTACCAGACATGCAAAATCCGAAGATAAGAGGCCTGGCTCAGCAGGAAATTATTCCTGCAAAATATTTGCAACACGAATAAGTATTTTAGGAAATAATATAACTGCTAACGGCAATATTACAACCGGTCAAATTAGGATTGGAAGCACGACAGCCACAAATCAGGAAAACCATAATATTACCAGAACATCTGATCCTAACATGAGCCAGATATTTACTGCAAAGCCCGATTCAATTCGTTTTTGGGCTAGATTTGAGTGTCCCGATGTATCGCAGGAAGCAAGAATGAGTGCTACAATTCACGATAACTATGATTACAGAGATCCGTCGGGGACAGATTCTAATGCCGGAGATCATGTTGTTGCAAAAGCAATTTTAAATTTTAATCGTGGAAACCAGGAATGGAAACAATATTCGGTACCTTTTAATTATGACAATCCGGCTACTAATGCACGCTATATATTATTAACATTTACAACTAACAAAAATCCGGGTGAAGGTTCTGCAAGTGATTTTTTGTATATCGACGATGTTGAAATGGTATATAACACTAATTTAAGAGAGTTAATGGTGAATGGTAACAGGATTGACAATTTTAACCCCGAAATTACAGAATATCATGTAGATGTAGAATGTGGTTCAAATAATATAATTTCAGCACTTGCAGCTTCTCCTAATGCATCAGTCAATATTATTCAGGGTAGTTCTGACAATCAAACTGCAACTGTGACCGTAAATGCCGGTAACCAATCAAAAACTTATACAATTCATTTTTATTACAGATCATTTAGTTATATTGATGATGTTATATGTCAAGGTGAATCATATACTGAAAATGGCTTCGACCTTCCGGTCCAAAATACTGCAGGAATATTCACCTATATGATAACTTTGTCATATTCAGGGAATTGTGAGAATGTTCTAAAACTTACACTAACAGTGAATCCTGCTTATAATTCGCCAACACCTTTAAATATAATGATATGTGAAAATTCATCATATAACTTTTTTGGTGAGATACTAACTACAGAAGGAACATATACTCATACCGTACAAACAATTAACGGATGTGACAGCACGGTAATAATAAACCTTACTACAGGAGACCGTTTCGAATCAACCATAGAAGCATCTATTTGTGAAGGTGAAACATACAATCAACACGGATTTAATGAATCCAGGACAGGAATATATGAAAAAACATACCAATCGTTAAGTGATTGTGATAGTGTAGTTTTTTTAAATTTAAAAGTAAATCCGGCATATAACACAAATATATATGATACTATTTACAGTGGAGCCTATTATAACCAACATGGATTTTTTATAATAGATACAGACCTTACCGGAGATTTTGAATATTTTCAGGATTATGAAATGGAAACAGGATGTGACAGCATAATTTCACTTTATTTACATATAAAACAATACCAGCAGGAATACCCTCCTACAAATATAGATTTCTATTTTGAAATATTTCCAAATCCAACATCTGATCATTTCAAGATATATGTTGAAGATTATCTTGCCGATGATTTAAAGTATACATTAATGAATTCTTTTGGAGCAATTATATCCAAAGGAGAAATTATAGGAAATTATTTTGATGTAGACATGAGTGCATGTAACTCCGGAGTTTATATACTCAAAATATATTTAACAGATGATTACTACAAAACTACTAAAGTTGTAAAAAAATAACATCAATATATTGATGTTATTTTTTAATATTAGTTAAAGTTTTTACTTAATAGTATAAACGTAACAGCGTCTTTCCTAAGAATTTAAATTTTTATCTTTATTTTGTTTTTTCCTTTCATTTTCATTGAGGATTGTTTTTCTTAATCTCATTGACTTAGGAGTAATTTCTATCATTTCATCTTCTGCAATATATTCCATTGCCTCTTCCAACGAAAAACGGATTGGTGGAGCAATAGAAACCTTTTCGTCGGTACCTGATGCTCGTACATTAGTCAATTTTTTAGTTTTAGTAACATTAACTCCAAGATCATCCTGACGAGTATTTTCTCCTATTACCTGGCCGGCATAAATATCTTCACCCGGAAATATAAAAAACTTACCTCTATCTTGCAATTTATCAATAGAATAAGGAATAGCGGTTCCGGTTTCAATTGCAATTATTGAGCCATTACGTCTTATACCGAGATCTCCTCTCCATGGTTCAAATGCTTTGAATCTGTGGGCAATTACTGCTTCTCCTTCTGTTGCTGTTAACAAGATATTTCTTATTCCGATCAATCCTCTGGAAGGAATAAAAAATTCAAGATTTGCTCTGTCGTTTTTAACTTCAATATTTAATATTTCTCCTTTACGTTGTGTGACAACTTCAATAACTTTTCCGGAAAATTCATCAGGAACCTGAACTGTAAGATATTCTACAGGCTCACATTTTACTCCGTCAACTTCCTTAATAATAACCTGAGGTTGCCCCAATTGAAGTTCAAACCCTTCACGCCTCATTGTTTCTACTAATATTGATAAATGTAAAATACCTCTTCCGTATACAATAAATCTATCGGCAGAATTAGTTTCTTCAACTTTGAGTGCCAGATTTTTTTCTGTTTCTTTAAACAATCTATCACGTAACTGCCTGGAAGTTACAAACTTTCCTTCCCTTCCAAAAAAGGGAGAATCATTTATAGCAAAAAGCATACTCATAGTAGGTTCGTCAACTTTGATAGGGCTTAATGCTTCAGGTTCTGTAAAATCGCAGATAGTATCTCCGATATCAAAAGATTCCAAGCCTAATATTGCACATATTTCTCCTGCATAAACAGGATTTTTTGTTTTTTCTTTTGCTAGTCCTTCAAATAAATAAAGTTCTTTTACAATAGCCTTATTTATTGTTCCATCCGATTTTACAATAGATATATGTTCTCCTGCCTGTATTTTTCCACGAGTTACTTTTCCTATCGCCATCCTACCTGTATATGAGGAATAATCAAGACTTGTTATTCTCATCTGTAAAGTGCCTTCAGGATATTTTGCAGGTTTTATTGTATCTAATATTACGTCCAGTAAATAGTTTATATCTGTAGTAGGATTTGCATAATCCGGTCCCATCCATTGCTGTTTTGCTGATCCGAAAACTGTAGGAAAACCTAACTGATCTTCGGTAGCATCCAGACTAAACATTAAGTCAAAAACTTTCTCCTGAGTCAATTCCGGATTACAATTTGGTTTATCAACTTTATTTATTACAACAATAGGTTTTAATCCAAGTTCCAAAGCCTTCTGAAGTACAAATCTTGTTTGTGGCATAGGTCCTTCAAATGCATCAACAATCAAAAGCACTCCGTCAGCCATATTTAAAACCCGTTCAACTTCTCCTCCAAAATCAGAGTGTCCCGGAGTATCAATAATATTTATTTTTACTCCTTTATATCTGACTGAAACATTTTTCGAAAGTATTGTTATTCCTCTTTCTCTTTCCAGATCATTACTATCAAGTATCAATTCTCCAACCTGCTGGTTTTCTCTAAATAGTTTTACCTGATGTAAAATTCTGTCTACTAAAGTTGTTTTACCGTGATCAACATGAGCTATAATAGCTATATTTCTAATATCTTCCATCTAAAAAATTTAAGGGTGCAAAAGTAATAAAGATTATTGACAATTTTTACTTTTTTATACATATATAAAAGCTACTGCATTAAAATTCATATAATGCTTATTTTCAATAATTTGTAAAATATTAAATTATTATGTAAATAAATGAATATCAAATATTTAAGCATTTCGATATGATTGTCCTGATATTTATAACTATTGAGAACAATATTTTTATTATTTTTGAACCATAATATATAGCAATTATGGATTTTAATATTTTTAAGGATAGATCAAGTTTTTTTCTTATAGCTGGACCATGTGTAGTTGAAAATGAAGAGGTTGTTTATGAAACTGCTTTTAAACTGCAGAACATATGTAATAATTTAAATATTCCATTTGTATTTAAATCATCATATAGAAAAGCAAACAGAAGTAGTGTTGATTCTTTTTCAGGTATAGGAGACAGAAAAGCTCTGGACATACTTGGTAAAGTAAAAAAAGAGTTAAATGTTGCTATATGCACTGATATTCACTTACCGGAAGAAGCTGATTTTGCAGCAGAGGTTGCAGATATTCTCCAGATTCCGGCTTTTTTAAGCAGACAGACAGATCTGTTAATTGCTGCAGCCAAAACAGGAAAAATAGTAAATATAAAAAAAGGACAGTTTTTATCTCCGGGGTCTATGAAATTTGCAGCTCAAAAAGTAAAAGAATCAGGAAATGAACAAATATTTATAACTGAAAGAGGAACTACATTTGGATATCAGGACTTGATCATTGATTTTAGAGGTATTCCTATAATGAAAGAATTTGGTTATCCGGTGGTATTAGACATTACGCATAGTTTACAACAACCAAATCAAACCAGCGGAGTAACCGGAGGGTTACCTGAATTAATAGAAACTATTGCCAAAGCAGGTATTGCTACAGGTGTTGATGGAATATTTCTTGAAACTCATCCGAATCCTGCTATTGCAAAATCTGATGGAGCCAATATGCTTAAACTGGATAAAGTGGAAGATTTGTTAATAAAACTTAAGCGAATATATTCAGCATTGTAACTATGATAAATTATCTTTTCCAAAACTAAAAGGTAATAAATCGTTAATAGAATTAAACTCTAAAACAGTTTTTTGTGAAACAAGTAATATTCTTATAGAATTATTATATTTCATTTCGGTTTCAGCGATTACCTGCCGGCAAGAACCGCAGGGAGATGCATTTTGTTCTATAATATTACCACTTTCATCAATTGAAAGAACAACTAAAGTATCAATTGCTTTATCCGGATAATTAGCATTAGCAAAAAAGACAGCAACACGTTCTGCACATAAACCCGAAGGGTATGCAGCATTTTCCTGGTTATTGCCTTTAATAATAGTACCATCAGATAATAAAACAGCAGCTCCTACCCTGAATTTTGAATATGGAGCATATGCATTTTTTGCAGATTCAACCGCAAAACCTATTAATTTTTTGTCTGAAGAATTAAGTTCATCAAAAGAAAATTCTTTATATTTTATATTTAACTCCTTAGCTTTCATACTTCTAATATAAATTTTAAACAAATATAATTCTTTTTTTATACCATTTAGAGTTATATTTATAAAGATTTGTTAATTTACAAAAATTCCTTATAAAATAAAAAATACTCTAATAAAAACTCATTCATTTAAAAATTTAATTGATAAATATGTCCTTTGTGCAAGTGTTTAATGCATATTTCTATTATATTTGCAGAAAATAAAAAAAATGTTTGAAGCACTACAGGCAATGGATGCTGCCAAACTTAATTTTAGTGAAGGCGGTTTATTAATAATGAATATTGCTATTGCAATAATTATGTTTGGTGTAGCTTTGGAAATAAAATTATCTCACTTTAAAGAGTTAATCAAAAAACCTAAACCTGTAATCGTAGGTGTTATTTCACAATTTGTACTCTTACCTTTCATCACTACCTGCTTAGTTTTGATATTCTGGAATAATATTACTGTTGGAGTAGCTATGGGGATGATATTGGTAGCATCTTGTCCCGGAGGTAATGTATCCAACTTTATCTCTAATCTGGCAAAAGGTAATACTGCATTATCTGTATCACTCACTGCAATTTCAACTATGAGTGCAATAATTATGACACCTTTCAACTTTTTTTTATGGGGGAAAATTTATGCAACAATAGGTCCGTGGACAGATAATTATTTATTGCAGGAGTTAACCATTGATCCGTTTGACATGTTCAGGACAGTGATTATACTTTTAGGAATTCCGATAATATTAGGAATGATAACAAATCATTATTTATCAAAATTAACTGAAAAAATAAAAGCTCCGATCCGGATTTTCTCACTTGTTTTCTTTATGGGAATGGTTGTAATGATGTTTGCTAACAATTATGATCATTTTGTTAAATATATTTTCTGGATTTTCATAATAGTGCTGATCCATAATGCGTTAGCATTTTTTACGGGTTATGGTTTTGCAGCAATAAATAAACTGTCTATACAAAACCGTAGAACTATCGCAATAGAAACAGGTATCCAGAATAGCGGACTTGGACTTGTACTTTTATTTAATCCTAAAATTTTTCCGCAGGATTTACCACTGGGAGGTATGATGATTGTAGTGGCATGGTGGGGAATATGGCACATTATTGCAGGTTTAACAATAGCTGGGATATGGCGAAGAAAAGAGGTATAGAAAGATATAAACATTTATATCATTATTCATATTCGTGGATGATTTGTGGTTTTTATGTAACTACTTTACATCAATTATTTTATAAAAAAATTGTTGTAGAAGGCAAGGATAATATACCAAAAGACGGTCCATTAATTTTTGCCCCTAACCATCAGAATGCATTGATGGATCCGTTGGCTGTATTATTCACATGTTTCAGGCAAATAGTGTTTCTTGCAAGAGCTGATGTTTTCAAAAATAAAATTCTTGCAAAACTATTTTATTTTCTGAAAATCTTACCTATCTTCAGGATTAGAGACGGTAAAGATAATCTTCAAAACAACGATGAAACATTTAATGTTGCAATAAGAGTACTTGAATCTAAACAAAATATAGGAATTTTTCCGGAAGCTCAGCATAACAATAAAAGAAGTCTTTTACCTTCTAAGAAAGGTATTCCACGGCTTGCTTTTATGGCCGAAGAAAAAAATAATTTTGATCTGGATATAAAAATTATTCCTGTCGGTATTTATTACAGCAGGTACAACAAAATGATGAGTACTTTACATGTAAGGTACGGAGAACCTATTGCTGTCAAAAACTATCAGGCCGAATATATTGAAAATCCACAAAAAGCAATGAACAGCTTACGCGATAAAATCGAGGAAAGTTTAAGGCCTCTTATGATTGATATTCGCAATATGGAATTATATGACACATATGAAAGTATCAGAACATTATATACAAAAAACCTGATCCGGAAATTTCAATTAGGAAAATTAAGTCAACGAAATAAATTTAAAGCAGATAAAATTACAATCAAGGCTCTTGAGACTTATGAAAAAGACAATCCTGATAAAATGATCGAAATTAAGGCAAAAGTCGAAGAATATGAAAAACTAAAAAAAGAATACAATTTATCAAATCAATCAATAGAAAAACCCCGTATCAGTATTTTCAGGGCTATTTTTAACAGTTTCCTTATTCTATTAACCTTACCGGTATTTTTATATGGTTTTTTAAGTAATATTATTACATATTTTGTTCCACAATTTATCGTATCAAAAATTAAAGACAAACAATTTCATAGTTCAGTTAAATTTGTATGGGCAGCATTTGGAATTCCTATTGTTTATCTTATTCAGATAATAATATTTGCCATAATATTTCCAAAATTCTGGTGGGTATTGGCTTATGCGATTTCTCTTCCTGTTTCCGGATTACTTGCAAGAATGATAACAGAATGGGGTAATGTGCTAAAGGAAGATTGGCTGCTAATAAAGTTAAGAAAACTCAAACCGGAAATGTATAATAAGATTAAAACCTTACACAAAGAAATTATATACGAACTGGACCTTATTGTCACTCACTGGAACCGTAAGGAAAACTAATATTTAATTACTATAAATATATTTTTCAAACCCGGAAGAAAAAGCTACTGTTTCAATACTATCTTTATCTAAATAAATGAAAAAAGCTTCAAAATTTTCTAACTTTTCTGCAATTTCCATTGCTTTATCCAGTCCAATTACCATAAATGCCGTAGCATAAGCATCACTCAACATTGCAGTTTCCGATATTACAGAAACGCTCAATAATGAATTTTCGGCAGGATATCCGGTACGGGGATCTATAGAATGTCCATATTTTTTATTTCCATCTTCAAGAAATTTTCTATAATTTCCAGATGTTGCAATAGATTTATTTTCCAGGCTAACGATCAGTTGATTTTCTCTATCCTCGTATCCTGTACCTTCTATCGGTTTATCAATCCCTACCCTCCAAGGATTTCTTTTAGGATTAACTCCATAACAATAAATTTCTCCTCCGATTTCAACAAGAAAATTTTCCAGACCAAGTCCCTTAAAATAATCGGATACGTAATCCGCCGATAATCCTTGTGCTATAGCATTTCCGATAATACTAACATTAGGGTCTGACTTAATGATTTTATTTCCGATAATTTGTATTTTTTCCATTCCAACGTATTGCAATACACTATCAATCTGGATACTATCCGGAATAATATTATTTTCTTTTTTCTCCCATCCGAAACCCCACATATTTGCCAAGGGGGCAACTGTAATATCAAATGCTCCATCCGTTGCATCATGTACTTCAGCAGATACTTTTATCATATCGATAACAAGTTCATTAGCTTCGTCGGTTTCGTTATTGTTGATTCCCGATATTATTGAATTAGGATCATAATTTGATAAAAAAGTATTAAATGTATACAAAAGACTATCTATTTCATACGATAAATCCTTATCCCATTCATAAGTTATATGAAACATTGTTCCTTGTATAGGACCTTCATGAAACCTATATTTCATTTTTTTCCCGGTAGTACAGGAAAAAATCAGGATCAAGCAAATTACAGGAAATATTTTTTTCATTTTTTATTTACAAAATTAATATTTAAAAGAATTCTACAACAAATTATTCCTGAAATAATAAAGTTGTAAAAGAATGAATTTTTTCTTCAAAAAAATGAAGAAAACCGGATATAACTCTTGAATTATCTGGAATAACAACTTCTGAAATATTATCAGTTATTTTTTCGGGAATAAGTTTTTCCTTTCCTTTTTGATTTATTAAATTAAATTTTTCTATTAATTCCGGGTAATTTAATTCATCATAATTAAATATAGTAAGATTCTTAGAAAAATTCTGAGCAATAAAATCACTTAAACCATGTAATTTTTCTTCGGAGTTAAAAATTACAGATATACCTGAATCACATAAATCCGACATATTATTATTAAATATTTTTGCTAAACTTCTCCTTATCAGCATACATATATGAGATAATTCTATAGCTTTTTCCATGTCTTTTCCATAAGAAATATCGATAACATGATCCGATAGGCTTTCCGGTACATACACATACCCACAGTATTTTATAATTTTTAAGCTATAATTCAATGAAATATTTAAAGCATTACTAATATCTTCTACAATGGTTTGCAATCCGCACTGCAATTCTGAAAATTTTTTCAGATGTCCAGAAGAATCTATAAATGTTAGATATACAGATCTTTTCTGTAATGAAATAAATACCCGCTTATCATTATTAGTTTTTTTCAAAAAATATGTAATTGGCTGTACTGTACTTATTTTTATATTATTATCTGAAAAATAGTTTATAAGTTTTACCAATAAATCCAACCTCCATACTAAAATTTCAGAAGTGTCAAAAAACGAATTATCTGTTATTATTTCCCTATCATTAATTTCATCCGGTATCAGTTCATACTTTTCCTTACTTATTGAATAAAAGAAGTTTTCATTTAACAACAAAACTACCTCATAATCAGAATTATAAGCTTTTATGCTTACTGAAATTTTATTAAGTACTTCTCTCTGGCCATTGTTTTCCAAACAACCATGAATATCAAAATCATATTTTTCATTAATATATTTACTCCTAATATACAATGAAGAGTTGTTAACAATTATAAATATTACATTTTCCATAAGCTTAATTTTTATTTATATAATTCAATTAATTAATTTTTTATTTACATATTTTTATCAAAAATATACTCACAATCAACTGTTTACAAAAAATTAAGCTTAATAATTAAATTATATTTTTATTAAGTTGCTTAATTTTTTATTAAGAAAGATTTTAAGTTCTGAAAAATTAAATTAAATTTGTAACAGACATTATTAATTTCAAATGAAGTATACATTCACACAACCACAGGGAATAATTATATTTAAACACTTAATTTCTGTGTTTCCGGTTGGTGTAAATATGCTTACATACTTTTCCAGCAAAGGAAAAAGTGGACTCCAAATTTTCAAATACGAATATAAAAATGAAAAAATAACTGAAACTGAAATTATTGATGATGATATATTGCAAAGCATATATAAACTTCGTGCCCATAGAAAAACCGACTATAGCTGGGTTTTAAATGAAGAATTCAGAGAATCTAATTTTTCAGAAAAAAAAGCTGTGTATCAATTAAAAATAAATGATGAAACACAACATTCTACTTTATTAATGAGGTTCCGTTCACCTTATGACGAAGATGATGATGTTATTTATATTTCACTTGGCGATGAAATGAAGTTTTTTGGTTTGGATGGCGGCGAAATAAAACTTATAACACATACTAAAACAGTTTTTGCAAAAACACTACATAAAAATATCAGTGAAATAATTAAATCTGAAGCTAAAAACCTGAAAAAACACTTAAGTTTTTTGGATCAAGTCAGAGCATCTCTGGATATTTCACAAAAAAAGGAAGATGAAACAGATTATTATAAAGAAAAATATGAAACTGTTCTTCTGGATATTGCCAAAAGAATTATTCATGATTTCTCAAAAAAACATGATGTTGATATTGTTCTGACAACAAAAAGTGAAAATAAAATAAAACAATATACCGGTGATATTTCTGTACTGGAAAACATCATATTAAAAGCATCCGGGACGACTTATGATATAAACTCTTTTTCAGGAAAGAACTTTATTACATTAGAACCTGAATATATTATTTTTCCGGATTACAATATTATTCAGCCGGAGCTAAAACATGAAAACGAAATAATATTATCAAAGGAAAACTCTGATTACAAAATAACAGGTAAACTTAAAGAAATAGAAAAAGCTGTAAGAAAACTCAGTGCAAACAATGAAAAAATTATAGGTAAAAATGTAGGTAAAGCTATGGTCCCTCCTATTACAGCTCCGGCAATTACCGAATTTTTAAGTAAACACAGGGATAAAATAATCAAAATCATAAGCGATAACCCCACATTATGTTCTGAAGCTGTTGATAAATTCAAATCATTAAATAATATCCTTCCTCACAATTTTTTATCAAAAATATCGTAATTTAAATTGTTTAAAATCTGTCTTTCCTTAAAAATCAATAACTTTGTAAAGAATGAAATTTACAGAAAGATTAAAAATAATTCTATCTTCTCCATTTATATTGTTGGTAAAGCTCTATCAATGGATAATATCTCCATGGTTGCCTCCTTCCTGCCGGCACACACCCAGTTGTTCGAATTATTCCATAGAAGCATTCAAAAAACACGGCCCCATTAAAGGATTAATTTTATCTATATGGCGTATTTTGCGATGTTCTCCATGGGGAACATCAGGATATGATCCTGTTCCCGACAAATGGCCGGTAAAAAAGAAAAACATTAATAAACTTCTTTTATAATACTTGTATATATATTATCTATTTTTCCTTCAATAGCTGTTTTAAAGTTTATGTAATGTTGTGTATTATTATGTTCCCTTATCGCTTTAGATGATTCCCAGTCTTCCAGTATGACATATTTCAGCGGATTATTTATATCCTGATGCAGAACATAACTTATATTACCTGTTTCGTTACGGGTTCCATCAACGATTTTTTTAAATTCTTCCAGAAGAAAATCCTGAAACTCTTCTTTAATAACAATTGTTGCAACAATTTTTAAATTTTCCATAATTATTTAATAAAATTAATTTACAAGTTTTTATTAATCATATAAACCATATTTATTGTTTTTTTATTTTAAATCATTACCAGTTTTTCAAATTTATTTCAGCAATTACAATTTTATAATTAAAAAATAAAAACATATCTCTCAAATAATTGTTATAAGTAAAGTAAACAGTGATGCTAATATGGTTTTGAAATAATAAATGATATTATTAAAATGGAAAAAGAACAGTTATATAATATTTCAGACAGTATGATGAGATATTCTCAACAAATAGATGAAGACAGGGAAAGAGCACGTATTTTCTGGGAAAAAATCAGGAAGAATAAGAATATCTTTTCTGAAATAAGTGAAAAACAATCAGATGAAAATATAGTTATTATCGGTAACGTAGCAAAAATATAAAAAACTTGCTTTCATACTTTATTTTCAGTAAGTATAAAACTCCTTGTGAATTTTTTACGATACTGTGTTTAAAGATGGGAGTGTTGGGGGTTGTCTGAGTTTTTTCAGATGGCCCCCTTTTTATTGGTTAAAAATGTAAAATGATAAATCAAAAAAACATTCTAATTACCTATTTCACAAATAAATTTTACCCTTATTAAACGTATTTCTTCTTCACTGTAAGCATTATCAAATTCTTCCATTGCCTCTTCGATAGAATCGGTATCTGCTTCATCTTTAAAATAATAAAAAATATCATTTATAGCTTCATCATCAAGTATTGAATGTAAATAATAGTCAATATTCAACTTTGTTCCGGAATTAACTATAGCTTCAATTTCATCGATTAATTCAGACATTTCCATATCTGCAACATTGCAGATTTCTTCAAAAGGAGTTTTTTTATCAATGTTTTTAATTATAAAGACCTTATTTGTAGATTTATTTACTACTGATTTTACGACAAAATCCTGAGGTCTTTCTATTTCATTAACTTCAACATGTTTTTTTATGAGATCCAAAAATTCTTGTCCGTATTTATGGGCTTTTCCTACTCCTACTCCTGATATCATAGTAAGCTCTTCCATTGTTATAGGGTATTGAATTGCCATATCCTGTAAAGAAGGGTCACTAAAAATCACAAACGGAGGCAGATTTTGTTTTTTTGCAATATTTTTTCTCAAATCTTTTAACATTGCAAAAAGCTCCATATCAGTGGCAGCTCCTCCAAAAGCCTGTTCATTGTCACTATCATTGTTTTCGTAATCATGATCTTTTATCAGCATGATCGAATATGGATTCTTGAGAAATTCTCTTCCTTTTGGAGTTATTTTTAATAATCCGTAATTAATAATTTCTTTTTCAATAAATTGATTTATAAGCATTTGTCTGATAACGGCTTTCCAATGTTTTGCATTATCCTCCCCTCCTATTCCAAACATTGGCAAATCCTGATGTTTATATGTAGAAATATCTGCATTTTTCTTGCCGACAAGGATAGTTACAATATGTTCTGACTTAAAATGTTCTTTCACAGCAATGATCGTTTCCAGAACAGTAACTATATCTTCTTTACCTTCAAATTGAGGTTTAGGATTCAGGCAATTATCGCAATTTCCACAATTCTCAAGCATTTCTTCACCAAAATAATTCAATAATTGTCTTACTCTGCACACGCTTGATTCGGCATAGGAAACTGTTTCAAATAGTAATTGTTTTCCGATTTCCTGTTCATTTACAGGTTTATTTTGCATAAATTTTTCCAGTTTCTGAATATCATCATAACTGTAAAAGGTAATACATTTTCCTTCTCCGCCGTCTCTTCCTGCACGTCCTGTTTCCTGGTAATAACCTTCCAGGCTTTTAGGAATGTTATAATGTATGACAAATCTTACATCAGGCTTGTCAATACCCATTCCGAAAGCTATAGTCGCAACTATTACATCAACTTCTTCGTGTAAAAACATATCCTGGTTTCTGGAACGCGTTGCCGAATCCATACCTGCATGATATGGTAAAGCCCTTATATCGTTTACTACTAAAGTTTCCGCAAGTTCTTCTACTTTTTTACGACTAAGACAATATATAATACCTGATTTTCCAGGATTATTCTTTATATATCTTATTATTTCCTTTGTTGTTTTGTTCTTTGGCCTTACTTCATAATATAAATTAGATCT
Source organism: Bacteroidales bacterium (assembly GCA_031275085.1). GTDB lineage: Bacteria > Bacteroidota > Bacteroidia > Bacteroidales > ML635J-15 > Bact-19. The sequence goes on along the minus strand of JAISPG010000073.1, from coordinate 18,158 downwards.
TCTGAAAGAAGACTTATATACTTTTGCATTAAGCATATCCAGATTTTTCTGAATATCATGCTGAACTTTAGGTGTTGCAGTTGCGGTAAGAGCCATTAATGGAGCCCGCCCTATATCATTTACCAGAGGTCTTATTTTTCTGTACTCAGGCCGGAAATCATGCCCCCATTCCGAAATACAATGAGCTTCATCAATAGCATAAAAAGAAATTTTAAATTTTTTCAAAAATTCAATATTTTCTTCTTTTGATAAAGATTCCGGAGCAACGTACAAAAGTTTTGTTTTACCACTTAAAATATCTGTTTTTACCTGATTTATTTCCGTTTTATTTAATGATGAATTTAAAAAATGAGCAACTCCCAGTTCAAGGCTAAATCCTCTCATGGAATCAACCTGATTCTTCATTAAAGCAATAAGAGGCGATATAATAATAGCAGTACCTTCCAATACTAACGAAGGTAATTGGTAACAAAGAGATTTTCCTCCTCCTGTGGGCATTAACACAAAAGTATCATCACCGTTCAATAAGCTTAATATAACCTCTTTTTGCAGTCCTTTAAAGGTATCAAAACCAAAATATGTTTTTAATACCTCTAATATATGCTTTTCTTTGACATCCATATTTTTCCTAATCTATTTTAATCAAATATAAGACTTTTTATTCCAAAAAAAAACAGTATTGGAAAAAAAAGAAAAATCTATCCTTACTGTAGCCTGTTAAAAAATTTTAATACTAAATTAGCAAAAAAAATTTCGATGCAAAATATTAATTCAAAAAAAATACTTGAAGTTGCAAAAAATACAATAAAATCGGAAGCGGAAGCGATAATAAAGCTCGTTGATTATATTGATGATGACTTCATTACAGTTGTAGATAAAATAAAAAACTCGAAAGGCAGGGTTGTTATTACCGGAATAGGAAAAAGTGCCATTATAGGAAATAAAATAGTTGCCAGTTTGAATTCAACAGGTACTCCTGCAATATTTATGCACGCAGCAGATGCGATCCACGGCGATCTTGGAATAGTACAACCTGATGACATTGTGATCTGCCTTTCTAAAAGTGGAAACACTCCGGAAATAAAAATACTTATACCATTAATAAAGAGAACCAATAATATTCTGGTGGCAATAGTTTCCGATACAGAATCATTTTTAGCAAAATCTGCTGATTATGTACTAAAAGCAACGGTAACTTCAGAAGCGTGTCCCAATAATCTTGCACCGACATCAAGCACAACAGCGCAATTGGTCATGGGAGATGCTTTAACAATTGCCCTTATCGAAAGTAAGGGTTTTACATCATCGGATTTTGCAAAATTTCACCCGGGAGGATCATTAGGAAAAAAACTTTATTTAAAAGTAAATGACATTTATAAATTAAATGAATCGCCAAAAGTTCTTGCCGATGATAATGTTTACAAAATAATTCAGGAAATTACCGGTAAAAGGCTGGGTGCAACTGCTGTTGTCGATAATCAGGATAATTTGATAGGTATAATAACCGACGGTGACTTAAGGAGGATGCTCGAAAGTTTTGGAAAAAATTTTAATGGAGATATTAAAGCTGCCGAAATTATGTCAAAAAATCCAAAAGTCATTTATAGTGGCGAACTGGCAATTAATGCACTACAAATCATTACAAAAAACAACATTACTCAGATCGCTGTCACCGACGAAAATAACAAATATCTTGGAATAGTACATTTACATGATCTTATGCGGGAAGGAATAGTATAGTTTTATTATTTATTCATAATAATTTACATATAATTTTATTTCCGGAATAATGTTCCATACGACTAATAATTGTGCATTTGCATAAGAATCCTCCGGTTTTACTATCGGCCCCCATGATAATACATCACAACTATTATCCAAAACAACTATTTTTTCATCAGATGATGCTATTTTTTGTAAAGATTCTTTCTCACAACTATTATCTGTATCTGGATAAGGTTTATCTGCAATGCTAAAAGCCGCTAAAACTACAACTACCGGAATATAGTACCAAGTTTTTACTTTTTTAATTTTAAAAAGATAATATGTTGTTAGTCCGATAAGGAATACAAAACAAACACTTACCGGAACAAAAGTATCATGCCTTATAATATAAGGTCTGTAACTCCGGTACCCTCCTAAAGGAAGTAATAATATATAAATAATTATAAAAATTCCTGTCCATTTACAGATTTTTAATATTTTTTTATCATAGCCGGTTTTATTTTTATTTATTAAGATAATATTTATTACAAATAAGATAAGTAAATAAAAGAACCATATTTTTGTTGTTAAAATATAAAAAAGCCCCTTTGGCAACCTTAAGTATCTTTCTCCTAAACTCATTTCTTCCCAAAACTCACCACTGTTATATGTACCTAAATATAAAGAATATAGGGAAAATATACATATCGGGATCAGATAATACCAATAATTCCCCGGAATTCTTTTTAAAACTATTGCGATCTTATTAAAAAATGTAATTGGTTTATTTTTCGGATAGTACCTGATAAATAAATGTAACATTATTAACATTGAAATGATCAAAGATATTCCGGGATTAAGGGCACCACTTAATGATACGACAACTGCGAGCGGGATCCAAAGTAATTTTACCGGTAACCAGAGATTTATATCTTTACCGTGAAATGTTTTTATTAGGATCGGTAAAAAATAGATCAACAAAAAGATTAATGGCAAAGCATAAAAAAATGAATATGTGATTGACCTTGAAATTATACCAAAATAATTATTAAAGCCATTAGTTTGAAAAAAAGGTGTAATAATTGCAGCAATCAAAATAAATGTCCTGGTAAATATCTTCGTGCTTCCCGATATACATGCGCAAATCAGGTATGTCAGTAATATCTGCATAAGTAATTTGGCTATGGCACAACTATAATATACACTACTTATTGGATCTGTTATTTTTTGAAGAACTAAAGGAACTGTACGAAAAAAAGAATAACAGGAATAATGAGCAAAAAAACGGTTTGGTTTATGATGATATTCCTGACCATTATATATTGTGGATATACCTAAAGGGTCGTCCATAAGAGGTTTCAATACATCAACAGGTAATACTGATTCTGCCATGTCTCCATCTAAAGGTATCAGACTATATTGAAAAAAAGAATATCCCCAGTCAAATAATACAAAAACTATGAGAAATAAATAGAATATTTTATTTAGTGTTGTCTTATGCTGCATAATAATATAAAATATTTGCAAATATAATAAAAGTGTAATTATATTTTTTAAATAAATAAATTCTTAATTTATTTGATAATCAGAATACAAATAAGAGTTTATAATTTTTTTTGAAAAAATCTGAAAAAATTTTGTTTAATAAAAAAAAGAATCTATATTTGCAGTCCCATTCGGGAACGTTCAATTAAAAATTAGGGAGCTTAGCTCAGCTGGTTCAGAGCACCTGCCTTACAAGCAGGGGGTCAATGGTTCGAATCCATTAGTTCCCACAAAATTTAAGCCTGATAAAATCAGGCTTTTTTGTTTAAAATCTTTAAACAAAAAATAATATTTTCAAATATTTATTGTTATTAAAGCATTAAAAGCTTTGTTATGAAAATATTATTGGTTTATTCCTTGTTATTTATTTCATTTTTTTCGTTTTCTCAGGAAAAAAGAATAATTTCTTATGATTTGGTAAATCGCATTGTAGATACTATAGATCTTGTTGAATTTGACGCATCAATAAGTAAGGACCGAACAATGTCTTTTTCAGGTGGTTCTGACGACAATTTCAATATACTGGAAACAACTGCACCTGGTGCTGATTTATTTCCGGGCACTCAATTTTCTTTAAGAAAAAGAGCAGAGCCGGACTATGATATTAATGCATATCCTATCAGGACCAGTGTGTGGCTATGTATTCTGTAAATATTATCCATTTCCGCATAACCAACTGGAGGTTTTATGCTTTAAGATCAATAATAAAAAAACGATTTATCCTTGAGTGAAGATCCTATAGATATTTATAATGAATTTATAATATTTCCCAATCCTACAAGTGGAAAAATAAATATTTTATGTCCGGAAAACTCATCTCAAAAAATAAAATATTCACTATTTGGACCATCAGGTCAAAAATTAGTTGAGGAATATGGAAATGAATTAGATATATCTAATATGCAACCAGGTTTATATTTATTGCTAATTGAAAATGATTCTTACAAAAGTATCAATAAAATAACTTAAAATATACAATAAATCTAATTATTACTGTATTCTTTTATGCATATTTTCGCATATAACGCCGTCCTTTATCTCAAACATTCTGTCGGTCAGCTTTGCATGTTCTTCGTTGTGAGTAACGATAATAAAAGTTTGTTCAAATGTTTTCCTTAAACTGAAAATTATATTATAAAGATCTTTTGCATTTTTTGAATCCAGATTCCCCGAAGGTTCATCGGCAAGAATAATGCTTGGATCATTTATTAATGAACGGGCAATAGCAACACGTTGTTTTTCTCCACCTGAAAGTTCATTGGGTTTATGTCCGGCACGATCATTAATATTTAAGGCCTCAAGAAGTTTAATTGCTTTTTTTTGTACATCATTTTTATTTTTTTTTGCAATCAAGCCGGGAATACATATATTCTCCAATGCTGTAAATTCAGGCAATAAATGATGAAACTGAAATACAAAACCTATATTAAGGTTACGAAATTTTGCCAGTTCTTTTTCATTTAATGAAAATGTATCTACATTATCTATTAACACTTTTCCTTTATCCGGTTTAAGGAGTGTTCCTATTATCTGTAAAAGTGTTGTCTTTCCTGCTCCGCTCGCTCCAAGAACTGAAACAATTTCAGATCTTTTTACAGAAAAGTTAATTCCTTTCAAAACTTCTAGGTTTCCGTAAGACTTATATATATTTTCTATTATTATCATATTTATTATAGTATTAAACTTTATTTAAAAGTTTAGAAATTGTAAATTTAATATTTTACTTTCCAAAAACAGAAACGTGGTTGATAATTTTCATATATAATAATTTTTTTTTATCTTAGATATTGAAACTCAACAAAATTTAAATAATAAAAGATATTAACTTTTTTATCAATGTAATGTGTGCAAAAAAAGTATTTTTTTATTTTCGGTTTTAGGCAGAAGGTTATGGCTAATATGTTATTTTTGTATCTGAAAACATTGAATGATGGCAGAGACAAGAAAAAAAAACAATACAAAGCAAACCAGTAATATAGACAGTATAAATGCAATATTCGGAAAAATTCCGCCACAGGCTATTGATCTTGAGAAAGCAGTTTTAGGAGCATTATTAATACAAACAGATGCCATTTTTTCAATAATGGATGTTCTAAAACCGGAAAGTTTCTATGATCCTTCACATCAGGAAATATTCAGGTCGATACTTGATCTTGGAACCAACCACAAACCTGTTGATATTATAACTGTTGCTCACGATCTTAAAACAAAGGACAAACTCGATTATATAGGTGGAGAAATATACCTTGCAGAATTAACTGACAGGGTGGCAACATCGTCACATTTGGAATTTCATGCACGGCTTGTGCATCAAAAATACATACAACGCGAACTTATACGAGCTGCAGCAGATATTCAAAGGCGTTCTTATGATGAAGGCGAAGATGTTGAAGAATTGATAAATTTTGCAGAAAGTGAAATATTTAATATTTCGGAAGGTAATATAAAGAGCGAAACAGTACAGATAAACCAGATACTGGACAAGGCAATCTCTTTAATAGAAGAAGCAGCAAAAAACAAGAATAAACTTTTAGGAGTTCCAAGTGGCTTCAGCGAAATAGACAGATATACTTCCGGCTGGCAGCCTTCCGATCTGGTCATTATTGCAGCAAGACCTTCCATGGGAAAAACAGCATTTGTATTATCCATGACAAGAAATATGGCTGTTGACCATGAACGTCCGGTAGCATTATTCTCGCTCGAAATGTCGTCGTTACAATTAGTGAACAGACTAATATCGGCTGAAGTTGAAATCGGAGCCGACCGTATAAGAACCGGAAATCTGAAAGATTATGAATGGCCTCAATTAGAAACGCGTGTAAAAAACCTGGAAACTGCTCCTATTTTTATTGATGATACACCTGCAATATCTATTTTCGAATTAAGAGCAAAATGCCGCCGGCTGGTAAGAACACATAATATTCAGGCAGTAATAATAGACTATCTTCAACTTATGACGGCAGGAGTTGATATGAAAGGGAACCGCGAACAGGAAGTCAGTACTATTTCACGTTCGTTAAAAGCAATAGCAAAAGAATTAAATATCCCGATAATTGCATTATCACAATTAAACAGGTCGGTAGAAGTTCGTACCGGAGATAAAAGGCCACAACTTTCAGATTTACGTGAATCCGGTGCAATAGAACAGGACGCCGATATGGTTTTATTTATACATCGTCCTGAATATTACGGACAAACAACCGATGCTGAAGGAAATTCACTTCTTGGGCTGGCAGAAATTATAATTGCAAAACACCGTAATGGTGCAACAGGTTCGGCAATGCTTAAATTTAAAAAAGAATTTGCAAAATTTATGGATCAGCCTCAAACAATTGAAGGTATTGAATTTAGTAGTGATACTGTAAAATTTGAATCAAAAATGAATTCAGATTCTATGTTTAATCTTCCTGAAAATAAAGATTTTGACAACCTGCCTGTAAATAATAATTTTTTAAGTAACGGAAATAATGAAGATATAGCCCCTTTTTAAAAATGACAAAATATGTTGCCAGCACGTAACTTTACAACATCAATGGTTACATATCTGCGACATGCACCAGGCAATTTGACGGTATCAAATAAATTAATGTAATTTTGTTTTATTTAGCGAATCTACTTATAAAAAGCAAATAAAAAAGGGCTGAATCATTTCTGATCCAACCCTAAAAACCACCATTATGAAAAACTATACTGTTTATTTCACTTCCTCAAAATCAACATCGGTAACTTCATCTGAAGATGAGTCCCCTGTATTATTATGCTCGTTACCAGGCTGTTGGTCATTATTATCCTGCCCGCTATTCTGCTGAGCATTATACATTTCCTGCGAAGCTGCCTGAAAAACTGTATTAAGTTCATTGATCGCACTGTCAATAGCAGTTACATCCTGATTTTTATGAGCTTCTTTCAACTTTTCCAGTGCACTGTCTATAGGTTGACGTTTATCTGCAGGTATTTTATCTCCATATTCTTTTAACTGTTTTTCTGTCTGGAATATAACAGAATCAGCCTGATTTATTTTATCAATTTTTTCTTTTGCCAATCTGTCAGATTCTGCATTTACCTGAGCTTCTTCTTTCATTCTCTTAATATCGTCATCTGATAATCCTGAAGATGCTTCTATTCTGATACTTTGTTGTTTTCCTGTTCCTTTATCTTTTGCTGAAACCTGTAAAATTCCGTTTGCATCAATATCAAAAGTAACTTCGATCTGAGGTACTCCTCTTGGGGCAGGTGGAATTCCATCAAGATGGAATCTTCCGATAGTTTTATTATCGTTAGCCATAGATCTTTCCCCCTGAAGAACGTGAATTTCTACGGATGGTTGATTATCCACAGCAGTAGTAAATGTTTCCGCTTTTTTTGTAGGAATGGTTGTATTTGCTTCAATAAGTTTTGTCATAACACCACCCATTGTTTCAATTCCTAATGAAAGAGGGGTTACATCAAGTAATAATACATCTTTTACTTCTCCTGTTAAAACACCTCCCTGAATTGCGGCACCAATAGCAACAACCTCGTCCGGATTAACGCCTTTTGACGGAGTTTTTCCGAAAAATGCTTTTACTTTTTCCTGAATGGCTGGAATACGTGTAGAGCCACCTACTAATAATACTTCGTCTATATCGGAAACAGAATATCCCGAATCTTTTAATGCTTTTTTACATGGTTCAATAGTATCATTTATAAGTTTATCGGACAATTGTTCAAACATTGATCTTGTCAAAGTTTTAACAAGGTGTTTAGGAATACCGTCAACAGGCATAATATAAGGCAGGTTTATTTCAGTACTTGTTGAACTGGATAATTCTATCTTAGCTTTTTCAGCAGCTTCTTTCAGCCTTTGAAGAGCCATAGGATCACGTTTAAGGTCAATACCTTCATCTTTTTTAAATTCTTCTGCCAACCAGTCAATTATCACCTGGTCAAAATCGTCACCACCAAGATGAGTATCTCCATTTGTCGATTTTACCTCGAATACACCATCACCGAGTTCTAGTATTGAAATATCGAAAGTTCCGCCACCAAGATCAAATACGGCAACTTTCATATCTTTATTTTTCTTATCAAGACCATAAGCTAAAGCAGCAGCAGTAGGTTCGTTTATTATACGTTTAACTGTTAAGCCTGCAATTTCTCCTGCTTCTTTAGTTGCCTGACGTTGTGCATCATTAAAATATGCCGGAACTGTAATAACTGCTTCTGACACTTCCTGTCCAAGGTAATCTTCTGCAGTTTTTTTCATTTTTTGAAGTATCATAGCTGATATTTCCTGTGGAGTGTATGTCCTGTCTCCTATCTTTACGCGAGGAGTATTATTATCTCCTTTTACTACTTCATAAGGAACTCTTTTTATTTCATTTGATACATGGTCATATTTTTCTCCCATAAATCTTTTTATAGAAAAAATCGTATTTTGAGGGTTTGTAATTGCCTGACGTTTAGCAGGATCACCTACTTTTCTTTCTCCATCTTTTAAAAAGCCAACAACAGACGGAGTTGTACGACGGCCTTCACTATTAGGAATTACAACAGGTTCATTGCCTTCCATAACAGCTACACATGAGTTTGTGGTACCTAAATCTATTCCAATTATTTTTCCCATTTTAAAATTTTTTAATTTATTTTTTATTTTTAGTTTCGATCTCGTCTTCTTTTTAGCAATTGATATGCCATTTATTTTTTTTTAGATTTTCGGTAGATTTGACATTTTACTATTTATTTTTTTCAAATAGCATGTCAGTATTTTGACAAAATGACAGTATTTTAATAATTCAAAAATCATATTTTTTTAAATAACAAGATCCTTGAATATATGTTCTTCTAAAATTCAAAATTTTTGTTTTCAGAGATTATTTAAATTTAAGGCTTATCCTTTTCCGTAATCTTCTGGATGTTTTAAGGTTATATCGGCTTTTACAACACGTCAAAATATATTTATTGTGGGATAACCGAACAGTTCGTAATGTGTATCAAGTGTAAGAAATATTTTATCTTAAAAAAACACAAAGCCGCATTTTTACTTATATGTAAGTTATGAAACTTCTCAAACTACCATTCCTTTTCTATATTTCTTTTTGAAGATCTGAATTTATCTTTATTTACTTTATCAATTACTTCTTTTTCTTTTTCCTGAAGAGATTCCAAAAATCTTTCCATTTCTTCCTGTGTCATTTCATTATCCTTAGGCTCTTTAGGCTCCTGTTCCTGTTGTTTTTTATCTTCATCTTTATTTTCATTACTTTCATTATTGTTCTGTTGATCCTCATTTTTATTGTTTTCCTGTTCTTGTCCTTCATCCTCACCTTCCTGTCCTCCGCCATTTTGGCTCTGAGCCTGCGAATTCTGGAGTTTTGCTTTTGTAGCAACGGCCATATTATAACGGCTCAGATCATGTTCGGGATCTAATCTCAAAGCATTACGGTATGATTCTATACTTTTATCATATTTACCTGCCTGTAGATAAGAGTTTCCCATATTGTAATATACATCAGCCTTTTCTTTATTATCAACAGAATTACTAATCACACTTTCATAACTGGAAACCGCATCATTAAAAGAATTATTCTTATATTGCGAAGCTCCTATATTATTATCCAACTGTTTTTCTGACGGATTTATTTCCAGTGCTTTTTTATATTTTAATTCTGCTTTATCATACTGTTTTTCATCATATAGTTTATTTCCTTCTCTAATGATCTTTCGTTCTTCCTGCGAAAAAAGACCAAGGCATGTTCCAAAAAGTAAAATAAAAACAAAAAATAAACATTTCATATTTATAAAATTTGTATGTATAAAACTATTTTTTATCATTCTTTCTTTCAAATAAATTAATTCTTTTTAAAGTAGCATTTTTTCTTTCTGAAATGAAGTTGTCAGCAATAAGCAATAAAAAAGCAAAAAAAGTTAAATATCTGAATTTATCATCATATTCGGCATATTCCTGCTTAACTATTTCGCCTTTACTTAATTTATCAAGTTCAGTAAGGATCAGGTCTGAAGCATCAGATGTATTACCTGCTCTCACATAAATACCGTCAGTAACATTTGCTATTTCAATAAGAGTCTTTTCATCAAGTACGGACATAACAACATTACCATTTTTATCTTTAATGAAGCCTTTGCCTAAATGCTGCGGAATAGGAGCTCCTCCCGGTAATCCCATACCAACAGTATAAACTGAAATATTTTTCTGTTTCAAAGTTTTTGCAATAGCAATTGCATCATCTTCGTGATTTTCACCATCTGTAATTAATATAATAATTTTCGAAATTTCTTCATCTTTTGTAAATGATTTTGATGCCAGATCCAGAGCTTTTCCTATTGCGGTTCCCTGAACAGGAACCATATTTGTATTTATTGTAGACAAAAACATCCTTGCCGATCTGACATCGTCAGTAATAGGCATCTGTATATATGCATCACCGGCGAAAACTATTAATCCCAGTTTATCATTATTTAATTTTCCTATTATACGTTCAATAAATTTTTTAGCATTACTCAACCTGTTTGGTTTTATATCCTGAGCCAGCATTGAATTGGAAACGTCAAGAGCTACAATAATTTCAACACCCTGTGTTGTTATTTCTTCCAGCTTTGAACCAAACTGAGGACGAGCCAATGCAACCGACATTGCACTTAATGCCAGACAAGTCAGAACTAATTTCCATATCTTACGCGATAAACTGGCATCAGGTATAAGTAATTTTACAAGTTTTAATTCACCTATTTTTTTCAAATCATTATTACGAATATATTCTGCCAGCAAAAACAATGTAACAACAACAACAGGTGTAAAAAGCAACCATAAATATTCCGGATTCTGAAATCTAAACATAATTTAATATTTTTAAATTCTTAGGTTCAATTGTCACTTCGGATCGATTCGGTATACTTTGATTTCGCTCAGTAACCGTCTCGCAACAACCGCCGTTAAGTTAAACATATCCTTCATTCTTTAATTTCTAAAAAGTATTTCTTAAAACAGTCAATCTCAACAATTGCTCCAGAAACAACAATCCTAAAGCAATTAACATAATAAACTGAAATTCTTCCCTTGGTTTGGAATAAGATCTTACTTCAAGTTGTGTCTTTTCCAAAGCGTCAATTTCGTTATATATTTTACGTAATTCTTTATTGTCAGTGGCTCTAAAATATTTTCCTCCTGTCCTTTCAGCTATCTGAGTCAAAACGTCTTCGTCTATTTTTACTTCAACATTCTGATATTGAACACCAAAATTTGTACGGAAAGGATATGGTGCAGTACCATTTTTCCCTATTCCGACAGTATATACTCTTATTCCGTACATTTCTGCAAATTCCGATGCAGCAATAGGTGACACTGCACCCATATTATTTACACCATCTGTAAGCAAAATGATTACTTTACTTATAGCTTTACTGTTTTTTAATCTGTTTACTGCTGTTGCCAACCCCATACCTATAGCAGTACCATCTTCTATCATACCGCTTTTTATATCCGAAAATAAATTTATCAGAACTGCATGGTCTATTGTAAGAGGACATTGTGTAAATGCTTCACCGGCAAAAACAACAAGTCCTATTCTATCGTCGGGACGGCTTGATATAAACTCTATTCCTATTTCCTTTGCCGCATCTATCCTATTTGGTTTAAAATCTTCGGCAAGCATACTACCGCTAATATCAAGTGCAAGCACAATATCTACACCTTCAATTTTCCTATCTTCCCATCTATCAAAAGTTTGAGGACGAGCCAGTACAAAAATTACAGCCGCCAGACATAAAAGACGGAAAACAAAAAGTAAATGACGAAGCCAGTATCTCACAGGCCTGTTCGTTTTAGCAAACGGCTCCATAGTACTGATATCCATAGATGCGACAGACTTTCGAAACCGCCATATATACCATCCTATTAAAGGTATAAATAATAGAAAAAGCCAAAAAAATTCTTTATTTGCAAATATTATATTATTCATCTCTTTTTTCGTTTTTTTCCATATCGGATTTTATATTTTCACTTACTTCTAATTCTGCTTCAACATGTTTCAGAGTTTGATCATCCACAATTTCCTCTTTTGTGCTTTCAACAATTCCAACTGCATTATTAAGCGATAAATCATTCTCATTCTGAAGAGGCTGATATTTTGCAAATTTTACAGTATCAGCAAGTTCAAGCATTTGTTTTAATTTTTGTATATTCTCATTATCCAGATAGTCAGTTCCCGAAAAAGAAGATAATATTTCGGTTGTAGTCATTTCTTTTGCATTAATTCCGAATCTGTCTTCAATATAGTTTCTTATAACATCAGTAACCTGTACATGGAATTCTTTTATAAGCCCTTTCGCCCATATTTTTTCTTTTCTTATTTTTTCAAGCTCTCGTAAAGCAGTCAAATGTGCAGGTTCTTTAGGTTTAGCTCTGAAAATAGCAGGTTTTTTATCTTTTTTATAAAACAGAAAATAATAAATAAGACCAGCTGCCAGTAATAAAGCTATTATAATAATCCACCAGTATTTTGTAAAAAATTTCTTTAAAACATAGAGAAATTCAGCCATGTTAAAAGGCGTATCATAAAGGTCCTCATTTATATCTTTTATTCGGAACACTGTATACAATGGTTGACCAGCCTGCACCTGATCATATTCATGTACAAAAATAGTATCCATACTTCCGGGAACTACATATTCGGAAAGAATACCACTTTTGTCAACCAAAAACAAAGAGTGTTCGGGAGCTTCTGCAATTTTTTGTATCTGATCCTGATCATACATTGTTGTTGATTGTGTTACCTTCGATGAAAACAACTGAAAATATTGCTCCTTTACATATTGTTTTGCCATTTCAAGAGTATCGGTCGTAAATTTTCGTTTTATAGAATCAGGGATTGCTTTTTCTATTTCTTTTTTAAATCCGTCATGTCCTCTTACAACAAAACCATTTACTGAAGCATAAATGGTATCTATTGGGATTGTATCAAGTAAAATATATGGCTTAACATATAAATTTAATTCATCTGTAAAAGAAAAAATTGTATCATGTTCTTTTATTAATCCTACATATATTGGTGGAATAACGTAATTACCAGTATCAAAAGATGTTATAAATAAACGTTTGTTATACAGGTTATAATTTTCATTTTCTGTTGTTTGAACATCAAAGTTATATATTATTTCAACATTTTTTTTCAGGGTATCTTTAAAATCAGGAAATAAGGCCTGAACATTTTTAGGTGTTTTTGCCTGAATTTTTAATTCTACCTGTTCGCCCAATGTAATGGTATCTTTCTGTAATTTGGAATCAATTAAAATTTCCTGTGCAAATAATGTATTCGCAAGTATTATAAAAAAAACTAACAAGTAGCTGAGTTTTAACTTAAAATTCATAACTATCTGTTTTTAAATAATCCGACTAATGGTTTTACATAGTCCTGGTCTGTTCTTACATCAATCCAGTCTACTTTTGTTTTATTAAAGATTTCAGTATTTTTTTTATGTTTCCGTTCCCACCATTCTCCATAATCATATCTTACTTTTTTAATAGATGTATCAACCCACTTGTATTCTCCTGTTTCTTTATCATGAAAATAAGCAAGACCAATGTTTGGCAGATCTTTTTCAAATTTATCATAAATACGTAATGCTGCCAAATCATGTTTGTTTGCTGCAATCTTTAAGGATTCGCTAAAATCAGGAGAAATAAAGTCGGAAATAATAAATGCGGTACATCTTTTTTTCAATGCATTAGTAAGATATTTCAATGCTTCGCCTACATCGGTATTAGTACTTTTCGGTTCAAAATCAAGCAATTCAAGAATGATTCTTAAAATATGTTTTCTACCTTTTTTGGGTGGAATAAACTTTTCTACTTTGTCTGAAAATAATATTACACCTATTTTATCATTATTTTGAATGGCAGAGAAAGATAAAACTGCAGATATTTCTGTAGCAAGTTCCTGTTTAAACATTGCATGTGTTCCGAATTTCCTGGAATTACTTACATCTACCAGAAGCATTACTGTAAGTTCTCTTTCTTCTTCAAAAACCTTAACATAAGGATGATTGAAACGTGCCGTAACATGCCAGTCAATATCTTTTATCGGGTCTCCATACTGGTATTCACGTACTTCGCTAAAAGTCATACCTTTTCCTTTAAAAGCACTGTGATATTCTCCGGCAAATATTTGCCGGGTCAAACCGCGACTTTTTATTTCTATTTTACTGACCTTTTGTAATAGTTCTTTTGTATCCATTAAGTGTTAGTTTATAAAGTTTATAAAGTTATAAAGTTAAAAGTTATTAAAAGTTAGTTAAGTTTTATTAACTATTTAAACTTTAAACTCTTTCTAATACTATGGGACTTCAATACTATTAAGGATTTCGCTTATAATTTCTTCGGAAGTAATATTTTCGGCTTCAGCTTCGTAAGTTAATCCTATACGATGACGTAAAACATCATGGCAAACAGCTCTTACATCTTCAGGAATAACATATCCTCTTCTGCTTATAAATGCATAAGCTTTAGATGCCAGTGCCAGATTGATAGAAGCACGAGGGGACCCGCCAAAAGAAATAAGACTTGCAATCCTTGCAAGATCAAATTGTTCCGGATAGCGGGTAGCAAATACAATATCAAGTATATATTTTTCAATTTTTTCATCCAGATATACTTCACGAACTACAGCTCTTGCATTAAGAATATCTTCCGGTTTCAGAACAGTATTTGCTTTAGGCATATTTTCTGCCAGATTTTCACGGATAATAGATCTTTCTTCTTCAAATTCAGGATATCCGATTTTCATTTTTAACATAAAACGGTCAACCTGCGCTTCCGGTAAAGGATATGTACCTTCCTGTTCTATGGGGTTTTGAGTTGCCATTACTAAAAAAGGTTTTTCCATCCGGTAAGTTGTATCACCTATTGTCACCTGACGTTCCTGCATTGCTTCAAGTAATGCAGACTGTACTTTTGCCGGCGCACGATTTATTTCATCAGCTAATATAAAATTGGCAAAAATAGGTCCTTTTTTTACGATAAATTCTTCTTTTTTCTGGCTGTAGATCATAGTTCCTACCAAATCAGCCGGTAAAAGATCAGGCGTAAATTGAATTCTTGAAAATTTTGCATCAATAACCGTAGATAATGTATTGATAGCCAAAGTTTTTGCTAATCCGGGAACTCCTTCAAGCAGAATATGACCATCAGATAACAATCCTATCAGTAGTCCTTCAATAAGGTGTTTTTGTCCAACGATCACCTTTTTCATTTCCATGTTGACTATATCAACAAAAGCACTTTCTTTCTGGATTTTTTCATTCAATTCTTTAATATCAATAATATTTCCCATAATACTGTTATTATTTATTTACAAATTACATTCAAGAGCAACGAAATTAAAAAAACTATGCCAATATGACAAAAAATACAACGAGTTTTATTACACAGATATTTTTCCTTTTTCTGTTAAAACTTTGTTAAAATGAATCAGAAATTAAAAATTTCAATTTTATAAAATTAATTTTTTACTGGTAACCCTTTATAAACATTATAAAAACAACTTTCTTACAATTGTATCTACAATTTTACCAGGAAAAATTGCAAGCATAATTTTTATAAATTTACCTTCTTTGGTATAAATGTAACGATTTTTAGGATTTTTCTTTGTTGCCGCTTTGTAAATAAGGTTTGCACACCCGACAGCTGTACCTCCCTTTATGGATTTAGTAGATTCGGTTGTCAGTTTTTTTACCAGATTTCCATAAGGTCCATCTGTACCTAAAACTACATTATCTTTTACTGCATTTGCAAATCCTGTCTTTATTGGTCCTGGCTCGATGATAACTACTTTTATACCAAATTGTTTTAATTCCCATCTCAGAGAATCAGAAATAGCTTCAACAGCAAATTTACTTGCAGAATACCAACCGCCGCCAGGCATTGAAGTAAAACCTGCAACCGAAGAAATATTTATAACCCTGCCATTACCTGAATCTCTCATGAGAGGTATTATTTTCTGTGTAACTGCAGCTAATCCGAAAACATTAGTATCAAATTGTTTTCGCGCTTTCTCAATTCCTGTTTCTTCAATTGTTCCAAATTGTCCATAACCGGCATTGTTTATAAGAATATCTATTTTAATATTTCCGGATAAAATAAAATTTACCAGATCAACAATACTTTTTTCATTTGTAACATCTAATTTAAAAACTTTTGCTCCTTTTTCCTTTAGATATTCCAGTTTTTCTTCGTTTCTCCCGGTGGCTAAAACATTCCATGAATTTTCCAGAAATTTTAAAGCCGTAGCCTCTCCTATCCCACTGGTTGCACCTGTTATCAAAACCGTATTGTTTTTCATTATTTTATTTTCTATTTAGAATTATTATTAAATTATAATCTTATTTTTTATAATTATGTTACTCTTTTATCAGTAAATTTTATATTTTTAAGTATTTTTTCAAACTCATTTATAAAATTCGGAGTAAAAATTTCCTTATCAATATTTTCCTGAATTTCTTCAAATGTCCAGAATTTAACTTCGTCAACTTCAGCATTTGGAACAAATTTTATAGCATTTATCTGTGCGATAAAAACAAATACCAATTCTGTTTCAATATCTGATTTCCAGATATATTTAGTTATAAATGAATATTTAATATCCTTAAGTCCTAATTCTTCAAAGGTTTCTCTTTCAATGGCTTTTTCTATCATTTCGCCATAAGAAATATGTCCGCCAACTGCTGTATCCCATTTCCCCGGCTGTATTTCTTTATTCAAACTTCTTTTTTGCAGTAATATTTTAAGTTCATGATTAAATATATGTACATGAACAACCGGATGTAATAACATTGATCCGTCATGAGCCTGTGTTCTACTTATCCGGCTTATTATCTTACCTTCTTCATCAACACAAGCTAGGTATTCATCATTGATTTCAAGAATCTTTCTTCTTTGATATAAATTTTTAACCAGTTCGTATAAAAAATAAACTATAAACAAAATATAAAATAAAACTCCGCTGATAAATACCCATGCTTCTTTCGACATAAAAAATGCTGAATAAAACACAAGGCATGTGTGAATAAAAAATAGCCAGAATAAAATTTTTATACTTCTGGTCATGATTCTCTGTTGCTCATCTGATATTTTGATTCCATTTAAATAACGTTGCGACATCAGCAGCATAATATTCTTCGGAGAATATGCAGAAATTCCAAGAATAAGAACCAGAATGACACCGATAATTCCGGGTTTTAGCTTAAAAAATATATCATTTTCCAAAATTATAGAAACAACTCCCATCGCAACTATAAGCAGTGTATCAAAAAGTACAAACTTATCCAAGCGTTTTTCTCTAAAATATATGATAACCATCTGAATTATACCAAAGACTACAGCAACATATAATCCTATTTCTGTTCCCCATATTTCATCTGCTAAAATGAAAATAAAAAGAGGTAACATTCCAGGTAATAAGGTTTTTAAAAGTTGTACTGGTTTCATTCTACTAAATATAAAAAACTTTGGCTTCCGGATAATTTTCCGGAAGCCAAAGTAAATAATTTTAAAGTATTTTTTACAAATTTTTATTCGGTTTTAATAATTTTAAAATTTACTTTATCTCCATTAGCTTTTATAATATCGACATAGTAAATTCCTGCAAACCCTGTAATTTCCAAATTTATTATACTTTCACCCGAAGATTCAAAACTTTTTATTTGCTTACCTGCGGAATCGTAAATTTTAATTGTTACATTTTCATTTTGTTCGCCAAGGTCTATTGTTATATTTCCTTTGGTAGGATTAGGATATATTTTAACCTTATTTTCAAATTCGTTGCTTATGATTTCAGTTATAATGACATTTTGGCATTCTGAAATATCAGTACAATCGTTTTGAGTGATTTCAACAGCATAGTCTCCGCTTTGAACAG
>JAISPG010000048.1 GCA_031275085.1 Bacteroidales bacterium | reverse complement strand
CCCATCCATGTCTCAGGACTGTAAATATGCCTGATACGCACTCCTTTGTACATGTTTTCACTATAAGGATGAAAATGTGGCGAATACACTACTACTTCGTGTCCTCGCATAACTAAACCGACAGAAATATATTCTGCAAACTGCTCAAATCCTCCATAATTGTTTGGAATCCCGCGAATAGATATGAATGCGATTTTCATTAATTTTTTAATTATCTAAAACATTTTATTTTTCCAAGTTTTTGGAGTTTTTTCATTATTGATTTCCAATCGGAATTTGCGAATTCCTTTTCACTGGATATAATCAATAATTTCCTGCACTAATATAAGGTATATTGTGTTTTGTACTATAAAATTCTCCATGCTTTGTCGGCCGAACAGGTTGCTAATTCTTCATCCAGAACAATGTTTATTGTTTCGCCCACTACTTCGGGTAAAAATGCAAGCTTAGTCAGATCAAAAGAAAAGCAATGTTTCTGTTCGCCATCACCGTAAATAATAGTCTTTTGTAGCTTAAGAATTCCATAGACCAAATGGGTAGAAAATACAGTTAATCTTCCTGTAGGATAAACTATACCAATGTTTTTAAGCAATTTATTCATCGTATTCAAATATCTGCCCAAAAATCCAGCAACATCGGTAATGATTTTTTAATGATTTTTTTTCATTGAATTATTTATTTTTACTTAATGGTCACAAAAGAAACGCACGTTTTTGTTCGCCATCACCGTAAATAAATAGGTTGTCATACAGCATCAAATTCGATTTTCATAAGATTGATATTACATTTTGCTCTTTTTTGCCAGTAAGGTATGAATTTTATAAACAATATACATGGGAAATACATTATATAATATTGGAGATAGTATTCCACTACTTATAGTTCCTCCTAAAGAGATAGAAATGTTCAAGAACAAAATAGCATGTCCCGGTAAAATAGTGTTGTTTTTTAAATATTTTGTTCTAAATATCTTGTTTAATTTTAAAAAAAATGGTGTATATAATAAAGGATATACAATTAGTCCAAGTGTTCCAAAATTCACAAATCCATCACCTAAATAGGTAATAGTAAGGCTACCTCCATCGAATTCCATTTGTAAAGTTTCTTTTATCCATGTTCCCAAATTAGGGTTGTAACCTGGAAGTAAAACGAATAAATCAATCAAATAACCTTTTCCATAAAGGACATCTTTAAAATTAGTTATGAGTATATCCAAATTTTGAAGATTTACATAGGGCCTCCATCCTATGGTTAATAAAATTTTGTCCTTTATAGGAATATCAACATTCATCCTGTATGCGCCTAATAAGACAACCAAGAAGTAAATAACTATAACAAAAAACGAAATTTGTATTAAATTTATTTTGATCTTATATTTTATAAATAATAGAACACAATAAGATAAAATGAAACGAATCATTTGTTCTCTATTGCCAAAACTGAGTAATATAAATGATGCAACAAGAAAAATCATTAAAATCACTATTTTTTTCTTTATTCCTAACATTAAGTATAGTCCACTGTATAATATAAAAACAATAGATAGCGTCATTATATATCCTGTCCCTTTCCTTGCTTCTATTCTGAAGTTTTCAATATCAGAATGAAAAATAGGTATTTGACCTGCTTTAAGAACAAATAATATCCAAAAAACAATTCCTATTATGAACAATATCCAAGTTGCTTGTATATGATGACATGGCAATAAATTCCATTCATTGAAAATAGTATATCGGCGATTTCTTTTGTTTTGTATTATGCTGTATACCATTACTATAATTGTTGAAAGAGTCATGCTATATATAACAAAAAATACTGTTCTATCAGAAATGTAAACCATTTTTGATATTTCATAATTTTTCGTCCATGCTAAAGCAACAAATAAGAAAACGAAATGAAATATTAAAAAAATTACCGCTGGATTATAAATATCTTTTATTCTACAACATTTAAATAGAACACAAAAAATAACTAATGTATATATTATCATAGTATAAACCTTATATATATATTAGAAACTATTACTGAATTATATTGTATGATACAGCAATCTCTTTTATATATTCGTTCCGTATATCCTCTATGACAACAATATCTTTTAGGTCAAAAAACAAACTGAGGTTTAATAAGGCGCTTGAAAAATGCTGACTAACAATAAATTTTATATCTATGTTATCAATAAGTAATTCTATCGGAATACTTTTGCTTAACAATATTACTTGATCCATTCGTAACTTTTCTTTTATATCTGTTACAGATTTTTCAATATTCTTATTTTTATAGTGAGGTTTTATGTATATATATTTCGTGTTTTTATCCATAAGATTTTTTACCTCGTCAATAATTTTACATATTGAATCATTGGATGTCGTAATACTGGTTAGAATCAATATATTTGACGTATTACTTGTTTTCGGCAATCTGTTAAAAGATATTTTTCGTAATTCTCGAAATCTATTCTCTTTTACATTAAAAGGAGAATAACATACGGCATTTTTACACAATTCCGCAGGATATAACGTTTCCCAATACTTGTAATATATTCCAGAACAAAATGCAATAAATCGTCGTCTGAAATTAACAAAAAACAGTTTTTTTATTTGCGAAGGATATAGTAACGCAATCCCTTCATAATATACCGAGATGTTCCCTTTATTGTTACAACTCAAGTGATAGAAATAAGATGAAAAAAGATTGCTCAGATGAGGAACAAAGAAATGCATATTTTCTCCCTTCAATATAATCCGTTTCACTTTCCGAATATCTCGAATCGACAACAAACCCCGATTAATTCGTTTCACTTCTGACGATTTAATGTTATCATAGAAACCATTAGATACCGTTGAAACAACTATATTTCTATACTTATTCTCATTAGAATAATAGTTATCGATTATTGTATTGATTACGAATAGATGGAAAGGAGTATTTGCAATGTAAATATTTGTATTCATATCTGTTACGGAATGTATAAAAATTTTCAAATATTTATTAAATTAGCATTGATAGCTACAATTTTACTTATATTTTTCAGCGCTACGATCGCTTTATGATTAAAAATCACAAATAGCAGCAATGGAGCGATGAAATAAATATCACCAACTTGAAATATTGTCAAGCATAAGGTTAACAAGCAGGGAGCAAGTAGCTGACTCGGAAATATATTATTTATAATGGGGAAAAATCTCTGAGGTAATTTGATGTGCTTGCTTCCCATATATCCGGCAACAAAAACAAAAAATAGATATGCCAGCATTGTTGCAATGATTATCTGAGCAAAAGTTGCCGAAAGTACTGCTGTTAAGAACCATGCTGTAGCAATATTAATGACAAGCGCTCCCAAAGCTGCATAACTCAGTTTTTTCTCTTCCTCCTTAGCAATGAGCAGTCCGGAGTAACCGAATGAGCTGGCGTATAAGGCAAGGGTTAAGGCAATAAGCCTGAACGCTTGCTTTGACTCTTCGTACTGTGGAAAAAACAAAAGAAATAACGGAAAAAACAGAATAACAGTATGAACTAAAAGATGTGATGTTGTAATGTACGTATTTCTAAGAATTGCTAATAACGCGCTTATTTTCTCAATACTAGCTGAGGCCAACCGATTGAGTAGCTTGGGATAAATGATGAAAGAAAATGAATCAAGCAGCAACAAAACGGCATGTGCTAAAGTAAATGCAAAAGTAAAGTATCCAAATTCGCTTACACTATAATAACTGCTTACGAATGAGCGAGTGGATATCAGTATCATGTAAAACGAGGCGTTGTAAACAAATAAATACCACCCTTTGATTTGTATGGCTTTGAATAAGCGTGGAATAAATAATGGCTTTATTTTTACAGGAACTCTGACAACGAATAAGCCAAATGAAATTCCAATTGCCAGCAAATTCGTGATAGTTAAGGCCCATAACAGACTTTCTCCTTTGAACAGTAAAATAGCAAGCAGCATCAAAACAGGAAAGACAGTTTGACTAAAAGCGATTTCCAATAGCCGCCCATAAATTCTGAAAATATTGCAGAATAACGTGTTGAAATATCCTAATATCCCAATGGCTGCTACCATTGGTGCATATTTTGAGAAGCCATATTTACTGCCAATTTCAAAAAGAAACAGTTCATTTGCAACAAAAAATAAAACTACTAAACACGCGAGGCATATCAGCATACTTATTGATGCTCCAATAACCTTTTGAGCATACCATTCCTTATGTTTATGAATGGCTATGATTGCATTTACAGAATGTGATATACCCAGGTTCATTTGATTTAAGTATTGGATAATTAATGTAATGAAGCCCCATATTCCCAGATAGTAAGGGCCTAGATAGGCTGCTATAAGCAAAGAATTGACGAACTGTACAAGATATGTTGCATAGCGCGAAAAAATATAGTGTAATACTTTATTTTTTAATATTGACACCAATCTTTTTCTATTTCTCTCACTCATCCGTTATAATTAATTGTGCCTGTACAGCGATTTTTGCAAGATAAATATCTGCTGTCGTACGATTACCGAAATAGTAGGAGCAAAGTAAATTCGACTTGTCTAATGCAACAAGACCCGGATAAGCCATGTCTCCACCTAATGCAGTATTCAGGTTTAAAATGTGCATTATCGAATCATTGCTATCTATTTCAAATAACGCTGTATGTATTTGCTTTCCTTCCCAAAATCTTCCACAAAGAATTAGCTTGTTTGGAGTATTCAAGTCTTTCTTTTGTCATAAATTTGGTATGAAGTATAAAATAATGCTGGGTATCACATAAATCTTAATAAATTTCAATTTCATTATATTTCATTTCACATTACGTGATTATTATCGCTTACTGCTGGTGCATTAACTTTTAGAATAATTCAATAATATAATGTTATATAGATATTTACGAGCATTTTTCGATTTTTCGATTTGATTTGAAAATGTAATTTTGCGCTCAAAAAAGCGTAAAATTATGAATACAGGTAAATATGTTTTTTCTCAAGTACTTGACTTGATTAACAGGTACGAGTTTGACAAATGTGTAAAACGTTATCACGGTAATTACCGCACTTAACGCACCAGAACTAATTATCGCTTATAAATTTCATATTTAGGGGAGTACCTTTTGAAACATTACTGTTTATATGTTTTCCCAAAATTTGCCGATAATATTTCGGATGCAATCCGTATCCGGGACGTACAGAGCGTACATTTTGTTCCGTAATTATGTCTCCTGCTTTCATGTCTTCTGTCGTAAAAAGAGATCGCCGTCGGTTTTTGTCTTTTTCTGAAACTTCATACGTCACTTTTCCTAAAGCAGACTCTACTTGACGAATGGCATCAACCATTTCCTTAAATTCGTGAGGTTCCATTGAAAAAGTGGCATCAACGCCACCTAATTTACGATCAAGAGTAAAGTGTTTTTCTACAACTGTTGCTCCCAATGCTACGGCAACAACAGGTACTATATGACCCATAGTGTGATCGGAAATACCCACATCGACACCAAAACGTTTTTTCATATCAGGAATTGTTGATAAGTTTGCTTCCTCAATAGTAGCCGGATATTGCGAAGTACACTTCAGGAGTGTAATTTGATTATTTCCAAGATTTCGACAAATAGTCAATATTAATCGAATATCTTCAATCTCTGCCAAACCTGTAGAAACTATAATTGGTTTATTTTTTAAAGCTACATATTCAACAAGAGGAATGTCTGTTATTTCCGGAGATGCTATTTTATATAGAGGAACATTCATTGTTTCCAAAAAATCAACTCCTTCTTTATCAAATGGAGAAGAAAAGAATATTAATCCTAGCTTATCTGCTATTCTTTTTAGTTTAGGTTGCCATTCGTATGGCATAGTAGCTTCACTATAAAGTTGCCATGGTGTATAGTCTTTCCACAAACCTTCGGTACGTGGTGCAAAATAACCGGTATTGAGGTCAACCGTCAGGCTTGCCGGTTTATAAGTCTGTATTTTTACGGCGTCTGCTCCGGCTTTTGCCATGGCTTCAATTGTTTTAACAGTTAGATCATAGTCGTTATTATGATTAGCAGATAATTCTGCGACTATAAATGTACGTTTATTTTGAATCATGTTTATTTTATGTAGATCAATAATTGCTCCATTAACTGTATATCAGGAGTATTTAATATAATATAACCAAGCCTGTCATTGGAATTTTTTATTTCCTTTCCAATATAAGGATATATTTCACTTTTTACAACAAAAGAATTATTTTGTTTTATAAACTCAACACATCGAGTATAATTATTTGTATTAATGAATTGCACAGAAGCAACTTTATTCAAAGTTTTTTCTATATTTATCTCTTTCCCCAAAGATAATAAAATTACATTCTTCAACATATCAACACCCGTAGACAAAGGAACAAGATCAGATGCAATATAATCACCTCCTAAACGACATGCAATTTCAATAATGAAAATACCTTTTTCATTTAATTTTAATTCGGTATGAGTGGGGCAATTATCAATTCTCATTTTGTGTAATACATCATATACGGTTTTTTCAATATTATTGTTTTCTTCAAAAGTTATACGTGCAGGAGTTATATGGGTGTCTTCAACAAAATAACCAATACCTTCTCCGATAGTCTGTTTTTCAGTTATTTGCACAATGTGTGTTTTGCCATGCTGAGACAAGGTTTCGACGCTAAATTCTCTGCCATGAATGAATTCTTCAACAATCACTAATTTTAATCTTGAAAATTCTTTGGAAATAGGGTACTGTTCTAATAATTCCTTTTGATTATGGATCATTTTTACTCCTTTACTGGCAGAAGAATCTACCGGTTTCATGATGCAGGGAAAAAAATCAATTGAAAATAAGTCATTGATGGAATTAATAAGTTTATGTTTAGGAATATTGATGTTATTTTGATGAAAAAAATGTCGTTGAGCATATTTATTTGTACATAATTTAGCCAACTCAACAGGTATCCCAGGTAAATTTAACTGTTTTGCTACCGCTGCTACTACATTTACCGGATAATCAGATGTAGTTAAAATACCGTCAATACTGCGTCTTATAGCAAGTTCTAAAACTCTTTCTGTATCATCTGTACTGATAGCGTGAAATTCATCCGAGTAACTTATTCCGGGAGCTTTTTGATCTTTATCCAAAACTATAGTATATAGGTCAAGATCTCTTGCTTTAATAATGATGGGCACCTGGATAATTCCTGCGCCTAATATTAGTAATTTTTTCATCTTTTTTTTCTGTCTTCAAAAAAAAGCGTAAAATGCCTATTTTCAAGTTCATTTTTATAATCGATCAATAAATCTTTAAATAATGAAAGTTGAGGATTGTATTCAAAATCTTTTTTGGCTTTAGATATATCAAGTAAATATGATTTACTGTTATTTATTTTTTCAGGGCAGTATTTAATAGTTGATTTTTTTTCGGGTCGAGAAAATACCTCAATTATAAATTGAACCTGTTCTTCTAATGAAATTGCTACCCCTGATGATATGTTGTATATTCCAATAGCATTATCAGATTTTATGACTTTAATAAATGCAGATACAACATCTTTAACCGATACTATATCTCTGCTTACATTCTTATCTCCATTAATCTCTATAATCTCTCCATTAATCGCTTTTTCTAAAAATATTTGAAATCCTGATTTATACAATTTTCCATCCACATAAATTTCAGAATGAGGTCCTACTCCATATACAGGAGGTAATCGAAAAACCACTCCTTTCATATCGTATTTTTCATTATAGTGGAGAATAAAATCAGTTGCAGCATTTTTTGATATAATATAACATGCATGGTCATCTCTTAAATTAAAAAATCGTGGCGTATCGTCTTTTAATGCTATATCTTTTGTCCAATAACCTTGAATATCAGCATAAGATGTTGTAGATATTAGTTTTTTGACATTAGCCTTTTTACAGTATTCCAGAACATTGAGAGTCCCATTAATATTGATATTAACATATGCATAAGGATCATCAATAGTAGTATTCGCAGGAAGTAATGCGGCTAATAAAATAACTGCATCGATTCCATTTGTTGGCAATTTCAAAAAATCGTCTTTTTGTGTAATATCTATCTCAACGCATGTGATATCATTATCTTTGTAATATTTTAATGCCGAAAGGCGTCTCCCTGCTGCAATGATATTGTGACCCTCTTTTATTAATGCATCGGTGAGGTATGTTCCGATAAATCCGGTAGCTCCTATTATTATTATCATGATTTTAAAACTTGTACTATTTTATTTATTATTTCATTTTCTCCTGTACCTATAGACAGAAAATTTAATTCTTTTTTATAGGAATCATAATCTTCATAAAGACTGGTTATATGTTTTTTTAAAGATACATTATTGAAATCCTCATATGCGCTTGTTCTAAAAAAAGAGCAAAAAATATCTCGTTGACTTTTATTTTGAAAAAAAGCCAAAGCTGGAACTCCTAAACAAAAAGCTTCAAATAAAGTCGTTCCCGGTGATGTTATCAAAAAATCAGAATTCAATAAAATTTCAGAAATATTCGTTGCATTTTTTAGAATTTTAACATTATTTTTTAATGATTTCGTTTCAATTAAAATATCTAATTCTTCATAAAATGTATATCCGGGTCCAAGAATAATTGTAATATTTAGAGAATTGTCATAAAGTGTTAAATTATGTAATACTTTACAAGAAAAATTTGCTTGATCTGTTCCTCCAAAAAGCAATGTAACATTTTTCAACGAATTTCTGTATTTATAAGAATTTCTCTTTTGAGTAAATTCGGATCTTAATAATAAATATTTAGGGCCTTCAAAAAACAACGTGCCATTAACATCTGTCCTGATATTATTGTTAAAGTTAGTTCCGATAATCGCATTAATTACAATATCAGCGTAACTATTTGCTTCAGAAATATTTCCAACAATAATTACATATATATTTTGTTCCTTTATTTTTTTTACAAAATTAGCATTAATGCCGAGATAATCAATAATAAGTATATTTGATTTTTCTTGAATTATATAATCAAGAATATCAATTTGATTATTTTTTACGATAACCTGAAAATTTTGTTTAATAATAATATCTTTGATATAATCTTCACTGGAAGTAATAAAAGAAATTTCAACCTTTTCTTTATCTTTAATTTTATTTGCTAACGATAAAGATCTAAATACATTTCCAACTCCAAGATATAATCCTCCTTCTGTATATATTTGAATGCGCTTACTCATTATTCTGTCTCCAATACATTAATTGATATTTATTCTCTGCAATAATCCAATCATCTTCAGTATCAATATCGTGACATTTTAATTCTGATATTACGAATGCTCCCCTGTTAGAGTAGCAAAGTCCGGATGAAGTCCGTCCCCAATAAAAAAGACCTGCATCATGATACGCTGTTTCAACATCTTGAGATCTTACATATGCATACTCGGGAAAAAACCACTCTACTTCATTGTTATGTTTTAATCTGACAGAACGCTGGATCGGATAAGAAAATTTTGTTACAGGTCTAACCGTAGAGAATTTTGACTGTATAAGTAAATTATATCCATTTATCAAATCATCAACAGATAAAAATGGCGCTGTCGCTAAAATGCAGCAAAAATTATCAAAGTTTTTCTTATTTTTTTTCAATTCTATTAAAATTTCATCAACTACATCACTTAATGTTGCATAATCATTTGAGGTTTCGGGCTTTCTGAAAAAAGATGTAATTTTTCCACACTTTTTCGCAATTTGTGCAATTTCTTTATCGTCTGTCGAAACCATCACTTCGTCAAATAGCCCTGTTTGTAACGCTGTTTCAATAGAATAGGCTATAATTGGTTTTCCCAAAAAAGGTTTGATGTTTTTTCGGGGAATACGCTTGCTTCCCCCTCTGGCAGGTATAATAGCTATGTTTTTCATCTCTTTGATTTAATTATGAGATTTGGGCTTGCCCCAAACACAATTGAATTTTCAGGAACATTTTCATCTTTAACGCAAGCATTTGCTCCCAGTGTCACGTTATCGCTGATGCGACAATTTCCCAATATCATAGAATTTGCACACATTCTAACATTTTTTCCAATAACAGGATAAATTCCATTATTATTTCCCACTGTACAATTTTGACTGAAAGAAAAATAATTATCATACTGTGCTCTTCCCATAACGGAACCTACGGGATGGTCCAAAAAAAATATATCAGGCAATTCCACCTGATGAAATAAATCACATCCATTTAAAACTTTGTTCAAATAGTATAATTTATCGGCAAGTAAAATATTACATTTCCCTATTATATAAGAAAAATAGTACAAAAAGATTGTGTATTGCCCCGAATGAAATGGATTAAAATATGGTTTAATACTCTTATTTTCATTTTTTAACATATTCTCTCTATATATATAGTATTTGTTGTCAGAATATGAAAAATTTTTCTCAACTTTTATAAGAACCAAGTTGAAATTGTTTTCTAATTCCTTATATTCCTCATCTTCTAAAAGAAAAAGATTACGAATTTGTTTAACAAGCAAGTTGAACAAAGTTTGCTTTGGTATTTCTATTATCATCATATTAATTATTATATTTTTTTATTATTTTTTATCCTTTACAAAATCGAGGACTTTTTTAATCACATATTCCTGTTCTTCATCTGTCAATGTCGGGTACATAGGTAAACTCAAACAGTGACTATAAAATTCTTCTGTAACAGGCATATCGCCAAATTTGTTGCCTAATTCCTTATAATATGGCTGTAAATGTACTGGCTCATAATGTACTTGCACTAATATATTGTTGTTTCTAAGATGATCGTATAATCCCAAACGGTCTTTCACCTGTATAACATATAAATGATAGGCATGGTAAAAATCATTTTTTACTTTTGGTGTAATTATACCCGAAATATTTTGAAATGCCTCATTATAATGATTAGCAATTTTTTGACGACGATACAATCCTTCCTCTGCTCGTTTAAGTTGGGAAATGCCCAATGCCGCTTGAAAATCTGTTAGCCGGTAGTTATAGCCCAATTTATGCATCTCATAATACCATCCACCATGATTTTCCTGTAATATCTCAGAGTCTTTTGTTATACCGTGAGTTCGCAGCAGTAATAGACGTTCATACAATTCTTTGGAATTGGCAGTAATCATTCCTCCTTCACCTGTCGCGATATGTTTTACCGGATGAAAAGAAAAACAGGTTAACTCGGCAAATTTCCCATTTCCGACAAGTTGTTTTTCACCCTTGCTATCTATAAAATAAGCGCCCGGAGCATGACAGGCGTCTTCTATAATCCATAAACCATATTCATTTGCTATTTTTCGCAATTTTTCTCCGTGTACAGGATACCCCGCATAATCTACAGGAATAACACCTTTATAATATCCTTTCGGTTTAGCGGATAACAATTGTTCCAATTTTTCCAAATCCAAAAGATAGTTGTGTTTATCAATATCACAAAAAACAACATTTCCTTTACAATATCTGACACAATTAGCAGAGGCGACAAATGTAAGAGGGGTTACAATGACATTATCGTCCGGCTGTACATCCAAAGCTATTGTCGAAAGATGCAAGGCGGCAGTTCCGTTGGATACGGCTACCGCATATTGAGCATTGACGTATTGAGCAAAATCTCTTTCAAACTCCAATATTTTCGGACCTTGAGTCAAAAAATCCGATTGTAAGGTATCCATTATTGACCGAAGATCTTCAGCCGTAATGTTTTGTCGCCCATAAGGTATTGGTTGCATAATTTATTGTGGTTTAAAATCGGGATCAACGCACTCTATTATTTTCTTACGAAGACTTTCTACAGTTTCCCATTGCGTATTAGTACCCGAACTATATCGAAAGCCCTGTTTTACCCGCACCGCTTTGTGATGCTGAATATAATTGTCTGTTTTGTGACTATATGATACTGACGGAAGTATTGCATAATAAATTCCTAAATCTATTGTATTCAGTGCATCTGTTTCGGTAATCATTTCTTCATGCAATTTTTCACCGGGGCGAATACCCACAATTTCCTGTTTTGCA
Source organism: Bacteroidales bacterium (assembly GCA_031275085.1). Classification (GTDB taxonomy): domain Bacteria; phylum Bacteroidota; class Bacteroidia; order Bacteroidales; family ML635J-15; genus Bact-19. Next base: position 1,417 of record JAISPG010000048.1, on the reverse strand, counting down.
TTAGGAGCTATTGCCATAGCTACATCCGTTATTTTATAAGATGGGATTTTAGGTACAAAAATTTCGCCGCCAAGATGGTGGTCGATCGCAAACATCACCAGATTAACTCCATCTTGCAGGGAAATGTTGAATCGTGTCATTTCAGGATGGGTTATAGGAATAATGCCTGTTTTACGTTTTTCAATAAAGAATGGTATTACCGAACCTCTTGATCCCATAACATTTCCATATCGAACAACAGAAAAGCGTATATCTCGTGTCCCTTTGATGTTGTTAGCGGCTGTAAACAGTTTATCAGAGGTCAGCTTTGTTGCACCGTACAAATTAATTGGAGCGCATGCTTTATCGGTACTCAACGCTACAACATCTTTTACTCCTGAAGCAAGCGCAGCATTAATCACATTTTGTGCTCCTCCTACATTGGTTTTTATACACTCCTCAGGATTATATTCTGCGGTATCAACCTGCTTTATAGCAGCAGCATGTATGATAACATCAATGCCTTCGCATGCCCTTTTGAGGCGTTCGACATCTCTCACATCTCCAATAAAAAATCGAAGATGAGGATATTCTGATTTGGGATACTTTTGCCTCAATTCAAACTGCTTTAATTCATCTCTCGAGTATATCACAATGCGTGATACATCTGAATATCTATTGAGAATTGTTTCAATAAATTTTTTTCCGAACGAACCTGTTCCTCCGGTTATTAGAACGGATTTATTGTTTAGCATTATATAATTATTTAATTTCTTTGATTTTATACTTATATGACTTGAGAGTGTGTTTTATTATGGTAAATATTAGATAAATTACATTAATCCATTATTTATAGGTTAAAAACCAAATGCCAAAGCGCAGTACTTTGTCTTATTAATATATGGCAAGTGGCATCCCTGACTGGATTCAGTCCGTTAAGTTGATGACATTTGAATTTCAAATTTGGACGGTTTATTTCCGGACAAAACTCAAGAAATAAACAAAACATTCCAGACAAAACAAACCGACAGCCTTTTTTTCATGTCCTGATTTGCTTGAAAATGCAAATAATCGTCAAGCATGGATTTTCCGCTTATGTCCGGAATTAAGAAGTTCAGTTACATAAACAACAGACATTATTTCGACAGTATCTGTTTATATTCGTTTACTGCTTCAACGAGCAGATCGTTAGGTGGTAACCTCCTAATCAGCGGTTCAGACTATAGCCGGACAATAAACCCGAACGAATTATATTTCAGGTTATCAATACAGCATGTTATATCTGCATTGATTATATAAAAAACTGTGCTGCTACATGGTTGTTGGTAATATATCTAATCAGGAACACTCCATTTCGTTCCTGATAAAATATATACCATGAAGTCGTTCTGTTTGCCTGATACGTAATGTATTTTAGATTTTGTCCATAACGGCTGAA
>JAISPG010000043.1 GCA_031275085.1 Bacteroidales bacterium | reverse complement strand
TCAGCTTTTGAAGTTGTGATAAATAAAAATGAAGCGATAACAAGCGGTTCAACTTTTCAGGTCGGTTCGGGAGAGACTGTCTCAATCAAAGAATTAATGCTGTTTCTTAAGGAACAGACAGGTTCAAATTCTCTACTGAATTTCGGAGCAATACCCTATCGTGAAAATGAACTGATGGTTTCCAAAACAAATATTGAACCTTTGCGAAAGCTGGGATGGAAACCGAAATATACGATTAAAGAAGGATTGTTAATTAGTCTGCTCGAAAAACCATAATGAACGAGAGTATAGTAATTTACAAGAGAAAAAGGATTCGAATCTTTGTAGCTTTCATAAGTCAACCACCCCGTCCTTCGGATACCCCTCCAAAGGAGGGGAATTTCAATCTCGTATATGATTGACGATTACCATCTGCGATTGGTATTCCCCTCCTTTGGAGGGGTGTCCGAAGGATGGGGTGGTTGTTTCTATTTTATTCCGTGATTACAAACGGAATGAATTGCTTCACCTCATTTATATTGATAGATATACGATAATTTTATAATGATATAACAGTTTTCGGACTGACACTAATTATTAAAAACGATAAAATAGAAAATGAAAATTATATCAATAGCAATACCAACTTTTAACAGGGCAGAACATTTAAGAGAAAATTTGGAAAATATACTTCCACAAATTTATGACAAGCAGGAAGAAATAGAATTACTCATTAATGATAATGCATCTACAGATAATACTTCTGAAATTGTAATGAATATTAAAGATGGGTATAATTTTCCAATTTTGTATACAAAACACCCAAATAATATTGGTATTTGTGAAAATTTTAATGATGTTGTTGACAAAACCCAAGGCAAATATGTTTTCTTAATGGGAGATGATGATTTGCTATCTCCAAATTTTTTTGATATTATTTTGAATATACTTTCTCAAAATGAAGATTTCGGAATTATCCATTTTAATCGCTTAAGTGGTGATTCTTTTTGTTCTAATAATAGGTTGCATGATAATATATATGATGGAATGCAAAATATATATGATGCTCCAAATTTTATCAAAAGAATAGTATCTTCTCCAAATTTTATGTCTTCAATGATTTTTTTAAAAGAGTGTTGGGAACAAGGGGCAACAAAGATCAAAGATAATTATTATGGATATGATTTTTTTGCTCGTATTTGTTGGGGTGCGTTGGATAAAAAATGTTTATATTACTATATGCCGTTAGTAATAATGAGAAATCCCCCTATTCGTACATGGTCAAAGATGTGGAGTCTATATTGTTTAGTTGGCATGAGTAATATATTTTTTGATTTGGATCAAAAAATATCAGGTATATATGATATTTGGCAAAATCGAATGAGACATTCAAAATATTATGATTTTTGGGAAATTTTAAGTGGGGTTATAATTGATAGAAAATTTTATCGCACTAAAAGAAAGGAAATCAATAAACACTTAAAATCAGTTTTTGAAAAATGTTTACTATGGATATTTTTATATCTAAAACCAGTAGAGTTAATAAAGGTTCTTTATCTACTATGTTTAAAAATATTCAGATTAATTAGCAGAAAATGACTATAGTTCGCAAAATGACCATATAATGACAGGTAATAAGAAGATAGCAAGAAACGCCTTAATGCTATATTTGCGAATGGGTATAACAATTTTAGTATCTCTATATACTTCTCGTATCATATTAAATACTTTAGGTGTTTCTGATTATGGGCTTTATAATGTTATAGGTGGAATTATCGGTTTAGTGTCTTTTTTGAATGGATCACTTGCTCAAGGGACACAACGTTTTATGAATTTTTATCTTGGACAAGGCGATTATGATGTATTAAATAAAATATTCTCAACAAGTTTAATTTTTCAAATATTGCTGAGTATATTAGTACTAATTATTGGAGAAACTATTGGAATATGGTTCGTTGAAAATCATTTAAATATAGAAAATAATCGCATAACTGCAGCAAAATGGGTATTTCAATTTTCAACATTTGCTGTTATCATTTCAATATTGCAAGTGCCATATAATGCGTTAATTATTGCTAATGAAAAAATGGACGTGTTTGCATACATAAGTATTTTGGATGCAATTTTAAAATTAATAGTAGTACATATTTTACGAACGATTGATTTTGATAAATTAAAATTATACAGTATATTTATTGTTATTGCTTCTTTTATAACTACTTGTATTTATATTTTTTACTGTAAATTTACATATCATAAAGAAAGCAACTTTGTCTTTAATAAAGAAAAAAAAATCTATCATTCACTGCTTACTTTTTCAGGCTGGAATATATTTGGAACAACAACAAATATTATGTCTGTTCAAGGGGTGAATATATTACTAAACATTTTTTTTGGCTCAATAGTTAATGCTGCTCGTGGCATAGCGATTCAAATAAGTACATTATTTGATAATTTGATCAATAATATTCAAGTAGCAATGAATCCACAGATTATAAAACTTTATTCTATGAAAAGATATCGTGAATTAAATACATTTTTAATTAATAATTTTAAAATAAATTTTTTTCTATATTGGTTTTTTTTTCTCCCTGTATTTTTAGAACTAGATTTTATTTTACAATTATGGTTAATTGATATCCCTGAATACACTTTATTATTTTGTCGTATTATAATGATTCGTACTTTAATTAAATGTTTTGAACGCCCATTAATTACAGGAATGTTTGCTGTAGGAAGGATGAAATATCCGAATATTATTTCAGGTTGTTTTTTGTTGGTTGCCGTATTGGTATCGTATGTATTATTTAAACAAGGATACTCCCCATATATTCCTTTTGTATTCGATATTTTTGCTATAATAGGATGTTGTATTTGGGATATGTATTTTTTACGTAAACACATAGATTATTCAATAAAGAAGTTTTTGAATCAGGTCTTATTTCCTGTTTCTATAATTATATTGGTTTCTTCTATTATAACTTCTTCATTATTCTTCTGTATATCAGATTCACTAGTTCGCTTAATATCTGTAACTTTTGTATCCATGTTTATATCTGCATTATTGATTTATTTTATAGGAATTAGTAAAGATATGAGATATATTGTAAATCGAAGAATGAAATTGTTTTTACGAAAAGTTCAAATACATGAATGAGTATAAGTAAATGATATTGTTTTTCAATTTATATGTCATGCTCGGCGCACTAAAATGGATAAATATATGTATATTAATTAAATAGAAAATAACAGGAAATTACAGATAAAGATGACTCCTTGGAATTTCATTATAAAATTTTCAAAAAAATTGTCCCTTAATAAATGGAGAAAAAATATAGAGTTTTTAGAGGTCCCGTATATATATATATGTACGGACACAATTTGCTGGCAAAGGCAATGGACATGCCAATCAATGTTTACATTAATTTCAGGAGATAGGTACTCTATAGATGACAATTAGAATATGACATTATCCAAATTTTCAAAAAAGAATATTTCAATAAAAAAGTTTTCAAAAACATTCGCGAGGTTTCACAGTAACCGACAATAATATGCAATAATGCAATAATATTCGGGATTTGCATTTCTCGAATAAACTAGATAAACTGTCTTTTATTCTACAAATAAAATGAAACAAATAATTTTTTCAATCATCATTCCGCATAAAAACATTCCGGATTTATTACAACGTTGTTTAAATTCCATTCCTCGAAGGGATGATATTCAGATTATTGTTGTTGATGATAACAGTGATGGAAATATCGTGGATTTCAATAATTTTCCCGGTTTGGATGAAAAATATGTTGAAACATATTTCACAAAAGAAGGTAAGGGTGCCGGTTATGCTCGTAATGCAGGATTGAAGTATGCAAAAGGGAAATGGTTACTGTTTGCCGATGCTGATGATTTTTTTAATAAAGGTTTTGTCAAAAAATGTGATGAATATAAAAACACAGATTATGACATTATTTATTTCAATACAAATAGCGTAGAATCAGATTCACTTAATCCTGTAAATAATAGACTTGTATATTTGGAAAATTGGTTACAAAACAAAGATTTGGATAGTTTACGATATAGATCTGCGGTTCCTTATGGAAAAATGATAAGAAGGGATTTAATTATAAAAAAACAAATAAGATTTAATGAAATTGAAGTCGCGAATGATGTGTGGTTTTCATGCCAAATAGGTTATTTTGCACAAAAGGTTACTGTAGATATTTATCCAATATATTGTGCTACTGTTCGAAATAATTCATTATATTACCATGTGACAACAAAACGTCGGATCATTAGATTCAATGAATGTCTTCGAGTTAATGCTTTTTTATATACTATAAAAAAACGAAAATACAGAGAAGAACCATTAAGTTATTATATCCCCTCATTGTTTCATCTAAATGATATTTTATCTTTTAAATTTTTATACAAATATATTCAACAAGAAAATATCATTAGAGTATTATATTATTTAGTCAAGTATGTATTTTACAAGTTGATTTTGAAAATTAAATTTTAAATTGCCATTTTATATTTATTATACTTATTATGAGAAAAATAAAAATATTTAATATTTTAAGAAAAATGTTTTGGTTGATAAACTTTTTACGGCTATTCCCATCCATTATTTTCCTTTTGCTAAGTAAAAACAAAGATATTATTTCCTATGAAGTTGACGAATATATGAAAGAATTGAAAATAAATAAAAAAACAGGAATAATTGGTTTTATTTATCTAATGATCTATTATCCTGAATTTAGGAATGTATTTTATTATAGGATTGGTATATATTCGAAGTTTATAAAATTTTTAGTTCCGCCTTTATCAACACTTTATATTGTAACAGAAAATATACGGGCAGGATTAGTAATCTGTCATGGTTTTTCAACAATAATCGCAGCAGAATCAATAGGGGAAAATTGTCGTATATTTCAGCAAGTAACTATAGGAGGATGGGGGGGAAGCCTACTATTGGAAATAATGTAAAAATTTATGCCGGGGCAAAATTAATTGGAGGAATCAAGGTCGGTGACAATGTAAAAATAGGTGCTAATGCAGTTGTGGTAAAAGATGTTCCCGATAATTGTACTGTTGTTGGAGTTCCTGCATATATTGTGCGTAGAGATGGCGTAAGTATAAAAGAAAATCTGTATATGACATAATTTATTTGTAATGAAAATTTTAATAGATGGCAGGAGTATAATGCCTTATACTTGCGGTATCGGAAGATACACTGAAGAACTAATAAAAGGGTATATTAAACATTGGGGGCATGAAAATGTAAGTGTTTTATTAAATCCAATAATATGCGAAAAGAAAGACTATAATATAATTTATACGAAATATCACAGGCATCAATTTCTGGATAATTTATGGTTTTCGTTTTTTTTACTCAAATTAGATTATGATATTTATCATTCTGGAGATTTGACAGGACCATTTTTTAAACGTAAAAATAAATTCCATATATTAACTGTCCACGATTTGATGTTCCTCACAGTTTCAACTTTCTTTGGAAAAAAAAGTTTCAGAATATGGTTAAGGAAGAAAAAAAATTACATTATGACTAAACTTCTTTTGAAAACACCTAACTTGATAATATCTGTTTCTAAAACTACAAGTACAGACTGTAAAAGATATTTTGGGGTTAGTTCCATCATTTTACGTGAAGGCATCAATGTTCTAAAAGTACAAAATGAACCTATTGTAATAAAGAATTTATATCCCAATACTTATTTTTTATATGTTGGTATAGGATTACCGCATAAAAATATTCAATTTTTGATAAATGCATTTTTAAAATCAAATACCGATAAAAAATTAGTTATTTGTGGTAAAAACCATCCATTACAAGAAAACAAATATAATAATGTAATTTTCTTGGGGTGGGTTTCAGATACTCAACTTGATTATTTATATAGAAATTGTACAGCATTTGTTTTTCCTTCACTATACGAAGGTTTTGGACTCCCTATATTAGAGGCGCTTTCTTATGGAAAGAAGGTGTTATCCTCTAATGCCGGTTCTTTGGGAGAATTTCCATCGGATATAATATATTTTTTTGATCCCACCAATGAAAACAGTTTAATTTTTTTGTTGGAAAATATAGATAAAATGGAAACAGATAAGATTAGAATTGAAAATTTTATGAAATATTATGCATGGGATGATATATGGGATGAATTTAATATGATATTAAAACAAAATCTTAAAATTGACCTATGAAAACAATGAAAATATCATTAAAGCAATATCTATCCAAAGAATATTTTGCTTTTGTATTTGTTTTTATCGGTATGTCCTTTTCCCCTATTCTTGAATTGACTGGACTATTTATTGCTCTCATTATACTTGACCCGCGTGATTCTATAAAAAATATAATTTCTTTTAAAGGAAAATTATTTAAAACTTATTGCTTATTCATTATCATAAGTGCCGTTACAATTTTATTTACAGTGCAAAAATATGACAAATTTTTTCAACAAGCGATAGTATTACTCGCATATTTTTTGCTGTATAATAATGTTTTCAAAAAAATAAAAAATACACATGAACTTGTTAAATCATATTTAGATGTAGTTTTGGGAATGTGTTTGTATGCTTGTTATTTCATGAAAAACAACAGAGCAACTCCTTGGGGATGTGAAGCAGGAGTGTTTGCCGGCTTTATATTACCAGGAATAGCATATTTGATATTGACAAACAAATGGGAATCATTAAGATTATATATAATGATAATAACCGGCTATTTAACATTTAGTCCTTTATTCTTATTTTTTCTTTTGGCTATTTTAGTCTATAAATTTATGCTTTTTGAACGATTGTTGTTTCTGAAAACCATATTTATAATAGTTTTTTGTTTACTTTGTTCATCAATATATATAACTGAAAATTCTAATATGGTAGAATTACGTTCTAAAAAAACCAATGAAACATTTGATAATTTTTCCAAAATTTTTGATTCTTCTCCAATTCACAAATCTGATATGAATGAAAGCACATGGGCCTTTGTATCAAATATGAGAGTTGCCATACATGCTCCTAATCGTATTACTGGCGCAGGACTTGGTACTCACCAGTATTCATACTATAATTATTTTAATTATTTTGGACTTAATTGTGAAGATGCTTATTCATTAGGAATTCGTCTTTTTTCCGAATTTGGAATAATAGGTATCATCCTTTTGTTACAATTTTTCTTTAAAAATTTCAACAAATATAACAATATTAATGTATCCATATTTTGGGGGCTTTTATATTTATTTTTCAGAGGAGGACAATATATATTGATCGGAACAATAATGTTTTTTTATATATATTATTATACATCAAAAAGAAATACTGAACTTAACAAAATAAATTTAAGTCATAGATGTTAGAGCCGTATTTATTAAGTATTGTTATAGTTACATATAAGTCTGACGTATATATTGATGACTGTATAAAATCAATTTATGAATATAATGATTTGGGAATAAAACTAAAAATCATTGTAATAGATAATAGTCCTATTGACTACCTACCAATAAAAAATATATGTACAAAATATGAATCTGTTCTTTATCTCGGCAATCCTCAAAACAATGGATTTGGAGCGGCAAATAATATAGGAGCAGCGATAGTTTATTCGAAGTATATTTTATTTCTTAATAATGATGTGGAACTTATAGAACCGGTTTTTAAATCTATTATTAAAGATTTTGAAGAAAATGCTAGTTTAGGTTGTGTTGGAATACGACAAACAGGTGGAGGAATGTCATTTTTTGCACGTTATGAGATTCCAGGGGGAGCTAAAAATATTAAAGTGAAAAATAAACTTGGGAAATTTGATGATTCTAAACATTTTCTTTCAGGTGCTTTTATGTTTTTTCGTAGAGAGGCCTTCATAAAAAGTGGGAAATTTGATGAAAAATTTTTCATGTATTTTGAAGAGCCGGATATTCTAAAAAGACTTCAAAACTGTGGATATTTTACTCGATATAGACATGATTTAAAATTTTTACATAAAATTGGAAATAGAAGATATTTAAACGAAATGTATAGTAAAATAGCTTGTGAATCGTTGATATATTATATAAAAAAAAATCAATGTGATAACTGGAAGATCATTTTCTCAAATTGGTTATGGCATTATCGAAAACTCAGGTTTTATTTCTTTATTAAGTTTGATTACAGCGAGATATTTAAAATCAACAGAATTATCAAATACGATAAAAGTTTATTTATGAAATTTCGAAATGAAAAAGGTTATTAGTGTTTTTAGTTTTTAGTCATTTTTTGCATTGAATGAAGAAAAATTTAGATTTTATATATTTATATAATAAATAATTAAGAATAAATATGAAATTTCTGAACTTGATTGTTATATTGTTACCATGGAAATTTCGCAGATGGTTATTGATTAAAATATGGAGATATGATATTCATCCGACGGCAAGAATCGGACTTTCTTATATTTATCCAAAACATTTAGTAATGAAAGAAGGAAGTCGTATTGGACATTTTAATGTAGCTATTCATTTTGATTATATGGAAATAGGCAGAAATTCTTCCATTGCACGCTCTAATTGGATAACCGGATTCCCTACAAATACAACATCTAAACATTTTAGTCACCAGCTAAACAGGAAAAGCGAGTTAATTATAGGTAACGAATCTGCCATTACGAAATATCATCATTTAGATTGCACTAATCAAATTCATATTGGTAATTTTGTAACTGTCGCAGGTTATCGCTCGCAATTTCTTACTCATTCCATTGACATATATGAAAATCGACAAAACAGTCAACCGATTAAAATTGGAGATTATTGTTTTGTTTCTACTCAAGTTGTTGTATTAGGAGGTAGCATATTGCCGGCATATTCTGTTTTAGGTGCAGGCGCTGTGTTAAACAAATCATATCAGGAAGAATGGAAACTGTATGCAGGTGTGCCTGCAGCAATTGTTAAAGAAATCTCAAGAGAAAGTAAATATTTTCACAGAAAAAATGGTTTTGTTTATTAATGCAAGTTTTACTGTGATATAATGCATTGTGTCCAATAAGAGTAATGTCAACATTTCACTGTCATATTTCGTCATTGCGACAGCGAAGAATGAAGCAGGAAGCAATCCAGAAAATACGAGATTCCAGATTGTTTTGGGATGCGCCCTCGCAATGATGACCAAACGCTGACATGACACTATATAAAATTACGGAATGAATATGGAAAAGATTACAAAAAAACAGTATGAATTTGCAATAGCAATGGTAGAAGAACTATTGCCACCGATTGATGAAATACTCCGGCCAACGATAAAAAGGCAATGGAATTGAGCGTAATGTCGGATGACAACAAAGAAAAATAATGAAAATTTTACACTATATTCCCTCCATTGATCATTCTTCAGGAGGAACAACTACTTACATGCAACTGTTAGCAAAAGCGCTGGGTAAACTTGTAGATTTACATATTGTTACTCATCCTTCGAAGCAACCCGTAACAGTAGAAAATGCGCAAATACATTATTTGTCGGGGTCCTTTTTACAGATATTCAGCATAAAAAAACAGTGGCAAAAATTACTGAAAGACATTCGGCCGGATATGGTACATATCAACTGTTGCTGGAATCCTTTATGCGCATATACTCAGGCGTGGGCGCAACAGTCAGGGTACAAAGTAATTCTTACTCCGCATGGTATGCTGGAGCCGTGGATTATACGGCGACATTACCGGACACGAAAAGCGCCGGCGCTGTGTCTGTATCAAAAAAAGGCTGTTCGGGTTGCAGATTATATTCATGCGACAGCCGAACCGGAAAAAACTAATTTACTGAAATTGGGCTATAACGATAAAATTGCTGTAATCCCAAACGGTATTGAGACAGAAAACATATCCATAAAATCATGTTGGGAGAAAACAAAAACGGTATTATACCTGTCCCGTATTCATCCTAAAAAAGGGATAGAACTTCTGATTGATGCTGTTGTCCGAATTAAGGATGCTCTGGCCGGATATAAAATTATTGTTGCAGGAGAGGGAGATGCTCATTATATACAGTCACTGAAAAACAGAATACATGAACAAAATGTAGAATCCGTTTTTGACTTTGCGGGCGGAGTGTATGGCGAAAAGAAATGGGAACTGTTTCAGCATGCCGATGTATTTATTTTGCCGACATACAGCGAAAATTTTGGAATTGTTGTTGCAGAAGCTCTTGCGTCGGGTACGCCGGTGATTGCCTCCAAAGGCGCTCCATGGCAGGAACTCAATACTCATCATTGCGGCTGGTGGATTGATAACGACATAGATACTATCGCAAAAACATTGAAAGAAGCTATCGCGTTGTCCGAAGAAGAATACCGGCAAATGGGAATAAGGGGACAGGAACTGGTAAAAGAGAATTATTCCATTGAAACAGTCGCTCAAAAAATGATGCAATTATATGAATACATTTTACAAAATTGAGAACAGATGAATCAGTATTTGAGTGATAAAATTAAAATTCTCTCTGCAATAGCTATACTGTTTGTTCTTTATATTCATTCAGGATTTCATGCTGATGAAATAGAAGGAATGAAATTAAATCATTATGTACAGGCAATGATTTCTGGAATGTTGGGAAGATGTGCCGTTCCTTTATTTTATATGATTTCAGGATATTTATTTTTTAGAAACACCAATAGTATATATTCTGTTATTAAAAAAATAAAAAAACGAGTGCGCACATTATTAATTCCTTATGTTATTAGCTGCGTGTTTTTTGTAGTTTTTTATGTTATAGTGGAAATCATTCCGGATACTTCAAAATTTATGAATAATACGATGATGCTTCTATTTGAAAAAGATTGGAAGACAATAACAGTTTCTGTCTTTTACAATTCCGGAGACGGTTCTCCACTGGCTTTTCATTTATGGTTTTTGCGGGATTTAATAATTTTGGTTTTACTGTCACCGGTTTGGTTTTTATTATTCAAATATTTGAAATGGAGTTGGATTGTTGCAGTGTTTTTGCTTAATTATTTTTCTGTCAGCAATTTTCCTGTTTATGCATTATTTTGGTTTGGATTTGGAGGCGCATTTGCAAACGGTAATATATCAGCAAAATGTAATCATGGAAAAGTGATTTCTTTTGTTTTATTAATTTCTTTTTTAATTATAAGTTTTTTACAGCTATTTTATGCAAACGGGATTTGGGAATATATTCAAATTCCTGTTATTATGCTTGGAGTCATCGCATTGTGGGGCGTTTATAATTATATTATCCCTTCAACGTTTACATTACAACGTCATACGTGGTTAAGTAAAATATGCGGGTTTACCTTTTTCATTTATCTGTTTCATGAGCCAACATTGAATATTGTACGAAAACTTATTGCATTTATTATTGGGAAAACTGAAACGGGATATTTGATTTCGTATCTTGTTTCACCATGGATCTTTATGATTGTGGCTGTTATAGTCGGGATTATATTGAAAAAATATGTTTCCAAGCTGTATAATATCGCAACCGGAGGAAGATAGGATTATAATAAAGATTTGAGAGAAAACATAAACTTCAGGGCGAAATAATTGAAACAACCGAACAGGTGTTTTAATTTTTTCCGCATAAATCACAACAATTGCAAACACAGTATGATACTGCGACATACTGAAATAGATAGCGCTTTTATGCGTTTCTGTTTAATGGCCTGTATAATCCTGTATAAGATAATATTTTATTTCATTTTTTTAATACAAAATATTGTCTAACTTTGCGCCGCAAAATATATGTATATTATGACAAAATTATAAAATAACAATATGGAAGCTTATATAGAAGAAATGAGAAAGCGCATCGAAGAAAAGACAGGGCAGCCTTTTGATTCAATAGAATTTTAAACTCCCTGTGACGATGACAAATATGATGTTCGTTTTACAGGAGGTAATATTGCTTTAATGTCCGGCAGAATATTGACAAAAAAAGATGTAGATAAAATGGTCGATGATGCCATAAACTTGACAATAAAGTAATAATATACCTGATTTATATATGGAAGCTAACGGGAAAGACAAGTTAGAAAATGCAATTAAAAGCATGTGTGCTTTATATAAGCAGGTTAAGACTATTATTTTACGACATCTCCAGTACTTTCATGGAACTAAAATGTAAAGATCGCATAATTAGATTATTCATGATAGCATCCTTACCGTAAGCTAAAGCATACGGTTAATAAAGTGTCGTCCCTGCGGGACTTGCTGTACAGTCCGGTCATGTTAATCATAAACCCTGAATCAGGTTCAGGGACAGAAATCAGTGGTTCAGACAATGATCGTAATGAGGTTGGTTTGTGTGTGCTACATTATTGCTACTGAGAT
>JAISPG010000021.1 GCA_031275085.1 Bacteroidales bacterium | reverse complement strand
TTTTTGTCGGTTATTGTCTTCCGACATCAGTGCGGATGAAGGGACTCGAACCCCCACGCCTCTCGGCACTAGATCCTAAGTCTAGCGCGGCTACCAATTACGCCACATCCGCAGGATTTAGGATTGCAAAGATATAAAATTTTATTTCTATACAAAATAATTTTTATATTTTTTATTCTTTATCTGATTCTACAACAGATTTAAGTTCTATATTTTTTACCCAATCAATCCACTTTCTTTTTTCAATCTGGAATCGTTCTATATTTGCAGAATCTACAGGTTCAGCAGGAGGCGGTTCAAATGAAAGAGGATCGATTTTACGGCCGTTTTCATGTATTTCATAATGAAGATGTGGTCCTGTCGACCATCCTGTACTTCCTACATACCCTATTATATCTCCCTGAGAAACATATTCACCGATATTATATTTACCAAATTTTGAAAGATGCATATAAACTGTCGTATATACACTATTATGGCGTATGGTAATATAATATCCTGCACCTGTTCCGTAAGCCCTGCCGACAATAGTCCCATCCGAAGCAGCAAAAATAGGAGTTCCCATGGGTGCAGCAAAGTCTACTGCCAGATGCTCTCTTGCCTGATTAAATATCGGATGCATCCTTGAAGTAGAATAACGTGAACTAACCCTAGTATATTCCAAAGGAGCTTTCAAAAAAGTTTTACGCATACTGTTACCTAAAGTGTCAAAAAAGCACACAGCAATATCCTGTTTAAACGGAATAGCCCATAACTCTTTACCTCCGTGATAAAAAACTCCGGCTTTAACACCTGCCAATCCCACTCTGATATCTTCCACATATAACTCATCAAATACAATCTTGAACCAATCGCCCGGCTGAAGTGAATAAAAATCAACCGTCCATGCAAAAGTCTGAGACAATGCCAATGCAAGATCCCAGTTATATCCGTTATCTATCATAGTCTGCCACAATGAATACTTTATTATTCCCGAAGCTTCATTAGTTACGGTATCAATATGTTTTTCATGTTTTTCTACCAAAATAGTATCACTGTTCCTGAAGTCATACTTTGTGTATGATATTCTCGAATTCTCATAAATAAAGATCTTTGCAACAGGAACATCATTAATAACAGTATCCGAAAAGACCACAAATGGTCTTCCGACATTTATCATTGTAGTATTAAACGTATCATGTGACATTTTTGCGATCTTATCTATTTGCTGGGCTGTTATTCCATAGCGGTTCATTATTGTTCCCAAATAATCTCCCTTCCTTACAGTATCAATATAAATTTCCCAGCCATCCAGAATTTCGCCATATTTTTCGGGAAGTTTCTCTTCAATTACCTCCTCTTCGATCAATGGCTCAGCATAAAACTTTAAACTCACATAATAAATAATTGTTGTAATTATTATTATCGCAATTACGGATATTATTATGATCCTACTTTTCTTCATATATTGATAAACCGCAAAAATAAAAATATTTTTCTCAATTCACATATAAAAATAATATTTAATGGAAATATGCCGAAACAACAGCTACGCTACTATTTATAAATCTTAGTATAATTTTTAATTTAATGTCTATGAAAAAAAAGTAACCCAAAATAAAATACATAAAAAACAAATACCAAAGGAACAAAAATCATAATATTGCTGTCCGAAGCCATACTACCAACGAATAACAAGGAATATGGAAAAAACATATTAACAAACACAACTTACGGGAACAAATACAAGAATATACATTGATTTTTTTTCAAATGTTTTAAGAATTTTCAAACATAATTTATTCAAAAATGTTTCTAATTAAAATATAATTATATTATATTTCGTTGAATAATTTAATATCAAATTTACCGGGATGTAGAATTAAAACATTTCATATTTCTCAATCATTTTAATAACAAGCTGTGACCCATAGCTTTAATAAAAAATCAATAAATCATAATGGAAATATTTATAATTTTAGGACTCATCCTTCTTAATGGAATATTATCAATGTCGGAAATTGCATTAGTTTCCGCAAGAAAATCAAAGCTCGAAACAGAAGCAAAAAAAGGTAATAAATCTGCAAAAACAGCTTTGAAACTTTCAAATGAACCCGACAGGTTTTTATCTACAATACAAATCGGCATAACCCTCATTGGAATTTTAACAGGACTTTATTCAGGCGAAGCGTTTGCTTATGACCTGGCAAAAATAATAAGTAAAGTAAAAATATTTGAACCATATTCGGTAGGAATTGCAAAAACCATAATAGTAATAATAGTAACCTATCTTACACTGGTTATAGGAGAACTGGTTCCCAAAAGATTAGGCATGAATATGGCTGAAAAAATATCGCAAATCATCGCAAAACCAATGTACTTTCTTTCAAAAATAACAGCTCCTATTGTTTGGATATTATCAAAAAGTACAACATTTTTTGTTAAAATTTTAAGGATAAATGATCAAGAGAGCGGTAAGATTACCGAAGAAGAAATAAAAGCCATAGTAAAAGAAGGTTGTGATACAGGCGAAGTTCAGGAAGTCGAACAGGAGATCGTAGAGCGGGTATTCAACTTAGGAGACAGAAATGTAGGGTCAATAATGACTCACCGGACAGATCTGGCATGGCTTGATATTGATGATCCGGGTTCATATGTTATTGAAAAAGTAAAAAACAATATGCACGATATATACCCTGTAGCAAAAGGAAATCTTGACAATTTACTGGGAGTGGTTCATCTGAAAGATCTATTCGGAAAAATTGATCATCCGGATTTTTCATTAAAAGATATAATGAGTACTCCCGAATTCATGCCCGAAAACAAAAGTGTTTATGATGCTCTGGAACAATTTAAAAAAGCAAATGTAAAATACGGATTTGTCACCGACGAATTTGGTGAGATACAAGGTATAGTTACTTTGAAAGATATAATGGAAGCACTAGTCGGACAAGTACACAAAGACGGACAAGAGCTTGATATCATTGAAAGAAAAAACGGGACATGGCTGGTTGACGGACAATGTTCATTTTACAACTTTCTGGAATACTTCGATATGGAGGACCTGTATCCATCATATAATTATAATACTTTGAGCGGACTTATACTAAAAATACTGGAACATATACCCCAAACAGGAGAAACATTTTCATGGAATAGTTTTACCTTCGAAATCGTAGATATGGACGGTGCCCGTATTGATAAAGTATTAGTATCTTTAAAAAAATAAAAAACTTAGTTTTCAAACAATTCTAGAAACTAAGCTTGTCCAGATAATCCTGAACCTTTTCAATATGTACTCCTTCTTCTCTTTCAGGTTGTGAATTCCCAAAACCTGGTAAAAATGTAGAATTCGGACAAAAACGTTTCAGGCTGCTGACATATGAACCTTCATCCCCTTTCCCGCAAGTATAAAACGGAATAATTGTTTTTCCGGAAAAATCATACTTTTCCATAAATGATAATACAGGAGTAGAAGCAGTTCCATACCATATCGGGCTGCCAATAAAAACTACATCATAAATGCTCATATCAGCAACAATATTTTTTATCTCAGGACGGAAATTATTTTCCCTTTCCTCTCCTACCATTGCAACAACTAAATCAAAATCATCAGGATATGGTTCTACAAGTTCTATCTCAACCATATCACCACCAAATTTCTGATGTATTTGTTTTGCAACTTCTCTCGTATTACCAAAAGAATGAGAATAATATACGATCAATATCATTTTTTCATCACTCTTTTGAGAACTGGAGCTATTCTTACACGCCGGTAATATTAAACAAAAACTCAAAAAAAGGATCAAATTTTTTAATTTCATGATATATATTTTTTAACATTTACATAAATCTACCTATCCAAAAATACAAATTTAATAAAAAGAAACAAAATCCCCTTTTGAAAACAGTCTGTTTCATAGAAAATATTTACACAAAATATAAACATTTCAATATTTAAAACTGTTATTAATATACTTTCAAAAAACTAAAAAATTCAAAAAATAAATAATTAAAGGAATAAATGATTATTCCATAACAAGCTTAAATATTGATATAAAGAAAAAAATATATATAACCTTAAAAAATAAATGATATGGAAAGTAATGAATTAATAACCAATCCGGAAAATAATTATGACAGACCGAAAGATGAGGTAGTCAATTACAAAAAAGAAGCTGGCGAACGCATAAGTGAAATAAAAAAAGAAGCCAGGGAAGCCAAGAGCGAAACAAAAGACCTGGTAAGCGAATACAAGAATATAGTTGACGAGCATGTTGACGATATTAAAAACAGGGTAAAAGAATATAAAGGGCGTATTGACGATAGTATTGATGATATAAGGACCCGTATTGAAGAACAAAAAAACAGTATTGATTATTCCCTGGATTTCGCAAAATCAAAGGCAGAAAACCAAAGGAGACATATCAATGAAAAATTAGATGATATAAAAGAAAGAGCAAAAGCAGAAAAAGAATTAATTGATAATCGTGTTCATAATGCTGAATTACGAGCCAAAGAAGAAAGAGAGATCGTTGAACATAACCTGAAAGATGCCGAAAAGAAAGCAAAAGAACAGAAAGAAAATCTTGATGAAAAGATCAATATATATAAGGAACAGGCAAAAGAACAAAAAGAAAAAATAGCCCACAGTATTGATGACCTTGAATATAGTGCTACAGAAATAAAAGAAAAATTTAAACATGAGGCTAAATTGACAGAAGAAAATATCGAAGGCAGAAAAAGCCGTTTTGAAAATGGTCTCAAGAAAGCTGCCGGCGAAATTGAAGCCAGTACTTTCGAAAATAAGGATATCAAGATAGTTGAAACTAATGCTGTGATTGACGAAGAAGGTGACCTTATAATTACTACGGAAATAGAATCATCTTCAGCCAGAGCTAATGAGGAATATGTTGACAGATTAGGCATACATGCAGAAAAAACAAAGGAAAGAATACAGGAAGACGTAGATAATGCTGCCGAAAAAATGAATGACATGATTAACGATTTAGATCAGAAATACAGATCCAAAATTTAAAATTTCTTCATAATAGTAAAACAACAACTACCGGATTTTAGAAATAGAATCCGGTTTTTTTATATTTCCGGTCTGAATGACTATCTTGATTGTTCAAATTTAAACGAGTTTATCACAATAAATAATTTTAATAATTAACTCAGTAGTTATATTTTTTAAACAAAATAAGCATTCCAAAAACATACATTTTTTAAATATGTACACATATTAAACAAATGTTTAACATATTTTGATATTTTTTCATATAAGTATCAATAAATAATATATTGTAAATATAATTATTAGTATAATTTATTGTGATGAGAAAAAAAAATAAAAAAAATTTTAAATACTAAAAAAAAAATTCACACATTTACACCGTGAAATTTTAGCTAGTTTTTTCAAAAAAAAAATAAAAATGAGTACAAATAAACTTAGGGTAATCCAGGATTTTGAAAAATTATCAAAAGATATACAGGAACAGATAAAACTAACATATCCTAACGGATTCAGCCAGCATTTAATTCAATTCACCAACAAGGAAGGCAGATTGGTAAGTGCATTACCTTTTGAGACTGATGAAAAAATATACCTTGTCCGTATGACAACAGAAGAAGCAAGAGATATTATTTATGCAGATGATGATTACGACGATGATGGAATATTAAAAGAAGCAACTAAAGAGCAATATGCTGATAAATATGCAGAACTTGACTATATGAATGACTCTTTTGATTCAGACAAAGATGACGAATTTGAAGATAAATATGACGACGACGACGATGACGACGATGACGACGATGATCTGGATTAAGCCGGCATTATATAAAGGTAACATACAAAGGAAGCTGTACGGCTTCTTTTTTATTTTATCACATTCATCGTGACATATAAAAATAAATCCTGAATAATTTCAATTTCTTCATAAGAAAAATTTTTATTTGTATTTTTAAAAAAAATTTACATCTGTTAATATGAATGATTATCCTGATAAATATTGTATTGATCTACATAATTATGAAAGATTCCCTACCCGTGAAGTAAAAGTAGGAGATATTCCGGTAGGAGCATTACACCCTATAAGACTTCAAAGTATGACAAATGTTTCTGCGATGGATATAGATAAAAGTGTAATGCAATGCCAATCAATATTTGATGCCGGAGCAGATTTCGTAAGAATAGCGACCCCCAGAATAATAGATGTTGAAAGCCTTAAAGAAATAAAGAAAATTTTACACAAAAACGGATATACAAAACCCCTCATTGCAGATATTCATTTTAATCCTGTAATTGCGGAAGAAGCTGCAAAAATTGTGGAAAAAGTAAGGATAAACCCTGGTAATTATGTAGACAAAAGAGCTACTTTTAAAAAAGTCGAATTTTCTGATTTCGAATATAACCTTGAACTGGAAAAAATCCATGAAAGAATCTTGCCGTTAATAAAAACATGTAAAGAATACGGTACAGCAATAAGAATAGGCAGTAACCATGGCTCTCTTTCCGACCGGATCCTAACGCGCTATGGCAATACAGTGGAAGGTATGGTTGAATCTGCAATGGAATTCATTAATATTTTCGTTTATGAAAATTTCTTCAATCTCGTTATATCAATGAAAGCCAGTGATGTAAAAATAATGACACATGCATGCAGGCTTTTAAATGCCAGGATGATAGAACAATCATGTGTCTTTCCGCAGCATCTCGGAGTTACGGAAGCCGGCGCCGATATAGACGGAAGATTAAAATCATCTGTAGGTATCGGAGCAATATTAAGCGACGGGATTGGAGATACAATAAGAGTATCCCTGACAGAAAATCCTGAAAATGAAATTATATTCGGCAAAAAAATTATTAAGAACATAACTGAAAAAAGAACTAAATTTCAAAATATAAGCCAGTATAAAAACACATATAACCCTTATATTACACAAGAAAAATATAATACATTAAAACTGGCCGGTAATAAATTCGTAGTTGTATCTGAAACTACCGATTCAAATCCGGATATCATATATTTTCAGGAATATATTGATATTAAGCCGGAAAAAAAGTATCTGACAAATTACAAAAACTGGAAATCATATATTAATCACGAAAATATTTTTCCATTAATAAAAGCGTCAGATATAGACCACATAAAAGCATTAAAAGATAAGTTCTTTTTTATTGAATTCAGTAAATTTGACCTGAACAAAAATGAAGTATTAAATATATTGTTAAATGAGAATGTATGTCCTGTTCTTAATTTCGTAACAGAAAATCCATTAGGAGAGTTACGTTTATTTTATAAGAAAATAGGAGAACATCATAAAATTCCATTAATCTTAAAATACTCATGTACATCCCTTGAATATGAAGATATAATGGCTGAGACAGGAATATTTCCCGGATCAGGCTTAATCGACAACCTGGCTTCGGGATTATGGTTAAAAGTCATTGATAAAAAGATTAATACTTCGGATCTGCAGCTTGATTTTCTTCAGGCAATAGGAATACGTTATTCAAAAGCAGAATTTGTTTCTTGTCCGGGGTGCGGAAGAACAGATTACGACCTTGAAAAATTAACCAGAGAGATTAAAAAAGAATTTGCACATCTTAAAAATCTGAAAATTGCAATAATGGGCTGTGTTGTTAACGGACCGGGAGAAATGGCCGATGCCGATTATGGTTGTGTCGGTGCAGCAAAAGGGCTGGTACATATTTATAAAGGAAAAGATCCTGTCGTTAAAAATATACCTGAAGAAAATGCAGTAGAATATTTAAAAAAAATTATAACAGAAAATAATGACTGGATCGACAAATAGTTTACATTAACACATTTTTACTATGGCAACATTTTTAAAAAAGGATTTCTTCAGTAACAACAGAAAAAAACTTTATAATTTACTTGAACCGGATTCTATAGTAATTCTGTTTTCTGCAGATTCTTACCCACGTAGTGGTAACCAGTTTTTCAAATTCCGACAAAATTCCGACATATATTATTTTTCAGGACTCGATCAGGAAGAAACAATAGTTCTGTTACACAAAGACACAAAAAGTGAAACAATCAACGAATATGCCTTCATTACGGAACCGGACGAAGAAATTCTGGTCTGGACAGGTCACAAGTATACAAAAGAAGAGGTACGAAACATATCAGGTATAGAAAACACTGAATATCTTGATGCTTTTCAGAAATCCATAAAACAAATAATAAATCAAGCCGATAATATTTATTATTCTTTTTGCGGTAACATAAGAGCAGGAAATCTGAAAAATTTATCATTAGAAAATCTGAAAATATTAATATCGCAGGAGTACAAGAATAAAAACCAGATAGATCTTGATATTTATTCCCATTCTCTAAGGGTAGCAAAAGAAAAGCATGAAATTCAGACAATACAAAGAGCATGTAATATTACAGGCGAATGTTTTTCAGAAATCTTAAAATATGTCAGACCCGGTGTTTATGAATATCAGGTAGAAGCAGAGATCACACGTAAACTTTTAAGTTTGGGAGCCCAGGATTTTGCCTATTTACCTATAATAGTATCCGGACGTGATAACTGCGTTTTACATTATACTACTAATCGTAAAGTATGTAATGACGGAGATTTGCTCTTATTGGATTTCGGTTCCGAACTCGATTATTATGCATCGGATGTAAGCAGGACAATTCCAGTATCCGGTAAATATACAAAACGGCAAAAGGAAGTTTATAATTCTGTATTAAAAGTAATGAAACAAATAAAACAAAAATTTGTAACGGGAAACAGTATAGTAAATCTAAATAAAGAATGCGGAGAACTTATCCAGAATGAATTATTACAATTAGGGTTATTAAAAGAACAAGACATAAAAAAACAAAACCCTGAAAAACCTGCATATAAAAAATATTTCATGCATGGTGTTTCGCACTATATGGGATTGGACATTCACGATGTAGGTAACAGGAATGCTCCGCTTATACCGGGAATGATACTTAGTTGCGAACCTGGGATCTATATCCCGGAAGAAGGTTTTGGAATAAGAATAGAAAACGATATTTTAATTACAGAAAATTCTCCGGTTGATCTTTGTAAGGATATTCCCATTGAAGCTGATGAAATAGAAGAAATAATGAATTCATAATTCTTTAAACAGGTTATATAAAAATATCTGCCAAATCAAAAATAACCTTATATTTGATGTATAATTTTAAACAGACGTTATGAAAAATTCAAACAAAAAAGCAGTTGTTCCCATAATGCTGGTATTTTTAATTATGGGTTTCGGAGATGTTGTAGGACCTATGGTAAGCCTTGTAAAAGACAGTTTCGGAGTTTCTAACTTCCTGGCTCAGCTATTAACTTTCAGTGGTTTTATAATGTTCGGGATATTAAGTGTTCCTATGGGTATATACCAGGATAAAAAAGGGAAAAAACACACATTGCTCATAGGATTAAGTATTGCATTTATCGGGTTGCTTATTCCTATAATAGGCGGAATGTATGGTAAACTTAATATTGAAGGAAATACAAATACATTGTTTTATATAATTTTAGTTTCAGTATTAATGTTGGGAGCAGGTGCAACAATACTTCAGGTAGCAGGCAATCCTGTCATGAGAGATGTTTCCCCTGAAGGTCGTTATTCAAGTAATTTATCTTTTGCCCAGTCAATAAAAGCCATCGGCTCTTCTCTTGGTTTTTTATTGCCTCCGCTGGCTGCTATGTATTTAAACCTTGACTGGACATTACTTTTTCCAATATATAGTTTTATTGTTTTAATAACTTTGATCTGGGTATCAGGTATAAAAATAGAAGAGAAAAAAGTTGAAGGAGAAAAGCCTGCCAGCCTAAAATCTTGTTTAATGCTGTTAAAGAATAAGTTTGTCCTGATTATGGTGTTGGGAATATTCATCTATGTTGGTGCAGAAGTTTCCATGAGTTCGCAAGTGCCGATACTTATGAAAGACGCTTTCGGAATAAGCGGATATGGTTTATGGGTAAGCTGGTCATTATTCTTTTTACCCATACTGATTGGCAGATTTGTAGGATCAGCAGTATTAAGAGTTTTAAAAGCAAAGGTATTTTTAACAATTTCGGCATTACTGGCAATTGCCGGTATTGCTCTTATGTTTATTGGGCACAAATATCTCGCATTTACAGGTATTATTTTGATCGGATTTGGTTTTTCAAATATTTTTCCGCTTATCTTTTCAATAACTATAGACAAATTACCGGAAAGAGCTAACGAGCTATCTGGCCTTATGGTTACTGCAATCGTAGGCGGAGCATTAATTCCACCGATCACCGGACTTGTTGCAGATCATACATCAACATTGTTTGGTTTTATAGTTCCCATGATATGTATTTTTTATATAATTATTATTTCTTTACTAAAATTTAACAAAGTAAAATGATAGTCCTGACTTTAGATGCAGGAGGTACTAATTTTGTATTTTCTGCAATCCGTAACAATAAGATCATAAGTAATAAAATATGCAGACCTTCTTATGGCAATAATTTAGAAAATTGTCTTAACTCAATAATTGTCGGGTTCAAAGAACTCCAAAAAGAAGTAGGTGAAAAAGCAGATGCTATAAGTTTTGCATTTCCGGGACCGGCGGATTATAAAGACGGAATTATCGGAGATCTATATAATTTACCTGCTTTTAAAGGAGGAGTAGCATTAGGACCTATGCTCGAAAATATTTTTAACATTCCTGTTTTTATTAATAACGACGGAGATCTGTATGCGTACGGAGAAGCTCTGGCAGGGACTTTACCGGCAATAAACAAGAGACTTGAAGACAATCAGAATAAAAAACAATACAAAAATCTGATCGGATTAACTATCGGAACCGGATTCGGAGCAGGACTTATATCTGACGGAATATTAATTAAAGGAGATAATATTTGTGCTGCAGAAATATGGATAACATCTAACCGTATAGATCCCGGAATAAATTCCGAAGAAGGTGTCAGTATTAGAGCAGCAAGACATTTTTATGCGGATTATGCAAAAATTCCTTTTGCTGATACTCCGGAACCAAAAGATATTTTTGAGATCGGAATGGGCAAACAAAAAGGTAATACAAAAGCTGCAAAAATGGCATATGAAAAAATGGGACACTTTATTGGAGACACAATTGCCAATATGATAACTTTATTCGACGGCATCGTAGTTATTGGCGGCGGAGTCGCCGGAGCTAAAGAATTAATTATTCCGGGAATACAAAAAGAACTTAACAACGGATTTAAAAAATTAAACGGAGAGCAGAACCCACGTTTAATACAAAAAACTTTTTGTCTTAATGAAAAAAGCGAATATGAAGATTTTTTAAAAATAAGAGGAAAAAAAATAAAAATTCCTTTTTCTGATAAAGAAATACTTTACGATATCGAACCAAGAAGTGCCTACATTTTTTCAGATTTCAATACAAGTGACATGATAAATCTAGGAGCTTATAATTATGCTGTTGAACAATTAAAAAACAATAATTAAATTAATTTTGTGTGACAAAAACAGCTTTTCCGGCTTACCGGAACAAATGAAAAGTCTTTTAAAAAAAATACCATACATTATAATATAAGATAAGATATTCTCGTTAAAAATTTAAGTAAATTGTAAAATCATGACTAAAAACTGGATCAGAAGACTTATAGGAGGACTAAGTTTTACCACCGCATTGTTTGCATTTCAGGCTTGTTATGGCACACCAGGAGACGGATGGGACGATGTATATATTCATGGAACAGTAAAATCAAAATCATCAGGAGAACCGATAGAAAATATTCAGATTAAAATAAATAACGAAGGATATATATCAACTAAAGAAAACGGACAATTTTCATTCTACACTTCGTTCAATGAAAGTCTTCCCATTAGCTTCGAAGATATTGATTCTCTGGAAAACGGATATTTTTACAGTAAAGATACTGTAATTAAAGCCTTAAAATCGGAAATACTACTGGAAATATTCCTTGACGAAAAAACTATACAAGAATAAATGTTCCTGAAAATAAAAAAATATCTTTTCCGGAAATTTAAAAAACTGGAAACAGATGTTCATGATCTAAATTATTTATTTTGGGAGTGTACAACCAGATGTAATCATAATTGTCTGCATTGCGGTAGTGACTGTACAAAAGATAGTTCCTTTCCCGATATGCCTCTGCAGGATTTTTTAAAAGCTCTCGAAACTATAAAAGAAAAATCAAAATTCTTTACAGTTGTTTTAACCGGAGGAGAACCTCTCTTACGTAAAGATATCGAAAAATGCGGACAGGAAATAAGAAAACTCGGATTCAGATGGAGTATGGTAACAAATGGTTATCTATATGACAAAGAAAAACATTTTTCTTTACAGAACGCCGGATTAGGAGCACTTACAATAAGTATCGACGGAATGAAAGATTCCCATAACTGGCTGCGAAATACACCAAATAGCTTTAAAAAAGTTGACGAAGCGATCGGTCTTGCAGCAACATCAAAACGATTAAATTTTGATGTCGTAACTTGTGTAAATCAAAAAAACATAAACGAACTTCCTGAAATCTATGATTATTTAATAAAAAAAGGAGTTAAAGCCTGGCGGTTGTTCACAACTACACCTATAGGCAGGGCTAAAAATAATCCTGATCTTAACTTAAGCGGGCAGCAATTAAAATATGTCATGGATTTTATTACTGAAAAACGAAAACTAAAAAAATTAGATATAAAATTCAGTTGTGAAGGATATGTTGGTGATTATGAATTAAAAGTGAGAGATATGTTTTTCTTTTGCAGGGCAGGAATAAATATAGGTTCTGTTTTAATAGACGGGTCGATATCCGCATGTCCTAACATAGACAGGAGTTTTGCACAAGGTAATATATATAAAGACAATCTTTTCGATGTATGGCAAAACAAATTCTCTATATTCAGAAACAGAGAATGGACAAAAACCGGAATATGCAAAAATTGCAGGGATTATAAAGATTGCATGGGTAATGGATTACACTATTGGCACGGACAAACAAAAGAATTGATAATGTGTCATAAAGAAAAAATATCTGAACCATTTTAAAATAGTGTAACACAACAATATTAAATCAATAAAAAAACTACAGATAATATAGAATAATCGTTAAAATTTTGTTAAATCCAAATTTTACTATATTTTCGCGAAATGTTTTTAAATCATATTGAAATCTGGGGAATTCTCATAAATGAACCGGGATCGTTTATAAGTGACTTAATAATGGGTATTGCCTGCCTGTTTTTTTATTTCAGGCTGTTATCCAAATCAGTTAATAAACAGCATAAACAGTTGTCATACTTTTTTTTATTCTTTGCATTAACCTCAATAATAGGAGCTTTTGCTCACGGGTTTAACTACATATTCGGAATGTCGCTTCACATATTATCATGGTCATGTTCAGGATTTGCCGTATATTTTCTTTTAGCCGGTTCTTCCGGTTTAATAACAAATCAATGGCTAAAAAATGCATATAACATATTCAATATATTTCAACTTTCTCTGCTTATCCTACTTATCTTAATACACCCTTCATTTGCAATAGCAAAGATAAGCATGGCCTTTTCCCTTGCAGGGATAATCCTTCCGTTATATATTGTTGATACTATAAAAAATTCATATCTGACAAATTTATACATATTTTTTGCCATTGCTATTGCATGTATACCGGCAATATTTCATACTATTGAATTTGAATTCGGATATATTTTCAATATGAATGATCTGAGCCATTTTACCCTTATTCTGGTATTTTACTTTGTATACTTAGGACTTGAAAAAAGGTTTTTTACCAATACCCTACCTGAAACAATGGGAGAAGAAAAAATCAGGGCATAATTTACTTTTTCTCTTAAATAGTTAGTACATTCTACCATATACTATTATTATTTATTGTGACTTAATGTAAAAATTAGGCGGAGTGGAAATAAATGTTTATTCATCTAAATTTTACATTAAGCCTTTATTGTTATTTTAAAAATCTGGTTCACACAGAATTATAATACCAAAAGCCTTTACATTTTTACTGACGAAAGATATTATTAATTCCAACCAACATTAATTTTTTAATTAATTATTTGCATTGTTTAAATATTTATATAATTTTGTAATATCATTTTAATATCAAAATCAAATCATTATGGATACAAAAGAAAAAAAATTTAACGGATTAAACCTCAACGGTTTTGTAGCAGCATTTCTTGAACTCATTATATTGGGGATAGTCTGCTGGTTATTTTCAGTAACAACAGACCTAAGTATTGGTATAGGATTACTTCTACTTTTTTTATTCTGTTTTTTTATTGCAGGTTTCATGATAATAGAACCAAACAATGCTAGGGTAATGGTATTTTTCGGAAAATACAAAGGAACAATTACCAACAACGGATTTATGTGGGTAAATCCATTCTATATAAAAAGGAAAATTACGCTCAGAGCCCGTAACCTGGATATAGAGCCTATAAAAGTAAACGATAAGGTCGGTAACCCTATTATGATAGGAGCCGTACTGGTATGGAGAGTAAAAGACACATACAAAGCCATGTTTGATATAGACTCTGCTTCTAAAGATATTATGATTTCATGTGAAAGGTTTGTTCATGTACAAAGTGATGCCGCACTGCGTGATGTTGCAGGAATGTATGCATATGACAATAATGAAAGTGATAAAGAAGAAATTACTTTACGTTCCGACAATGGAGAAGTTTCTGAAAAACTCGAAAAAGAACTTAATTCCCGTTTGGCAATTGCAGGTATCGAAGTGGTTGAAGCACGCATAAACTATCTGGCTTACGCTGCCGAAATTGCAAGTGTAATGCTTCGCCGTCAACAGGCGGATGCAATAATTGCAGCCCGTGAAAAAATAGTTGAAGGAGCTGTAAGCATGGTACAATTAGCATTAAAAAAACTTGACAATGAAAATATTGTAGACCTTGACGAAGAAAGGAAAGCCGCAATGGTCAGTAACCTTCTTGTAGTACTTTGCGCCGACGAAGCCGCACAGCCAATTATAAATGCCGGCACTTTACATCATTAAAAAATATTATATTTTTGCACTATGGCAAAAAACGAGAAAGATAATTCCAATCCTGTAAAGAATTTTGTACTGAGAATTGATAAGGAAACGATGGAAGCTATTGAAAAATGGGCTGCTGATGAATTTCGTAGTACAAACGGACAAATACAGTTTATACTTAATCTGGCTCTGAAAAAAGCCGGCAGACTAAAAAAGAAAGATAAACAAAAATAATATTATAAAATTCTGAAAATGTTTGAAGGCTCAATAAATTATTTGAGTCTTTTTTTTGATCAGATAAATAATAATTTGATAATTTATATTTGATAACTAATAAAAACAACAAGCAGATAAGATTCCTAAAGATATCACTATTTACTTATTACCAGTTTATTGTGTTGCAAATAAGTCAAATCATAAAATGAAAATAAATTTTAACAAAAAGTTATTTCTGGTTTTAAACAATATTTATAATTTTGAAAGTAAATAATAATTAAAAAAATTCAGTTATGTACACAGATTTTAAAGAGTTTTTAGAAAAAGAAATTTCCGACATAAAAAATGCCGGTACTTACAAAGACGAAAGAATTATTGTTTCCCCACAAGGAGCTGAAATAAAAGTAAGTACAGGAAAAAAAGTACTTAATTTTTGTGCTAACAATTATTTAGGATTATCTAATAATGCAGAATTAATAGAAGCTGCAAAAAAGGCTCTTGATTCTCATGGTTATGGAATGTCGTCGGTGAGATTTATTTGTGGAACTACTGACCTACATAAAGAACTGGAGAAAAAAATAGCTGAATTTTTTGGTACTGAAGACACAATCTTATATGCAGCTTGTTTTGATGCAAATGGTGGTGTTTTTGAACCATTGTTAAGTGAAAAGGACGCAATTATCTCCGATTCTTTAAACCATGCTTCAATTATTGATGGCGTAAGGCTTTGTAAAGCTCAGCGTTTCAGATATGAAAATGCAAACATGGAAGATCTGGAAAAACAATTACAAGCAGCTAAGGACTGTCGCTTTAAATTAATTGTTACCGACGGCGTTTTCTCAATGGATGGAAATGTTGCTCCTTTGGATAAAATTGTTGCTTTAGCAAATAAATACAATACAATGGTAATGGTTGACGAGTCTCATTCTGCCGGAGTTGTGGGAAAAACAGGACGTGGAGTAACCGAACATTATAATTTAAAAGGACAGGTAGAAATTATTACCGGAACTTTAGGAAAAGCTTTCGGCGGAGCTATAGGCGGTTTTACAACCGGTAAAAAAGAAGTTATTGAAATATTACGTCAGAGATCAAGACCATATTTATTCTCGAATTCAATCCCTCCATTAGTTGCTGCTGCAGGAATAAAAATGGTTGATATGATGAGTTCAACAAATGTATTACAGGATAAACTACACAGTAATACTGAATATTTCATGGAAAAAATGGGAAAAATCGGCTTCGATATTAAACCAACTGCATCTGCCATTTGCGCAGTAATGCTTTATGACGCAAAACTTGCTCAGGATTTCGCTGCAAGATTACTTGAAGAAGGTATATATGTTATCGGATTTTCTTATCCTGTTGTTCCTAAAGATCTTGCCCGTATAAGAGTACAGCTTTCTGCTGCCCATGAAAAAGAACATCTGGATAAAGCAGTTGCTGCATTCGAAAAAATAGGAAAAGAACTTGGAGTAATAAAAAAATAACAGAACTACATACAGGTACAAAAAAATAATCGCAAATGCGATTATTTTTTGTACCGTAAAAACACATATTGTTAATCAATATCACAAAAACATCCTGAATAAATTGAAATAAACTATTATTTATTTTCTTTTAGTATATCGCGTATCTCTGTTAACAATTGTTCTTCTTTTGTAGGTGCAGGAGGAGGAGCCGGTATTTCTTCTTTTTCCTTTTCTCTTAAATTACTCAACTTATTAATTCCTTTTATCATCATGAATATGGCAAAAGCTATAATCAAAAAATCAATAGTTGTCTGGATAAACACACCATAATTAATTGCTACGGCAGGATCCAGGATTCCGGTATCCGGATTTAATGCCGCATCTTTCAATGTTATTTTTAAATCCGAAAAATTAACACCTCCCAAAAGTAAGCCAATAGGAGGCATTATAATATCAGAAACCAATGAGGAAACAATCTTTCCAAAAGCACCTCCTAAAATAATACCAACGGCCATATCAACAACATTACCACGCATGGCAAACTTTTTAAACTCTTCAAAAAATTTCTTCATAACATTACTATTTAATTAAAAAATATAATCATAAATAACAGTTAATAATTATCAATTTAACACACTTAACAAAAAAAAGTTTTTCTTGTTCAATAAAAAACGAATATAAAACTCAACAAAAATATTACAAAAAAAAACAATTTTAATAAAGCTTTCAGATTTATTAACCCGTTAATATTTAACATTCAGAATTTAATGTAAAATCTACAGTAATTTTCTCACAATCTAATGGAATGTATTTTGCAACAATGAAAAATAACGGTAAAGTTTCGACGCATTAGATAATTATTCAACAAAATAATCTTCCATGAATAGCAATTACACAAAATTTTTGTGCCTTTATTTTTATGCATATATTTGTATCATTTATTTGCATAAATATTTTAGTGAAAACCAAACAAAAAATAATTAATGATCCGGTTTACGGATTTATCAATATACCTGGCGGAACCATTTTTGATATTGTAGAGCATAGTTACTTCCAACGCCTCCGCAGAATAAAACAATTAGGGCTTACATACCTTGTATATCCCGGTGCTGTTCATACCAGGTTTCAGCATGCAATAGGGTCTATGTATCTTATTTCTCTTGCAATAGATGTAATAAAAAGTAAAGGACACGAAATAACACAAGAAGAAGCAGAAGCTTCTAAAATTGCAATTTTACTACACGATATAGGACACGGGCCTTTTTCTCATGTACTGGAAAGTTGTATTACTCCGGGTCTTTCTCACGAAGAATTATCCCTATTTTTTATGCAGGAGCTGAACAAGGAATTTAACGGCAAATTAGATTTAGCCATAAAAATATTTCGTAATTCTTATCATAAAAAATTCCTTCACCAATTAATTTCCGGGCAACTCGATATGGACAGGCTCGATTATCTCCGCCGAGATACATTTTTTACCGGAGTTACAGAAGGAATAGTCGGATCGGAACGTATAATCAAAATGCTTGAAGTTGTTGACGACAATTTAGTTGTAGAATCAAAAGGAATATATAGTATTGAAAAATTCCTGATTGCCAGAAGATTGATGTATTGGCAGGTATATCTTCACAAAACTGTTTTGGTTGCGGAAAAATTATTAATTAAAACCCTTGAAAGAATAAAAGAATTATATCAATGCGGAAAAATTAAAATTGATAATTTACATCTTAAATATTTTTTAGATACTACAGAATACAACGATGAAAAAAAAGTAGTCAATCACTTTTCAATGCTTGATGATTTTGATATAACATGTCTGATCAAGCAAAACATTAATTCCGATGATAAAATATTGAAGATGTTATGTGAAGGAGTTTTGAACCGTAATCTTCCAAAAATCATAATAAAACGTGAAAAATTTGAGCAATCTTTCATTGATAAACTTTCTGATAAAATAATGAAGCATTACAAAATTCCTGAATCTGAACTGAAATATTATTTTTATCACGGAGAAATATCAAATAATACATATAGCAATAACGACGAAAAAATAAACATTTTATATGGAAATGAGCTTATAGATATAGCAGAAGCTTCCGACATGTTAAATTTATCAGTATTAAGTAAAGTCGTAAAAAAATATTATATTTGTATTCCTAAATCAATATCAAACTTTTTATAAACAAATTAAAGGATGGAGTTTACCGCGAAACAGATTGCCGAAATACTGAATGGCAAAATTGAAGGAGATGAAAATGCAATTGTAAATAATTTTGCAAAAATTGAAGAAGGAAAACCTAATGCAATATCATTTTTGGCAAATCCGAAATATACTCATTATATATACGAAACAGAATCTTCTATAGTATTGGTAAACGAAGATTTCGAACCACAAAAGAAAATAAATTCAACACTCATAAGAGTGCCCGATGCTTATAAGGCTTTGGCAAAATTACTTGATGTATATAATTCCATGATGGAAAAACCAAATGGAATTGAAAAAAATACACATATACATAAAAAAGCAAAACTTGGAAAAGATATATATGTAGGAGCATTTTCATATATCGGAAAAGAAGCTGTTATAGGTGATAATGTTTTGATATATCCGGGCTGCTACATAGGAAATAATGTTTCCATAGGAGATAATACTATAATTTATCCTGGAGTAAAAATATATTACAACACAATCATAGGCAAAAACTGTGTCATACATGCCGGAAGTGTTATCGGAGCCGATGGTTTCGGATTTGCTCCTGTTCAGGATGATGCTTTTGTTAAGATTGCACAAATAGGAAATGTTATAATTGAAGACAATGTCGAACTTGGTGCTTTGGTTACAATAGACAGGGCAACAATGGGATCTACAATAATAAGAACAGGAGTCAGGCTCGACAACCATAACCATGTTGCACATAATGTTGAAATAGGTCGCAATACAGTTATAGCAGCACAGGGAGGCATTGCCGGAAGTTCTAAAATAGGCGAAAATTGTATGTTTGGCGGCCAGGTGGGAATAGCACCACACATATTAGTTGCAAACGGAACCAAAGTTGCAGCTACAGGAGCAATATCAAACACTATTAAAACAGAAAATACAGCAGTAATGGGAGCTCCAGCTATAGAAATAAGTAATTTCAGACGCTCTTTTATACATTTCCGCAACCTGGATAAAATTGTTAAAAAACTGGAAAAGCTGGAAAAAATAATAGAAGAAAACAATCTTACTATTGAATAATATTTCGACGTTTCAACCTTGCTCAATAGCTTCTGTGCTCACTGGTAACACTAGGGTCTAAGAAGAAGTCTCAACTTTAAATTCATTTATTATTCTTATAGCAGCTTTGCCGTCTAATTTTCCAAAGACCTCATCTCCTATCATAATAACCGGAGCTAATGAACAACAACCAAGACAAGCTACCGATTCAAGTGTGAACATTCCATCCGGAGTAGTTTCTCCATCACCTATTTTCAGGACTTCTTCAAGAGATTCCGTAAGTTCTGTAGCATTCTGAACATGACAAGCTGTACCATGGCACACTTTTACAATATATTTTCCAACAGGAGATAATCTGAATTGCGAATAAAATGTTGCTACCCCGTACATTTGACTTTTACTAATTCCTAATTCTTTTTCCAGTTTATCAAAAATACTTTCAGGTAAATATCCATAAATATTCATTGCCGATTGCAGAAGTGGGATAAGATTTCCTTTCTTTCCACGGTATTTTTCAATACTCTCATCAAACAACAATAAATCAATATCGCTTTGCTCCGTTTGTTTTTTTTCTTGAATGATTCTGACTATACGCATTTCATTGATCTTTTTCGAATAGTAAAAATATATAAATCATTAATAACAGCAAAAATTATTGACCAGAAGAGATACTTATTTTTTCATTTTAGCAAAAGAGTCAATATTTTACATTTTCACTTCTGTAACAAGTTTATTAATTCAATTTGTAAAATTTTGTACCAATTATTTAATTATTATCTTTTAAATTATCTTTAGATATTTTCAGCTGAGAAATTATAACTCCTGAGATCACAACAATTATCCCTGCAACTTTCTTAATATCAATTGTTTCTCCAAGTACAAAAAATGAAATAAGAATAGTAAAAATAGGTATTGAATTTGTAAATACATTTACCCTTGTTATCGGTAAATATCTCAGTCCGTACATGTAAAACATAAAAGCAAGGGATGATGCAAAAAAACCAAGCTTAACAATAGCCCAGAATGCAACATCTACAAATCCTGTTTCAAAAATATCTTCCCGCGAAAAAATTGCTACAACCGGAATAAAGTATACCATTCCAATAGCATTCTGCCAGAAAGTAACATTAAGAACAGAATAAGTTTCAGGGATTTTTTTTATCATTACACTATATCCGTTAGCTGCAACAATTGCAATAAATAGTAACCCCAATCCAATTCCCGAAACCTGCAGACTCATATCTTTCCCGATAACAAGTAATCCAATTCCGATAATAGAAACAATTATACCAATTAAATTCAAAGGTTTTATCCTCTCATTAAGAAAGTAATATGCGACAAATGGCGTAAACAATGGAATTATCGAAATTATTACAGAAGCCATGGAAGGGTCAACATATTTTAATCCGTTCGTTTCTCCCAGAAAATATAAAAAAGGTTCAAAAAGAGCTAACAAAAGAAATAAATGCCAATGTTTTTTTTCAGGTACTCTTAATTGTTTTGTAATAAGTAATATTCCCAACAAGATCACTACTGACACAACCAGACGAAAAAATATAATTGTGACAGGGCTATAATATTCAAGAGCAACTTTAGCCCAGACAAATGAACTTCCCCAAAATACCATCGATATTATTAATAGCAGATAAACTATTAATAATCTTTTCTTTCTATCCACAATGTTTTATTTTATTTAAACCAGCCGGTTAAAGTAATTCTTTCAGCAGGTTTTTCATATCAACTTTTTCTTTTACAATCTCTGCCAGTTTTTCAACAGGAATTCTTTCCTGTTCCATTGTGTCCCTGTAGCGTATAGTAACAGTGCGATCCTGTGCTGATTGATGATCAACAGTAATACAAAACGGAGTTCCGATAGCATCCTGCCTGCGATAACGTTTTCCTATAGAATCTTTTTCTTCATACTGACAATTCATATCCAGTTTTAAAGTATCCATTATTTCACGCGCCAGTTCCGGCAGACCATCTTTTTTCACTAATGGGAGAACTGCAACCTTGACAGGTGCCAATGGCGCAGGAATATTCAAAACAATACGGGTTTCGTTTTCAAGTTGTTCTTCTTTATATGCTGCCGACAATATCGACAAGAATGTTCTGTCAAGTCCGATAGAAGTTTCTACAACGTATGGCACATAACTTTCACCTGACTCATTATCAAAATACTGAATTTTCTTTCCAGAATATTGCTGATGTTGTGAAAGATCGAAGTCGGTACGGGAATGAATTCCTTCAATTTCCTTAAATCCGAACGGAAATTCAAATTCAATATCATAAGCAGCATTAGCATAATGGGCCAACTTATCATGCTTATGCCAGCGATATTTTGACGGATCAATTCCCAAAGACTGGTGCCATTTCATTCGCCTTTCTTTCCAGATATCAAACCATCTGAGTTCTTCTCCCGGTTTTACAAAATATTGCATTTCCATCTGCTCAAATTCGCGCATACGGAAAATAAACTGACGTGCAACAATTTCATTTCTAAAAGCTTTACCGATCTGAGCAATTCCAAATGGAATTTTCATACGACCGGTTTTCTGGACATTAAGATAATTTACAAAAATCCCCTGAGCAGTTTCAGGACGCAAATAAATGGTATTCGCACCTTCTGCCACAGAACCGAGTTTTGTGTCAAACATCAGGTTAAACTGGCGAACTTCTGTCCAGTTCCGGGAACCTGATACCGGATCAACAATTTCCTGATCAACAATAATTTGACGAATTTTGTCAAGACAATTTTCGTCAAGCGCTTCAACAAATTCTTTTTTTATTGAGTCAATCTTCTGAGAATATTCCAGAACCTTTTGGTTTGTTGACAAAAACTGGTTTTCATCAAAAGCCTCACCAAAACGTTTTCTGGCTTTCTCTACTTCTTTTTTAATTTTATCGTTTATTTTCTCGAGATGTTCTTCAATTAAAACATCTGCTCTGTATCTTTTCTTCGAATCTTTATTATCAATTAACGGATCATTAAATGCATCAACATGTCCCGAAGCTTTCCATATGGTTGGATGCATAAAAATCGCAGAATCTATACCTACAACTTCTTCATTCAGCTGGGTCATCGATTTCCACCAGTATTCCTTTATGTTATTCTTAAGTTCAACTCCATTTTGTCCATAATCATATACAGCACTTAATCCGTCATATAATTCCGAAGATTGAAATATAAATCCGTATTCTTTACAATGTGCCACTATTTTCTTAAAAAGATCTTCTTGTATCATCTGTTTATTTTTTATCTGTTAAATACGATTCCTAACTGAAAAACCGGACAAAAATACAAATCATTTTTGTTATAATGCGCAGTTAAATATATTGTCTGAAAAACAACTGATATTTTTTTAGTTATAAAATAATCAAAACTAAGCATCGGATAGGCAACTTTTGCCGGATAACTATAAAAACTTGCCGAATTCAACACAACTCCGTTCTGGTCTTCAATATGAAGATTCTTGATACGTCCCATACCTAAACTTACGGCAGCACAAAATCTAAATTTATCCCGCAACAGAGTATATCCGAAAAAAACACCTCCATATCCCAAAGAAATATATGAATTATCAGAATTTGTTGATGAGTATGAAGTTTTCTGATTCCCTCCTATTACTCCCAGCGTAAGGTGTTCTTTTATGTAAAACCTTAATAATCCTCCTATTCCAATACCCAGACTTTCAACAGATTGAAATTCATTTTTCGTCATTGTATATCCCGGCTGAAAAAATAACATACCACCACTATATAGTAAATGGTTTTTTTTATCTTCTTGTGAAAATCCGGTACTATTTAGTAAAAAGCATAATAAAAATAATGCTACCAGTTTTCCCGTAAAATATCTACTTAGTATTTTTATTATCATTTTTTTCGCGGATCTCTGGAATTATTTTGTTGTCCGGAATTATTCTGCTTATTCTGAGGCAAATTCGGATTATCATCGACTATGACCTCAATTCTTCTGTTACCACGATACATTGCCTGAAATTTAATATTCCCGCGTTCGTCATACTGTGTCGATTTTCCTTCTTTTAAGCCGTTTTTATAATTTATCTCCGATTCTTTTACACCAAAATCATAAAATGATTCCCATTTACCGTCCGGTTTATCGTTTTTATAATTCTCAACTTTTATTACATTTCCCCTGTCATTCTTATATATCCATTTTCCTGTTCTTTTTCCTTCTGAAAAAGTTCCGGAAACAACGTCCACACCATATATGTTGTATGTTTTAAAAACTCCCTGATAAACAGAAGTTACCTTGTCTTTTATACTGAAATCATTTACAGGTTTAGGTTCAATAAGTTTATAATTCTCTTCTATTTGTTTTTTTCCGTTAGGGTACCAACCATAACTTTTTCCGCTTTTCAGTCCGTTTGTATAATCAACTTCGGATTTTTTCTGCCCGTTCTCATACCACGAAATCCAGATCCCTTCCATCACACCAAGATCATACTTCCCTTTCATCTTTAACTGTTCATTTTCATACCATTCTTTCCACTCTCCTACTTCGTGATCATTCTCAAACTGTCCCTCTCTGAATTTTTTACCATCTTCGTAAAATATAAGCCATTGTCCGTTCTTTGAACCATTTTCATAATCTACATATTTCCAAACATTTCCATTTTCATACCAATATGTCCAACGTCCATCCATTTTATCCTGGATATATGTTCCTTCATTTCCTTTCTGTCCGTCGGAACGCCAGTATGTCCATAATCCGTCCATATAATCATTGAGAAAATTGCCATCAATATCCTTTTTCCCGTCTTCAATCCAAAAATGTGCTTCTCCGTTACGCTTTCCATTCACATAGTTCAATTCCGACTGGCGGTTACCATTTTCATAATATTTTGTCTGAAGTCCTTCGCGTATGTCTTCTACATAGTTATTTATACTCCTGATCTGTCCGGATGGATACCAAAAAGTCCAGGCTCCCTCTCTTTTTCCGTTAACAACCTTGCCTTCCATTTCCCTTATCCCCTCATATGTCCAGTATATATTCATCCCATCCTCATAACTTATTTCACTTTTCAGTTTGTTGTTATCATACCATTCTCGCCACGTTCCAATCCTCTCCCCTGAAACATAATTTCCACTATCTTTTTTAATACTGTTATCGTGATATGTTACCCAGACACCTTCTTCCAAACCATTTACAATCATACCTTCAGATTTTTTCTGTCCGTTATCATGATACGTTATCATTTTACCGTTTCCGTTTATAACAGTATGCTCACCCGAAGGACTGTAAAAGTTTTCTATCCTGTTTAGCAGTCCGTTCTTATAAATAATCTGAGACTGAAGGTTTCCATTAGAATAATATAAATTCCAGATACTATCGCGCAGATTATCTTTATAAAATCCTTTCACTTTCGGCTTTCCATCTTCATAATATTCGGCAAATTCGCCATGCCTGACATTCGCCCAGTAATTATATTCCTCATTCTTATTCCCGTTAGGATAATAAGTAATATTAAGCCCATGAAGCATATCTTTATAATAATCGGTTTCGGCCATTATTTTTCCATTAGGACTCCAGAATTTCCACGTGCCGATTTTCTGGCCGCTTTGCAGATCTCCTTCTTCCCTAACCTGACCGTTCTTATATTTTATAACTTCCCTAGTATATTCCTGAGAAACCAGAATTGTTGAATAAAAAATCAAGAATAATAAAAGAATTTTACTCTTCATATTTTCAATTTTATGTATTTATTATTTTAACGATTTAAAATACAAAAATAATATTTTATTAAATGTTTTTGTGATTTTTCGAAACATTTGGATAGAAATATTGTATAAATATACACAAACATTATATAAATTTTTAGATCTTTTTAGTAATTTTTAAGCTATATAGATAAAATTGTTTATATATTTAAACTTACCTTATAAATAAGGTTATATACTTAACTCTAATAATTTATATATTTAATTTTCATATGCCGGAAACAGGATAGAATTTAAAAAGAAATAATAAAATTTTGATAAAAAAATACGGAAAGAGGCATTTAAGTCATGTCTCTTTTTTATTTTTAAGCCAAAAATTAAAAATAATTTTTATGTCGTTCTGTTACGAAAAATATAAATCTGCTATTTTTTCCGAAACTATTGAAAAAAAATTTGAATCAATTGCACTTGAAGCATTTAACTACCAATTTAATAATAATCCTGTCTACAGACAATTTTGCAACCTGTTGAATATAAAATCACAAAATATTGATACAATAAATAAAATTCCATTTCTTCCTGTTGAATTTTTCAAAACTCATAAAGTAATTTCAGGGGAAAACAATGTTGAAATAATATTTACTTCAAGTTCTACAACAGGAGCCGAACCTTCCCGTCATTATATAACAGATTTGTCAATTTATACCGAATCGTTTTTTAGAAGTTTCCGAATTTTTTATGGAGATCCCGAAAAATACCGTATTCTGGGTTTACTGCCGGCATATCTTGAACGTAAAGGCTCTTCCCTTGTTTACATGGTTAACGAATTAATAAACAGATCGCAAAATAAGTCAAGCGGCTTTTTCCTCAACGATCTCATTTCTTTGGAAAATACAATAAAAGAACTGGAAAAAAACGATCAAAAATATATCCTTATTGGAGTAAGTTTTGCATTACTTGACTTTGCAGAATGTTCGGATATCATTATAAAAAACGGTATTATTATGGAGACCGGGGGAATGAAAGGTCGTCGTAAAGAAATTACCAGAGAAGAATTACATAGTGTTCTGAAAAACTCTTTCAGGGTAAATAATATTCATTCCGAATATGGAATGACAGAATTACTTTCTCAAGCATACTCAAAAGGAAACGGTATATTCAGGTGTCCGCCGTGGATGAAAGTACTCACAAGAGAAGTAGAGGATCCGTTAAATGTTAAGGCTACCGGAAATGGTGGTATAAACATTATTGACCTGGCAAATATAAATTCTTGTTGCTTCATTGCTATATCAGATCTTGGAAGTGTTTATCCCGACGGATCTTTTTATATTTCCGGACGGTTTGATAACTCGGATATTCGTGGTTGCAATCTCATGGCGTCACAATATCAATGAATCATCAAATAATATATTTTCGTTATTTTTAATGAAATATTTTAGATATTTATTATAGTATAATAGCCATTTATTACAATAAATATATTATATTATTTAAAAAAACAGGTACAGATGAATTCTGTACCTAGTTCTCTTAAATTCCGTCTGTTAATCCAAATAACGACTATTTATGGCTATAGTTCATATTATTTTGTAAAATCTTTTATCTTTTTAAGCTCAAAAGCAAGAAAAATCCTGAATATTCCAAGGGTAACAAAAGTAATCCCTGTCCATACCACGATTGTTAGTCCGCCAATTGCAGGATTCCATAACATTATGAATGAAAATATTGTTCCCAATATACCCAATACTAGTAACCATCCCCATCCTTTTACTCTAAAACTCTTCAGGTCAAAAGAAAAAGCCATTGCCGAAACAGATACAAATAATAGCATAAACCCCATGAAGATTGGCAAAAATGTCATAGACAGGACAGGACTCGAGATCAGTATAATACCGAAAATTAAATAAACTATACCGGCAAATAAAAGCCATCCCCAATTGTTAATGTATTTTCTGTTAGATATGGAATATACTATTTCAAAAAGCCCGCTCAAAAAGAAAATTACACTGAATAAAATAGACAAAGTAATATAAGACTCTGCCGGAGTTATAAATACTACAATACCTACAAAAATAAATAATATTCCTAATATTAGAGAAAGATACCAGTTCTTTATTGCACTCTTAGCATTTTCCAAAAGTTGATTTTCCATAATTATTTAATTTTAAATGTTAATATTGTTTATAAACAATATTAACACTACAAATGTTTAAAAAAAATGGGAGTATAAATTACTCCCGTTTTTTCATATATTCCAAAATCTATAAAATCTTAATATATATCCATTATATATTCCATTCTTGCCTGTAATCCACTCATATTTTTTACAGACTTAAAAGTTTGATAAATTCT
>JAISPG010000011.1 GCA_031275085.1 Bacteroidales bacterium | reverse complement strand
CGAAAAAATATGTCAAATACCCGGCGCATAGCCAAAAACACCCTTATGTTGTACTTCCGGCAGATTCTTATCATGCTGGTGAGCCTCTATACGGTACGGGTGGTGCTGAACACGCTGGGAGCGGAGGACTACGGGATTTATAACGTGGTGGCCGGAACGGTAACCATGTTTGGGTTTTTGTCCAGTTCGATGGCGACCGCCAGCCAGCGGTATTTCTCGTTTGAAATTGGCCGGGGAGATTATGAACAATTGCGGCGGGTATTTAGCTTAAGCCTTACGATTTATGTGATGATTGCGGTACTTGTTCTGATATTGGCCGAAACGGTGGGTTTATGGTTTGTGGCAAACAAGCTGGTAATACCGCTGGAGCGGAAGAATGCGGCGATATGGGTGTATCATTTATCTATCGTTTCATTTTCATGTACAATTTTGAATACGCCGTATATAGCAATGATTGTTGCTCATGAAGATATGAATATTTATGCATATGTTGCAATTATAGAAGCAGTATTAAGGTTATCTGTTGTATTTGTATTACCGTTTCTTTTACTTGATAAACTACAAATGTATGGGATTTTAGTATGTGCAATTACAATAATAAATTCATTATCATATAAAATAATATGTAAAATTAAGTATTATGAATGCAGGATAAAGTTTTACTGGGATACTATCTTATTTAAAGAGATAATAAGTTATACAGGATGGAGTTTGTTTGGTGCTATTGGTAATATTGCAAAAAAACAACTTATTGATATCTTAGTTAATCAATTCTTTAGTCCAATAATAGTGTCTTCGCGTAGTATTGCATTTTCTG
Source organism: Bacteroidales bacterium (assembly GCA_031275085.1). Lineage (GTDB taxonomy): Bacteria > Bacteroidota > Bacteroidia > Bacteroidales > ML635J-15 > Bact-19. The sequence continues at coordinate 11,022 of JAISPG010000011.1, read as the reverse complement.
TAAATGCCGCAGTATCAAGTTTCGCTAATAATTTTAGTATGGCAATGCGTCCGCATATTGTTAAAAGTTATGCATCGTGTCGAAAAGATACATTGAGTTTTGTATTTCTAGGGATCAAATGCATTTTTTTCTTACTATATATATTTACTTTACCACTTGCATTAGAAATATCATTTGTACTTTCAGTTTGGCTTGGATCAATTCCAGATTATACAATATTATTTATAAGACTGACATTAATAGATATTTTAGTTGATTGTATTGGTTATCCAATTACAACATTTATACAAGCAACGGGTAAAATAAAATTATATATATTCATTGTAACTTGTATTCAATTATTGAATTTTCCTTTTGCCTGGTTAATATTTGCTTTTGGTGGAAACCCAACATTTGTAATGGTATCGTCAATTTTTATAACATTTATCATGCTCATCATGAGAATAATTTTGCTGAAAAATGTAGTTGATTATTCTATTAGTAATTTCATAAAAGCAGTTTTATTGCCCATATTTTTTGTAATGATAATTTCATCTATTCTACCTGTAATAATACATATTAACTTAGAATCGGATTTTATTAGACTGTTAATTGTAACGTGCGTCAGTTTTATCATGATAAGTATTTGTATGTTTTTTATTGGATTAAGTAAAAAAGAAAAAAAATTAGTAAATATATTTGTTAAAACATCTTAAAGGTTTAAATTTTAGAGACACATTCTAAATATAATTTTTTTATAAAGAGGATAATATGGTGAACAAAAAATTATTTGATGCATTATTAGTATTACATGATCATGGTTCGGATTTTAATTTCAATCAAAATATTTTAGATGAATTAAATCAAAAAGGTTTTATCAATGGAAGAAATATCACGAATACAGGGTATGCTTTACTTGAAAATCATAGAATTAATAATGCTATCATACTAGCGGCTGGAATATCAAGTAGATTTGTACCTATTTGTTTTGATAAACCTAAAGGATTGTTAGAAGTCAAAGGGGAAATTTTAGTTGAACGTCAAATTAGACAACTCAAGGAAATCGGTATTAATGAAATTATTATTGTTGTAGGTTATAAGAAAGAACAATTTTACTATTTGAAGAAGAAGTATAATATTATTATTATCGAGACCGATGATTTTTCTATTAAAAATAACTATGCAAGCGTATACGCCGCCCGCAACTATTTAAAAAATACAATAATAACTTCTTCTGACTTATATTTCAAAAAAAATATTTTTCAATTATATGCATATGATAGTTATTATTGTTCAATATTTATTAAAGGTGATACAGAGGAACGTGGATTAGTAATAGATGAAAATGATAAAATCATAGATACCTTTTACAATTGTCATGATATATGGGTTAGCCTTGGTTATGCTTTCTTTTCAGAACGATTTTCCCAAAAATATATAGAGATAGTTTCAGAAATTAACAATGATCCAAAATCATATAATAAATTTTGGGCTGATATCCAGGATGATCATTTAGCTGATTTGTACATGTATATAAAAAAATGCAATAAAGATGATATTTATGAATTTGATAGCCTAAAAGAGTTATATGATTTTCAACCTGATTTCAATGGATGTCGTTCTAGCAATACTTTGAAATACATTTGTTCGATCTTTCACTGTAATGAAACACAACTATATAACTTTAGTCCAGTATCGATGAAAGGAAATATAAAAATTTGCTCTTTTAGATTTTCTAGATATTTATATTATTTATGTATATATCCCAATCAATATATAGATATAAATGATGTTTATGAAACAATGAAAAATTTAAAATTTAAATTTGTTAGTGTAGATATTGCAAATAATAGAGCAATATTAACAATTCAAGAGGAATACAATGACTGACCTATTAAACAGTTTCTCAAAATCAGTACAGAATTTCAACCAATATCATAAAAATACAATCCCACTCTGTGCAGCAGAAAACGTGGTATCGGATTTTTGTAAGCTGCCTCTAGGTGCTGGATTTCAAGAACGCTATATTATGGGTAGTGCATATGAATACACTATAGATGGTAATTTTGTTGGGAGTGAATTTTTATTACCATTTTATAAAATGCTTGATGCGCAATGTAATGTTGTTTTCAAATCTCATTATTCTGATGTGAGAACATTAACCGGGATGAATTGTCTAACAACAATACTGATGAGTATATCAAAACCTGGAGATTCCATAATGATATTAAGCAGTAATTATGGTGGGCATGCTTCTGTAAAGGGAATTTGTGAACGCCTGTCGTTGAATATTTATGATGCCCCTTACATCTTGGAAAATTACGATTTTGATTATGATAAAATGAATCAAACAATCGAGATAAATAATATCCAATTTGTATTGTTGGCACCGAGTGACATTTTATTTCCCTTTGATTTAACGAAAATAAAAAATGATAATGTTGTCATACTTTATGATGCCTCGCAGCTTTTAGGTCTTATTGCTGCCGACCTCAATGAAAACCCACTTCCTCAAATGAATAATATGATTATGTTTGGCGGTACTCATAAAACATTACCAGGTCCGGCTCATGGTATTGCACTCACGAATAACGAAAAGTTATTCAAGGTTATTGATGCTGGTATTAATCCAAAATTCCTGAGAAACACACAGATGCATCAAATTATTTGTTTATTATTCTGTCTAATTGAGGCAGAACATTTTGGTAGACCGTATCAGTCGAATATAATAAAAACTTCTAATCTTTTGGCGAGTTATCTCGAAAATTTTGGATTTACGATTGCTAAAAAAAATAGTGTTTATAGTCTGACACATCAGATATTTATCGAATGTTCTGCCGAAGAAATGGAGACCATCTATGAAAATGCTATCAAGGCAGGGATAGCATTAAATACAAAGAAAAAAGCTTTATTTCATGGGGGTTATGGAATTCGTCTGGGAACGCAAGAAATTGCTCGATATAATTGGGATGATACAGCAATTATGAAGATTGCAGAGATGATTTCCTTGTTAAAATATAAGAAATTTGATTTGCAAAAAGTTGAATCTTTAAAAAAGGAAATGCCTGAAAAAAGAATTGGCTATACATTTTCTGCCGATATTATAGAAAGAATGAGATCGACTATATTCTCTACATAGGATTACACCATCAATATATACGCCATATATAGCGGTTTCTGGAAAATTATAATCGTAATATACGCCACGTATAGTAGTATAGAAATAGTGGTACACTATATATGTGAATATCCGTGAACGGTTACCTGATTTTCACTTGTTGTATTGGAGGATTAAATGTATTTCCCCAAATTTGTTATAAAGTTAATAATAAGAACATTTCTACGTATATCGTTTATTTTCCCAATAAAAAAAAATAAGATTTTATTTATGAGCTACGGAGGGAAACAATATTCTTGTAATCCAAAATATATATATGAATGTTTAAAAAATGATAATAGATATGACTGTATTTGGTGTTTGCCCAAAGATTATATAACTAACAAAAATATAAAAAGATTTAATAAGTCTAATTGGTTACTATATGTTTGGCATAATCTAACTGCAAAAATGATTATCACAAATGATCTGCCTATGCCAATAATACCATATCATAAAAATCAAATTATTATACATACCGGTCATGGTGGTGGTTCATATAAAAAATGCGGACAGGAAATGTTCGGCTCTTATTTTATAAAGAAAGACGTAAAATATGCCGGGGGAAAAATAACATATTCAATAGCCTCTTGTAAAGCATCCTTAAAAGATTTTACAAATGCTTATGGTGTAAATAGTGATCATATATTAAATTTTGGGATGCCAAGAAGTGATATATTATTCTCTAATGATTTGAATATTATAAAAAAAGTATATAGTCATTATAATATCTCTGATTCGATGTCTATTGTTTTATATGCACCTACTTATAGAGGAAAAGTAACTAAATCAAAATCCATGAATATAGACGATTTAGATAAATTATTATCGGAATTAGACGAAAAGTTCAAACGGAAACATGTATTTATGATACGTACACATCACTCTGTAAAAGATAAATTTTCTGAGGCAGCATTAAATGGTAATTCATATGATGATATACAAGAATTGATATGTGCTGCCGATATTCTTATTACCGATTATTCATCGCTTATTTGGGATTTTTGTATAATAAAAAAACCCTTTTTTTTATATTTACCTGATTTACAAAAATATGAGTCAGATCGGGGCTTTACTGTTCCTATTGAGAAATGGGGTTTTCCATTTGCAGAATCTTTTGACGAATTATTATTAAATATTAGAAATTTCGATATGGCGCAACATATTGCGTCAATATTATATCATACTCGAATGTTAGGTAGTTATGAAAATGGAGTAGCGACAAAATTATGTGTTGACTTTATTAATAACTTAATGATAAAATGTTAATTTATTTGTCAATTTTATTGTTATTTTCTTTTTTGGGTATTATATATGCTTTTTCTACTGATAATATTATCAAAATATCATGTATCTATATTTATGTCGTTGTATTTATTTTCTTTTATTCATTTAGTTGTAATATAGGTTTTGACTGGCCACCATATAAAATTTTTTATGAAACATTGCCCACCAAAAAAGCTGATTATCTCCTAGAGATTAATCTCAATTTTGAACCATTATTTGTATTGACCTCCTATTTGCTTTCCAAAATATCAGCAGACTATCAATTTTTAGTATTTGTATTATCTTCCTGCAGTGTTTTGTTATATTATGATATATTTAAAAAATTATTCGGAAAATATGTACTTATTGTTTTATCCTTTTTTTGTATTTTATATGGCAATCGATTATTTGTTAGCACATTAAGGCAAAACATAGCTGTTATCTTCATTTTTTATATGTATTATGAATATTTAAAAAACAGTAAAAGATGGATAATCTATTTTATTATTGCCTGTTTTTTCCATTATACATCGGTGATAATACTATTGGCTGTTGTTTTAGATAAGCTGCGGATTAAAAGAGAAATATATGTAATTATTATAATTTTATTTCTATGTTTATTTTTGATGGGATATGATTTTGGTAAATTTTTTAGTAGTATTATTTTAACCATAGCCGGGTTAGAAAATAATTATATAACGAATAAAATTCTTGTATATGGTACAACAAATATTTTATCAAACGTAACAGTATTTGATATGTTTTATGCGGTTTTGGCTGTTGTGATATTTATCTTTTCCAAAAAAATAAATATTTTTCATACAATAATATTTGTTTTTTTGTTGTTTTATTATTTGTTTCCTTCTGCAATAGTTATTTCCGCAAGGATAAAATACTTTTGTACTATTGGCTTTATTTATCTTATTATTCAGGAAAAGAAATATACAAAAAATATTGTACTTTTTAAATTTTTAATGATATATTGTTATTGTTTTGCATTTTATACTTCGATATATATATTCAGTCGTGATGCAAAAGCTATGATTCCTTATGAAAATTATTTGATTCATAAAGTTGTTTATCCATATCGCGATCCATATGATATTCGTAAGTGGGAATATTCAAAGCCGGAATAAAAAATGTATTCTGTAATAATAAATGCCAATTGTACAAAAATATCTGGCGCTCTTACAATACTTAAAGACTGTATTGCTTATCTTGAATCATTCCCGCAGAATAATGATACAAAATATCATTTAATTACTGTTTTAGATAATTTTGATGTTCTTAAAAAAATCATGTTCATAAATTAAGAAGACAAAATTGGCTTGATCGTATTATATGGGATATAAATAAAAATTAGAAAATATTTAGTAGGTATTGTCAATGAAAACAATTCTAAATCAATGTTTGTCATTTTCTAAATAATAAGTTTAAGTCCAGTAAATATTATTCTGTAATAGCATTAGTGTATATCAAACAGAATTGTTATTTTGAAAATATTATATATTTTGGGTATAAATATCCCAAAAAGCATTTCTTTCTAAGAATATTTTCTAATTCCTTTATGGTTATAATTGTCATTTCTTGCATTTATCATAAATTCAAAAACAGGAGCAGATAAATGATTGTATTTGATAATATTGTATATTATCTACAATACATTGGTGGTAATTCTGTTTTTTGGACAGAATTGTTAAAACGAATTGAAGATAGAAAAATAGCACATCAATATATAGAATACTATAATGTTCCGAATAATATCTTGAGAAAAGAATTAAATCTAACTGATATTGATATAAGAAAAAAAAGACTCTTAGAAAGATATCGCCCATTAAAAATTAATTATCGTAATTCGTTTGTTTTTCATTCGAGTTATTATCGATACACAACTAATAAAAAGGCAGAACATGTTATTACAGTACATGATTTTATTTATGAGAAGTTTATTAAAGGATTGAGACAGACGGTTCATTCATTTCAAAAATCAATGGCAATAAGGAAGGCAGATGTAGTAGTTTGTATTTCTGAAAGTGCAAAAAATGATATGTTATATTATTATCCAGAATTTAAAGATAAGGATATTAGGATTGTATATAATGGCGTAGGAACAATATTCTATCCTATTAAAGAAAGAAAATTACAATATCCTTTTTCAGAATTAAATAACCGTAAATATATATTATTTGTTGGGAATAGAGTTGGATATAAAAATTTTAAATTTGTAACGGAAGTTTTTTCTAGGCTTCATAGATCTTTTCACATTGTTATTGTTGGGCCCGATCTTACAAACAAAGAGAAACAATGGCTAAGCTATAATAATAATATTAATCGGATACATCATTATAAAGGTATTGCTGATAGTAATCTGAATATACTTTATAACGATGCGTATTGTTTATTGTTTCCATCGCTTTATGAAGGATTTGGTATCCCCATTATTGAAGCAATGAAAGCAGGATGTCCTGTTATTACTACTGCATTTTCATCCATCCCTGAAGTTGCCGGTAATGCTGCTTTATATATAGAGGGTCTTAGTGTTGATTCAGCAATTTCTGAAATAGGGAGATTGGAATCTCAGGCAACAAGAGATGCAATAAAAACAAAAGGATTATTAAATGCCAGTCGCTTTTCTTGGGAGAAAAATTTCAGAGAGTATTTAGAAATTTATAAAAAACTTTGTATTTAAATGGAAAAATATGAATATAATATTTTCCAGGAATAATTATCGGCATATTATTGAAATACCGCATACGGGTCAATGTTTATATGTACCTATACAAAAAGATTTTATAAAAAAATATTATAGCTAAAGGATTGTCGTCTTCTGATGAGGTGATAGATAATTACAAAACATGTAATTATTCAATATTTCCTTCAAACTTAGGAGCCTGGGATTTACCCATCTTTGAATATTCGATAAGATGTATTAAGAATAATGAAGAATAAATACTCCTTGCCGATAAAAATCAAAATGTTGTTTTGGCTTGTTAGGACAAAAATATTTTATGGAAAAGCCAGATTAATTCGATTCCCTTTTGATATCAGAGGACGTAAATACATTGACTTAGGGGCGGGATTAACAACTGGTGTCGGATGTCGTTTAGAAGCATTTTCTGCCGATGGAGAAAAAACGATGCATTTTGGTAATAATATACAGTTGAATGATTATGTACATATATGTTCTATGAAAAATGTCCGTGTGGGCCATAATGTTCTTATGGCTAGTCATATTTATATCTCCGATAATAGTCATGGAAATTATAAGGGGACTGAAAATGACACCTCCCCAGAAATAGAACCTATTAATCGAAAAAATTTTATATCACCTGTTAGTATTGAAGACAATGTCTGGATTGGAGAAGGTGTGGTTGTTTTGCCAGGAGTTTCTATAGGGAGAGGAAGTATTATTGGCGCTAATTCTGTAGTTACTAGAAATGTTGTGCCATATACAATTGTTGTAGGTAGTCCGGCGAGGCCGATAAAAAAGTACGATTCTATAAAGGGAATTTGGGAAAGGATTTAATTCTCGAATATTAATTATTTAGGCAATAATATATACTAAATATAAGGAAAATCAATGAGGAGAATATTAATTACAGGTGGCGCTGGTTTTATCGGTTCTCATTTGTCCTTAAAGCTTGTTTCAGAAGGTTATTTTGTTCGTATTTTGGATAATCTTTCAAAACAAATTCATGGTGAAAATCCTGAAAAATCTATTCTGTATCACTCTATAAAGGGAAAAACCGATTTTATTTATGGAGATGTTCGAGAGAAAGATGTTTGGTCAAAGGTATTAGAAGGTATTGATACTGTTGTACATCTTGCTGCCGAAACAGGAACCGGCCAGTCCATGTATGAAATTCAGAAATATACAGATGTCAATATAAATGGAACTGCCGGCTTGTTGGATTATATAACCAATCAAAAGCATGATATAAAAAAAATAATAGTTGCTTCGTCACGGGCGATTTATGGAGAAGGGAAATACCGCTGTAAAAACCATGGAGTTGTATATCCCTTGGCACGGAAACCGGTTGATATGGATAAAGGTGATTTTGAAGTTAAATGTCCTGTTTGTAATATGAATGTGTCTGTATTGCCTACAGATGAAGATTCAAAAGTACACCCGACTTCCGTATACGGTATTACTAAGCAAACTCAGGAGGAATTAACTCTTACCTGTTGTAAAGCCTTGGATATTTCCGCAATATCTCTGCGTTATCAGAATGTATATGGCCCGGGACAATCATTAAAGAATCCATATACAGGTATTTTGTCCATTTTTTCTACTTGCCTTATAAACGGCAGAGATGTGAATATTTTTGAAGATGGAACAGAATCAAGAGATTTTGTTTATATTGATGATGTGGTAAATGCAACAATCGCTGGTATAGAAACTGATCTGCATAATTGGTTGCATATTAATGTGGGTACTGGCATTGCAACCAATGTTATGACAGTTGCTAATTCGCTAAAGACTCTATATAACTCGGAAAGTAAAATAAATATATCGGGTAACTATAGAATCGGCGATATTAGATATAATTATGCGGATATTACCCTTCTGAAAGATAAATTGCAATATCACCCGGCTATACCTTTTGAAGAAGGCATTAAAAAATTTGCATCCTGGGTCAAAATGCAGGACATAGATGCTTCAGTAGATTCTTATGAGAGATCGTTAGCCGAAATGAAAGCAAAAGGTCTTTACAAGTGATTGAAGATTTAAAGAAAGCATTGACCGGGCAGCGTATACTAATAATTAGTTCGAAATTTTTTGGATACCAAGAGAGGATTGTTGAACGTTTGAAATATCATGGAGCTTTTGTGTCTTTCCTTGATGGTCGCCCTGATAATTGTTTTTTTACAAAAACAATTATGCGATATTTTCCATTTTTTTATAGAAATAAAATTAATAATTATTATAAAAATTCAATAACAAATATATTTGATCAAATTCTTATTATTAACCCCGAATATTTATCTGTAAATATTATACTTTCTTTAAAACGGAAGACGAGAGCATCGTGGCTTATCCTTTATATGTGGGATTCGTTTTTAAATAAAAAAAATGTAGCCGTTGTAATAAAACATTTTGATAAAGTTTTGACTTTTGATTCTGATGATGCCAAGCGATTGAATCTTTTTTTTCGGCCACTGTTTTTTTCGTCAGGCAGACAAGACAAAAAAAAATATCATGATGAAATCGATATATCTTTTATTGGTACGGGGCATAGCGACAGGGCTAGAATAATAGAACAGATAAAAAAACAATGCATTGACTTGCAGTTTCATCATTATTTTTATCTATATCTTCCAAGTAAAGCTGTTTATTATTTTCATAAAATTACCAATAAAAATTTCAAGGGAATTAAGAAAACATATTTTCATTATGATCATATTGACTATGGAGAATATATTAAAATATCTGAAAGTTCTAAGGCAATCATTGATATTGAACATCCAAAACAAAAAGGATTGACAATGAGGACATTTGAGGTATTAGGAAAGGAGAGAAAATTAATCACAACGAATGAAAATATTAAAAATTACGACTTTTATAATCCATCAAATGTATTAATTGTTGATAGATTAAATCCGAGTATCAATAAAGATTTCATCAACACGGATTATCAGCCTCTTCCGGCGAAAATTTATTACAAATATAGCATTGATGGTTGGCTGGAAGATATATTTACTCCCATTTCAATTCACTAATCATCTGTTTAAAAAACTTTTGTTTGCAGATTCTACGGATATACTATACTATTAGATTCTCATCTGATATTTCTAAAACATATTGGAAATTTGATGTCATATTGGATATAGATGAAAAAGTTTACAGTATTCCTTATTCCAAGAAAGACGTTCAAGAATTTTATGCAGTAAATTATCAACAGGCGAAGAATCTTTATGTTATATTGGAAAAAATACTTAAAGGAATGTTGGTATTATGATCCTGGTAACCGGTATAACCGGGAAGAGTGGAATCTGGTTTTTTAAAAGACTTGCTCAAGAAAAATCACCCTTGTGGAATGAAAAATTTAGAATTGTAATAAGAAACAAATCGAAGGGCGATTTGGTTTGCAATGATAATTTGTCAATCGAGAAGGTTTTTGGGGATCTTAATTATGATGAACAGAAACTGGAATATTTTACCGAAACAGTTCGCGGTTTCCGCGGGAAGGGAAAGTGGAGCCGCTCAGAATTGATAGCGGTTTTTAATCGGATGATCCCCGAATTTAACCACAAGGAAACCGGTAAATTTCTTGACGGGAAGATGTAATACCTTATTAAATAGCAAAGGATCCCCATGAACGATCTGGAACAATCACCGCCGGAAACGCAGACCGCTAAAAACCCCGATGACGACGAAATCTCCCTCATTGACCTGTTCGCCGTACTCTGGCGCCGCAGGGTTATGATCATCGTTATCACCCTTATCGCCGCTGCCGGTGTTGTGGCCTTCTCCGTTATCTCCCTTGTTCTGCCTTCAGAGACATCCCCCCTCCCCAACGAGTACACCCCCACAGCCATCATGCTCATCAACAACGCCTCCTCCTCGGGCGGGGGCCTCTCGTCCATGCTTTCCTCAAGCGGGCTGGGCGGCCTTGCCT
>JAISPG010000036.1 GCA_031275085.1 Bacteroidales bacterium | reverse complement strand
ACTGCTGCCGGAGGAGGTAAAACGATAAATGTAACAAGTAATGTAAACTGGACAGTTTCGGAAAGTTGTAATTGGATCACAGTATCTCCGTCATCCGGTTCCAATAATGGGACATTTACGGTTACAGCTTCTGCAAATACAGGAACATCCAGGACTTGTGTAATAACAGTTTCGGGAGCAGGTGTTACGCCACAAACAATTACTGTTACACAACAAGGATACGTAGGAATAGTAACGGAAGATGCCGAAAGTTCACTAATGGTATATCCTAATCCAACTTCAGATTATTTAAATATTAAGGCAGATTTTGAAATATTGCAACTTCAGATTGTTGATGTTCTTGGTAAAGTTGTTTTAGAGCTTGGAGATATTAATACAGATTTTATAGATATTCCTGTTAGTAACCTGCCTGATGCTATGTATGTTATTAGAGTACTATCAAATGATGGCAATACGTATTACAAGAAAATTACAAAAAAATAGTTTTAATACTAATTAATTAAGTAAACTAAAAAAACGTCTTGATTTTTTCAAGACGTTTTTTTTTAGTTTTTATATACTCATAAACCTAGACAATAAATTTCAACATAGATAAATATGTGTAGAACTTTTTTTTTAAATATTTGTTATTTATAATTATACGTAATAATTATGAAAAAGAGAGTTTTGATATTCCTGTTTTTTATCTTTAGCTTTTACATGGCCAGTGCTCAGGATATGTGCATGAATATGTTTCCTACTACGGAAAAGTCAGTATTGATAAGTCAATGTTATGATAAAGATAAAATATTAATAGGATCGGTTAAACTGGAAGTTGAAACATATTATAAAATTGAGGGCGGATCGGTAACGGAGTTGAAATTTTCTGTTTTTGATGAAAATAGTAATCAGATTGAGGAAGGGGTTTTTAAAGCACAATGTAATTATGGTGTTTTCTCGATGAGCCTTGTTAATAGTTCAAAAACAGAAAATTATATGAATTTTTTGATAAAATATCCCCAGTTTGTCAGCAATTTTTTGTATTATCCTATTATATTAGAGCAGGAAAATATTAAAGAAACTGTTCCCGGTATTAGTGAAATGGAGTTCATTGTTAACGAAGATGATTATAAAGTAATTATCGGAGAACTAAAAGTATATAACAGAGAGTATCTGACATTGGAAGAAGTTATAACTCCTGCAGCGATTTTTAATGCAAACAAGATGAAATTTGATTTTACTGTAACTACAGGAACTGCAGCTACTAACTATAAAGTGACCGAATGGTATGCAACAGGAGCTGGTATTGTCAGGCTTGAGGTTTATGATGATCTGTATAACTTAATGAGTTACAGTGAACTGATAGTATTGGATGATAAAGGAAAATAAGTTTTTTTTAATATATCTTTTAAAAACAGAGATAGAATATGAAAAGTCTGTCTCTGTTTATATATATATTATATAGTTCTGGATAGAAATCAGGGCTCAATGTAAAAGTTAGGTGGATAAAAATTTATTTTTTCCATAAATATTGTAGATAAATTTCAATTATCAAAAGACAACCTGGCTGCGGCCGTTGAGTATTTAGGTCAGTGAGCGAAGTCAAACTGCCGAAACGAGCGATCTCACGCAGCGCAGCAAGAAGTTTTTTAATAAAACATAGTTAAAAAATGCCATAAAAATATATTGTAAAAACTATAAAAAAAGATTATCTTGCAGTTGTAAATATGATTATGGTTAATTTAGGTTTGTATAATATAAAAAGCTTATTTCATAGAACAAAGACCCCATCTTATTTATTTATAAATAGTTATATGAATAATCAAATCTGTAAATGTTATGTCAATTTCAATTGAAATTTTTTTATTAGTAGCATCTATCTTATTGTTTATTAGTTTATTAGTCGGAAAGGCGGGTTCCCGTTTTGGTGTTCCTGCTCTTTTACTTTTTTTGTTCATAGGTATTTTAGCAGGAAGTGAAGGTTTGGGTATAAAATTTGATTCTCCTGTAATGGCTCAATATATAGGCGTAATTGCTCTGAATATTATTTTGTTTTCCGGGGGATTGGATACACAAATATCAGAAATAAAACCAATAGTATGGCCCGGTGTTATCCTGGCAACCATAGGTGTATTACTTACAGCTCTGATTACAGGATTTTTCATTTACTGGCTCACTAATAATTTGTTTCATACAATTTCATTTACGCTATTAGAATCATTACTTTTAGCCAGTGTTATGTCTTCTACCGATTCTGCTTCCGTTTTTGGGATTTTACGATCAAAGGGACTTTCGTTAAAAGAGAATTTACGTCCCTTACTTGAATTGGAAAGTGGAAGTAATGACCCTATGGCATATATGTTGACAATAGTTCTTATTCAATTAATACAAACTCCTGAAATAAATACAGGATTGATATTGCTTACATTCTTTCAACAGTTGATATTTGGTGCTGTAGCAGGATTTTTACTTGGAAAGCTGGCAGTAAGGATAATAAATCATATTGATCTTAATAATGATGCATTATATTCGGTATTACTTCTGACAATAACATTTTTTATATTCGGATTCACTGATTTTATCGGAGGAAACGGATATTTAGCTGTTTATGTGGGAGGACTATACATAGGTAATAAAAGATTTGTTCAGAAACGTAGTTCCTTAAAGTTTTTTGACGGTTTATCATGGTTGTTCCAGATCGTAATGTTCCTGTCTTTAGGTTTGCTGGTAAATCCTACAGAATTAATCCCAATTGCAGGAATAGGGATACTTATTGGAATATTTATGATTTTGGTATCACGTCCGCTCAGTGTAATTTTATGTATGGCTCCTTTCCGTAAATTTTCAACGAGAGCCAGAATATTTACGTCCTGGGTGGGATTAAGAGGTGCCGTACCGATAATCTTTGCAACATACCCATGGGTTGCAGGAGTAGAAGGGTCAAAAATGATATTTAATATTGTTTTCTTTATTACAATATTATCTCTTGTTGTTCAGGGAACAAGTATTCCGGCTATGGCTAAATGGCTTAAACTGTCGAGGCCTATCAAAAAAACCAAAAAACTGAAAGAATTCGATATTGAGTTTTCAGATGATATTAAATCTGTAATGACAGAAATTACAATTACCGAAGAAATGCTGGAAGGAGGAGATACTCTTATAGATTTGTCGCTTCCTGACAGAACTTTGGTTGCAATGGTAAAACGACAGGAAAATTATTTTATCCCGCGTGGAAATAATCATCTGGAAGTTGGTGATTCCATTTTAGTAATTACCGATAATGAAGAAGCCCTGAAAGAAACATACCGTCAGCTTGGTATTACAATTCCGGAAGATATATATTAAAAAACCTGGATCGTTGATTTGATGATCTGGATATGTAGGGATGGAAAAGTCGAGAGCTATAAATTAAATAGAGTTTGATTCTATTTAATAAAAACTAAGATTTTTTAAGTATAAATTTCTAAATTTGCATTGAAAAAAAGTTAAGTAAACATGCAGAAAAAAATCGAAACTGCTTTGATATCAGTTTATCATAAAGACGGACTTGATCTTATTGTCAGGAGTTTAAACAATTACGGAGTTAAATTATATTCTACCGGAGGAACTTATGATTTTATAAAAAATATTGGGATAGAGACTACAAAAATTGAAGACATAACCGGATATCCTTCTATTTTTGACGGTAGAGTAAAAACTTTACATCCTAAAGTTTTTGGAGGGATATTATCTATCAGGGAAAATCCTACCCATCAGGAAGAATCCCAAAAATATGAAATACCTCCGATAGATCTTGTAATTGTTGACTTATATCCGTTTCAGGAAACAGTAAAAAACGAAACTGAAGAATCAATAATTATTGAAAAAATCGATATAGGTGGAATATCCTTAATAAGAGCTGCTGCCAAAAATTATAAAGATGTGCTGGTTGTATCTAATCGCGGACAATACCACGACTTGTGTTGCATGCTTGAAGAACATAAGTGCCATACAAATCTGGAAACAAGAAAAAGATATGCAATGGAAGCTTTTGGAGTAAGCTCTGATTATGATACTTCAATATTTAACTGGTTTGATAATTATAATTATAGCCAATTGAAAATTTCCTGCCCGCATGGAACTACATTACGATATGGTGAAAATCCACATCAGAATGCTGTATTTTTCGGTAATTTTGATGAAATGTTTACCCAGCTTCATGGTAAGGAGATCAGTTATAATAATTTATTAGATATTGATGCTGCTGTTAATCTTATAAATGAATTTGAGGATACAACGATTGCCATTCTTAAACATAATAATGCATGTGGCCTGGCTTCGGGGAACAATCTTATTCAGGCATGGAAAGATGCTTTGGCAAGCGACCCTGTATCTGCATACGGAGGAATAATTATATCCAACAAGATTATTGACCATGATACCGCTGAAGAAATAAATAAGATATTTTTTGAAGTAATAATTGCTCCTAATTATTCAAAAGATGCTCTTGAAATCCTTGAACAGAAAAAAAACAGAATAATTTTAGTGCAAAAACATAATCATTTGCAGAGCAAACTTGTACGGACTTCGTTAAATGGATTTTTATTACAGGATCGTGATATAAAAACAGAAACAATAGATGACCTTAGTTATGTTACAAATAAAAAGCCATCTCAGGAAGAAATATCAGACCTTTTATTCGCAAATAAAATTGTAAAGAATACAAAATCAAATGCAATAGTTTTGGTAAAAGGTTCTCAATTATTGGCTAGCGGTACAGGACAGACTTCAAGAGTGGATTCATTAAAACAGGCTATTGAAAAAGCAAAAAATTTCGGATTAGACCTTAATGGAGCTGTTATGGCTTCAGATGCTTTTTTCCCGTTCAGTGATTGTGTTAAAATTGCTTATGATGAGGGAATAACAAGTGTAATACAACCGGGTGGTTCTATCCGGGATGAAGAAACTGTAAAATTCTGTAATGATAATGATATTTCAATGGTATTTACAGGAGTAAGGCATTTTAAGCACTAGAGAAAAACAAGTTCTGAAAAACTCAGGTATTTTGTCAGAAAAAACCGCTGAAATTCATTTCTGGAGCCAGATCGGAAACAGGAACGGATAATAAATTATATTCATCTACAAAAATATCCTCATAAAAACTTACGATCTTTCACTGTGATATATATATCACAGTGAAAGATCGTGGTTCTTCTGTCGGGATCAGTAAGCGAGAGTCGTACTAAGGGGATTGATAACCTGAGTTTTGGATAATAGGTTCAATATAAATGTCAGGTGTAAACTGAAATTTTAAAAGTTTTTGGGGATTTTGCAAAGCAAAATCCCCAAAAACTTCATAAACCAAACGTAAGTGTAAGTTTGCAACTTATGTTAAGCTACAGGTATGGTTCCCGCTGGTTTTTGCCATGCAAAAACCAGCGAGAACCTTTACACAAATCAATATATATTCAAAACTCAGGTAAATAAAATAAAAATACACAAACAGCTTCTTATTGTAATTATTAGCTGAATAATTCTGAAAATAAAATAATTGATATGTAATTGTTTGATATGCAGTGTTTTATTTTGATTTGATATGTGTGTGAAAAAAGTAATATTCCTTTTGTATAAAAGGAATATTACTTTCTGTAAAAAGGGTTAATACTTTTTATGAAAAGTATTAACCCTTTTTTTATGACTTAATACTTTTCAAATTTCAGGTTGTTTAGCTCTTCTTTCAGGTCGATTCCCGGTCTGAAAGAACCTTTTTTAGTTTTGATCATAGAAAAATTTAAATTTTCTTCAGTTTCAGCACTTTTGCTTCCGATTGAAACTTGAAAAGATCCAAGGTTCCCCAATTGAATTATTTTTTTTAATCTTTCAAGTTTAAACTT
Organism: Bacteroidales bacterium; assembly: GCA_031275085.1. Classification (GTDB taxonomy): domain Bacteria; phylum Bacteroidota; class Bacteroidia; order Bacteroidales; family ML635J-15; genus Bact-19. Next base: position 111 of record JAISPG010000036.1, on the reverse strand, counting down.
TCGCGAAGTGTGGGATATAAATCTGATGCTATATGAAAGCTATCATAAATAGAATCCATAATGACTTTATTTTCTCTTACTATTGTTAAGCGCGGATTTTTCAGGTTATTT
>JAISPG010000038.1 GCA_031275085.1 Bacteroidales bacterium | reverse complement strand
TTAAAACTTGTTTGGTAAAGATCTTCCAATTTCCTACTTGAATTACCTTTTGCAACCTGATAGACTGCATAAAGACGTATGCCTATTTTATATTTATCTTCTGATTTTATCAAGGCTTTAATTTCTTCGGCTGTATAACCTTTGACTTCTAATACTTTGCTCATAGAATGTTTTTTTTGCAAAGATAATAAATTAGTGTAATTATTTATCGGAAGTTATATAACATTTAATAGAGAGGTAAACTTTTTTATGCCAAATCTGTTAGGACAATACAAAAAATTATTATTTAACATTTTAAATTAGGAATATTATGAAAAAAGCCAGTCTTATAACAGTGTTTATAATTTTCACATTATCTGTTATTTCTTTTGTTGCGTGTAATAAAGATGAAGATGGTAATGAATCTATAACGGTTAACGGCGAAGCTGCGGTTTCTTTAACAATGAATGCAGAAGGAGATTCTAAAACAGTTGTAGTTAGAGGTATAGAGGCATGGACGGCAGAATCAACATCATGGATTACCGTTTATCCTACAAGCGGAGCTGCCAATACTGATGTAACTGTTACTATATCTGTTGGTGCTAACAATAGCGAAGAACGTTTGGGATCAGCTGTATTTACCCTGCCAACCAGCGAATTTGTTGATGTTTTGGTAGTTCAACCGGCAATGGCATCAAATTAGAATAGTTTTTTATGTATAATCTTATATTTTACGTCTAAAAATATAGATTGTTATTGCTATAAACCTGAGTTTTAGGTAATAAATTCAATATGAATGTCAGACGTAAACTGAAATTTTAAAAGCTTTCGGGGATTTTGCTTTGCAAAATCCCCGAAAGCTTTTAAAATTCAACGCAAGTTTATATCTTATATTAAACTGTCGGTGGGGTTCTCGCTGGTTTTTGCATTGCAAAAACCAGCGAGAACTTTTATACAAATCAATACTTATCTAAAACTCAGGTTATAAAATAACTGGTCGTCAATATATAAATAAAATTTAATAAATATTTCCAATATCAAAAATATTTGATTATCTTTGTAAGATATTTGAGTTTAGAAATTTTATTATATTAGTTCTTCTTTTTGTTTTATTATTTAAATTAGATACTTTCCTTTTAATTTTTCCACTCATTTTTATTTATTAATTAAAGTTATTTTATGAACATTTACATTGCAAATTTAAGTTTCGACGTAAACGATGCCGACTTAAATGATTTATTTGGAGAATATGGAGACGTATCTTCTACAAAAGTAATTATGGATAAATTTTCAGGAAAATCAAGAGGATTTGGTTTTGTGGAAATGCCTAATTCTACAGAAGCTAAAAAAGCTATTGGAGAACTTAATGGAGTTGAATATGACGGTAAAGTTATCACCGTAAATGAAGCCAAACCAAGAACCGACAGACCAAGAAATTCAGGTGGTAACAGAAATTATGGCGGTGGCTTTAATTCAAAAAGATACTAACATTTTTTTAATTCAAAAAAAGAGATATCAAAATCTGACAATTTTTTTAAATAAAGAATAGTCTTTGGTATCTCTTTTTTTGAATTTTTATGGTATTTTAAATGATTTTGTCCATTAAATCCCTTTGAAAAAACGGATAATTAAAATCACAGAACAAATAAGTTCATTATACTCTCTATCTTTGGTTTAGCAGAGAAGATATTCGAACATTCCCTGTAACACAGAATTAGACATTATTAAACTTTTTTGTTTGCAATAAAATAAGATAATACGTATTGTTTTATCAATACAAAATTTTAATAATTTATAGATTTTGTTATGAAATCATTTAAGATCGGAAATATTGAAATAAAACTTCCTATCATACAAGGTGGAATGGGAGTCGGGATATCATTATCGGGACTTGCTTCGGCAGTGGCTAATGAAGGTGGAATAGGTGTAATATCATGTGCAGGTATAGGATTGCTTTATTCGAGTTCTTCCGGGAATTATAACGAAAAATGTATACAGGGTTTGCGGCAGGAAATACGTAAAGCTAAAGAAAAAACCAGTGGTATCATAGGAATAAATATAATGGTGGCATTGTCCAACTATCAGGATATGGTAAAAACTGCCATCGAAGAAAATGCAGATGTTATATTCTCCGGTGCAGGGTTACCTCTCGATCTTCCTGCATATCTGCCTGAAAATTCACAAACTAAACTTGTTCCTATAGTATCTTCATCAAGAGCTGCAAAAATTATTTGTGAAAAATGGCTGGCAAATTATAATTATTTACCAGATGCTATTGTTGTTGAAGGTCCAAAAGCCGGGGGACATCTGGGATTTAAAAAAGACCAGATAGAAAATGATCTGTTTTCGCTGGAAAAGCTCATTCCCGAAGTTGTAGAAATTGTAAACGAATACAAAAAATCCAAGAACATTCCTGTGATTGCAGCCGGAGGAATTGCAACAGGTGACGATATATCAAAATTTATTGAACTTGGAGCATCAGGGGTACAAATGGGAAGTATTTTTGTTCCAACCGAAGAGTGTGATGCTTCTCTTATTTTTAAAGAAGTTTATATTAATTCATCCGAAAAAGACATAATGATAATAGAAAGTCCGGTAGGTATGCCAGGACGTGCAATTGGAGGAAAATTTATTGAAAATGTGCGTAACGGTATTGAAAAACCACTAAATTGTCCGTTTCATTGCATAAAAACATGTGATTATAAAAAAAGTCCGTATTGTATAATTAAAGCACTTTATAACGCAGCAAAAGGTAATATGGAAAAAGGTTACGCTTTTGCAGGTGCCAATGCATTTCTTTCGGAAAAGATAAGCAGTGTAAAAGAAGTTATAGAATTATTAAAAGCAGAATTTATCCTGGCTACTCATAAAATAGTCTGAGGAATTTATAAAAAAATAATGTAGTATTAATATTACTACTGATGACTTATAAAATTCATAATCTACGTGTTAGTATTATGGAAATAAGTCAGACATCATTCACGTTGTTTTGATGAATACTCATATACCTTAAAAATCTCATATATCTCATGATAGCTGTCCAGATTATATTTTTCATCAAGAGTATTCACTATATTATTATCAGGATGTGAGAAACTTGCAGCAGCATCGAGATACACAATATGATCCCATTTTGAATAATCTATTTCATTAATATTTTTGATTCCGTAAATATCACTCTTTTTCAGAGCACTTGAAGCACTTCTGTATATGTCTTCAGTGTCAACTATTTTAAAAATATCAATATCATGATAATACGAATAGTTTAAAACAAAATGATCAGGACAAATAATTACCAAAGTATTGTTTGTCTTCAGTTCATTTATTTTGTCTACAGTTTCTTCAACATTTCTCTTATTTGTAATGTCAGGATTTGATGTTGCAATAAATAATATGCATATTATGCCGGGGATTATTAAGGAATAATATTTTTTGCTTATCAGATAATCTGAGGCAATTGCAACAGCTAGATAATAGCCGATTGTGACAAACATCAGATATCTGTCGAGGAACATAGGAACATAGTATGATATAAGGAACATAAAAAGAAAAGGGAAAATGAACCACAGTACAATAAGTTTACTACTGTTTGTCATTCCTTTGAATTTATCTTTTATTATATATTTGATAAATGCAGTTAAAAATACAAGAATTACACTTACTGCAACAACAGGCTTATTTGAAAACCTTACCAGCATATTATACAAATCATTAGGGCCACTTGGTTTACTTACCCATGTTCCACCCGATGCGGAATCAAAAAACCTTGTAAAGAATATTATTAAATTAGGGATATAAAACAAAATAATTATTCCTGTTGCTATTAAAAGTTGCTTCCAATATTTTAATAATAATTTCCTGTTGAATATCAAATATATAAATTGTATAAGAAGAACAAAGAAACCGAAATAGTGACAATATATCATTATGATATTTGTTGCAAGAAAGCCAATACGGTCTGTCCTTTTTTTACTGTCGTTTATTATGATTTTCATGTAATAATACATCGACATTGCGGTAAGCATGCCAAATAAGCTGTAAACTCTTGCTTCATGTGCATATATTATCTGATAATTTGAGAATATAAATAAAACACCTGCAATAATTGCAACTTTCCTGTTGAAAAAAGAATTTCCGATCTTATATATGAAGAATACGGCTATACAACTAAAAACCAGTGAAGGGAACCTTACCGAAAATTCGGAGATTCCGAACAGTTTTATCCAAAAATGCAGGAATAATTCATATCCGGGAGGATTATTTCCTGCCGTAAGGTGTTTAATAATAGAAGCAACATCCATTTGGGCGTGATAAATACTGAAAGGTTCATCGCCGCCTATTGAAGTTGATGATAAGAATATTCCTTTTATAATAAAGTTCAATAATACTATACATATTATGATCAGATAATCTTTGCTTTTCATATCTTTTGTTTTAAACGGTGAAGATTATTAAAATTTTTATGTAATAATAAAATAATCTAACCTTTACATTTTTACAATTTTAATTCTCAATTTTTAACTTTGACTTGGTTCGACTTACTTCGGCTTGGTTCGACTACGCTCACCAACCGGCGCTCAGTTCATCGCATTCTTAATTTTAATTCTTCACTCCTAATTCTTAATTCCTAACTTATATTATTTCCCCCCACAACTATCACTATTTCACCTTTAACAGTTTTTAAAGTAAAGTGCTCTATTAATTCAGACAAAGTTCCTCTGATTGTTTCTTCATGAAGTTTTGAGATTTCCCTTGTTACGCTGGCTTTTCGTTCACTGCCGAAATATTCTGCAAAAAGTTCCAATGCTTTTACCAATCTGAATGGCGATTCATAAAATATCATTGTTCTTTCTTCATCTGCAAGAGACTGTACTTTTTTGTTCCTGCCTTTTTTCTGCGGCAAAAAACCTTCAAAGCAAAATCTGTCGGAAGGCAATCCCGAAACTGCCAGTGCCGGAACAAAAGCTGTTGCTCCGGGTAAGCATTCTACTGTTATATTTTTTTCAATACAAGTTCTTACAAGTAAAAATCCGGGGTCTGAGATAGAAGGTGTACCTGCATCTGAAATTAAAGCAGCCGTTTCTCCTGCAAGTATTTTATCGGCAATATGCTCTACCGATTTATGTTCATTAAATTTATGATGGCTGAACATTTTTGCAGGAATTTCAAAATGTCTTAATAAAAAACCTGATGTCCTGGTATCTTCAGCAAGTATAAAATCAACTTCTTTCAGAACCTTTATGGCACGGAAAGTCATATCCTCCAGATTTCCGACCGGAGTTGGCACAAGGTAAAGTTTACTCATATCTTTCCACAAATTTTATCAATAATCCGAAAAGCTGATTATATCCTGTAAATGTAAGGGTTTCTAAAGTATCTTTAGGATGATGGTAATAGGTTTTTCCGCCCATAGTATAAATAAATACAGCAGGAATACCACTTTTATGAAAAGGATAATGGTCGCTGTTTGCAGCTTCTCCTCTGGCTTTTATTTCTGTAAAATAGCCATTTTCAGTATTTATTTCATTAAATAATTCCCGGATATTTTTATATTCTTCAAGTTCTCCGTTTACAATCGTAATGCCATCATCTCCGGTTCCAACAAGATCCAGATTTACAACGGCTTTTATTTTAGAAAGCTCAAACAAGGGATTACCAACATAGTACAATGATCCGAGCAATCCGGCTTCTTCTCCTGAAAAGAACATAAATGCGATCGAATAACGCGGCTTGTTTTTGGAATAATAATCAGCCAGGTCGAGCAGCATTGCCGTGCCACTTGCATTGTCCTGTGCTCCCGGAATATAAACATCTTTTCCCATAGTTCCCAGATGATCGTAATGTGCCGAAAAAACTATAAACTCATCCGATTCTCCTTCAATATATGCAATAATATTTTTTGTCTGAAAGTTTTTAATAAATTTTGAGTTTACTTTTACAGAAATTTCTTTCGCATTTTCAGGAAATATTTCCCTTTTTATCTTAACTACCGGATATTTTTGCTGGTTTGTTCTTACCGAATACATAAGTTCATCAGGAATTAGTTCTATGATCCCTCCAAAACTATGTGGGTTCGACATCATGTAATAAATATAAAACCATTTTATATCAATATTATTGATTAAAGCATAATCCAGAACAAGCATTTTTTTCGAGACATCATTGCTTTTGACATATTCTGTAAATCCTTCGATATTATTTATAAGTAAAGAATCAGGAAAAAAGAATCCATATTTTGCATTTATTGAAGGCGTTTCCGGTCCGATCATATAATCAATTCCCGGTTCCAGGATCTTACCATCGATCTTTACTTCCATTTTTGAAGGAAAAGTATTGATGTTATACTCAAAAGGTTGATAATAAGAATTGCCGAAAGATTTGACTCCTGTTGTTTCAAGTTCTTTTTTTATATAATCAGCAGCTTTGTTTACTCCGTCTTTCACATAACCTCTGCCGTAAAATTCCTGTGAAGATAATTTTCCAACCCTTTCTTTCGTTTTTTCAACATTCTGGGAAAACAATGATGTTGTAATCCCGACAAAGAAGATAATATAAATTATAACTTTTCTTATCAATATCATTTTTTTCTGAAAAAACACACTACTCAATTTTTTACGTTAATTATACTTTTAACTCTCGTCCAATTTCTTTCCTGTACAAATATAATAAAAGAAACTTTTTGTTTTTACGAATATCTACAAATGCAGATCCGGTATCTTATGCTTTTAAAATCAACAACTACAAATATCTTCGTTTAACAATATTATTAAACGAGATAACCGTATCCTGAGTCTGGTTCCATTCAAATTGGTTCAGATAATTTTTAGCTTCTTCAAATGAAGATAATAAATTCAGATGCCTGATTGTTTCTTCGAATAATTCACTTTTTCCATCAAATAATTCTCTGATAAATAAAAACCTGTCTCCTATGCCAATAGCTGATTTTATGTCACTGACCGGCTTTTGCCCCATTATGGAAGAGACATCAGCTTGCTGTTTATTTTGGGCAAGTACTTCATTAAGATAAGTCCTGTTATTTACAAGTTGTTCTCCAATGGTTTTTGTTTCCTGCCCAAAAGAATTTCCTGAAAATAAAGAAGTTTGTTCTGCTTCTTGTCTTTTGTGATCAGATTTCTGTTTCTCATGATTGTGTATTGTAGGTTTTTCTGGTGTAATATTTTCTTTTATATTTTCGTTAATTGTTTCCGGATTTTCTTCAAAAGGATCATCAAGGAATTCAATTGAGAATTCATCTTTTTTAGGAGTAATAACTACTTCTTCTTTTGGTCCGGTTTCTGTATTTTTACCTGTATTGGTTTCCTGTTCAGGTGAATAATCGTCAAAAGAAGTTTCCCGTAACATCATTTCTTCTTTTACTTCTTCTGATTCATTTATTTTGTTGAAAGCTTCGATTATAGCATTATCTTCAGTTATTTCTTTTTCAGTCTCTGATATATTGTAAACCTGTTGTTTCTCTTCTGTTACTGAGGTTTTTACATTGAATGCAGCAATATCTTCATATAGTTCCCTTATGTCTTTCAATAAGATATCTTTTTCAATAAGACTTATTCCTGTATTTTCGACAGAGTCAACAACATAAGATATTTTTTTTATTCTTTCTTTTAGACTGATAAGTTTTTCCATGCCAAATTATTTTTCTAAATTTGTATTTAAATATTTTTACAAAAATATAAAATAATTAGAAATGTTTCTTGAACAATCGAGAAAAGGTGAGCCAAAAACAGGATGGATTGAAGTTATAGCAGGTTCGATGTTTTCAGGTAAAACAGAAGAACTTATAAGAAGACTTCGCCGTGCTGAATTTGCAAAACAAAAAGTTGAAATATTCAAACCAAGTGTAGATATACGTTACTCAGATGAGGAAGTTGTTTCTCATAATTCCACATCGATACGGTCAACTCCTGTAGAATCTTCGTCTCAAATATTATTACTTGCTGATAATGTTGACGTTGTTGGTATTGATGAGGCTCAATTTTTTGATATGGGAATAACTGATGTATGCGTAAAGCTTGCCAATCAGGGTGTAAGGGTTATTGCAGCCGGTCTCGATATGGATTTTATGGGGCGTCCTTTTGGCCCTATGCCTGCTCTTTTTGCCGTAGCAGAATATGTAACAAAAGTACATGCTGTTTGTGTACGTTGCGGAGATCTTGCACAATTCAGTTTCCGAAAATCGGCAAACAATAAAATAGTAGTACTGGGTGAAAAAGATATTTATGAACCACTATGCCGGAAATGTTATCTGGAAGTAAGTCCTAAATAATAGCTGATGCAGTCATTTTTTCTTAAAGATATTACAAACATTGTCTCGGGCGAATATTACGGGATCAATAATATACAATTCAGAAAATTAATAACCGACAGTCGTACCACAGGAAACTCTTCTTCGGATTTATTTATTGCTATTACAGGAATACAACACGACGGTCATAAGTTTATTAATGAACTTTATAAAAATGGTGTACGGGCTTTTATTTTAAGCAAGGACATCCAATTCCAGAATTACCCTGAAGCCGGATTTATTAAAGTGAAAAATACTATTGAGGCTTTACACGCTTTAGCTTCATATAAAAGAAATATGTTTGATATTCCTGTTATAGGAATTACGGGAAGTAACGGAAAGACTATTGTAAAAGAATGGCTTAGCTGGATTTTAAACAATAAGTTTAAAATTACCCGCAATCCGAAAAGTTACAATTCTCAAACCGGTGTTCCATTATCGTTGTGGTTACTGGAAAAAGATTCGGAACTTGGAATTTTCGAAGCCGGGATATCTCAGCCCGGGGAAATGGAAAAACTGGAAAAATTAATTAAACCGACTATCGGGATTTTAACAAATATAGGATCGGCTCATCAAGCCAATTTTTCTTCTGTTGAGGAAAAAACAACTGAAAAACTTAAATTATTCAAAGATTGTAAAACTGTTATTTATAATTCGGATGATCAGATTGCAGATCGTTTACTGAAGTCAAATAATAAAATTGAACAATTTATTACATGGTCGGAAAATAATAATGGACTGATCAATATAAAACATATAGAATACTTGAAGGACAAAAGTAAAATAAGTCTTTTATATGACGGTAAAGAAATAAATTTTTCAATTCCTTATTCTGACAAAGGATCCGTACAAAATGCGATTTCCTGCTTTTGTGTACTTGTAGCATTAAAAATTGATATCCACGGACCTATATTAAAGCGTTTTGCTTCGTTGCCTAATGTAAAGATGAGGCTGGAAATGCTGAAAGGTATTCATAATAGTGTTTTGATAAACGACAGTTATAATTCCGACATAAATTCTTTTGAGATAGCTCTTGATTTTCTTAACCGTAAAAAAGGCAACCGGAACAGTATTGTTATAATGTCGGATATATTGCAAAGTTCAGATAATGAAAAAGAGCTTTATCAATCAGTAAGTAAACTTATCAATGAAAAAAATATAAACAGGTTCATTGGAATTGGTAAAGCATTAAGTGCTTATAAAAAACTATTCCACGAAAATGCTTTGTTTTTTAATAATACGGAAGAATTTATCAATGATCTGAAATATTCTGATTTTTACGAATCCGCCATACTTTTAAAAGGTGCAAGAGATTTCAGATTTGAAAAGATATCGAGTAAATTACAGGCAAAAAATCATGAAACGGTAATTGAAACAGACCTTAACCTTATAAAATATAATCTTGACTTTTTTAAATCGCATCTCGCACCCGGAACAAAAATTATGGCAATGGTAAAGGCTTTTTCTTACGGAAGCGGTTATGTCGAGATCGCAAGCCTTTTACAGCATAATCGTATTAATTATCTTGCTGTTGCTTTTGTTGACGAAGGAATAGAACTACGTGAAGGTGGAATTACCACACCAATAATGGTAATGAATCCAAATCTTCAGTCACTTCAGTCAATGATTTCTTACCGGCTTGAACCGGAAATATATTCATTAACTGTCTTAAGGGAGCTTATAAGAGAACTGGAAAATAATGATATAACAGATTTTCCTATTCATATAAAGTTAGACACAGGGATGCACAGACTGGGATTAACCGAAGCGGATATTGATGAATTTTGCAAAATAATAAATAACACAAAAACTATAAAATTAACAAGTATATTTTCCCATCTGGCAGGTAGTGATGACAAAAATCTTGATTATTTCACAAAACAGCAGGTTGAATTATTTTTAAGCATGTATGATAAAATATGCCAGCTGACGTCTTTAAAGCCTGACAGGCATATTTTAAATACTAATGGAATAATAAGGTTCCCAGAATATGATTTTGAGATGGTAAGGCTGGGAATTGGAATGTACGGATTGATACCGGAGCTTAAAGGTGAAATTTTTCAGGTAAGCAGGTTTAAATCTGTGATATCACAGATACACCATGTAAAAAAGGGAGAAAGTATCAGTTATAACAGGTCGGGAAAAGTCGACAGAGAATCTGTTATTGCCACAATTCCTGTGGGATATGCAGACGGTTTGGACCGTAGGCTTGGAAACGGGAACTGGTATTTTTATGTAAATTCACATAAAGCTTTTACGATAGGAAATATTTGTATGGATATGTGTATGATAGACATTACGGATATTCCTGCTAATGAAGGTGATGAAGTCATAATTTTCGGCAAAAGAAATTCCATTCTGGAAATGGCTGAAATCTTAAACACTATCCCATACGAAATTATCACAGGTATATCCCAAAGAGTAAAAAGAGTTTATTACGAAGAATAATTTTTTAGCGTTTGTTATTTATTTTTTTATAAATATTGAATATTTTATATTTATAAAATCGTAACTTTGCTATAACCTAAAATATATTTTATGGAAAAAATTTTTACCATCAATCCTAAAAATTTTATTTTTTCAACTTTATTTTTCCTTATTACATTTACGACCATAGCACAGCAAGATCCGTTTTCAGGAGGTACCGGAACTTCCCAGGACCCATACCTGATTGAAAACCGTGCACAGCTTGATAGTATAAGGAACAGGCTTGGACCTTCAAATGCGAATATTTATTATAAACTTATAGAAGATATAGATCTTGGATCTTCACCATGGCATCCGATAGGGACATATATCAGCAGTACAAATCATACAAAATCATTTTGCGGAAAGATATATGGTAATAATAAAAAAATTAAAAATATAAACATAGGTCAGGAAAATGAGCCTGTTACCTATCAATACACAGGATTGTTCGGATATCTTTATGACGGGGCATATATCGAAAACCTGCATATCGAAAGCGGAAATATAAAAGGTTCTGTGCAACCAAATTCTATAAGCTATACCGGAAGTTTTGCCGGATTTGCATATAATTATTCCCAAACTATAACTATTATAAATTGTACAAATAAATCTGATGTTTCCATACCGCAGGCATTATCTCCTTTTGCCGGAGGCTTTGTCGGATATGCTTACGGAAGAAATATAGATATTCAGAATTGTATTAATTACGGAAATATTGAAAGTGGTAATGAAAATGCAAAGATAGGAGGTATTATAGGAGAACGTTTTTCTCAGTCGGCTACCGAATATGAGATAAAAAATTGTACTAATTACGGAGAAATCACTGAAAACGGCACTGATAATAATATTGGCGGAATTATTGGAAAAGCAACAACGGTTCAGGTAAGTAATTGTGTACATTATGGCAATGTATATGCAAATAACGATAATAATAATGCCGGAGCTATAACAGGATACGGACAGACAATAACTTATACAAATAATTCAAATCACGGATATGTCGGTGGTATTGGAAATGATGTTTCTGTAGGGGGTATTACAGGAACAGGGACTTTATCAAATTTTATTGATAATATTAATTACGGAGAAATCTCGGCAAACGGATATCCTATTAATGCCGGGGGAATTATTGGAAACGGGAACGGACTTGAAATAACAGGATGTACAAATTACGGATATATTTCCGGTGTGAGAGCTTTGATCGGAGGAATACTCGGTAATGGAGAAATATCAGTAAGCAATTCAAATACCACTATTAAGAAATGTATAAATTTAGGAATACTCAGTAGTAGCGGAACTAATGCAAGACTGGGAGGTATTGCAGGAAATATTACAGGTGATGCCAATAACAATATTACCATAGAAGAATGTATAAACCTTGGTGATATATATGCAGGACCGGAAGAAAACCTGCGAGTAGGAGGAATAATAAGTACCGGTTATAATAATATAATTATAAAAAACTCTTATAACTATGCCAATATTTTTATAAATTGGGGACATTACAGCTATGTAGGTGGAATTGCAGGATCTACTGAAGGAAATACCGGAGAAATTATTATTGAAAATACGTATTCTTTTGGTTCTGTAATTGCAAATGGAGTAATTACGTATACCGGTAATATTGCAGGTAATAATCAAAGTTTGGGAGCTACTATAAAAAATTCACTCGGGACATCTCTTTTTATTTTTGGTAGTGAATATTGTACTTTTCGTATAATAGGCAGAGATGAGGGTGGTATTTTGATTAATAATTATGCAGATTCTTTGATGAAAGTCATATATTATCCTATACATGATTTTCCACCTGAAGCAGGACATATGTCACAAATAGGAACTTCCGGAAAAAACGGGAAGGATATCAAAAGAGAAAAATTATACAAACCCGAAACATATAGAGATTTTTTACCCGAATGGGATTTTAACAATGTTTGGAGTATTCGTAATGATAATGTACATCTGCCTTATTTAAAATGGCAATCTGCACCTGTTGTTGTAAATGAAGCATCTATTAATAGTGTTTCTTTAAATGCTTATTCCGATCTGGATAGTGTTTGTGTTTACCGTTACCGTACCCGAGAACATATGCATACAATAAGAAATATCAGACAGGGAGAAGGGCATTACGGTATGTTTCTGCCTGATACAAATCCCGGTGACAGTATTGCTTTTTATAGCTATGAAAGTGGAAAAAAAACGTCTTATCCGGAAATTTATGTATTTAATCCGGTATTTTCAGGTGGAAACGGAACCGAAGAATCTCCGTATGAAATAAAAACCCGTTTTGATCTGGAATACCTGAATAATTATCTTGGAATAGATAACAACAATCATGAGAATCATTATAAGGTAATGAATACTATTGATCTTTCGGGGCTTGGCTGGACTCCTATAGGATATGATCTTGACAATTCATTCAGAGGAAAATTACATGGTAATAATCAAAAAATTACGGGAATAAATATCGGACAGGATGATAATCAAACACATAAATACACAGGATTATTCGGTTATATAAGTGCAGGAGCCTATATTGACAGCCTTCATATTGAAGGTGGTATAATAAACGGTTCTGCCGGAGAAATTGACTCATATACCGGCAGCATTGTTGGTATTGTACGAAATCAGGTTATTACAGATAGTATAAACATAATAGGGTGTACAAATTCTGCCGTGGTAAATGGTTCGGGGCAGGATAATTCTTATACAGGCGGTATAGCGGGTTTTATTTTCGGATCGAAAATAAATATGATCGACTGTGCAAATCACGGAATAGTTTCTTCAGGCACAGCTGTAGGAGGAATAATTGGTTCAGCACAAAATAGTAATATGAATTTTTTAATAAGAGATTGTGTAAACTACGGAGACCTGAATGGAAATAGTTGTATTGGTGGAATAACAGGGCTTACGATTGCAAACATTGAGAATTCCGTTATTTATATCGAAAATTGTTTTAACAATGGTAATATATATGGCGAGAATCAGAATCAGGTCGTAATAGGTGGAATTACAGGGATTGCACAAAACAACATTTATGTTAAAGATTGTTATAGTCATTCGGATATAACTCAACATGGCGATAATGCTTGTATTGGTGGAATATCAGGTATAACCAGAACTGATAACCAGATATTTTATCTCTGTACATTTGAAAATACATATTCTTCCGGTAATATTAGTTCTTATGGAACAAATGGTTCTCTGGGCGGATTGTTCGGTTCGCTTGAAGGTGCAAATACAATTCTTAGAAATTCCGTATCTGCAATAAACTCCATAGTATATTATAACAATGCTGAAACTAACCATCTGATCGGAAAGTTGGAAAATATGACTAACGATATTTCAAATAATTATTCAAACTCAGGAACCTTATTTAATTCTGTGACAATATCACCTGATCCATATGATCCGAAACAAGGAACAGGCAGAACATTAGCAGAATTACAAAGCCGGTCAACTTATGATCAGCATCTAAGCAGTTGGGATTTTCAGGATATTTGGGAACTTAGAAGCGATAATTTAAAATTACCTTTCTTTAAATGGCAGGCTTCACCGGTTTTAGTTCAGGATGTTTACAGGAACAGTATGACCATTGATATGTACAGGAATAATGATAGTTTACTTATATTTTCTTTTCCATCCTATAACTTAGAAAGAGAACTTTATAGCCTAACATCCGGAATGCAAACACCAATAGTTGATTTTCGGTATAAAAATGCAGGAGATACAATAATTTTTATTAATTATGAGAACAATAAAAAGTGGCGGTCTTATTCCGAAAAAGCTGTAATACAGCCAAATAATATTACAGTTACAGCTATTCCAAAATATATATGTTTCGGTAGTGATGAAATAAATCTTACATATACAGTTTCTCCGTCCCTTATTTCGGGAGATATTCTTTACGGAGAACCTGAAAGAGAACCCGGAACAACTCCCGGTGAATATATTATTTTGCAGGGGACACTCAATAATGATAATTATATTATCAATTTTGAGGGAAGTATATATACAATACATGCTGTTCCTGATATTGCTTTTATAGATGATAAGATCGTATGTTCCGGAACGGAAATACAAGCTGTGGAACTTAACAGTAATACTGCCGGAACTGTTTTTCATTGGACGGGAGGTAACGGTATCGGATTGGCAAATGGAAGCAGCGAAACTGAAATTCCTGCATTTACAGCGGTTTCAAATACAGTTACGGAAGCAATAATAAGTGTTTCTCCTGTAAAGGATTATCAATTTATATCTTGTACAGGAATATCTGAAATATTTGAGATTACCGTCAATCCAACACCTACGGTAAATACCATTCAAAATATGACGGTTTGTGATAATTCCGATATTAATGATATTACTCTCACAGGTTCAGTAAACGGGACTGATTTTTACTGGACAGGAGGAGGCGTTGTCGGACTTTCAGATGGTAACAGCCTGACACAAATACCGGGATTTACGGCCACAACATTTCCTGAAAATGAAATAACAACCGCAATAATAAAAGTAAAGCCACAGTTTACACATGCCAGCTTAACCTGTATAGGAGATTATATTGAGTTTGTAATTACAGTAAATCCCATACCTACAGTAAACGCTGTGGAAGACATAACGGTTTGTAATAATATATATATTTCCGATATAAATTTATCAGGAAATATATCAGGAACTGATTTTTACTGGACAGGAGGAACGGACATCGGACTTTTAAATGGTAACAGTATCTCTGGAATTCCGGGATTTACCGCAACCGGAGCCCAGGATGAAATAAAAACAGCCGTAATCGTTGTTACTCCGAGATTTACCAACAACATGGTAACCTGTTCGGGAGATAATAAAGACTTTAGTATTACGGTAAATCCTGTTCCTGTAGTTTCGGCAATATCGGATTATGCCGTATGTGACGGAGAAGAATTGCCGGATATTCAATTAACAGGAAATGTTGACGGTATAATTTTTCATTGGACAGGTGGTTCTGAAATCGGACTGGAAGATTCGCAAAGTAATTCAAAGATTCCGTCGTTTACTCCAGATGTAAATGAAGAAAAAACAAGCATTATAACTGTAATTCCTGAATTTACAAATAATAATGTAACATGTACAGGAAATAGTACTAATTTTTCAATTACAATAGCTTATCCGGTTGAAATAATTTCACAACCTTACAAACCAATTGAATTTTGTTTTAGCGATCTTTCTTTTTCTATCCCAATAGAAACAACAGGATCAATAGTTTCATACAAGTGGTATAAAAATAACAGAATAGTTAATGAGCAAAACAACAGCACTTTATATATTTCATATCCCGAAATGGCAGATACAGGCATTTACAGGGTAGAGATCACCGGAAAATGTAATTCGGTAAGCAGTTCTGAAACAGAAGTACGTTTTATGCATAATCCGGATGGGCTTATAGAGCAGAAGTGGAATAATGTATTGTTTGTTAGCGATAAAAATCAGGAATTTGAAAAGAGCGGTTACCAGTGGTACAAAAACGGAATAGAAATACCGGGAGCAACATTGCAATATTATTCTGCAGGTGAAAATGAAACTGATCTGCTTGATTTCGATGCTGTATATTCGGTAAAAATTCCTTTGAAAAATACTGAAAATTCATATATCTATACTTGTCCGGCAAGCTTTGAAAGCAGACGGTCTGTTTTATCTGTACATCCTAATCCGGTGCAAAAAGGAAATGAACTTAATATTATTCTGCCTGAAGAGTTTCTGGATACAGATATTCTGATTGGCATATATTCATTGACAGGACAATTGATTTCTGATTTCAGGACTTCAGAAAACCAGATAAATTTCCCGGTAAATCTGGAAAGCGGAACATACATAATTAAAATAAATTCCGGTAATTTTAATAAAAGTATAAAAGTTAACGTATTATAATTCAATGACTTTATAACATATTTTAAATATATGAAAAATAATAAAAGCATTATATTGATCATATTTTTGTCATTATCTGTATTAATGTCATATGGGCAAAATTACCGCCAACATGAAATAGGTGTTCATGCATCAGGTGGTTTATCAGGATTTAGCGGAAAACTGTCTGAAGGATCAAAAAAAGCAGGAACAGGATATAACTTCGGATTGAACTATACTTATATGTTCAGCCGTAATATAGGACTTGGAATTGGTGCGGAATTTGCTATATATAATTTTAAGTCGAATACATCGGGATTTTCAGATGAATATAAATTAACAGACGACTATTACGAAGAATTTTATTTTAGGTTTAAATTATCTGAGGTCAGCGAAACCCAACAGTTGAAATATATAAATATCCCGATAATGCTGATGTTCCAGAGTGGTAAAAAATTGCGATATTATGCAGGGGTCGGAGGGAAAATAGGAATACCGCTGAAAGGAACTTACGAAAATTCTGAAATTGACATGCAAACGAGTGTTTATTATCCTGTGCACGATCTGCTTATTGAGGATCTTAGATTCAGAGGATTGGGTACATTCTCAAAAGAAGGTGGTATAAACGAACTGGAGTTGAAAACAATATTTATGTTAACTGCTGAAGCGGGCCTGATCTTTGATATTGCTAAAAGATTCTCTTTATATATAGGAGCATTTTTTGATTATGGAATAACAGATATTATTAATGGTGATAAAGATATTCCATATCTGGTTTATAATGTTGATAAACCACTTGAATTTGAAAATAACAGCATGCTTGATTCAAAAGTATATAATAAGAACGAAAACTATGTAAAAAAAGCAGCTCCTTTCCATGCCGGATTAAAACTTAGATTTTGCTTTGGAAAAAAGAAAAACAAATATTTTAATCTTATTGAAGGCGATATGACGAAATAATTATAGGATAGCTTTTAAAGCCTGAAATAACTTGTTTTTATACACTTTTTAAGTTTTGTGTAAACCTTTTTTAGGATAAGACACTTCCGGGTAACAGGGTAAAAGAAAAAAGGGAGAAAACGGCGAAAAAGTAGACGAGGAGCGGAACGCAAGCCAAAAACCTTGATTGTTAATAACTTTTCTAAATCGGATAAAAAAGATACCCAAAATAGAAAATCAAGAGCAATATTTTATTTTCTAAATGACTTTTTAAGATTATCATTTAATAAAAACCATAATCAAAATGCCATTTTAGGTTTTCAAAATAGATCATTTAATAGTTCATCAGGATTATGCTTTCATCTATTTGGATAATTCTTTTGGGCAGCTGCCTTTTTACTTCGGGCAATTGGATTTCTCCTTCGGATAGTTGTCTTTTTGTTTTGGGCAGTTGGATTATTGCTTCGGGTAACTTCTTTTTAAATTTCCAAGTTGGATAATTATTTGGGGTAGTTGCCTTTTTATTTCGGGTAATTTGATTATTGTTTCGGGCAGATACCTTTTAAAATTTCCCAGATAATTTTTAATATTTATATAAAATAAATTAATGTTAGTATTAAAAATAAATGACAAATAAAGTGTGTTTTGAAATTGGAATGAAAAGAAAATAGCCTCCCGAAAGAGGCTGATGTTAGTTATTCTTTTTGTAATTATCGGTTATAAATCCGATAAGACTGTGATGTTTTATGTTATCATATTATTCAAATTTTCTATACAAAGAAAAACTTACTAAAGTGTCTCCATTGCCTGACAATGGTTTAAGGTCTTCATCTTTATTTATTGCAATTATATGCGCAGTTAAGGTATCGGGAGGTAAAATATCTTTATATCTAAAAAATAAATTTGTAGATCGATTTACAGATCCATTACCTGCAATATCCCATGTGCTCCAAACCCCATCTGGATATTGTGAATTCTTAGGAACATTAAATATTTTGCTTGGAATAATAATATACGAAGCATTTTCATGTATACTTATATAATTTGATGAATCTGTATTTAAAGCCCATTCTTTTTCTGCAAAAGCTCTTTCCATTAAAAAGTGTATTTTTCTTATGCTATCTTCATAAAAGATTTCTTTTACAGGAATTTCATATTCCCATAAAAACACTCCTTTTTTCTTTGAATGTTTAACAGTAAGACTCATCATTGATGAAGTCTTATTTACAGCTATTAAAATTCTTGTCTTTATTCTTTCAAATGAAAAAATAAAAATAATTGCAAGCCCTAATATTACGAAAGAAAAGACAATATATTTTATTAGTTTCTTATTCTTCATATTTCCTTATTTCATTTTTAGTAGTTGTCCTCCCGGATTATTTTTCATTATTCGGTCAAAGGCTGCATGAGGAGAATTAAAATCAGAATCTCCATTAATCCCAAACCCAGACCAGTTTAAGTTTATTGTTCGTCCTAGGTCTACTCCGCCTTGTTCCAAGCCATATTGAACTGCCTGAGCACAGTTTGATTGAATAAGATTGTATGGTTCCTTCATTTTTGTTTCTACTCCTTTTCTTATATCAATATCTTGATCTTTTGTTGTTGGTATTACATAGGCTTGAGAGTATTTCTCTTCTTTATTTTTACTACTTTCTAAAAACTGTTGTGGAGAATCGAAAATATCATCTCATATATCGTCCCTAATTTTGATGTTTTATATCCTGATGGACGGTTTAGACTCTGGTTTACTTCTCATTCCAAAAATGAATATGTATTTATATCATTAGTTCTAACTGTGGAATAAAAAAGACTTTTTCTACATCTTCATTAGTCGGGAAAAAGCCACAATAAATAATCTTGTAATCTTCATTCCAAGAAAATATTGTTTTACTTCCAAAGCAATGTACCCATATATTTTTTTTAGTCTTATCGGTAAGGATTTCCATTGTAATAACCATCCTTTCATCTTTAGAAAATAAATCATTTGGATTTCCTTGTAAATCAATAATGCTTTTGTATCCATCTCTGTAAACTAATTTAGAATTAACATAAATGGATATAATGTTATTGTTATCAAGATTGTAAGGGTTATTTAAAAACTTGAATTTTATCCAAAATCCACTCCCTATATCTACATTCCTATTTTCAAAATACTTATTTACAGATTTATATACCTCTTTGCTTTTCCCTAATTCAATAAAATCTGCGGTCCTTTTATGATTACAAGATAAAACCATACTGATAACTATAAATATTAAACTTATTTTTTTCATCTTCTCCATGACTTTATTTTGTAGGTGGAATAAATCTTATCCTTGTCGCCCCTTCACCTGCTTGCGGTAATCTAATGCTTCCATTTGTATTAAACCCATTCCAATATCTGTTCCATTTTGCACCAACCCCTTGCCCATTATTCATTTGGATATAGGTACTCTGTCCTCTATAACCTGTTACAGTAGAACCTGTTTGTTGTGATAGAACATAGCCAAGAGATTTACCTTTAGCTGTATTAGTTGCCGAATTACATGTGTATAAATCTATTGTTGCATTACTAAAAGCTCCTGCATTTAATTGTATTACATTTTCAGTAGACCAAGAAAACTGCTCTCTACTATCTTGACCATGTGCAAACTCTGCGGAACCTGCATAACCATGTCCAAAAGCAGTTATACTTGTAATTTGGTCGCCTATTCTTGCTTCCGACAATCCAGAACTTCCAATACTTTTGGAATTTAGATAATTTGTAAACTCATCAGCAGAGCCTATCGCTTGAAATCCTACTCCCAAATCGTTCGCTATACTTTGAAAACTTGCTATATCTGATTCTGAATAACCTGCTGTCATTACAGCCCATGTAATAGGTTCACTTCCCCCTGCGGATTTTAGTTCTTTCAATCTTGTAATGGCGGGTTCTATGAAATTATACTTATACCTGTTTCCATCATATTCTCCTCCAGAAACTACTATTCCTTCCCTACCATCAGGATCTATTACGTTTAAGGGATTATTGAAACAATAATTATACGGCGACAATGACGGATAATTACTTGCTAACGGGTCAACACTCAACCATATCCCCAAATCCGAACTGTAGTACCTCGCACCGAAGTAATGATAGTTTGTTTCCGTATCAAGTGCTTTCCCGCTAAATTTATACTCGGTATCGTATGTAGAGTTTGCCGCTTTCTGGTTTTGAATAATACCGCCAAAAGGATTATAGTTTAAATACTGAATTGGAGTGCCGGAAGCATTACATACAAACG
The DNA here is from genome assembly GCA_031275085.1 of Bacteroidales bacterium. Taxonomy (GTDB): domain Bacteria; phylum Bacteroidota; class Bacteroidia; order Bacteroidales; family ML635J-15; genus Bact-19. Next base: position 34 of record JAISPG010000038.1, on the reverse strand, counting down.
AAGTACTGCCTAAGTGGTCAGAATGATAGAAATA
>JAISPG010000057.1 GCA_031275085.1 Bacteroidales bacterium | reverse complement strand
CTTAACCGGGATGAATTGCGGGTCATAGAAAAAGCACGGGAAGCGATTGGCAAGATCGATAATATACCTTGTACGGCTTGTCAATACTGCGTGGAGGGCTGTCCGCGGAACATTCCTATTCCAAAAATTTTTGGTGCGTACAACCGCAAGCTCATTTTTAATGATTTATCTGCGGCTCAACTTCAATATGCGGTTGAAGTATTGAAAGGAGGAAAGGCATCGGACTGTGTTGCCTGTGGGAAGTGCGAACAGGTCTGTCCCCAACATATCGGCATTATCGAAAACTTAAAGGTGATTGGGCAGGAACTGGATACGTTGCCGTCTCAATTTGATTAAGGAGATAATAGAGTTGTTTGGAAACCCCATTTTCCGAACAATTTCCGCTAAAAACGATGAAAAATCTTTTGTCTTGTTTCCTCTCTGAGTTTTAGGAATTCTGTCTTTACACAGAATGTTACTATATAAATAAAAATTGGGAGGTGTTGACTTTGTTTTTAAGGAAAAGATATATGACGTTGTCATTATGTGCCATCTTTTGTAAATTTGACCAGTCTCTTTGAAAAGCGGTTCCAATGATGCGAAAGCTGTTTTTTTATATCTGGTTCTGAAAGAATATGTGAACATTTATCAACATAAGTAAGAAAATTTCCCCGATTCTTTTTCGTTTTCTTCATTCCAAGATGAGTAAAGGTCTTATAAAACTGCCTCCGATACGCATTCCTCTTATGACGCTCGCTGATTTTGTTAATACCGTTTATTAGGCGATAAGCCTTTAGATAAAAACAGGTTACTGTCCTTTCTTTTATCCTTACATCTGACCCGTTAAATTCAAAACCAAGATATTTGATTTTTGAATATTCGTTGTTATGATATACTCTATGATTGCTATAATAAAACATCTGCATTTTATCGTCATTAACTTCCAATCCAGGCGTATTCGAATTTAGATATTGAAATTTATCTAATAGTTCTTTCTCAAAGACTTCGGGTATAATCACAATTAAATCATCGCAATACCGTCTATAAAGACCGTTTTTAGCGGTTACATAATTATTCAATTCTTTATCATAGTCGATAAGATTGACATTGGACAGTGTAGAACTGATGGAAGAACCCTGGGGAATTCCAAATACATTCTTGTTTTTCCTAAGATGTTTTTTTAATTCATGCAATTCCACAACATTTGCAATGCGGTTGCCTTTTCTGACTTCTCTTAATGACATTTTTTTAAATTCGGCTATATTATCTAAATCAATATATGAGTATTTGGTAACACTTTTAAAAACTTTATACCAATCATTAGATAATCTATCGACATTTAATACTATCTCTAAATTTTTTTTGAGGTTTTTATGATCTATTTTGTCAAAATAACCCGTAAAATCTGAAATCAGAATAAAGTATTTATCACCGGACTTTATAAAATTGAAAACTTCTTTGGCGATTGTAATATTATTTTGATGTAAATTATTTCTATATGCAACAGCGCATTTATTAATACCATTTGATTTAGCATAGCTATTATAAGACTCGTTTAATAAATAGTTATAATACTCATAAATGTATCTATCAATATGCGAAGAATAGCATATTTCTCTTGGTTTTGTTCTTGTCTCGCCGTTTCTATAAGTATATTTTTTCATTGTAAAGTGAATAAATGGATAAAAACCGTGGGAACAGATTTTTTTGGGTTCTTTTATATAAGCAAGCCAATGCTTTATATCTTTTTTACTATCAAAATGGGAGTACTTTTTGTATTTAAAAATATTACAATATGTATGTCTCATAAAAACAAAAGCAATGCCCGTGAACTCAACAGGTAGCTGTTAACCCCAAAAGGAACTCCGTAAAGGAGTCGCCACGAGCATTTTAGCTAAATCGTACGGCTACCATTATCCCCATAATACTTATATGGTATGATAAGGGAGACATTATGAACACCAGTCCGCTGATGGTCATACTGGAACTTGCAACAATAGTTGCAAAGTTAATAGTACTCCCTTGGAACAGATTTCCAAGGCATTTTATCTTATTCTAGATGATAATTTTTGTCAAGGTGGCAGTGGAACATGGGATACAATCTTACACCGCTTAACCGTGAATTTTTATCTGTAAGCCGCCATTCTCCGCAAGGGTTACTACGATTTCGGCCTCCTCCGTCCGGTTGGACGGTTTCATTAAAAGGTTTCTTAATTCAAGCCTTTACGACATCTAACACTACTAAATCATGGTACATATCCCTGGTTTTCACAGTAAGCTTTCAATGATTTTCTAAAAAATTTGAGCTTGTCTCTAATTGCTGGATTTGTCGCGGTCAACTTAGCAATGCTCATTTCATTGCAAACAAGAAGCTCATTAACTGATAGATTGAAATTTTGTATCATCTGTTCAAATATAAAATCGTTATTATCCGTATATGCTCCAAATTCTCCAGAACAATATTTTAACAAGATGTCTTGATACCACGTTTTTATCTGATTTATCATACACTTATGTATGTTCCGCATAGAAGTACAAATACTATTTGCCTTGGATGCAAATTCCACATCATTTGGTATTTCAAATTTACCAGATGCGTGAGCCATATCATTGCGCGTGTCAACAAGGCCAGATATGTTTCCAAGTTG
>JAISPG010000051.1 GCA_031275085.1 Bacteroidales bacterium | reverse complement strand
TTTAACCGTCCGTTTGAACCGAAAGTCGGAATCAATTTCCGGAATGTTGAATCAAGTTTTCAAGGCGTCGGCCATTTGGAAACGAACAGTATCGGTCTGTTTGGCGAAGCGACAGTTTTTCCGTTCCGGAAATATTTCTTCGCAGGCGTTCGCTGGGAGTTAATAACATTGAACTGGTTAACTTCCAATGCAATGAAGGAGTTAAATTCAAATTTGTCGTCCATAACGTTTAGCGGGACAAATTTATACGGAACAGTCGGTATTGACATTCCTGTTTTCAACAAAATTGGATTTCGACTGTACGGTATGCCCGGTATAAAAAACTATACGGTTTCGGACGGATCATTTTCATCGGGCAGTTATGTATCTGACGGCACAGTGCAGGAAAGTCATACGGAATTTGTTTACCAGATAAATGCCGCAGTTGTAATTCATTTGAAATAAACAGTAAAATTAAATTAAATATTAAAATTATGAAAAAGTTAAATGTATTTTTGTTAGTGACCATATTAGTTGGTCTGTCAGGATGTTCAAAGGACGAGAATTTGAACGACGGTCAATCAGTTGCAACTGATGAAGTTCAACTTACCGGTGCTGAATGGGATGTTGTGTACAGAATGAGGAATGAAAACAACAGGGTAAGCATCGAAGAAGCAACACAGTTTGCTAATGATGTGATTGGATTTTTGGATGGAGAATCCGCTGTGAAATCCGGTACAGCGAGAAGCATCAGTTCTATTGGCGCTTTGGTTTCTAAAGGCATGCAAACTGTAGCGCTCAAATCAAGCGATGGAACAAATGTGGAAATCCCCGACACTGTCGCGTATATCTTTAATTTTGGAGATGAAGAAGGTTATGCAATTGTGTCAGCGGATACAAGAATTGAAGATCCCATACTGGCTTATACCGGTGGAGGGAAATTGTTGGATACAATAGATAATCCCGGTGTAATTTTGTTTTTGGAAGGCACAGAGGATTACGTTGTACATTCTATTGTTGAGGCAGAGCAAAAAAGAGATTCTTTGATAGGCAGTATTATTGATAAACTGAATGGAGAAAACGAGTCGGAAACAAAAGCAATAAATCCTCGCGATTATTTGCTGGATGAACAATCTTTTAGAGTAACAACAACCGGCACCTGGTCTACAATATCCCGTGTATATCCGCTTTCTCCCGTGGAATGGGGACAGGGAAATAATAATAATGAACCATTTTGGAGAAATGTCAGATATAAGAATTGTACTGCGGGAACATCTCCCGCCGGATGTGTTGCTGTTGCTATTGCCCATATTATGTCTTATTGGAAATATCCTGCAAGCATAAATGGAAAAAATTTTAACTGGACAGAGTTAAACAGGTACACCGGTGATGTCTCGTCTATTCGTTTAAATAACTATAAAACTTGGAATTGGACAGATAGAATCAGTGCAGCCCCGTCTGCCATTCAAACTCAGGCAGCAAACTTAATGGAGAATATTGGCAGTAAGATAGGTATGAAATATAGCTGCGGTGTAAGCGAAGCAAATACCGCAAATGCTGTTTCGTATTTACGAACCATCGGTTATCAGGGAGGAGGTTCCGGTATAGAATATAATTACAATACAATAGTAGCGTCATTGGATAAAAATCAGCCGGTAATAATAAGAGGAGATTCCTATAAAACTACAAAAAAATATCTTTGGGGACTTATAACATCCTCATCATACAGTAATGGACATGCATGGGTAATTGACGGATATCTTAATCGACGACAAACTGTAACAACAACCGTCGAATTAATTTTAAGAGGGAAAGTGACAGGTCGATCTACATCTATTACTTATAATTACAGCAACTATCTGCACCACAATTGGGGATGGCATGGAACAGATAATGGCTATTATGTGTCTGGAAGTTTTGACAGTAATGCTACAGCAGTAGCATCAGATACAAAATCAGGCGAAGAAGGTAATTTTCAATATGAAGTCAAAATATTTCCATATATATCAAGATAAAATCATGAAGAAATTATTTTTAACAGTTTGTATATTTCTGGGATTGAATGCATGTTCCGATGATGTAAATCCGAATACTCCCGAGAGTGTTCTTGCGCCAATGAAGACATTTAAATCGTACATTCAGACGTTTGTTAACTGTAAAAAGAAAATGGCTGTTTCTGTTGTGGTGGGAGTAGAAATAGATGAAACGAAGAAAATTTTTGGATTAAGCGGACCGTCATACGACCGTTTGCTTGCAGGAGAGACTAATCCTGATGTTTTTTCTGTTAGCGATGGAATGATGTTAGAGATATTGGGACATTGGCAGGATTCCGTTTTTAACGATACATGCATAATTTTTGACGCCGATACTTCCAGCGCCCTGGACGGCGAAGGACGCACTTATTATATAGAAACTAAAACAAAATATGATTATTATACTGCTTTGATTGGAGATACTTCGTATAATGCACAATTAAGAGGAGATGAAGGTCCTAATGCACGGGCAATTATCACTCCACTCAATTCTATAACAATAGTTGCCGACAGGAATTTTAGCAGTGATTATCCGGCAGGCAGCGATTTAAGTCCTTTGTTTACCGTATATTTTGACGATTTGTATTCGACGGTGAAAAACGGCTACAAACCGGTTGAGGGAACATACCGGTTCTACGAAAATTTGCCTTACCCGCAGTCGATAGTCAAGGTGAAACTGTCGGAGGCGAATTTTGCAGGACGTCCTTTTATTGGGGTTGAATGGTACTGTTTGTTAGATGTCGCACCTGAAAAGACAGACACATACACTTTTCGAGTGAAATCTACGTTTATTGACGGTACGGTGCTGGAAGCTACGGCACCACCAATTAATATAAAAGGTGTGAACGGTTGAATTTTAATGATTGCTGAATCTTTCAACATTGTACAGGGAGATCTTCCGGGACAGATTAAGAATGAATCACGTATTCGCCATTCAATACTTGCAGGACTGTCTTTTGAGTTTCAGTATCGTATTAACGGTTATATATTAAAATAAGACTGTCTTTCCAGACAGTCTTATTTTAATTATTTGAGATGATTTTTATCTGTTTGCCGCATGAAATTTATAAATATTATATTATCAATATTATCAGTGATTTGTTTGTCCTGTTCCGGAGATGAAGAGGAAACCGGTATCTCCGCAAAGACAGTCATTATCTATATGGCAGCCGACAATAACCTGTACAAAAACGCTCAGGCGGATATACAGGAAATGCTGGAATGTGAAATACCGGCGAGCTGTAATTTGGCGGTATATGTAGATGCTCCGCTGTGGGTGGACATGGAAACGCCACGGCTGTTCAAAATTCAATCGGGTGAATTAATTCCGGTAAAACAGTACGGTTCACATAATTCGGCAAGCGGGGATGTTGTAAGGCAGGTAATATTTGATGCGATGAATAATTGCAGGGCAAAGACTTACGATTTGGTTTTATGGTCGCACGGTACGGGCTGGCTGCCTTCGAATATTTTCAACAATCTTACAAAATCATTTGGAAAAGAAGACGGTTTTGAAATCGAAATTACGGATTTGGCAAATACTTTACCGGACGGATTTGAATGTATTATTTTCGATGCCTGTCTTATGGGGTGTATAGAAGTCTTTTACCAGCTGAGAAATAAAGCGGATGTAATTATTGCATCGCCGACTGAAACACTGGTTGCGGGATTCCCGTACGGTGAAATTATTCCGTTACTGTTTGCCTCTTCTCCCGATTATACGGAAATAGCCCGTAAATATATGTTGTACTATGAAAATCAGACAGGAGTATTACAGTCCGCTACTGTCAGTGTTATTGACACTGAACATCTGAAATCTCTTGCCAGCCTGCTGTACAGTACTGTTGCAGCCGGCAATACCGGCGCTGTTCACGATAAAAATAACATGCAAAAATATGATTTACTGAATAATTCCATATTTTATGATTTCATGGACTGTATCAGAAATGCAGTATATTCGGAAAACCGTATTGCAGAAATAGAACGGCAAATATCGAAAACTGTCATATATAACGGTTTTACGCCTTATTTTTTAAATAAGCTTGAAATTATCAACAGTTGTGGAATAAGTATTTATGTATCATCCGGAGATCGTCAGCTTGACGAGGCATACAAACAGCTGGAATGGTATATTGATACACATTTTATAATTGATTGAAATCACCGCTTGAAAATGTAGATGTAAAATAGCAGTGGAGTATCGTACAGGGAGGCAGATAACCGGTGCATTATTCCTCAAAAAGAAGGTAAGACAGGGCGTGCCGTGATATGGCACAGCATGTGCGCCAAATCCGGACAAAATGTCAGACAATGATGTTTTTTCATGTCATATTGTCGTACTTAAAGACATTCTGTCACTAAAGAATTATGTCGCTGGCGTTTCGAGTCGTAAAAAAATTCATTATTGAACTTGTATCACATTATGTTGATTATACAGTTACCCCCCCATACTGAGAAATTATCATAATTACAAAAATGGCACGATTTTTGATTTTTGCATTTCTATTAAACGTAGAAAATATCTGTTTTAGAAAATTTGGTAAAATTAGTGATGTAAAATATATTGGTAATCAGTAGTAATTGAATTTAAATTATAAAATTAAATAAATTAAAAATTATTAAATATTAGAATTATGAAAAGAATTAGTTTTTTTATTTTAAATGTTATTGCTTGTAGTGCAATATTCGTTGGTTGTAACAAAGATGATGTTGCAATTGTTGATGATGGGACTGATTCTCAAGTTATTAAATCAGATGTAGAAAATGTTGATGTTTCTAAACTCAACAAAACTGCTGTTGCGCGTTTTGACAATATTAAGAAAATTGTCTTTGCAACAGGCATTAACAAAAGTGACGATCTTGTCGATGATCTTGTCACTAAGAGCGGAGAAGTCGAGGTCGAGGAACCGACAATTGCCGAACTTTTCGTTGAAAAGTTATCAAGTTTGGACATTGTCGAAGATGAATCTTCAGAACAAATTTCGTTTTTCGATATGGACGAAAACGAACAGGAAGCCTTTCTGGAGAATTGGGCAATATTGCAGGCAGAGCAATTGAGTGAAAAATTTCTCGCAGAACCTGAACTTGAGGCAGCAGTCGAAGCTGAAAACGAAGTAATTGAAAGCGTTTTAGACGAAGAAGTTACTGAAGTGAAAAGTGGCCAATACCACGTTAAAGATAAAGAGGCATTTTTTGCTAAACTTGGAGAACGACTCTCCGAAAAAGAGAAACAATTACAGGAACAAACTCCTGATACAAAGGCAATAGGAGTGAGTTTGTCAAGCAACGCAATTAATTATACGAAATTGCGTAGCGGTTTGAGAAGTTATGCTCGGCGGGGCGATATTCTTGTTGCCTTACCTATGCATAATCAGCCTTATGTTTGGCTTGATTTTGGAAATGACCAATTCAAAGTAGGACATGCAGGAATCATTACTTCTATACCATCAGCAACAGCAGCAGCAACAGAACCCATTGTAGTTGCTGCAGGTACAAGTGGAGTAGGTGATGAAAGCTTACAATATTGGAGTTATAAATGCTACATTGCAGGTCTGCAAAAAGTAAAATGGGTTTGGAAATGGCGAGGATTCAAGAGCGGATTATACAAAGAGGTAACCAGAGTAAACAATCCTGCGACGCTTGCTTCCTGGGGTGAAAGTTACAAGGGACGTCCGTATGTACGCTGGTATGAATTTTTAACGGCAAAATGGGCTGCTCCTTCAAGATTTACCTGTACCACTTTGGTTTGGTGGTGTGCAGGCAAGGCATACGATATTAATGTGTCCGAATGGTATAAAACGTTAGTAACTCCTGGAGGATTACTTACCGACGAAAGCGTATATATCAGGTGTAATGTGCAGTAATAAGTGATTGTAAGATGAAAAAAAGAAAATTGATTTTATTAATGTTGATTTTCATGTTCACAGCATGCAGCGATAAGAAAAATAAGGAAACGATTGATTATTATTTGTCGCAGCCAAAAGACCCCGAATTGCTGGGGTGGTGGAAACATGATATCGAAACTGGTTCTGTTTTTTGGCATTTTAGAGAAGCTGGTATTATATCAACATTGACAGACAGTGAGGGTAATTTTTATTATTCTGAATATCAATATTATTGGTACATCAAAGAAGAAAATGACAGAAAAATTCTGTATCTTTTTCGTCCTGTTGGAGGACTTTATGCTTCAGAATATATTCGTGGTTATTACGAAATCAAAAACGATTCTCTTTGGGTATCAAGTGGCATTGAGGGCGATCAATTCTACAATTCTGAATTAAGCCCTTTTATAGCAAGGACAACCGCTCCCGAAGGATATGAGCAAGTGAAATGAATTTGTTAAATAAAGTCAATATCATCATGCTACGTGCGCGAGCATGTAGTATGATGATTTATTAATCAAATGCTACGATTCCGGGGACTCCTCAATCCGCTTTAATTCGTCTGCGATAATCTGAATCCATAAAAACCGAAAACAGTTAAAGTTGGGTTTTGAGGATAATTGATTTTATAAAACATTGTTAATCAGCACATGTGTTATATGTGTATTTGTTTTGTAATTAATTAATTAATAAGAAACTTGCAGTGTTTAACTTGCTTTAGTATTTGTTAAGAAAATTAACTATTTGTATTCCATTTATTTTCAGGATATTTGTATAATTAATGAAAAAAGATAGAAAAAACCTTGCTTATTCAAAGCTTATTCAAATTATATGTTGTAATTTCGCGCCCAATTGAAGAGAACATATTATAATTATTAATGATTAATATGTGAAACGATATTTGTTAAAGGGATTATAAATTGAAATTCAGTAAATTATATTCATCATACTGCATTGCTGTTTTGCATGCAGTATGGTGATTTAATATTAAAATTTAAGATTATGACAGATAACAAAGAGAAGGTTAGAAACAGGTTACTCGCAGTTTTACTGTTTATTACCGTATTTTTATCCTCGTGTAGCAGGGATGACGGTCCGGAGTTTATTCAGCCTGTAGCCCACACTGTTCTGGTATATATGGTTGCTGATAATAATTTATATAAATACGCGACAAAGAATATTGAGGATATGAGCGCGGCATGGAGCAAAAGTCATAAAGGAAAAATGATAATTTTTCTTGACCCGCCGGAATCCGACAGTCCGCGACTGATAGAAATCAACAGTAATTATGTGGATATTAACAGTAATGCTGTTAAGTATTATGAGAATTTAAACTCTCTTGACAGGAACAGTATGCGGAATATAATCAATGACGTTATCCGTATGTTTCCTGCCCGGCGGTACACATTGATTTTGTGGTCCCATGCTACAGGATGGTTACCCGAAGGAACAGCATTATCTTATACTAAAAATCTTCAGGCGGTTGAACTTAAATCGTTTGGAAAAGACGGCGTCGAAGAAATGGATATAGCAGATTTGTCGGATGCCGTTCCGGATAATGTTTTTAATACAATTATTTTTGACGCCTGTTTTATGGGAGGTATTGAAGTGTTATGCGAGTTTGTCGATAAAGCTGCTTACATTATTGCTTCGCCAACGGAAATACTGGCACAGGGGTTTCCATATCAAAAAATTACACCCTTACTGTTTTCGGATACTGACGAACCTGCACTTTTGGGGGAAACTTTTTTTGAACATTATAATTCACAGGAAGGAGCGTATAAATCTGCCACCGTCGGAGTAGTCAAAACTTCTGAATTAAAAAATCTGTTGAATGTACTGAAAAGTTTTCAGTTAACTGAAAATCCCGTTGATATGACAGAAATACAGTGTTATGACAGAACCCGCAACGGTATGTTTTTTGATTTTAACGGTTATATTAAACAGCTATGCGTAAATGAGAATGATTTTCAGCAATATCTTGAACAGTACAATAAAACGGTTTTCTACAGTAATTATACAAAAAGTTTTGCAGATGTTTTTGATATAAATTCCTGTTCGGGACTGAACTGTTTTATCCCGTCCGGCAATTTTCATGAAGACTTGATTTCTCATTATCAACAAACGGGTTTTTACAATACGGTTTTTAAGCGATAAACATAACGGATGTTAACAGGTTATAATAGGAGCTAACACCGGTATAAAAAAATGTTTACAGTTCAACGGGACAGATTTTTTCCGATGCCGACTTACGGTATTTCAGACGGAAATCATACAGAAGTTACCGTACACGGTGAACTTAATCTAAACTGGCATACACAGACAAAAAAAAATGAAAATATTTCAAAACCAGTTAAATATCCTGTATGGAAACTCTGTTATGATACAAACAGCGGTAATAAGGAGAAAAAGTAGTAATAAGAATAAATAACTGACGGTTTTATCTTGCGTAATACTCCTGCATATCACCATTTTACTGACGGGTAGTAATAAGACGCAAAGTAGCAGTAAAAAACCTCCTCACGTTTCCTGAAAAAACAGAGGAGGTTTGTTTTAACGTCAGTCATTCCCTTACTCTTTCTTAATCAAGTGCTGCAATTCCGGGTCATTCTCAATCCGTTGAAGTTCGTCTGCGACGATCTGTTTCACGTCCGATTTGATTCGGTTGTAATTCCGTTCTATCTCGGACAGCATGGTGTCGTTACCGTTTTCGTCGTGGAAATCCACGATTTGAGGGATTTTTTTGTACGCCTTCGTTTCGCGGGCGACGGCGGCGTTATCGACAACGATTTCGGCATGGAAGATTTTCTGTTCTATCCGTTCGTCGAAATTGTCGGACACCGATCCCACGAACATGCCCTGCGTGAGGTTGGAAATCTTACTCGCCGGAATCAAAGAATCCAGCTGCGTGGATATTGATGTTGATTTGTCCTGCCT
>JAISPG010000033.1 GCA_031275085.1 Bacteroidales bacterium | reverse complement strand
GCCGCATTGTTCTTCTGCCAGTCTTGTCTCCTGGCTATGGGATATGTAACAGGAAAGAATAAGGAAAGTAATTAAAATTGTTGGGAGTAGTAGTTTTTTCATAATAATTAAGTTTTTTTAGTATCAATTTTTCCTTTGTAATTATAATTATTATTTATATAAATTGCAAATTAATCTGATAAAAAATCTATTTAGTGTTTAAAATTAATATTGAAATATAATATATAGTTGTTCTGGAGTTCCTGTGCAGGTTTTATACAAAAGTTAAAGTCAGTCGAAAGTTGTATGACTGTGTCGTTTATTGACACTAAAGATCAGAGCTAAACTAATGTATTATAAATTTTTAATTTCAAAAGTTTGTTTATACACTAAAAAATAGTATTTTTACGTTTAATTTTAAAATTATGCGAAAATATATATATATACTGGTCCTTGTATTTTTGTCGGTAGCTTTGTCGGCACAGGAGTCAGATACATATTATTATGAAGATGATTTTCCGGCAATGTCTCAACCTGTAAGTAAAGCTCCGTTTAAAACAGGTAAAACACCATTGATAAAGGAAGAGAATTTTAAATTCAGGCTTACAACAGGTTCGTCATTTACAAGTTTTTATGGAAATAATCTGTTTTCTACTTATGTGATGCCTGAAGTACGCTATCAGTTTAATGAAAAATTCTCAATATCTGCAGGAATACTTACAACTTTCAATTATTTCCCTAATTTAAGTTATCCCGGTACTGAAGGAAATACTCCTATGAACAGTAAGTATTATAATAATAATTATTTGTTTGCAAAAGGGGAATATCAGGTAAATGACAGGATAAGGCTGCGTGCAGCAACATTTTTTGATGTAGGGTCTCCGTCAGGAGAAGGAAGGACATCATTTAATAATGTCGGGCTTGATCTTAAAATTGCAGAAAAAACGTATATCAGTGCAGATTTTAATATATATAAAACAAATAATAAATATCCTACATTCTATAGCCCATTTGGCGGATACTTTGATAATTTCCATGCTAATCCTATTGGTAATACTTCATTTACAGATCGCTTTGAGTGGTAGATCTTGGTTGAATTAAGAATTAAAAGTTAAGAATTAAGAATTGAGAATTATAAAGTGAAACTTAAAATATAAGTATGTTGCTATTTATGAAATATGGAAGTTACGGATTTGCCAATTTGCCAGGACTTTATCATGACCGCCAATCAGTAATTCTTAATTCTTAATTCCTTTGGTGCATACAAAAATCAATAATTTCGGTTTCCTTCCTACCAGCGCTAAAGAAGTAAAAACTCTTGGTTGGGATTATATTGATATAATACTTGTTTCCGGTGATGCATATATTGATCATCCGTCATTCGGAACGGCAATAATTGCGCGGGTATTGGAGAATCAGGGATATAGAGTTGCAATAGTTCCTCAACCTAACTGGCGTGACGACTTACGTGATTTTAAAAGATTTGGTGCCCCGCGTCTTTTTTTTGGAGTTACAGCCGGAAATATCGACAGTATGCTTAATCATTATACTGCAGGTAAGAGATTAAGATCCGACGATGCGTATACTCCGGGGGGTAAAGCAGGTTTCAGACCCGATTATGCAACAAATGTTTATTCTAATATTTTAAAAGATCTATATCCTGATATTCCTGTTGTTTTGGGTGGTATCGAGGCTTCTATGAGACGTTTTGTTCATTATGACTACTGGCAGGATAAGATACTTTCATCTGTTCTGGAAACATCAAATGCCGATCTGCTGGTTTACGGGATGGGAGAGAAGCCTATTGCCGAAATAGCTGATGTATTGAATAATTCGGGTCAGGTTTATGATTGTTATAACATAAAACAGGTTGCATATCTTTCCGATCTTCAGGATTCTAAAAGAAATGATATACATTTATTTGGTTATAACGAAGTTATAAAGGATAAATATAAATATGCTGCAAATTTTGTACAAATAGAACAGGAATCAAATTATAATTCCAATAAACGAATAATTCAGGATCTGCAAAATAAGCGGTTAGTTGTAAATCCTGTTATGCCGGCTTTAGCGGAGAAGGAAATTGATAGTATTTATGCGTTGGAATATACACGTAAGCCACATCCTCGTTATAAGGAAAAAGAAAATATTCCTGCATATGAAATGATCAAAAATTCTGTAACAATACACCGTGGCTGTTTTGGTGGTTGTAGTTTTTGCACAATTTCAGCACATCAGGGAAAGCATATAACCAGCAGGTCACAAAATTCAGTATTAAAAGAACTGGAGATAATAGCTGCCGGCAAAGATTTTAAAGGGCATATTTCAGATATTGGCGGACCTTCTGCCAATATGTATAAAATGAAAGGTTTTAATACTGATATATGTGATAAATGTAAAAAGCCTTCATGTATTTTTCCGTCGGTATGTAAAAATATGAATACTTCCCATGCCGAATTATATGAATTATATAAAAATGCCCTGAAAATAGAAGGAATAAATAAAATAAGCATAGGAAGCGGTGTGCGGTATGATATGCTTTTACATCAAACTCCTGATCCTGCTGTAAATAATATTAATGCTAAATATCTTGAATTTTTGATTTCCAGATTTGTTTCAGGAAGATTGAAAGTTGCTCCCGAACATTCTTCTACAGCAGTTTTAAAGTTGATGAGGAAGACAAGTTTCGGAGAATTCAGGAAATTAAAGAACATATTTGATAAAGTTAACAAAAAATACGGATTAAATCAACAATTAATACCATATTTTATTTCAGGTCATCCCGGGTGTACGGAATATGATATGGTTGATTTGGTAGTAAAGACAAAGGATATGGGATTCAAACTGGAACAGGTTCAGGCTTTCACTCCAACACCAATGACTTTGTCAACAGTTATGTATTATACCGGAATTGATCCTTATACAAAGGAAAAATTATTTGTTGCAAAAACCCGTACACAAAGGGATAATCAACTTAAATATTTTTTCTGGTATAAGCCGGAAGTAAAAAAGGAGCTTATTGCAAGTTTAAGAAAAGCGGGGAGAAAGGATCTGATCGATAAATTGTTTTCGGGGTGAAAAGGTTACTCTTGTAAATGCTCTAAGATTGGTCTGAATATAAGTATATAAAAACATTTATATTCGAATAAATTGGATAGATTGGGAAAGAACAGATGAATAAACTGCTGTTAACAAGCATATCCGTTGGGTGAAATATTCGGGCGAAAGAGTACCCTGATCATAAAATCCTAAAAATAGGTAAAAAGTCGAAGTTTTAGGAATTTTTCTATTACACTAACAAGCGTAACTGTTGCTCAATCCTCTTTTTTCTCAAGAAATTAACTTGCTGAATTAAACTATTTAAACTCAATTAGTAAAATAACTTTGGTATTGTCTTGCATATTGTAACTGTTTGATTTAAAAATATAAAAAATAACAATACATAAAATGAATATTTAAGTAAAAATGGATATTTTTGTAGTTGTGTAACGGAAACAAGCAGTTTAACTACGCTTTGGTTGCGATAATGTGGACTGTAAGCCCGCAGAAAGTTGTTCGGGAATTTGAACCAAGCAACATAGTACGAGTTCATTGAACAAAGTGAAATGAAAATTATCGTTCATCCGCACTACGGCAAGCTACTGACATTATGTATAAACTAAATGAGAAAATGTCATGAAAATAATTCCACCATACCAGATTTCTAGTGAAATTTTAAATTTGATAAACGAGGCGAATGATTTTTTAATTATTGTCTCTCCATATGTAAATTTCAACAACTGGGACAGAATAAAAATAGATATCGTAAACGCATTGAGGAGAAATGTAAATGTCAATTTTTATACGAGATTAGACAACGAGAATTATAAAAGTTGGGAGCAAGTCGAGAATTTAGGTATTATCCCAAAGCTTGTCAGAAATTTGCATGCAAAAATATATTTTAACGAGAAAGTTGGGATTGTTACTTCAATGAATTTGTTGGTAAGTTCAAATCTTAATGCAATAGAATTCGGAGCAATTTATGAAACGGAAGAAGAGTTATCCGAGCTAAAAAAATTTGTAGAAAGATTTTTGGAGCCAAACATAGAAAAGGGAAAACCTAATGAGGATGATTTATATTTGGCAAAAGAAAGCTTTAAAATAGTCTTAACAAATTATATTTCAAATATTTTGAATAAAAGGGTTTCTTCTTTTTGGGAAAATGGATATTTGAGAATCAATGCAAATAATCAATATTATTTAGGTGTTGATAAAGCTCGAAATACATTTAGTATTAGTGGAATAATATCAGGTAGAGAACACGATAATTTTAAAGTATTTGCAAATAATACTCAATTGAAAGATTTTGTAGAAATATTTCTTAATCATTCTAGCATTGAAGTTGTTTTGAATAAGAAATATAGTAATAGTAATCTTGACTTTCTTTTAGTTGAAGAGAAAAAAGAAATTATAGATATAGTTTCGTGCTTTATTGTAGAATTATCTGACTTTAAACAATATTGTTATGAAAATTATAAACAAATGTAAAAAAATGTCTACACATAACAAGTGTAACTGTTGCATTACCCTTTTTTATCGAAAATCGTCAACCGCTGAACACCCAGTACCCGGCTATTGGAAGTAACTAGTTAACTTTCAACTTTTTTATTTTGCCCCGATAAATTTCTTTATATCATTTAGCTTATTAAGAGCTTCCAGAGGTGTAAGTTTGTCGATATCTATACCTTGGATTTCCTTTTTTATTTGTGACAGTACCGGGTCGTCCAGCTGAAAGAAACTTAACTGGTATCCGTCTCTGTTTGCGGCAATTGTGTCAACTGGTTTACTGAGAGAATCGTGTTCCGGTATCTCTTTGACATTTCCTTCAAGCTGTTGCAGTATCTTTTTCGCCCTGTGAACTATTGATTTCGGCATTCCTGCCATTTGTGCAACATGGATCCCGAAACTATGTTCGCTGCCTCCTTTTTGTAATTTCCTCAGGAAAATAACATTATCTTTAGCTTCCTGTACGGAAACATTATAATTTTTTATCCTGCTGAAGGATTTTTCCATTTCGTTGAGTTCATGATAATGTGTAGCAAAAAGGGTTTTTGATTTTGCAGTAGGATGTTCGTGGATATATTCCGCAATAGCCCATGCAATACTTATTCCGTCATAAGTACTGGTTCCTCTTCCGAGTTCGTCGAGAAGGATGAGGCTTTTATGCGACATATTGTTCATGATACTTGCAGCTTCAAGCATTTCCACCATAAATGTGGATTCTCCCATAGAAATATTATCGGAAGCTCCTACACGTGTGAAAACCTTGTCGATAATTCCCAAACTTACCTCTTTTGCAGGAACATAACAGCCTATCTGAGCCATTATGCAAATAAGAGCAGTTTGTCTTAATAATGCCGATTTACCGGACATATTAGGTCCTGTTATCATCATTATCTGCTGTGTCGTATCGTCCAGGTAAACATCATTTGATATGTATCCCTCCCCGAAAGCCAGTTGTTTTTCGATGACAGGATGTCGTCCTTCCTTAATATCTATTATATTACTATCGTTCAGCTGAGGTTTACAGTAATTATTCTTTATAGCAGTTTGTGCAAATGATAATAAACAGTCGAGCCGGGCTATTAAATTGGCATTTGTTTGTATATCGCCGATAAAATCTGCAATTCTTATTATAAGTTCATTAAAGATCGTATTTTCAATACCTGATATTTTTTCTTCGGCTCCCAGTATTTTTTCTTCGTACGATTTAAGTTCTTCGTTTATATATCTTTCTGCCGAAACCAGAGTTTGTTTTCTTGTCCATTCTCCGGGAACTTTATCTTTATGAGTATTCCTTACTTCAAAATAATATCCGAATACATTGTTGAAACCTACTTTTAATGAACTTATGCCTGTACGTTCGCTTTCTGTTCTTTCTATGTTTTCAAGATATTCTTTACTTTTGAAAGCTATATTTCTGAGTTCATCCAGTTCTGCAGATACACCGTTTGCAATAACATTACCTTTATTCAGCAGATTCGGGCATTCAGGATCTATTTCTTTTTCTATTTTTTTACGTATTTCCGTGCACGGATTCAGACTGTTCCCCAATTCCTGCAAAAGAGAACTATTACTGTTTTTACATAGATCAATTATAGGTTCGATGGCATCAAGCGAGTTTTTCAGATGAACAACTTCACGCGGATTTATCCTGAGAACAGCAACTTTAGAAGCAAGACGTTCGAGATCGCCTATTTTGCTTATTTCATTGTGAAATTTTGTCCTTAGATCCTCTTTGGTTATAAGATGTTCAACAATATTAAGCCTGTTATTGATCTTTTCGATATTTTTTAACGGCAATCCGATCCATCTTTTCAGAAGTCGTCCGCCCATTGGTGAAATAGTATCATCAATAACATTTATAAGTCCTTTTCCACCTTCGTGTGATGGCTGAAATATCTCCAGATTACGGATCGTGAATTTGTCGAGCCACATATAAAGGTCTTCATCAATACGGGCAAGATTTTTTATATGATCACGGTTTAAGTGTTGAGTATAATCAAGGTAATCAATAATAGCTCCGGCTGCAATAATACCTGCTGTCAGTTTTTCGATCCCGAATCCTTTTAGCGACCTGGCTTTAAAATGATTAAGTAATTTATCCCTGGCATTATCTTCAGTAAATACCCAATCATCCATCCCGAAAGTTATACTATGATCTTTAAAAGATTCAAAGAACTGTTTTTTCTTGTTTTTTTCATAGATGATTTCTTTCGGCTTAAAACTTTGTATAAGTTTGTCGATATACTCTTTACTGCCTTGGGAAATCAGGAATTCTCCGGTAGATATATCCAGAAATGATATTCCGGTAAGCTGTTTATCAATAAAAATACTGGCGAGAAAGTTATTTTCTTTTTGTTCCAGAACATTATCATTTAATGATATTCCCGGGGTGACTAATTCTGTAACACCTCTTTTAACAAGTGTTTTAGTCATTTTGGGATCTTCCAGTTGTTCGCATATAGCGACCCTTTGTCCGGCTCTTACAAGTTTAGGTAAATATGTGTCCAAAGCATGATGAGGGAAACCGGCAAGTTCTACAAAAGAAGCAGAACCATTTGCTCTTTTTGTAAGAGTAATACCCAGAATGCCGCTGGCTTTTACGGCATCTTCGGCAAATGTTTCATAAAAATCCCCGACTCTGAACAATAGTATAGCATCGGGATGTTTTGCCTTGATGTTATAATATTGTTTCATTAAAGGTGTTTCAACAACTTTCATGTTTTTATGAATTTTTTATAAACCGTAAAAATACAAATATTTAGCTTTTTTTTATGGTATTGTTGATTGTTTGTTGAAAAAAGTTTTTAATCTCTGACACACAGCACTTAGTTGAATATGTAGTTTTCAATTTTCAGTTTTCAACTAAAAAGGCTATATTTGTAAAAAAACAAAAAATATGAAAGCTATAATAATCTTTGTATTATTTATGTTTGTTTCGGCATTTGTATATTCACAAGATAAAATAGTTACACAAAGCGGTGATACGATTAATTGTAAAATAACTAATATTCTTGACGGATATATTTATTATACTGTTACTGAAAATAAAGAAAACAGGCGTTCGATAATTCCTATGGGTGATGTGCAGTATTATGTTTCAGCATCAGATAAAGGTCATACTTCTGCAAGGAAACCCAGAACAGATTTTGATACGGCAAAATTACAATTGGGATTAAATTTCGGAATGGCATATCGTATTGCAAAAATCAATGATCAGATTGATGAAAGTATGCACGATTATTACAATAAGCTGAGGTTGAATTTTTATTTTAGCGGCGATCTTGCTTATTATCTGAATGCATTTAACGGGATCGGAATAAAATACAGCAGATTATCAGCCTCTAATGATCAAGGAGGTGTTGAAATTGTTGATACATCGGGAAATAGTAATTACGGAAAAATGTCGGATAAAGTAGTGATAACATATATGGGACTTTTTTACAGCCTGAGGTTTATTAATGAACGTCATTCCTTATATGTAAATCCGGGAATTGGAAAATTTACATATAGTGATAGTTTTAATTTTACAAATATTGAAACCGGTTATGTGGAAAATAATGTAATTTCGGGATCAGCATTAGGATTTACCCTTGATCTTGGATATGATTACCGTATCACAAATTTTTTGTCAGCCGGAGCAAAACTTTCATATTATCATGGTAAAATAAGGAATCAGAAATATTCGAATTCTTCGGCATTTATTAATAGTGTACAACCGGCTGAAGGGATACAGAATTTTAATATTTCTTTAGGTATAAAATTATTACTTGGCTGGTAGTGTTATATAAATCTAGAATTTTTGTATATTAAATGCAAATTTGTTATTTAAAAGCATTGTTGATAAATTAAGAATTTTATTTTTATGAGGATAGTTTATTTATTATTGTTATTTGTTTTTATTCTGAGTAGTTCGTATGCCCAGGATATAATTGTTAAACAAGACGGTGATACAATATATTCAAAAATTACATCAGTAGAAAAAGGATATATCTATTATCTTGGAAAAGATAATATCGGCGAACAAAAGAAATATATTATTCCGGTTTCGGATGTTAAATATTATGTTTTAAATTCTTCAGATAATCAGGAAATTTTATCAGAAGCCGATAAATGGGAAAACGATTTGATAGGTCCCGATAGTGGAGTAGATTCGAAGAAAGAACCGGAATTTTCTCGTGTTCGTTTAGGGTTAAATGCCGGATTTGGGGTGAGGATGGGTGCTGTTGCAAACGATGCAGGCGCTTATGAAGAATATATAAACGGGTTGAGGACAGGGTTATGTATTGATGCTTCAATAACCTTTCTTTTTAACAAAAAAAATGGTCTGGGATTAAAATATAACCTTCACAGGGCAGTGAATGATGATTATGATTTCACAATAGGGAAGATGAAAGATGAAATAAATATTTCTTATGTAGGTGCATATTATCACTTACTCGTGTTCGATTTGAGAAAGCATAGTTTCTATCTGAATTTCGGATTAGGTTATACCAGATATACCGATTATTATGTTTTTGGTTTTAATGCGGGAAAAATTTACGGAGATGCAGTAGGAGTGAACATAGATATAGGATATGACTTTAAGTTTTCCAGAAATGTAGCTCTTAGTTTAAAGATGTCCGAAGCAGCATCGGTTATGTTCAATGCAGTGAATGAAACCGGTGGTGGAAGTTATGATATGAGTGATGTAAGAGAAAATTTATCTCATTTTGATTTATTACTTGGGATAAAATTTATGTTTTAATTTTTTAGATATTGTTTTGATAAAAAAACTAAAAAAAATAAAACCTAAAGAACTCGATGAGCTTTTTAACGGGTTACATCATGAAGAATTCGATAATATAGACTGTCTGGATTGTGCAAATTGCTGTAAAACATTAGGTCCCAGATTGACGAATATAGATATAGAAAGACTGTCGGAATTCCTTAAAATTAAGACTTCAATATTTTTTGAAAGATATATCAGAATTGATGAGGATAATGATTATGTTTTTAAATCTATGCCTTGTCCTTTTTTGCAGGATGATAACTATTGTATTGTTTATAAGTCACGTCCCAGAGCATGCAGGGAATATCCGCATACCGACCGGAAAAATATTAAAAGTATATTAAATATTTGTTTGAAAAATACTGAAACATGCCCTGTTGTTGCAAATATTTTTAAGAGAATTGAAAGGATGATATAGTTCCTGGTGCTAAGTTCCTGGTTGGTATTACCTGATTAAATGTTATAATCATAATTTGACTGTTTTTTCAGATTGGTTCGGCTTACTTCGGTTTGGTTCGGCTTACTTCGGCTTACTTCGGCTTCGCTCAGTAGCCGTCACTCAGTGATTATCATTATTGGCTGATGTTCATGATGATAGATTGGTGTTTGCTGTTCGGCTTATTATATTTTTTAAATTTCTAATTATCAATATTTTAATAATTCAACTGATTTATATTGTATGATATGTGAAAGTTCATAAAATTATTTTAATGTTGTTTAAATCAAATCATTTGTCGGGTTAATCTGTTAGATCAGATCTTTTTTTCATAGATAACAAACCCTATTTCGTTGATAAAATTTGTTTTCCGGAATGTCATCAGATAAATTTATAACATAATTAATTAAATATTAAAAGTTATGAAAAAGAAGATCATACATTTATTAAAGATGTTTTGCATTGTTTTTTTTGTTATCTGTTGCAGCTACCATCAGATATCGGCACAAACCGAAATTGTAGTGGAATACTATGACGGAACCGACGAAATATTTTCTGTTTATGAGACCGGAAAACTTTATTTTGATGGTTCGGATCTTATTATTGATGAGAATGGTCTTAATACTCAAAGTATTGCAGTATCATCGATAAGGAAGATTACAATGTTGCAGAATGAGCAGGTTTCGGTTGTAGATAATAATTTAACTTTGACTACCGGAATTTGTATATATCCGAATCCTGCTGCCGATTATGTGAGTGTTGCTAATGCAGGTACGGGTAGGATTTATGTGGAACTTTATTCTCTTAGCGGACAACTTTTGCTGAAAGATAATTATATGCCTGATGAGCAAATAAATATAAGCCATCTTAAAACAGGTTTATATATATTGAAAATAAATGGTGAAATCCTTAAAATCAACAAGTTATGAAAAAATATGTTATTTTATTTGTTATAAATATATTTATAGTAAGTTCTTTATTTGCTCAGGAAAGAATAGTTGTACACAAATCCGGAAATGTATTATATGAGTCTGCAATAACAGATGTAGACAGTATAAAATTCATGAATTCGTCATCTTATTTTAATTTTGGTGAAAGTTATACAGGTATACCGATATCTGAAATTGACAGTATTACTTTTACGGATGATATTTTCAATCCGGGTGATGTTGTATATGTGTTTTATACTGAGAGCGGGATAACAATAATAAATCCTTATGAGGACCGTGGGGTTGACATTGTTGTTGATAATTATAATGTGACTGTTACTGCAACCAGTGGTATTGAGAATATTGAATATCATATTTCGGGAGCTGCTTCCGAAGGGTCATTTGTTATAGCCAGTGATGAGGATATAATCCTGACATTAAGTAATTTGTCGTTGCGAAATCCTTCCGGGGCAGTAATAAATATTATTCAGGAAACAGATGTAAATGTAAAACTTGCCGGAATTAATGTAATTGAGGATGCTGCATCCAGTACCGGAAGTGCTACTTTCCTGAGTGCAGGGAATATAATATTTTCAGGAAATGGTAAGTTGACTGTAACCGGAAATAAAAAACATACTATATCAAGCAGTAAAACTATCCGTGTAGAAAGTGGTACTATTATTATTCCTTATTCTGCTTCTGATGGTTTTCATTCGGAGGGTTTTTTAATGAATAACGGATATCTTGATATAACGGCTTTGAGTGACGGAGTTGATGCAGGAGGGGGAACATTCGGAATTAATAATGGTACAATAAAGGTTGTAACAACAGGAAATGATACAAAATCTATAAAATCGGATGATGTTCTGACTATAAACGGGGGAACTATTGATTTGAATGTTTCGGGTGCCCAGTCGAAAGGACTTAGCGGAAAAGAGAATATCATAATTAATGGAGGAAATATCACAATTGTTGCATCAGGAATTACGGTGCTTGAAACTTCGGGTAATGGCTACGACCCGTCATACTGTACGGGGGTGAAGACTAAAAAGGATGTAATTATAAACGGCGGAACGATCAGTATTGAATGTACTGCTACAAACGATGGCGGAAAAGGTTTTTCTGCCGACGGAAATATTGTAATATATGACGGTAATATTGTGGTTACTACCGGAGGTAGCGGAACAACTTATACTAATGAAGACGGAGAGCCGGATTCTTATTCGTCGTGTTGTATCAAGAGTGATGTTGATATTTCAATATATGGAGGTAATATAACATGTAACAGTACAGGAGCTGCGGGTAAAGGTATTTCGGCAGACGGGACCCTTGTAATAGGAGAAGAAAATGCAGATGATAGTGAATTAATTCTTACCGTAACTACGTCAGGGGAACGTTTTTATGTATCGGGAACCGGTGATGATGCGGATTATGCCAATCCAAAAGCTGTAAAAAGTGAAGGAAATCTTACGGTAAACAGTGGAACTATTACTATCGCATGTACTCAATCTAACGAAGGCGGGGAAGGACTAGAGAGTAAAAGTACTTTGACCATAAATGGCGGAAATATAAGAATAAGTGCTTATGATGATTGTATAAATGCTTCGGATCATATCGGAATAAACGGAGGTTATGTTTACTGTGTATCTTCCGGAAATGATGCTATCGACAGTAATGGGACGCTTTCCGTATCGGGAGGATTTATTATTGCAAACGGAACAAGTTCACCTGAAGGTGGTATTGATTGCGACCAGAGCACTTTTGCTGTTACAGGCGGTACTATAATAGGAACAGGAGGTAGTACGAGTAATCCTACTGCAAATTCGTCTACAAAATATTCAATAATATATAATAATGCGACTGCAGGAAATGCAATTTGTATAAAAAACAGTTCAACTAATGAAATTATTTTACTTTTCCAGCTTCCGGAATTTTCAAATAGCGGAGGAAGTGGCGGACCTGGTGGCCCCGGTGGTCCGGGCGGACCTGGCGGTTCCAGTCAGATGACCGTATTGTTTTCTGATCCGCAACTTACAACAGGAAGTTATACATTGCAATATGGCGGAAGTATTTCGGGAGGAACAACAAGCGACGGATACAATACCGGCGGTTCTTATTCCGGTGGAAACAGCAGGAATTTTACAATTTCCAATAAGGTTACTACTATCAATTAATTATTAACTAATTTTTTAATTTAAACAGGGTATATAGATTATTTATATATCCTGTTTTTGTATAAATAATATCTAAATTAGACAGGGTGAAATTTTTTTATTTTCAAACAATAGGAACTAAGAAATTAAATGTGATTCATAAGAGTATACGGAACAAAAATTATGTTTTATTGTTAAGTAAACATAATACTAAATAAAAATTTATGAATATAGTTATTTCAATAATAATCGGTCTTATTGCCGGTTTTGCTGCCGGAAAAATATTAAATGGGCGTGGATTCGGAATGTTGGTAAATTTGATTGTAGGGCTACTTGGCGGATTGATTGGAGGTTTGGTTTTTGGATTTTTGGGTGTTAATATTAATGGTATACTGGGTACATTGATATCTTCTACAATAGGTGCAATTATTTTACTATTGGTTTTATCATTTATTTCTTATTTATTTGGTAAATAGCAGTTTTTTGTTTTTAATATATTAAAGTTAGTATTTTAAATAATCTTTTTAGTATATAAAATTATTTATTAATAATATTATTTTGCCGTCTTATTGATTCTTCATGAATAAGTTGTAATATTTTCAGCAGGAAATCTTTAGAAATGTTACTATTTTCTGCCCGTTTCAGACGTGATTCCACAATTTCTTTCCATCTGTCTAGTTGTAAAGTGGTGATATTATGCTTTTTTTTCAGTTTGCCTATTTCATCACTTAATGTAAATCTGTTTTGAAGAATTTCTATTAATTTATAGTCATTAGAATCTATTTTATCGCGAAAGCTCTTTAATTCTTGTTCATAGTTAAGATTATCTGTATTTGTTTTTTTAAAATTGAGATTATTTAATAGTTCTTTTAATTCTAATGGTTTTAATTGTTGGTTTTTATCACTTAAGGCATTTTGCGGATCGTAATGAGTCTCTACCATTAGTCCGGCCATATTCAGATTAATTGCCTGTTGTGCTATTTCTTTAATATATTTTGTGTTACCTGCAATATGACTTGGATCGCAGATTATTTCCAGGTGTGGAAATCTTCTTGCAAGTTCGATTGGAATTTCCCACATTGGAATATTACGTAAATATGTTTTTTCGTAGGGATAAAAACCTCTGTGAATGGCATAAATATTTTTAAACCCTGCATTAAGATAGCGTTCAATAGCACCTGTCCATAGTTCTATATCGGGAAAAACAGGATTTTTTATAAAGATTTCTATATCTTTTTTATGAGTAGCATTTATAATTTCCTGAACAGAAAAAGGGTTTGTAACAGTTCGTGCACCTACCCAATAAGCATTTATGTCATTTTTTAAAATCAATTCTACATGTTTTGCACATCCTACTTCAGTAATAACAGGAATGTTGAAGTTATCACGGATTTCTTTAAGCCATGGTATTCCTTTGCTTCCGATTCCTTCGAAGCTGTCGGGACGTGTTCTGGGTTTCCATATTCCGGCACGGAAATAATTAGGATTTACTAAATCTTTTAATTGTTTAGCCGTTGTCATAACCTGCTCTTTAGATTCAACACTGCATGGACCGGATATGATCATAAAATCGTTGAACATAATTATAAATTTTTGCAAAGATAAGAAGATCGCATATAAATTAAGAGAGATGGGAAGATATTTCGTAAAAGATTAATATTGTACGCGAATTATTTACTATTTCACTTATACCTTGTTGCATATCTTTCAGCTTTAATTATGATATTGTTAGTAATTTGTTAATTTAAGTAATATATAATTTGCGTTATTGTAAGTAAATGTATAAAAAACAGCTATATGAAAATAAATGGGATCTTTTCCAGAGGTTTAGAATAGTCTGTTGTTTGTTGCGGAATTGTCTCTTTCCAGATTCAGTAAAAACTTTTTAGTATCAAGTCCTCCGGCATAACCAACCAGTTTTCCGTTTGAACCTATGATCCTGTGACATGGGATGATTATGGATATTGGATTCTTATTATTTGCCAAACCAACAGCACGACATGCTTTCGGAGAGTCTACACTTTCGGCAAGTTCCTTATATGTTTTAGTTTTTCCATATGGAACTTTTAATAACTGTTCCCAGACTTTTTTTTGAAACTCTGTGCCCTCCGGTTTTATAGGGATTTCAAAAATCTTACGTTTGCCTTCAAAATATTCTGAAAGTTGCGAGAAAGTTTCTTTTATCAGTGGAGTTTCTTTCTCAGTTTTTCCTGTCGGGACAAAACCTCTGTATAACAGATGAGTTATGAAATTATCTTTTTCAATGATAAAAATATCATTAGTAGTTATATTGTATTTATAATAAAATATCATAGAGGTACAAATTTAGAAAAATAATTATGGTATTATTAAAATAGTAATAAAATTTTTATTCAAGGGATATATTATATTAATGTATATTTATAAATTTAAATTCAGATATAAGCTATTGTCTTTGATTTCAGTGGTTTACTGTTTTTGTCGCATTGGTTAATTATTTTTATATAATCAGAAAAAAACGGAAATTTAATTAAGAAATTACTTTATTTTTTTTGGAAAAGAGTATATTATATTAATGGTGTGAACAATTCAATATATTATGAGATAAATTTGTTATATTTTTTTTTGTAATTAAAAAATATGTTGTATATTTGCAGGTATTAATTATGATGTTGGTTAGTGGGTAGTATTAATAAAATGGTTATGCAAGAAAAAGTAATAATGACTTCTTTCTTTAATATATTCAGGATTTCAGAAATTTTTTTTGGAAATGTGATGGATTTTATTAACACACACACACACACACACACACACACACACACACACACCGTCAGGTAGCTTAAGAAAAAAATCGGGAAAATTACATAATATATCCGAAAGGAGTATCATATTTTATAAATTATTTTTCAAAATTATTTATAAAATAAATCATTATAGTACTATAACTCTAAATGTGAATTCTAAAAAGAATACATTTAGTTTTTTTCATTTTTATAATAGATTAAGGATTCTTAAAGAAATAAGAACCCTTACAAAAACGTGTAAAAATCTTTTAAAAATTTTAATTAGTTTAATTAATAAGAGTTCTCAAATCGAGTATTGCGTCTGTAGCACGACACAGCATAACCCCCTAAATAATTGTGCTACAGATCTTTGTGTATTCACGGAACCATTCCGTGGATACACTTTTTATTTTTTTTAAAAATACAAAAAAACTCAGATATAAACAAGAATAAAATGAATATTTTTTTTAAAACAAAATCGATATGAAAAGACGTTTATTATTATTTAAGGTGACAAAGTTATGGAACCCGTATGGATTCTTTAAAGTCATTTTTAAACGTAAGCATTTATTAAGCCTTGCGTTACTATTTTTTACAAGTTTGGGATTTGTAAATGCGCAACAAATTTCAGTCACTCCTTATGGTAATCCTACATATGTGGTTAGAATGGGTGATTCGTTAGCATTTAGAGTTGGTTTGGTTGCATCATCAACAATGACCGGCACCGAAATGCAGGTTACAGTACCAACCGGGTTTCAGATTTTAGCATCAACTCCAAATATAATATCAGGATCGTTGGTTGACGGATCAACTGTCCGTATAGCAACAGGTACTGTTGATAGTAATGGGAAAGATGTAACAATTTACGTTAAACCTTTATGTAATATTGATGAGGTTCCTGATGCGGATAGGCGTATTACTTATGATTTTTATGCATCTTCTACTGCAACAGACCCTCTGCAAACAAGAACTACAAGCCCTATAGGTAATTTTTATGATCCTATTTTGAATGTTGCATATCCCGACGGGGCTGTAATAAACCTGAATACTCCCTACACCCGTATAATAGAAATTACTCAGTCGGCAAGTTATTCTCATGTAAATAATATTCAGATAAACGCAAACTGTGCGGATAAATCTGGTGTCACAATTACAAAAGTTGAAGTTAGTAAAGATAAGTCAATATGGCGGGATATTACATCTTCATTGGATGATTCGAATCCTACCAGATATACTTATTATATAACCAGGGCTAATACTTTTGCTCACTTAGGTTATGCAGGAAATCAATTGCAAACAGATGCAAAAGTATATATTCGTGAAACTTTAGTTCTTACTAAATGTAATGCCGGAGCTATAAGTTATACTATGAGCTACGGCGACGGCACAACTTATTGTTCTCCGCTTCCTGCTGCTTCCGGAAATACTAATCTTGCAGTAGGTACACCAAGTTATTCGCCGGATATAACGGCTATATCATATGTTTTTCCAACAAGTCCGACAAATAATGGCCGCTATACTTTTCAGGTTTGGAACACTGCCAGTGATGCTACTGCAACATTGAATGACATATCTGTAAATGTTTGGCAATCTGATTTAAGACAATATGATTTTTCGAAAGCATATTTTAGTGCTTCTAACGGAACTATAATTGCCGGACCTGGTGGTCCTACCGATACGGTATGGATCGATATAACCAGATTCGGAACCAGAAATATGCAATCTAAAATAGATTTCAGCAGTCTTAACGATACCGATCCGGCTATGGTTGCATATTATCAAGCCAGAGGATTAATAAGTAATGGTAATGATGGGGTATATAATGATTTGCCTTACGGAAAGAATTTTTATATTTCGGCAATATTTAATATAAATTCAGGAACAGCTTCTACTACAAATTGCGGAACTCTTAAATATTTTATTCCGGGTACTACCAGAAGAGCAGATATCTGTTATGTACATTGCGGTTCTGAAATTTCTTATACAAGACCTTATGGGGCTTCCGGCAGTACACATTCTTATGTCGGTGGGATCTATTCAAATGAACTTAGAAATATATTGGTAAACCCTGTTATGTTAAGTTCCGGTGATCAGGCAAGACTTTCGTTTTATCAATACGATCACCCCAGTTCTAGTCCTCTGAGAACTCAAATATCTTCTGCTGGTAATAGTTCTTACTATATGTATATAACATTACCTGACGGTTTGGATTTTGATCCTACTGATACATATCCAGTACAGTTGAAAACTAACTCAGGAGGTAATTTTACTTCAGGAGGAAATATTACAATGGCATCAGGATTGATTACAGTAATTGATAACCAGAACATAAAAGTTAAAGTTGAAGTCAACCAACTGGATAGTGATGGTATGAATATTTCTGTTGCAGTAAAAGCAAATGGTCAGGCAGATGTTAACAAACAATTGAAGGTTAGCCACTCTTTTGATTATGGAAATGTAGGAGATGAGTATTTATTCGGATGCTTTACTGTTCCTGTAAATTATGTTCTGATGACAGCATGTAGTGATATTGAACTTACATCTTTTGAAGTAGAACGTACTTCTTTCGGCTGGACGGATATTACTAAAATGACCAGAATGTCGAAAGCATTAGGAGCTAATGTAAAAGTTATATATCCTCTTGACAATGTGTCTTTGGATTCTCGTTTTATTGTTAGGGGAGCATCTTCTATAACGTCAACAACTAATTTAACAGCTTCTGTTTCGTATAATTCAATAGGTTCCGGAACAGGAAATGCATTTTTGGTAAAAGATCCTGACAGAACAAACCCAGGATTACTATATTATTATTTAAATGGAGCATCAACACCTACAGCTGTTATTAATATTCCTGCAGCAAGTATCACTACGAGAGCAACATCTGTAGGATCCGGTAATGACGCTATTTATACCCAGTTTATGGAAGTTAATGTAGCTAAATTATTATATGATGAAGGAATTACTTCAATATCTGTAAATGATGAAATTAACTTGGTAATTTTTGCCAGAGCTACTCAGGTATTACCTACAACAAATGACGCAGCGGGAAGACCTGTTAAAATGGAATTGTTAAGAGAAGGGGCAACTGTTTGTTATCCTGTGATTGACAATGATGTTAAAATGGTTCGTTATACATTTGATCTTCTCTTAACAGATGATACCGATAACTCAATGACATGGTATGAAAATGCACAGTCAACAACTTGTGACATGTTCTATGGTTTTAATAAAATGTTAGGTGGTCCTAATATGCTTACAAACGGAGAATATCGTCCTAATATAGATGATTTTTCCAGTTTAACTTTTGAAATAAAATCTCTGGTAGAAGTAAATAGGATCAGATTAGCCCTTACGAATGCAGCTGGAGGTAATGAAACAGCCAGAACATTAGCTACTTCTGAATATTCTGTTACGTATAATAATGGAGTAACAAGGATTGTTATAGATCCATTGAAAGATGAGATGTTTACTGGAATAAACGGTTCTGGTTGGGTAGGCTACCGTTTATATTTTGATTGGGATGCAATTAATGTTATAAATAATTTCTATGCAACAGCAAATAAAACAGTGCAGTTTACATGTACGGAATATCCTACATCGGCAGCACCTGTAGCCAGAACATTTAATAAACCAATAGGACATGATTATAATACTGCATATTTTTATAATATAGTATTAAGTAGTCCTTCTCCGATTCAGTCGCCTACATCATCTATAGTAGAGTGGCCTATTAAAATTGAAAACACAAGCCAGTGGGCAGCAACAGACGGTATATTACCTAATTCCTGGATAGCTCTTGAATGTCCTGTAGGTATTACACCATATAGACTTTTGGATCAAAGTAATAATGTTTTAGCAGAAATAGACGATAATTCAGGAACATATCCGTATGAGTTTGTACAATATGGAACAACTGGAAATCGTTATTGGGTAAAGCTTGGTAATGTAAATGCTCTGAATCCTGTTACATATAAAATACAATGTACATATAATCTTTGTTCAGGAACTCCAAATTTTCCGGTAAGATTTGGTATGGGAAAGACAGATTATCCGGCAGATCCGAGTTCCGGATATGCACAAAATCCATATAATTCATCAACAGAGCACATGGCGTTGAAACATAATTTTTCAACTACTGTCAGTTTTACACCACCGGTTGTTGATTTCAGCGGTACATTAGTTCATATACCAAATGAAACTAACGGAACTAACAGATTCTGTGATGAAGTTGATTTTGAGGCAACCTTTATTAATGGTTTGGGAACTAATGTATCGAATATGCGTATTCGTATAG
The DNA here is from genome assembly GCA_031275085.1 of Bacteroidales bacterium. Taxonomy (GTDB): domain Bacteria; phylum Bacteroidota; class Bacteroidia; order Bacteroidales; family ML635J-15; genus Bact-19. The sequence goes on along the minus strand of JAISPG010000033.1, from coordinate 1,570 downwards.
ATTTACCTGATGGTTTTGATTACAGTGGAGCAACTATTCCGACATATTCATTAGGAACAGGTCCGCAACTTCCGGTACAATCAGCCCGCCAGATAGGACGTTTATTTGAAGTAATTGTTGGTGATGCCGTAGAATTAGGTGCTTATGGATCATCAACACAGTCTCTAAAAGTTTCGTTCGACCTTCGTATATCGTGCGGTATGGAGAACAGAACCTCACTCTATGCTAATTTTATAGGAGAGAGTGGTTGTGGAGCATCAACAACAAAGAGATATAACAGTGGACAGATATCGGTTGCAGGTCTAAGTGCTGTTCCTGACTATTTTATTTCTGATTTAAGTTATGACCAGTATTTTTTCACAGGTAATGATGAAACTACTAATGGAACAGTGAGAGTAACTGGTAAATACCAATTAGCAGGAACTGCAACAGCCGGAGATATGGCAGTAATAGATATTCCTGAAAATATGACTCTGGTTGATCAAAGTGGCAATTTATGGTTTAATCAATCAGGAACTCGTTTGACAGCTAAGTTTGCTTATCCTGCATCATTAGGAAGAACTTATTCCTTTAATTTAACATTGTTACCGCAAAATCCTGCAGTATGGGATTCACAATCGGAACATTGTGTTCATGTAATGTCCGGCGTTATTGATACATTAGAATGTGACGGATTACGCTGTTCGATGTTGTCTATTGGAGATATTACAGATTCAATATGTTTTACGATGAAAAAACTAGAAGTTGAATTTAATGGAACTCCTGTAGCTAATAGTCGTTACAATGATGCAACAACAGAACGCGTTGTGATAGAAGGTAGTTTGATAAATATCGGTGATGTTGATGCAGGTCGTTTAACAATAGACCTGATGACCTTTAACGGTTTAGACTATGTTGAAGTTGAAAATGTTGTAAGTGGTAATACTGTTGCAGGTATTCTTTCGAATGGAGGAACTGCATCATTTAGAATTGTAGCTAATGTCCACCATTTGGAGGATGTTTGTAATTTATTATTAGTTTTACGCAAGTATAACAGTACGTCAGGTTCCGTTAATGCTTATCTGGCAGATTCTGTGGCGATTCCAGTACCAGTCCCTGTTTATTCTATCTCAGCCGTAGTCGATGAGATGTGCCAGATGGATGGAGGCGTGGTAATCGGTGAGCTGCCAATCAATGATTACAGTTACCGTTGGAGTCCGTCTGATTATTTAAGTCGTTCCAATATAGCCCGTCCCACATTCACCTATGACTATATAAATAATCCGCTACCAGATGATACGGTATTGGAATATTTCGTATCTATAATCCGTCCCAACGGTTGTGTAACGATAGATACGATCTTTGTTCCGTTAAGAGGCATTCCATCAGTAGATGACGTCTCAGATATAACCCTGTGCAGCGGATCATCATTCAACCTTAGTTTCAGTGATGTAACCAATACCGGCGGATTACCGACTACATATAAATGGACTATAGCCAATGGTCCGACAGTAGGATTACCGGCCAGCGGTCAGAGCAGCAGTATAAATGTAAGCCAGTTAAGGAATACTACCAGCCAGCCAGTAACTTT
>JAISPG010000032.1 GCA_031275085.1 Bacteroidales bacterium | reverse complement strand
ATTTACTGTTTTAATTTTCCTACTCTGTTTCCGGTTTTCGGATTGCCCGTTTTTGTTTTTATTTGTTAATTTTTATGCGCGTAAAGTTAATGATTTTTTCTTATATCCTGCTGATTATTTTTTTGTTTTTCCTTGCCGCTGATAATTATATCCATAAATATATTGTTTTTATTTCTTGTTTTAGTATATTATTTAATTTTGAGAATATTATATTAGATTGTTTGATTTCTCAATTCTTTTGCTTTTTTTATGTTTTCTTCTGCCTTGTTTATATTTCCTAACATACGGTATGCTTTACCTTTCCAAATATAAGATTCAATCAAATATCCATCTAATTCTATAACTTTATTAAAATCAATGATAGCTTCTTTATAATATTTTTGTTTGTAAAAAAGAATACCTCGATTATAGTAGGAATAAAAATTATTTTTATCTATTTCTATTGCTTTTGTATAATAATTATTACTAATATCAAACATTTGCATATAAGAATACGCAATACCAATATTTACATATAATTCTACTGCTGCAACATCTATTTTGAGTCCTGATTCATATGTTTTTATTGCTTTTACATGCTTGCCTATTTTATTGTAACAAATACCTTTGCCTATATAAGCTTCTATTTCATTAGTGTTTATTCTTAACACTTTATTATAATAGAAAATGGCTTTTTGATATTCTTTATTATCGCTATAAACATGAGCAAGAGAAAGCATCAAATTTTCATCTTCGGGTTTTAATTGCAGGGCTTTAAGATAATCTGCTATTGCTTTGTCGAAATTATTAATATGTTCATAACAATATGCTCTATCTGTATAAATTTCATAATCTTCTGGAGTCAATATAATAGATTGTGTAAAATCTGCAATCGCTTCTTTATACCTGTGTAATTTATTGTAAATAGAACCTCTTAATGAATAATTTTGCGAAATTGGATTAATTTTTATCAATTTATCTAATATTTTTAATTCAGTTTCGTATTCTTTATTATCAAATAATTGTTTGGACTGAATACATAATAAACGGATTTTTCTATGTTTAACCTGACGTTGTATATATCCAAAAATGTAAGGCAAAATAAGAAATGTATATGAAATAAAAAAAAGAATTGCTATTATAATTTTAATTATGATGTTCCAATTGGTACCCAGATAATGTTGTATAATAATCAAAATACTGAGTACAATACATAATATGCAGTTTATTTTTCTCATGGTCATTATTATTTAATTGGTAATAATTGTGGAAATAGATTATAAACAGGAAATTCAATTTTAGTATCTTCCGATATTGTTTTTTGTTTCGATTCAGTCTGATGTTGAGTGTCTGAATTTTCTCCTTGTTCATCTGTTGGATTATCTGACGAAATTAAGCCAGGCATCTTTTCTGAATTTCCATTATTATTACCCTGAGTAGTTTCATCAATTAACTGTATTGTTACAGCCGTTATTCCCGCTCCTATAGCAATTTTTCCACCAATACTTTTAGGAGAACCTTTTGGATCTGGTGTTCCATCAGGAGAAGGTTTTCCTACATTGTTATCTATCATATCTCTATGCTTTCTTGCTATATCTGCATCTTCTTTTCTTGAGTCTCTTTCTCTTTTTTTCTGTTCTCTATAACCAGTATCGCCATGTATGGTACTGGCTGCAACAACAACCGTTGCAGTTGCAGCAGTTGCAAAAGCAGCTTTTGCAAGAGCAATAACCCAGGGAATTGCAATAACAACCGGAAATCTACCATCAGTATCTATCCTGTTTACCGGATTATTCGCACAATAAGCATAAGGACTTACAGAATAATATTTTTCACATAATGGATCAATAGACATCCAGCCGGGCGGGTCGGTTTCGTTGCGCAACATACGCGCTCCAAAATCCAAATATCCCAAATCTTTTACCGTCTGTTTTTCTTTGCCGCTGAAACCCCAACGGTTTGTTGAACTTGTTAAATTCGGGTTTTCGTGTTCCTTGCCGAATGGGTAATAATCTTTCTGCCTCATTATTTATTTTTTAAAATGTGTTAATCAACAAGTAAAAATCCATTTTTTATCCACGCTATTATAAAAGGAGCTGCGAAACTTAATATGAAATAAACTGCTACAATAATATTACCTCTAATTCGAGATTTTTCCGATTCATTGTAATATTTTCTTATGACCTTCACCTGTTTTTTATATCGTCTATATGGGCGTGTTAAAAGCCAGGATAAAATAACTATCAATATTGCAGAACCAAACGAAAAAGCATCCATTCCAAATATCAAGAATCCAATAGTATATAAATTTGCCCCTAATACGAAGCCCATCGATTGATCACGATTGTATAATTTTGATTTATATGTTTTATACCACAAATAATCTATTGGATTTTTCATAATCAATATTTTAATTAATTACCAACCCCATAAATATGTGCTAGGATTAGTAAGTTTTTGTTTTAAATAACGTTCTCCTTCATTTACTCTTTTAATAAAAAATTTACCTGCATTTTTATATTGAGAATACATCAATGCAAATCCTGCTCCATATCCTTTACCTAACAAAGATACAACGTTAACCGCAGCATCTATAAATCCTTCAGTACTCATAGTCCCATTAACAGCAGAGTAAAAATCTTTTCCTGATTGTATTATACCTATTCCCTTTCCTATTCCTTTTATATTTTTAGCAAGGCTTCCAAATTTACCTGAAGCATCCATAAAATTTGCTATCATATTAGCGGCATTAGAGCCTGTAGAGATATATTCATTGTATTTATCCCAAAAATTACCTGCGCCTTCAAAAGCGTTTACTGCCGCCATAACAAAAATATCTGC
>JAISPG010000028.1 GCA_031275085.1 Bacteroidales bacterium | reverse complement strand
GCCGCATTGTTCTTCTGCCAGTCTTGTCTCCTGGCTATGGGATATGTAACAGGAAAGAATAAGGAAAGTAATTAAAATTGTTGGGAGTAGTAGTTTTTTCATAATAATTAAGTTTTTTTTAGTTTCTAGTACCGAGTTCCTAGTACCCAGTGCTATTGAAGGGCTATCTTTTTATGTGTCAGTCATTATATAGGCCTTGGTTATTTTTCATAATATATGTGAACAGAATAAATTATTCTTTAAAATATATTTTTTTATCCATGTAATTGTAGTTATAATTTATATAAAATGCAAATTAACTTGATAAAATATCTATACTAAACTAAAATTTAAGTAATGCTGGTAACTGCATATTGTTTTACCGCTTAGCGGTAATAAAACGACAGATCGTAATGCTGTTACCAGGTTGTTTTTTATTCGATACCATAATTATTTTTTGTTGTAAAGTAAACATTCCCGGCATGGAATACGAAAAAAAATGCGCTTATAATTATCAGTATCTGTTTAATAATTATTAACGTTGAAGATTTTTGTATATTTTTGCTGAAAATAATAACTCTTCGTATATTTGAATCCTAACTGAAGATAAAATGGAAACACTGGAAAAAAAAGAGAAAAATATACACCACGGACATGCAGTTAAACGCTTCCGCCACACTTTAGGCATAAAACAGGAAGCTCTGGCTGCCGATATGGGGATAAGTCAGGCTCTTGTATCATTTTATGAGCAAAAGAGGGAGATCGAAGACGATATGATAGGGAAATTTGCTAGGGCATTGGATGTTGCTCCACAATTAATTAAAGAGCTGGAAGAAGATCCGGTGACAATTATTTTTGAAAATAGTAATATAGAAAACAATAAAGGTGCAGCAGGTTATTATATTGCTGGAGATAATATTAATAATAATCCTATAGAAAAGATCGTTGAACTCTTTGAAAAGCTATTGGAAAAAGAGCAGGAAAAAATCGTTTTGTTAGAAAAATTGCTCAGGGAGAAGGAGTGAGTACCTAGTACCTAGTACTTAGTACTGAGTTCCCAGTTTCGAGTACTAATTATTTAGTGGCTATCTGTTTATAATTGAGTAGCTACTCGTTTGTAATTTAGTAGCTACTAAAATAAAATGAGTAGCCACTCAAATTTTTTAAGTAGCTACTCATTTTAATTGTTTGCCTATACCTTTTTGAATTTTGCAGAATCAAGCATTTCACGTAGTTTTTTACCCGGAGTAAAAATTACTCCTGTTTTTTTTACTGATGCTGCTGTTACTTCTTCGGCTGTATCTTTACCTTCGCTGCTGATGGTTATACGAAGACTGCCCAGGTCGCCCAAACGAATTATTCTACCCTCCGATAAACCTGTTACCGCTTCTTCAACCATTGCGTAAAGTACTGCACGAATATCTGCACCGTTGACAGTACTAGTCTTTTCTATAGCTTTAGTTAAGCTGTCAAGACTTATTTCCCTGTCATGTACAGGGCTTGCATAAAATTTCTTTATGCCTCCACCGGCAACTCCAGGTTGCGGGCGTTCTACTGCTTTAATTTGAATTGTCATAGTGTTTACTGTTTATGTCTTTATCAGACGGTTTATACTATATTAATTTAACTTTTATTTGTCTGTTTGGTGTTTTTTTATTTTTTAAACGTTAATTTCATTAATTAACTGATTGTAATATCACAATATACCAAAAAAATAGATACAAATTCATTTTGTGTAATGATTTTTTTTAAACAATACACTATACTTCATATAATAAAATTATGTATATTTGTCAAGTAGCTAATAAAAAGTAATGTTATGAGAACAAAAATTTTTATTTTTTCTTTATTTATATTGTTTTTATCAGGTTGTAATAACGCAGATTTTCACGATCTTATTGATGAAATTAATAATCCCGGAACAGTTGTTGACGACACAAATGATGTTTTGATGCTTGTGGTTGACTATACTTCCAACAGATTTGAAGGAGGTAAGATATTAAATTTTTCCAAACCGTCGGAAACATTTACAATAACAAATGAATATGCGCCTCCCGGTGATTTTGGAAGTTTGAAACTGTATTATTCCGAAATTAATGAATTATTATTTTATGGTACTATTGTGTGGATGGGATGTGGAAATATAATATATCCGGAGAATATTTTAAGCCGTGATGATTTTCAGATAGCAATCACTAATGATTATGTGTATCCTGCAAATGGGTTTGAAAATGTTTTTAATTCGCAACCTGAAATTACGTATAATTATGATGAAGTTTGGAGTGCTGTTCAGCCTGTTGTTAAGGCACGCGAATATTTGTCTTCAAATCCGGAACAAATTGTAAAAATGTTCCTGTATACGCCAAGTGTAGGATGCGGAGATCCAAATGACTGGAAATGGATAGTATTTATGAATAAATAGAGTTTTTGCTAAATGTTTAAAATCTTAAAAATCAGCAAATTAAAAATAGATTTTTCAATAACATTACCCTATTTTTAAAATTTTTTCTTTAAAAATGGAGTATTTATTTTGATAAAATATCAAAATATTAAAAAATTAGCTGTAATTCATATTAAAACGAATTATTTTATTGTTTCTAAATCTCATAGAGATTCAAGTCCGGTAAAAAAAATCGGATAACCCGGGCATCCTGTTAGGGATGCTACTTTTTGAAAGTCTCATACCTCTGGCATGAGTTGTACTACGGATTATGTTTCTACCAGATTCTCATTCCTACGGAATTAAAAATAATTCACTTTGGTATTATTCAGCGAATACCCCTGAATAAATTGTTTACCCAAAGATCATTTATCAGTTTTAATAAATTTTTCTGTAAGTACTTTATTCCTGCAGATTATTCTTAATTGATAAATTCCTGATGGCAACGAGTTTACATCTATATCCTTTTTGAAATCGGATTTTAATACAGTAATTCCTGCTGTATTTATTATTTCATAATATAATGCTTTATGGCCTTCTTCTATTTCAATAGTAAGAGATCCGTTTGTAGGGTTTGGGAATATCCTGACATAGTTATTCTCGTAAGATATTATGGAATTTTCGTTGTTATTATGTAATTCTTTATAGACTTCTTTGCTTTTGTTCAATCCATTGATGAAGTTATAATAATCGTAAGAAGCTATCAATGCAAAACTTATAACTGTAGTATCACCGTTTTTCAAATTAAAAGGTCCTACTCCGGTATATTGTGATACATCTGTTGAATCTCCGGGATAAGTATTGCTTGAATTACTTATAATATGGAAACGTTCAATATCCAGAAGTCCGTTGGTCAGGTCGACTAGTCCGTCTCCTCCTGAAACCATTGGGATCACATAATTTTTTACAGGATGGCCGCTTAAAAGTTTTATTCCGGCATATAAAGTTTCTGCATTATCACTTTTGCAATATAAAAAATTTTCACTCTCAATGTACTCCGAAGAGTTGATATTTCCGTTTATAAGGTCCCAGTCGGCAAATAGTCCGAAATAATAATTCTCAAGATCTATGCCGGACTTGTTTATTAAGGTATAATCTATTAAAATGAAATTTTTGTAATCACTTCCATATTTTGAATAAACATCCTGTATATATTTTATTCCGGAAGGATCAATATCGCTTGAATCGCTGAACTCGTATCTTATATGAAAATCAAAATCTTCATTTTCTATTGATCCGGGTATGGAACTTGTTTTAAAATCAGAGACCTGCCCTACGGAACTGTATATTTGTAATGCGCCTGATCCGGATATTATCCCGCATGAGTTAAATAATTTATCATTATAATTTATGATAAATCCGTCTCCTGTTGTTGAACTGGGATCTGAGTATCCTAAACGCCCATTTTCGGTTACCGATAGTGTTAATAAGTCTGTTTCCGCGTTTTTATATGTTTTATTAAGATAGAATTCGTACAATTGTTTTGTTGAATAATTATCGGCTTCATAAGTTAATTCCAGGCTGACTTTTTCGTTTTCCGGATTATTTCTTATATAAACTATAATTTCATTATCAGATAAATATGCTTCGTTAGTGTTTAAATTTCCGCTGAATATGTTATTATTTTCAATGTGTGTATAGATTGAATTTATGTTGGCAGTAATGTTAAGGTTTTCCGCATTGGCAAGAAAATTCCTGAATTCGCCGTTTATTATTACTTTATCTTCCCGGTAATCAACAGATATGTTGCGGAATACTATTGAGGGTGTAGGTTCAATTGTAAGAGCATTATATAAATTTATTCTCCCGGCTCCAAGTTTTCCTGAATATGGGATATTTGCCTCTATACCGTATATATTATCAGCACTTATTTTAATTAATTCTCCGATTTGCAATGCAGAATATTGCGGAAAATAGGAGCGAAGTATACCGGCACATCCCGAGACAATAGGAGCAGCATATGACGTTCCACCATATATTTGAGAATATGTTCCGTTCAGGGCAGTTGTGAAAAAAATAGTTCCCGGAGCACATATGTCGACATTATAGCTGTAGCTTGACCCGGAAGTTGTGCCCGTATTCGAAGGCATCCATTTTTCATCGTTACTCGTTGTTGCAGCAACAGATAAAACATTTTCATATGAAGCCGGATAGTATTCTGTTTCTGTATTAGTATTTCCACATGCAGCAACAACGAGTAAGTCATAATTGTTAACAGCATAATTTATGACATCCTGCCCCATTTTTTGATAATATGTATTTCCCCAACTACAATTAATTACGGCACAACCGTGCTCTGCCGCATAAACTATAGATTGATACGCATTGACGATGGTGCCTGATGAATTAGATATCTTCAGAGGTAATATTTTGCAAAGATATCCTGCTCCTGCAACGCCCTCTCCATTGTTGACCGAAGCTCCTGCTATTCCGCAAACCTGAACTCCATGGTTATCAGTTGCCTGAGGGTTATTATTATTGTCTCCGAAATTCCATCCTCTGAAATTGTCAATATATCCGTCCCTGTCGTTGTCAATTCCGTCAGGAATATCATTATAATTATATTTGATGTTATATATGAGATCGGGATGTGATAAATCTATACCGGTATCAGATATACCAATAACTGTATTGGTATCGCCTTTATGAATATCCCATGCATCATATGCTTTTATTTTTTCCAGCCAATATTGGTTTGAAACTGCATGCGGATCGTCGGGAACAAATAAAAGCTCTATTTTGTATAAAGGTTCTGCATATTCGATCGATTCCAGTTTATTAAGATAATTTATTATTGGTTTTATATCATTATTTTCTGTTTCCAGACGGTATATATTGGTTAAATCTGTAAGTTTTTGCCCGTAGGTATTATATTTTTGTACGGGTGTTATTGTATTTGGGAATTCCTTTTCTAAACTTTTTATATTTAATTCCGAAAAATAAGAAGAGATCTGTTTATTGGAGAAAAAACCGTTTTTATATTCTTCTTTTATTTTCAGAATAATAATATTGTCGTAGTATGGATTATTGTCCTGGGCTTTTATTCTAAATGTAAATAATGATAAGATAATAAAACAAAATATGATCTTGCTGAATAATCCGGATTTTATTTTTATAAAGAATATGTTAAAAATATTATATGTCATAAATCAAAATTTCATGCAAAATAACAAAAAAACGGCTGAAAAATATTCAACCGTTTTCATATATTTCTTTATAAAATATTAATTTGCAGATTCTTCAATATTTCCCTTTATCTTTAAAGCTATACTTGATTGGTTCGGGTCGTTTGAAATTACTGTAATAGTTTTTTGCTGGTTGCCTTTTTTTCCTGCAGAATTAAAAGTAACGGTAATATGACTTGATTCTCCCGGTTTTATTACCATTTTTTCAGGATTTGTAGCAGTACATCCGCATGTTGTTTTTATTTTTCTGATTATAAGGTCTGTTTTTCCGGAATTATTAAAAACATAATTATATGAAACTTTTTCTCCTTGTTTTATAGTACCGAAATCATGTTCAAACTCTTTAAATTCTATTTTAGGAGCATTAGCCCGTTCTTCTGCGGATAAATGAGAAAAATCTTCTTCAAGTGTTGAACTTACTGATAAACGATACTGGGAATTTTTTTCACCGTTAATTATAATACTTATTCTGTCGTTTGATTGTCCCCAGTCGTTTTTCTTTTTACCGTCATAAGTTATTTTTATAATCCCTTTCTGACCTGTTTCTGCATTAGGATTAATACCTTCAAGTCTTTGAGGTTCGGCAACTATGGTGATGTGTGAAGGAATATTCTCGAAAGTTATGTCTATTGCTTCTGTTCCCATGTTCACTACGTCAATAGTTTCTGAAACAACACTGGTATTATATATTTTGGAAAAAGGAACATGAGTACTTTTAAGCCTCAAATTACCGAATTCCCTTGGATATTCGTCAATAATGGTTTTTTCGCGCGGAACAACATTTCCTTCTATTCTTAAAATTGTAGTAGGATTTTCTGTATTCGTTGTAACAGTAATTGATTTATTAAATTTATTAGGTCTGTTTGCAGGATTATATGTAGCATTTACATATCCTTTACCACCTGGTTGAATAGGTTCTTTGGTATAGTCTGTAGCAGTACATCCGCAGGAAGCTCTTACATTTGTTACGTATAAAGGAGAATTTCCTGTATTTGTAAAAGCAAAAACTGCTGTTTGCGGTCCGGCTTCTTCTTTAAAAGAACCAAAATCGTGAGACGTTTTTTCCCAGGAAATGCTGGAGTTTTGTGTTTGGGCATTAATTGCAAAAATCGTAATTATGCTTATTATAATTATTGAACTTAATTTTTTCATGATAATTAACTTAATTTTGTGACTCTTCAGGATTGCTTCTTGGGGTTACTTCACCCATTATTCTTAATACAGATGTAGGTTGGAATTCGTTAGTGGTAACATTTATAGATTTATTAAATTTGCCCGGTCTTTTATCCGGATTGTATCCAGCCGTAACAAATCCTTTACCACCCGGTTGTATCGGTTCTTTACTATAATCTACTCCGGTACATCCGCATGAAGGTTTTACATTCGTAATGTAAAGAGGTTCGTTTCCCGTATTAACAAAATCGAAAGTATAACTTTGAACTCCTGCATCTTCGTTGAATGTCCCAAAATCGTGAACTACTTTTTCCCAGGATATGGAAGGACCTGACTGCTGTGAGAAAAGTGCCACAGAAAAACACACTGCTACTGCAAATAGTAAAATCTTTTTCATAGTATATCTTTTTAATATTTTTTACGTTTATTTTTACTATCAAAAATCGCACCAAAATTTAAAATTCCCGGAATTTATTTTTTTATGAATTTTGTTCTTAAGCCGGAATGCATTAATTTTATGAAATAAGTTCCCGGATTAAAACTATTACAATCTATTGTTTGTATCCCGTTTTTTACCGGTATTTTCAATATTGATTGTCCTGTGGAATTGTAAATTTCAAGTATGTCTGAATTTATATTATCAGGAATTTCAACTTTTATAATATCTTTTGCCGGATTCGGAAATATTTTCAAATCGCCATAATTATTTGAATAATTGAAAATACCGGATTCTGAAAATCTTTTTCCTATTGTTGTCTGATCTATGTAAATAACAGAACCTTTATTATTTACAGCAGTAAGGCGCATCAGTATTTCCTGTCCTTTAAATTCTGTCAACGGTATGCTGATTGTGTCGAACTCATCAAAACTTACGGGTTTATATAATGGAAATGACTGTCCCGGAACTGTTGCAAGATATTTATGACCTTGTGCAAATAAGCTATGTTGGAATGTATTACCGCAATCTGTGCTTAATTCAATAATTAAACTGTCTTTTTCTCCATATGGATTATCGTTTTTGTATGCATATGTAAAGTTAAAGAATATTGAATCATCTTCGGGTAATAATATCTTGGGTATATATATGTAATCTTTTTCATTATTATTCGAAATGTATTCCTTAAAATTAATGCCTATGGATTTGTGTTCGTCGTTTTCTCCCCATTTGAGGATTTCCCAGGTATTGGAATAATCAGGATTTAAAATTACCCATCCTAATGCAGGTGTTATATTTTCGATATTCTCAAAATTCTCAAAATTTTCATTTAAAGGATAAGTGCCGTCATTTATCAGATAGAAATTATATACAACTCCATTGTTAAATATGTCGAATTCCTGTATGTTCTCTTCGGCAGCAACGGTAGCATAGATAGTGTTGTATGTTTGTTCAGAATTATAGTTGTCTATGCTATATTCAAAATACTCACCTGAGTTTAATATTAATTCCTGAAACTGGTCGGAAATCAGTTCATTATTTATGTAAACTTTGAAATTGAAATTTTCTACCGGAGATATCCCTTCATTTATAATTCTGATTTTTACAGATAGATTATTATTGTCTGTGCATGTAATTATATTTTCAGGGACTATTATTTCTGTTTTCAGGTCATATTGATTTGTAACAGGAGCAGTAGGTGTATATGTGTTGCATAAAAATTCATAAGCAGCGTAAACATCAATAATACCCCGTCCGAAAGTATTATCTTCACCTTCTTCTCCGAGGTCGATAGCTGTTAAATACAGAGCATTTTTTAATTCGTAGGCAGAGGCGTCCGGAAAAGCTTCTGCCAGCAAAATTAAAGCTCCGGAAACATGCGGGCACGACATTGAGGTTCCGGATAAATATGCATATCCGTTCGTTTTAGAACATGATCTTATATTTACTCCTGGAGCACATACTTCTGGTTTGATTTTTAGAATTCCGTCTTCATCTATACATGTTGATGGTCCTCTGCTTGAAAAATTAGCAATTGTTAAATTAGCATTTAATGCACCGATGGACATAGGGTTGATTTCGTTATATGCAAGCATTGCAGGAAAACCGATAGTACTTTCCCCGGATCCTTCATTACCTGCAGAAAACGGAGAACATATGCCTGCTGTTTCTATTATTACGAGTATTTGAGCTTCTTGTATATCACATGCATTGAACTGGGCAGCTAACTGATAGTCAAAACCCCAGGAATTATTTATAACTCTTGGGACATCATTTGTAGTATTATCATCACCGTCAGGGTTCAAAGCCCATTCAAACACACTTAATAACTGTGCAGGTGTCAGAAGTTCAGATTCTCTGCTTGCAACAGGATCTGTAGCAATCCATCTGGCATTGAAAGCAACTCCTATAGTATCGTTGTTTGACGGGTCAAGACCAAGTACGGTTCCTGTGGTGTGTGTGCCGTGGCTTGAAGAAAGATCGTTGTCTGTCGGGTATTCATGTCTTATTCCATACCAACATTGGCTCATTGGTAAATAGTTTCCTGCAAAATTATTACTTATTGCAGGGTGTTGAGGTAATACTCCCGTATCAACGCTTAGAAAAAGTATGTTACGCCCTGTGTAACCCAGTTCCCATAATTTATGTGCATTTATTGCCTTTAGTCCGGGTTCTGAACTATTTACAGACTTTTGGCCGTCGACTTCTGTTTTTTGAACTTCATGTACCCTGTATCGCGGGCTGTTTAGATCTATATGTGCAATTTCATCAAAATTAAGGAGTTCATAAATGTATTCTGTTTTTACATCAGCATTAATCATATTTAAAACCCAGTAATGATTAATGTTTTTGAGAATTTCTTTTTTATCATAATCCATCCGGGAAATACTATTTATGAATACTTCATGGGAATGACCGGCATTGTTTTTCTGTAATTCTATAACTTTTTTTACTCTGGTATTAAAATCTGAATGGTTTTTATCAAGTTTCAGAGCAAGTTCGTTTATATTGTTCTTATTATGGAAGTAAATATTGACATTCAGGTATTCTTTATTGTTTTGTGATAGTTCATTTAACAACATGGAACTAAGCTCCGACTGGGAAAAGATATTTGTACTTATAAAGAGTAACAGAAAAATAAAAAAAAATCTCATATAAAGTGTTTTTTATCAATTAAATTAGTATATTTATTTTTTATTTCACAAAATAAATAAATTATTTTACAAAAAAAAACTATATGAAAAAATTAGTTCTGTTATTAATAATAATTGTTTTATCTGTGTTTAAATTAAGTTCCCAGGTAAATCCTGAGGATGAGTCGAGAAAGGGTGGAGGGTTTGCTTCTCTGAACTTTGGGTTTAATTCAATTGATCAGGAATTTGCTTTTTTTACCGGCGGAAGTGGCGGATTTATTGTAAAAGATATAAGATTGGGAGTATTTTTCAATGGACTTACTTCCAATACTAAAATTAAAGATGACGAAACAGATAATGAATATAAAGTTTCATGTGCTTATGGAGGTATATATGCAGGTTATCCTTTATGGAAATCAAAACGTTTTCATGGTTTGGCAGATCTTAAAATACTGATAGGAAATATTAATACTGTTAATGCTGATAACTATGAGCGTGGCAATAATAGCCTTTATTATGGCCTGGTTCCATCTATAGGAATTGAATATTATCTGAATGATATTTTTGCTATAAGTCTGGGAGTAGAATATAGACATTGTTTTTTTCCTGACGAACCGGCATTTTATGATAGTACATCATTAAATTCTGTAGGTGCTTGTTTTTCTATTAAATTCGGACACTTTGGGTGGTAAGAATTGAAAAATTAGAGATTAGTAATGTAAAATGAAGGACCGGGCTGTGAGTAACGAGATCAATTAAGAATTAAAAATTAAGAATTAAATAACAAAGTATTAGTAACTAAGAGTTGGTAACTAAGTACTTTAAGAACATATGGAATCATTAATTCGTTTTGGGTATATTGGTTTATTTATAGGTTGTTTTTTAGCTTCTACAATTATACCTTTTAGCAGTGATATATTACTAACAGGGGTTTTACTGATGGGAGCTAATCCGTATATAGCTTTAATAGTTGCTACATCAGGTAACTGGTTGGGAGGAATGACCACATACGGATTAGGATACCTTGGAAAATGGCAATGGATTGAAAAATGGTTTAAAGTAAAACCCGAAACTCTGGAAAAACAAAAAGAAAAAGTTGATAAATACGGAAATCTGCTTGCTTTTTTCACATGGTTACCATTTGTAGGGGATATTCTGGCACTGGCTCTTGGTTTTTATAAAATAAGTCCGAAATTGTCGGCATTATTCATGTTTATAGGACGTTTTATGAGATTTTCTATATGGACTTTGTTATATATAAACTTTGGAGAAAATTTTCTCAATTTTATTTCCCGGTGAATATAAATTTTAAAAAAATTATAAAAAAATTTATCTTTACGGGCTATTCAGGTTTATTAAATAAAAAAGATGAAATTTGATCTAAAAAAATATTCAGTAGTAATTTACACTGTTATATTGTTTCTTCTCAGTGTAACTATTGTAGTGTATATATTTCCCAAAGATAAGAAATTTGAATATTCATTTGTTGAAGGAAGTCCATGGTTACATGAAGACATGATTGCTGCTTTTGATTTTCCTATCTACAGGACAGATAAAGAACTGCAGGTAGAAAAAGACAGTGTTGTGAAAAACTTTATCCCTTATTATTATATTGATACTACTGTATTTGGCAGCATTACTTCGGACTTTGTAAATAAACTGCATGAAACAGAAGAAACAAAAATTTTAACTTATTACGATAATAGTAAAACATTAAGAAAAAGATATACAAATCCAAAGACTTATCTGGACCGGTTTAACAGGTCGGCAGACAGTTTGATAAATAAAATTTATAGACAAGGATTAATTATTCTGCCTGATACTTTAGACGATTATGGTAATTATAAGTTTTATGTATTTAAAAATAAGATATATGAATTAAGTTTTCAGGATGAGTTTTATGAGAAAAAGAATGTTGAAGATCTATTTATGGATGTTTATAACCATTCGGGTGTAAAAAATATAGATTCTTTGAATGATTATCCTATATATAACCTGATAAAATCTTATGAGTTTAGACCTAATATACTATATGACAGTAATGTCAGCAATGAAATGCTGAATAAACAGATAAAGTCAATATCCCCGACAATGGGAATAGTGCAGACCGGTGAACTTATAATATCAAAGGGGTCTATTGTTGGAGAAAAAGAGAATAAAATGTTATTATCGCTGAAAAAAGAAACAGAAGCCGATGATTCTAATGTCAACCGTTATCTTATAAGCATAGGAGTAATATTATTGTTTTTTTCATTATATTTTGTAGTATATCTGTGTTATTTCTTCTTTTATAACAGGCAGGTACTATTAAGTTTTAAGAACAATACTTTTTTTACTTTACAGATGTTATTGATAATATTTTCTGTTTTTGTAGTATTTAAGTATACCGATTTAAACATTAATATTATACCATTCACTCTTGTACCTGCATTGTTAATAACATTCTACAGGTTTCATATATCCTTTTTCGTTTATTTACTGACGATATTTGTTGCAGGTTTTTTCGCCCCCAATAGTTTCGAATTTATTTTTATTCAAACTATTACCGGAATGGTTGCAATGTTCAGTTTGCGAAAAAAACAACGCAGAAGACAGATTTTTATTACATTATTACTGGTATTTGTAAGTTATATGATAATATATATCGGATTTGTTCTTATGCGTCAGGGATCATTTTCTGAATTACTTAAAAATGAAATGTTCAGTTATGCAATAAGTTCTGCATTTTTATTATTGTATTTACCAATTGTATATATTTATGAAAAAGTATTTGGTTTTATTTCCGATTTTACCCTGATGGAAATAAGTGATACTAATAGTCCTGCTTTGAGAGAACTGGCAGAAAAAGCGCCGGGAACATTTCAGCATTCAGTACAGGTTGCCAATATTGTTGAATCGGTTGTAAGAGAATTGGGTGGAGATTACCTGCTGGCAAGGGCAGGAGCATTGTACCACGATATAGGAAAATTGGAAGCTCCTGAAATTTTTATTGAAAACCAGAATGGCGAAAATATACATGATAAATTTGACCTTGAAGAAAGTGCACAGAAGATTATTTCACATGTAAAATACGGGGAAGACCTGGCTCATAAATACCATTTGCCAAAACAAATAGTTGATTTTATTACAATGCATCACGGAACAAGTGTTACACGTTATTTTTACAATTCGTGGATAAATTCCCACCCAGGTCAGGAACCTGTTATAAGTAATTTTAAATATCCCGGACCTAAACCGCAAACTCTTGAAACTGCTGTGATGATGATGGCAGACGCTATTGAAGCGGCATCGAGAACCTTAAAAGAATACACTCCTGAATCTATAGATAAACTTGTTAACGGTATTGTTAATCAGCAGCTTAATGATGGTCAGTTTGATGAAGTTGAAATTACCTTAAAGCAAATTACTATAGCTAAAAGTATATTTGTATCCAAGATCAAAAATATTTATCATACACGAATAACATATCCTGATGTTGAAGAAAAAAAATGAAGAAAGTAAAGCAATATATTTAATTACTTTTTGTTATTAAGTGTATCAACTGGTATTATGGAGAAAATAAAGATTCTGCTGGTCATAAAGCTAACCTTATTTATTTGTGTTTTGGGGGTTTCCCAAAATTCTGCAGTAAAAGGAATTATATATGATTCTGAATCTAAACCTGCACAACTGGTAAATATTAATGTTGCAGGCATGTCGCTTGGTACATCCACTGATATGGATGGGAATTTTGAGCTTAAGGTACCGTCAAATGTCGATTTGGTATTGGAAATATCTTATCTGGGACATGAGATGTATGTACTGAAATTAAAGTTAAAACCCGGAGAAGTAGCTCAGCACAAAATATATCTGGAACAAAAATATACAATGCTTCCGGGTGCTGAGATAAGAGGAGATATACATAGTGCTTATACCAGAATTGATAATTCGGTTACAAAAAAGATTCCAACTCATGATGGTGTTGCAGGAATTTTAAAAACCTTACCTTCGGTATCGTCTAATAATGAATTGAGCAGTCAGTATAATGTCCGTGGTGGAAATTTTGATGAGAATATGGTATTTGTAAATGATGTGGAAATATATCGTCCTATTCTTATCAGATCGGGAAATCAGGAAGGCTTAAGTTTTTTGAATTCGGATATGATATCCTCAATCCTTTTTTCAGCCGGGGGATTTGATGCAAAATATGGTGATAAAATGTCGTCAGTTCTGGATATAAAATACAGGCAGCCACGCGAATTCGGAGGTTCCGTATCTGCAAGTTTACTCGGTGCAGATGTACATCTTGAAGGCACAAGTAAAAATCATTTATTCAGATATAATACAGGATTAAGGTATAAAACAACAAAATATATTCTTAGTTCAATGGATATGAGCGGACAATATGATCCTAACTATTTGGATTTTCAGACATATATGACTTATGATTTAAACGACAAGGTCGAATTAAGTTTCCTTGGTAATATAAATAGTAATAAGTATAAGTTTGTACCCGAAGACAGAAAAACATCTTTTGGAGCAAGAGATAATGCGATGAATGTGACTATGTATTTTGAAGGACAGGAAATTGACCAGTTCACAAATGCTACGGGAGCACTAACAGCATTGTACAGAATGAATCTAAATACAAACCTGAAATTTATATTTTCTACATATTATACAAATGAAGAAGAAACATTTGATATCCTGGGCGAATATTATTTAAATGAACTGGATGCCAGTCAGGGATCAAATCATCTGGGAGATAGTGTCGTTAATATAGGGATAGGAAAATATCTTGATCATGCCCGTAATTATTTGACCGGAAATGTATTTTCATTTAAACACATGGGTGATATCAATAAAAAAAATCATAACATATTGTGGGGAATACAATATAATTATGAAGACTATGATTATCATATAAACGAGTGGACCATGATTGATTCTGCAGGTTATTCTATTTGGTCGCCGGGATACAGGGATGATTCCATTAAATTATATTTTGTTGATATAGGAGAAGTTGGTATAAGAAGTAGTAGAATAAGTGCATATATACAGGACTCTTATGAATTTAATTTTGATAAATTTAATTTATCACTTGGCGGTGGCGTAAGGTTTAACTACTGGAGTTACAATAATGAATTTCTGGCTAGTCCCCGAATAAGCCTGGGAATTCATCCTTACTGGAACAAAAATTTCATATTCCGTTTTGCTACAGGTTTATACCATCAGCCGCCTACAATTAAGGAAATAAGACGTATGGACGGGACTATTAATAAAGATATAAAAGCACAGTCTTCATACCATGTTGTTTTGGGTGCTGACTACGAATTTAAAATGTGGAACCGTCCGTTTAAATTATCGACTGAAATATTTTATAAATATCTTTATAATTTAAATCCTTATAGTGTTGATAATGTTAAAATAACATATTTTGGTGAAAATATTGCAGAAGGTTATGCTGCGGGAATTGAAGCAAAAATTAACGGAGAATTTGTTAAAGGCACAGAATCCTGGTTCAGTATTTCTTTTATGAAAACAGAAGAAAAAATAGACGGAGCATATTATACCACTAAAAACGATGAAGGAAAATTAGATACGGTAATGTATGGTTTTATTCCCAGACCAACAGACCAACGGTTGAATATAGGGATATTTTTTCAGGATTACATACCCGGAAATCAGTCATGGCAGGTTCATTTAAGTTTATTATTCGGAACCAGTTTACCATATAACATTTTAAATAAGGATAAATATCTGTCGATTGGGAAGTTTCGTCCATACAGACGTGTTGATCTTGGAGTTTCCAAAAGACTTATATCATCAGAAAAAAAGTTACCTAAAGGAAATATTTTCCGGTATTTTAAAGAAATGTGGATAAGTCTTGAAGTGTTTAATTTGTTGGATATTGATAATACCATATCTTATACATGGGTGACAAGCATACAGGGAGAACAATATGGTGTTCCTAATTATCTTACCGGCAGACGTTTGAATCTTAAACTTGTTGCAAAATTCTAGAAAAATCAAAACTGCAGAACTTATAAAGTTAGAAATGTTTTATAATGTATCATATAGTGTTATAAACATATGTCTTATTTAAAAATCATCATGTTCCGGAATGTTGAATTTTGATTTTGAATCTTCCGCACTGAACATATAAAAAGTCCCTATTGCTTTTGTACATAATTGCATTTCGTGATTAAATACTTCTACATCAATATATGCAATATTGTCTTCAATTCTTATTAGTGATGCTTTTGTTTTTATAATACCGAGATTTGAATTTAACGGTTTTTTAAATTTTATATCAAGTTCTTTAGTTACTGTAAATCTCCCTATATTTTTTACAATAAGCCAGCCTGCTGTTTCATCAATTAAACATGCCTGAATCCCGCCGTGAACGATATTATCCCAACTGTCAAATTCAGGCCTTGGCTGCCATTCAGACCATATGTCTTCGCCATCTTCAAAAAAAGTCATTTGCAAACTGTATTTATTATTTGGAGAACAGCCGAAACATTTCTTTTTTCCTCCTTTTTCTGCAAACGGATTCTTTAGTTTTTTCATATATTAAACTAATAAATAGAAACTTTTTTAATTGTTTTTATGTCATCAGTAATTATTTCAATGAAATATATTCCGGAATTTTGATCACTGAGGTCTATTTTTCCTTTATCAGAACTTAATTTTAATTTTTTTATCTCTTTTCCGAGTATATTATAAACGGTTATTGTGGCTTTTTCGTTTTCTATATCAATATTAAATATTCCGTTGCCTGGATTGGGATATATTGAAACATTTGTGTCCGGGTTTGATTTTACAGATGAGGGAGATACTGTTTCGATATTGTCGATCATAAATACAAAAGCATTATCCGATACACACTGAATGGCAACATATATTCTTTCTTCGGCATATTCGGAAAGGTTATATTCGTATTTGTTCCAGGTTGCCGGAGCTTCTGTAAACACTCCCGAGGATATCTTAACAAAATCGGAATAGTTATTACTGTTGGTTGAAACTAATACATTAAACCTTTCAAGACTATATTCATCAGTTAAAGATTTTGCCCAGAAGCTGAATGTTGTGTTGTTGGGAATGTATAATTGCGGAGAGATAAACCAATCATTATTTGGTGAATCAATTGCAGCAAAACAGGCTCCTGCTTTTTCTCCTTCATATGCAAACCATGGTGATTCTGCAGCCGGCATAGTCTGGGAAGCATTAAATACTATGAATGATCCGGTATATCCTTCATTAATGAAGTCAAAATCTTCCGTACCATATGTAGGTTGTCTGTCACCGTCATATGTTGTACACGGGGCAAACTGGTCTACAGAAAAATCAGTACAATCTTCAAAATCATATGAAAAACTATTTCTTACATTTAAGACTTCTATAAAATTATTTTTGATTTTTGATTTGGACCCATTGTTATTTGTTATAGTCAGACTTACATTATATGTTCCTGGATCATTATATACGATTACCGGATTTCTTTCCGAAGAATAAGACGGTGTACCTCCGTCAAAATGCCATGACCATGAATTTATAGATGACGAACTGGTTGAAATATCCGTAAATTTGACATAAGCACCATATCCTATGGTAGTTCTGGATGCTGTAAATTCAGGGATCATATCTATATCAGAGTTCGGATCGAGAAAGTCACAGTTTGTATTGCCGGAGTTTATCGGATCCAGCCATGGTTTTAACTGTAATGTGTCAGTAGTGCCATTGGAATCCCAATGATATGATATTTTTCCATATAAGTCGGATCCGGATGTTTGATTACAATAAGAAGATCCACCCGAAAGCGTACCGATAATATATCCTTCGTTATCGAATATAGGAGATCCGGAAGAGCCTCCCTCCGTAACGCCAAATCCGTTTGCCGTTGAAGTCCAGCGAACTCTCCAATGAGCATTATTTGCTCCAATCTTATCTCCATTGTATGTTGCTGTAGTCAGATTAGTATTATAAGTAGAAATTTTTTTAATATCACCATTAGGATGATGGATGCC
Organism: Bacteroidales bacterium; assembly: GCA_031275085.1. GTDB lineage: Bacteria > Bacteroidota > Bacteroidia > Bacteroidales > ML635J-15 > Bact-19. The sequence continues at coordinate 254,863 of JAISPG010000028.1, read as the reverse complement.
AACACCACTGTAACTTCCGACATTATTTTTTCGCCATCCGTTGTAAATAACATTGGCTGCTTTTAAGTTTTCTTTACTTGCACTTAACTTTAATAAAAGAAAGTCAGATCCGCCACCTAAAGGGGCTGCAGCTACTTTTGTACATCCTGCAAAACTATTTCTGGAAGGTTCTGTTGTAGATATGCATTCGGGGCTTTCATAATTAAAATCAAATCTCCATTGCCTGAAATTTGCAGCGGTAGAGTTTTCCCCGCAATGGTTTGCTGTAAGCATATATGGAGTAAGATCGTTGGCTGTGTTGTTTACAAGAGATCCTGTACAATATCCGGCATAAATACCTTCGATAGCATAAATCCTGGCAATTCCCCTTTGTTGTACCCTCCAGTTATTTCCTTCCGAACAATTTACATTGACCTCGCATTCTCCTGATGTACCATATCCTGTTGCTTTAGACTGATCGAAAAATAAGTATTCTCCCCTGTATATATAAGAGTATGCACTTATTTTAAAATCAGATTTTTTTACATTTCCGTTATGTAAACTTTTTTGAGGAATTGTTTCAGACGGTAATACGTATTCAATTATAATGTCATTTCCATTTAATACACCAATGGAATATTCCAGACCTTCGGGATTATCACTATTGGTAAAAGGTCCAAGCACTATACTGAAATCCTCACTGTAAACGAATAATCTGGAATCTTTTTGTAGTTTAAAATAATCGAAATGAAGTGCTGCAGCCTTTGCATTTTCACTGGATAACCGTAATCTCCATATTTTTAAACCATTTTCAGTTGTAATCCATGTGCCTGAATTTTCAGGAGTTAGATCTACAGGCAAAAGTATTCCTATTACATACATGGTTCCGTCTTTATCATTTTTTTCTACATCATCGGTTTTAATAAGGCTTTTGGCAGGAGGAGCAATACAGATATGATCAAGATCTTCTGTTTCTTCATAATAAGGCATCAGATAATAACTGTCCGGCATTATTTTCTGGTTTTGTTGTGCAATAAGATGTGGAAATAAAAAAGAAAATAATGTTATTAAGAAAAAGTATTTCATAATAAAAGTGTTTAAAAATGTAAATACAATACAAAGTAAATAAAAAACATGTGAAAATCCTCGTTTTTATGTGTTAATAAAAGAAATAATTTATTTTTGTATGGTAATTTATGAAATTAATAAGCTAATAAAACCGGGTAAACAAAAAGTTTTTATTAACAAAAAGTATTTTTGGAAAATATATTTTTATATTTTCCAAATAATTCGTAACTTACATTCTTGTAATAAAATTAAATTATGAATGAAATTAAGATTATTTCTACAAGGGATGGTTTTAATACGGTTTACTCCGGTGAATACAATGAGCATTACCATAGTATAAACGGAGCTGCAGCGGAATCGGAACATATATATATAAATCTTGGTCTGAAAAAATTTAAGAATAGGCAGGTAAATATTCTTGAAATAGGTTATGGTACAGGTTTAAATGCAATTCTTTCTTATTTGGCAAACGAGTATCTGGATAATCATATTTTTTATCATGCAATAGATACCGTACGCCTTGAAAACGAAATAATCAGAGAGATCGGATATGGAGAAAAACTGAATATTAAACCGGAAATATTTTGGCGTTTTTATGAAGAATGGAATACTGAAATAAAGATTGACCAAAAGTTTATTTTGTTAAAAAACAACATAAATCTTAATGATTTTAATCCGGATAAAGAATATAATATAATATATTTTGATGCATTTTCTCCGGAAACCCAGCCTGAAATGTGGGAATATAAAAATCTGCAGAGAATAATCACAAGGCTTGATAAGGGAGGCATATTTGTTACTTATTGTAGCAAAGGCATTGTAAAACAGACATTAAGGGATTGTGGTCTGGATGTAAAAAGGGTAGTAGGTCCGGCAGGTAAAAGACATGTTATTTATGCTGTAAAAAATTAAACAATTTAATGGAGATGTAAAAAAAAAAAATTATCTTTGGGGCAAATTATGTATTATTAATTAATTAAAAGCAAATTATGAAAACATTTATTAAAGTAATTTTTGCACTTGTGCTAATATTATTTCCGTTTGTGAATACGTTTGCTCAGGCTGTGAATGAAAATTCCGGAGGAGTTTACGTAAAGATTGCTGATCACGTATTTTTGAATGTGGCAAATGAAAACGGTAAAATTAATTCTGAAGATGTTTATTTCCTTAAAGGATTAATTGAAAAATACCAGATAAAAGAAGTAAAAATGCCATTTTTATCAGCTAAGAATGACAGGCTTCAACGTACTTTAAGAATAAATTTTAATAATGTAGAAAATATTCAATCTTTATTGAGTGAGTTAAATTCTAATCCGGATATTGAATATGCAGAAAAAGTTCCTGTATTTAGCATGTCCTCTTTCTCTGCTGATCCGGATGATATATATTATGATATGGCTGTTACCGGATCTTTTATGGGAAACGATCTGGGACAAACCAATACATCATGGCATCTTGATCTTGTAAATGCTTCAGAAGCCTGGACTGCAATGGAATCAACAAATATGAATGAAGTAATAGTTGCTGTATTGGATAATGCTATTTGGATCGACCATCCTGATTTGGAAAATAAAGTAGTCAGTTCTATAGATCTTATAGATGGAGATAATGATCCTAATCCTCCTTCTGATACTTATGTATGGTCGCATGGCACACATGTTGCCGGTTTAATAGCTGCAGAAAATAATAATACAATAGGAATTGCTTCAATAGGTAATGATAATGTGAAAATCATGGCTGTAAAACTGTCTGCTGACTCTGATGACGGCACTACTTTAAGTTATGTGCCCGAAGGTATTATATGGGCAGCTGATAATGGAGCTAATGTTATCAATGTATCATGGCAAACAACAGAATGGTCGCAAGCTATGTTGAATGCTGTAAATTATGCCTTTAACAAAGGTTGTGTGATAGTTGCTCCTGCCGGAAATAATAATGACGGTACCGATATGTATTATCCGGCAGCTTTTGATAATGTGATCGCTGTTGCTTCATGTGATCTGGGTAATAATAAATCCGAGTTTTCAAATTATGGAGAATGGGTTGACGTTATGGCTCCGGGAGGCTTTGCTACTTCAGGTAATCAGCAAGGTATTGGTAAATTTTCATTGTTGAGTACTACATATAATACTGCCGGAACTATTGATGGTATTTTAACCCAGCTTACAGGTGGTGCCGGCTCTTATGCAGGAGACGCAACATCTATTGCAATATCAGGGAATTATGATATTATGAGCGGAACTTCAGGTGCTGCTGCAATAACATCAGGCTTATGTGGTTTGATGTTATCCGTAAATCCGGATTTAACACCTGGCAAACTGAAAGAACTGCTTAAAGCATCATGTGATAATGTTGATGAAGAAAACGACCAGTATGTAGGAAAAATTGGTACAGGAAGGATAAATGCACTGGAAGCGGTTTCTTTAGCAATAGATATGGCAGGAAACGATTTAGTTGCAAAATTTGAAGCTAATACTATTTTTGTAGAACTTGGAGGTTCTGTAGATTTTACAGACTTTTCTGAAGGAACTCCTACATCATGGGAGTGGGTATTTGAAAATGCCATACCATCACAGAGTGACGAGCAAAATCCTACAGAAATTGTGTTTAACAAAAGAGGAATTCAAAGTGTACAGTTAACAGTTAGTGACGGTACAAATTCAGATACAGAAATAAAAACCTCATATATCATTGTAGGGAATCAGGTTGAAAATCCTGACGATTTACAACAGAATAACTGGATTGAACAAAATCTTAATTTCAGCAATGGAGTAGAAGTTGTTGATATAGAGATTCCAAATCAGCAGGAAGCATGGGTTTTGGCTGCTGACGAACAAACAGGTGAAGTTATTAATAGCCTTTCAAAAACAACTAACAGGGGAGTATCCTGGGCAGTAAGTACAATCAATCTTGGAACAGGATATTCTCCGGTAGATTTATCTGTTCCGGAAACAGATGTTGCATGGTTATTGGCTAGTCATGAAAACGGTGGAGGTGCTGTTTTTAATACAGTTGATGGTGGTGAGACTTGGACGATCCAGTCTACAGCTACTTTTGACAGCAATAATGAAGTTAAAATAATAAAAATGTTTAACACTGAAATAGGATTTTGTGTAGGAAATCCTGTGAATGATGTTATTGAACTATTCCGTACAACAGATGGAGGAACTACATGGACTAAATTAACGAATTTACCTTCTGCAGGAAACGGTGAAGAAGTTGTTGCCAGAGTAGGATATTTAACTGGTACCAGGGCTTGGTTTGGAACAACAAACGGTTATATATACAGAACTGCTGATGCAGGAGCTAATTGGGAAAAGGTTCTGGTTGCAGAAGATATGGAATTGAAAGCAATGTCATTTTATAACGTAAATGGTGGATTTGCATATTTTGAAAAAATAAACGAAATAACAGGTGAAGTTGATACATGTGTTCTTAGACGTACTGCAAATTCCGGTGTAGCCTGGGGAACAGTAGAATTTAACGGCTTAATAGTAGATATTTCTTCTATTCCGGGTAAGGCTAACAATTATATTTTTATAATGGTAGATACGGCTGATAATAATGTAATGAAAACATATTTAACTAATGACAATGCAGCAACTTTTACTACAATTGATGAGGATATATATTATACAAAAGTCCTTATGATTGATGAAGATCATGGCTGGGTAGGAGGTAGAGTCTCAGATGTTTCAGGAGGTATATACAGATGGCCAGAAGCTCCTTACTTTTTATCATCCGCTCCAAGAAATTTTATAGAAGGAGATGATTTCTATTATGAGATTGAAACATATGATGAAAATAATAAAGAAATTACGATAACTGTGAGCAGACCTCCAACATGGATGACAACAATTGTAGATAATGGAGACGGAACCGGTTCAGTTGCTGGTACAACTCCAACGCTCGCTGCATCAGATACATTAGCAAGATATTTACTGATTGTTGTTGCATCTAATGGTATTACCAGCAGGGAACAAAGAGACACTATTAATGTAAGGACTTCAAGCACTCCTCCGACATTTGTTTCCTCTCCTGTTTTAACAGGTACAACATATAGGGAATATTCATATGATATTGAAGCTATTAGCGATCAGGGAAAAAATCTTACATTAACAGCAACTACTATTCCTAGCTGGGCAGGCTTATATCTGGGAACCAATGGTAGGGCAACATTGTCTGGAGTACCTGTTAGTTCAGGACAAAACAGAGTTGTTCTACAGGTTTATGACGGATTATTTAGAGTCACTCAGGAATTTATAATACAAATAGCTCCTTTATCAGATGTCGAAGATTTCGGGTTTGGTAATATTGAAATATATCCTAATCCTTCAAGTGATATATTAAATATAACAAATTGTCAGGGATCTGAATATGAAATACTTGATATTACCGGTAGAATTCTTCAAAAAGGAAAAATTACAAACGAAATTGAGAAAATAGATTTGACAGAATTTAGTGAAGGTAATATGTTCATTAAACTATATAATAATGATAAGGTATATACAACAAAAGTTGTGAAAATGTAAGCAGAAATAATAATTCAAAAAAACACCTCAAAATATTTTGAGGTGTTTTTTTTTACAAAAATGTATAACATATTAAAAAAAAAATTAAATTTACATATTGATAATATAATGATAACGAGTATATTTATATAATTAAAATAATTATAATGTAAGACTTATGATAAATAATTTAAAGAGTCTTAAAAAAAATGTTATATTTGAGACTCTTTTTTATATGGAATATATAGATATATTAGGATTAAGCGGAATTATTACCGGGATTTTTGGAGTGGCAGTTTTTACCAGGACCCGACGATGGATGCTATTCATTTTGGCAATGATATGTCTTATAGTTTATAGTGTTATCAGACCAATATATCTTCTTACCATAGTATTAATTTTAATATTAGGTATATTTATATACATAGTAAAGGTTAACGGAAGAAAATCCCGGATAAGATTAGAAGAAGTTAGTATAAACGATGAAAAGGTCAAAGAATTTATTGAAACATATAAAAAAGATATTTATAACTTTTTTCCTTTTTATCAGTTTGACGAAGGGCAAAGATTTTTTATAATTTTAAGTGATAATATTACAGTTGGAATATTTATTTATACTATTTCCGGAGATGTATTGAAAGTAGAAGTAGATTATATAAAACCAATTTACAGGGATTTGGGTACGGGAAATTATATTTATAATAAAAATCCCGGTTATTTTAAAAAACTTGGTATAAATAAAATTTTGTCCCAGTCTTTTCATAAAGCCTATAGCCGGTCTTTAAAGAAAATAGGATTTAAAGTTCAGAATGTAAATGGACAACAATTTTATATTAAAAGTCTTGAATAATGATAATAATTTGTTTACTTTACATAGTTTTCTGTTGATGGTGAAGAATTTGGAAAAAATATTATTTTTGGTTTTGCTTTTTTTGGCACCAATGGCGTTATATTCTCAGTCTGAAGAACCGGACGAGCCGGTATTAGTATCTGCCAGTGTAGTTCCGGAATCCGATCCGTTAATGATAAGGATAACATGGGAGCCAAGCGATTCACTGGATGTTGCAGGGTATTATGTATATCAGGTTATAGATGATATAACGCGGATAATAGGAACCGTAAATGGAAGACTGACCCTTACATATGAATATTTATATACAGGAGTTTATAAACCTGAAAAATACAGATTGGCAGCATTTACCGACAGGTTATTGTTAAGTACCATAACGGATCCTCATACAACTATGTTACTCGATTTTTCATATGAAAAATGTGATGTGGAAGTAGAGCTCAGCTGGACGGAATATCACGGATGGCAGGATGGAGTTTCAGAATATAGAATATTAAGACGTTCGGAAGCATCTTCATATGAAGAAATTGGAAGAGTAAATGGAGATATTTTACAATTTGTGGATAGTAGTGTAGAAAGGAATATTAAATACTTTTATTATGTGGAGGCTGTAAACTTGCAAAACCATACGGCAACAACAAACTCCATAGAAGTTTTTACCGATTCGTATTATCAGCCTTCATATCTGTTAGCGGAATATGCTACAGTTGAAGATGAACATATAAATCTTAGATTTGCTGTAGATACCAATGCCGAAGTCCTTGAATATCTTATTCAAAGGAGAGATTCTGCAAATCAAACTTTTACTACTATTGGAGTAGTGGAAAATAACGGGCAACCCGTGATACTTTATACTGATAATAATGCGGATATATACAAGTTAGTATATAACTACAGAATAGTTTCAGTTGATCCTTGCAGAGTTGAGACAGGAAGTTCTAATATTGCCTCAAATATATTGTTAAAAGTATCTAATCATAATACTTTCGAACAATATTTGACCTGGACACCATATGAGCTTTGGGGAAGCGGTGTAGACGAGTATGAAATATATAATACTTTTAATTATTCGGGATTTTTTGTGGGAACAGCCGATACATTAAGTTTGAAATATTATCATAATATAGAATCTTATGTTATCAATAGTCATAATAATGAGATTTATATTGATAATAAACTTTGTTATTATGTAGAAGCTGTTCAGAATATAGGTATTGACGGCAGAGTATCCAGAAGCCGGTCAAATATAAGTTGTGCATATAAATTACCTGAAATATGGGTTCCTACAGCTATCAATGCAGCATCTTCTGATGAGAAAAACAGAGAATTTAAACCTGTTCTGACATTTTTTGAAAAAGATACTTATGAATTATCAGTTTTTGATAGATGGGGAGAAGAAATATTTAATTCTGATAATGTTTATAAGGGATGGAACGGACGTTTAAAAGGTAAATTGGTACCATCCCAACAGTACCAGTATTCTATAAAATATAAAGACTTTACCGGAAAAACACATAAAAAAATTGGTACATTCTTTGTAATTATCAAGTAAAAATAACCAGACTATTTTTTATTTTTGTAAAATAATTTTTACAATTTTCAGATTATAAAAAGAATAAATTTTCTTAAGGATTTATTATGAGCCTAACCGAACAGGAAGAAATATGGATTGAACAGCAATATGAAGAACTTATGGAAATAAGTAAAAGAGTAAGATCGGATGCTGATAAAGAATTGATCAGAAAAGCATTTGATCTTGCAAATGAGGCTCATTCCAATATGCGGAGAAAATCAGGGGAACCATATTTTTCTCATCCTATTGCTGTGGCTAAAATAGTAGCCCAGGAGGTAGGTCTGGGCGCAAAGTCTATTGCCAGTGCATTACTTCACGATGTTGTTGAGGATACTGATTATACAATTGAAGATATAGAAAGGCTTTTCGGTTCGACTATAGCCGGGATTATTGCAGGCTTAACAAAGATATCCAATGTTTTAGACAAAGATGCATCTTTACAGGTTGAAAATTTCCGGCGGATGCTTATGTCAATGTCTCAGGATTTACGTGTAATTCTGATAAAACTTGCCGATCGTCTTCATAATATGAGGACATTGGATTCTATGCCGGAATATAAACAAGTAAAGATTGCAAGTGAAACAATATACCTTTATGCACCTTTAGCTCACAGGCTTGGTTTGTATTCCATAAAAACAGAACTGGAAGATCTTGCTCTGAAATATGAACACCCTTTGATATATCGTGAACTTTCGAGAAAATTCAAAGAAACAGAAGAAGAACGTGTAAAATACATTGATGAAATAATTGTGCCTATTCAGGAAGTTCTGGATAAAAATGGAATAAAATGCACAATAAAAGGACGTCTTAAATCAATTTTTTCTATCTGGAACAAAATGCAGACAAAAAATGTTCCTTTTGAAGAAATATATGATTTATTTGCAATAAGAATAGTTTTTGATCATCCTGACGACTATCCTGACAGCAATGCAAGGGCTCAATGTTATCATATTATGTCATTAATTACTGATATATATCCGCACCACGAACAAAGAATCAGGGATTGGGTAAAAAATCCTAAACCAAATGGCTATGAAGCATTGCATATTACGGTTATGGGTCCCAGGGGTAAATGGGTTGAAATACAGATCCGGAGCCAAAAAATGGATGATATTGCCGAAAAAGGATTAGCTTCGCATTGGAAATACAAACAGGATGATAACAGAGGTTCAAATAACCTTGATATACTTATTGAAAATCTTAAAACATCTTTAAAAAATTCGGAAACGGATTCTTTGGCTTTTTTAGATGATTTTAAGATGAACATATTTACAACAGAAATATATGTTTTTACTCCTAAAGGCAAATTGATGAAACTGCCAAAAGGCTCTACAGTTATCGATCTTGCTTATGAAATACATACCGAGATCGGGAACAAAGCAATTGCTGCAAAAGTTAATTATAAGCTCCAGCCACTTTCATATGTATTACATAGTGGCGATCAGGTTGAAATACTTACATCTTCGAAACAATCACCTAAACGCGAATGGCTTAATTTTGCCATGTCGTCAAAAGCAAAAACACGTATAAAAAGTTCTCTTAAGGAAGAGAGGTTGCATAACATTGAAAAAGGACAGGAAATCTTTATGACTAAAGTTAAAGATTTACAACTTAATCTTAGTCATAAATCTTTTAAGGAATTAAGAGAAAAATACGACACTCCGAACAAAGAAGAATTTTACCAGAAAATAGGAGCGGGGATAATTCTGATAGATGATATTGAAAAACAACTTTTGAAAAATTCGAAAAATGTTTTTGCCCGTTATTGGAAACTTACAGGTGTAGGTAAACAAAAAAATCAAAAAGGCCTGACATCAAAAGATATTTATGTAATTAATGATATTGATAACCAGAAATTTACTCTTGCTACATGTTGCAATCCTATTCCCGGAGATGAAGTAGCAGGTATAATTAATCCTAATAATTCTGTAATTGTCCATAAAAAAACATGTACGAACTTAAACAATATTGCTGCGAAACAAGGAAATAAAATAATAACGGTCAAATGGTCAAGTTATAAATTATTATCTTTTCTTGTGAAGATTAAGATTGAAGGAGTTGATAAAGTCGGAGTTGTTTATAATATAACCAAAATAATATCACAGGAAGTTGATGTTAATATAAAATCTCTTAACTTTGAAACAAATGACGGGGTTTTTACGGGAGAAATAGATCTGTATGTTCATAATTCCCAGGATTTGGGAGATGTAATATCCCGTATAGGTAAGGTCAAAGGGGTAAAATCTGTAGTGAGGATTGAAGAAGATAAAAGTAATGAATAAAACTGAAATAACATCTTTATTGAAACTGCTTGAAGATCCTGACGGTAAAGTATATAGTATTGTCAGGGATAAGATAATGGATAATAGTGAAATGTTTAAGATCTATCTTGAAAATTATCATTCTTTATCTATTGATAATTTAGCACTTGAAAGATCGGAACATTTACTTGATGAGATCTTTTTTAAAGAATTTGAAGAAGAGCTTGTCAGGTATCTTAAAAATCCTGACTCTACATTATTACAAGGAGCCTTATTACTGGAACGGTATTTTAATCGTGATGTAGATATAAAACAACTTGAAGAAAATTGCGATAAAATAATTAAAAGTGTATGGCTCGAACTAAATGACCAGCTTACTGGTTTTGAAAAAATACAAGTGATAAACAAAGTATTATTCAGAGAACATAAATTTAAAAAATATCCTGTAGGCGAATTTAAGGAAGAATATATTAGTTTTACTAATTGTATAAGTTATAGAAAATATATTTCGCCTACTATTTCACTTTTATATTGTATTATTGCCCAACAAGCCAATGTCCCTTTATTTCCGGCTGATATTCCCGGAATTTTTTTGTTGGCATATAAAGAAGAATTACTTTCTCAGGATCTTTTTTCTCAAAATAGAGATGAGCATGTTTTTTATATTCACCCTTATGACGAAGGAGGACTTGTTAATCCGCAAATAATTGAAAAATATTTAAAAATGCAGAAAATATCTGAAAATATATCAGATATTGATATAAAAACCTATACGGAATTTTTATTCCACTTGTTTGAATTACGTATTATGATTTTGAAACAAAAAAATGAAAATGGTTTTGAAATCGATTATGCCGAAAAAGTTATGGATATATACAGGGATAATAATATTTATAATAATTAATCCGGCAACATGAAAATAGTAATCTCAGGAGCCGGTGATGTTGGAAAATTCCTTGCTAAAATGCTGATAAAGGAAGATCATGACATTGTTATTATTGATATGGATCCTGAATTAATAACCGAAGTCGATTCTAATTATGATTTAATGAGTGTTGTTGGCTCTTGTACTTCATTTCAGACACTCAGGGAAGCAAATGTACATAATTCTGATTTATATATAGCAGTAACTAATTTTGAAGATACAAATATATTATCCTGCATACTGGCAAAAAAAATTGGAGCCAAAAAAAGTATAGCCAGAGTAAATAATATGGAATATCTGAATCCTGTGAACAGATTAACTTTTATAAATCTTGGCATAGACAAGCTGATATACCCTGAATATATTGCTGCAAAAGAAATTATAGGTGTGCTTAAACAGATTGGAACTACAGATATTTATGAATTTTCTAACGGAAAACTTGTATTATTTACATTAAGGATAGATAATAATTCCAGAATAAAAGATAAAAATCTTAAACAAATTGCTGTTGAAGCCAGGAATAAAGACTATCGTTTTGTTGCAATAACACGCGGAGAAGGAACAATTATCCCTAACGGAAGTGATAAAATAAATCTGGACGATATTGTATACGTTATAACAAATCCTAAAGGAATGCCGTCTTTATTGGAATTGTTCGGTATAAAGAAACTTGATATAAACAATGTAATGTTTTTGGGAGGTAGTCGCATTGGAGTGAAATCTGCCAAATTTTTAGAGAACCAGTTAAATGTAAAACTTGTGGAACTGGACCCTGAAAAAAGTTTCAAACTTGTTGATGAATTGCCGGATACAATGATAATAAACGGCGATGGTAGAAATATTGATATTTTGGTAGAGGAAGGACTGGAAAATATGGATGCATTCATTGCCGTTACAGGAGACTCTGAAACCAATATACTTGCATGTATATTAGCAAAAAAATATGGAGTTAAAAAAACGATAGCCGAAGTAGAAAATATTGATTATATTGATATCGCCTCTAAAATGGGAATTGATACAATAATTAATAAAAAATTAAGTACAGCAAGTAATATTTATACATTTACCATGAAAGCCGAAGTTTCCTCTATAAAATGGCTTACCGGAACCGATGCTGAAGTTTTGGAGTTTGTTACGTCAAAAGATGCAGTTGTAACTAAAAATAAACTTAAAGACATAGACTTCCCCGAAGGAGTAATAATAGGCGGAATAGTAAGAGGAAACAAAAGTTTTATTGCGATGGGAGATACCCAGATAAAACCGGATGACAAAGTTGTTTTGTTTGCTTTAGCTCCGGCAATACATAAGATTGCAAGTTATTTCTAGTAATTAATTAAAAACATACTACCATAATTCAATGTGATTTTTATTTTATAAAACATTGTCAAGTAATAATCTCAACTATTTTTATTTATTTTGCACAAAATTAAAGAGGATAATAAGTGAACAATAAAAATAGAAACAATTATCAGAGAACAGAAGAATTTGATAAGGAAACAACAGAAAAGCTTGCCTTACATTATACAGAGATATTGAAACTATTAGGCGAAGATATTACCAGAGAAGGAATTAAAGAAACACCTGTAAGAGTAGCTAAAGCAATGCAATTCTTAACCCATGGTCATTGTATCGATCCTGAAGAAATATTGCGTTCGGCAATGTTTAGGGAAGATTACAGGCAGATGGTGATTGTTAAAGATATTGAACTTTACAGTATGTGTGAACATCATATGTTACCGTTCTACGGAAAAGCTCATGTTGCTTATATTCCTAATCATTATATTACAGGATTAAGCAAAATTGCAAGAGTTGTAGACGTTTTTGCAAGACGTTTGCAGGTTCAGGAACGACTTACTACACAAATAAAAGACTGTATTCAAAATACATTAAACCCTTTAGGAGTTGCAGTTGTTATTGAAGCTCACCACATGTGTATGCAAATGCGTGGTGTTCAGAAGCAAAATTCTTTAACAACAACATCCGATTTCACAGGAGCATTTTTAAAAGAAGCAACACGTAAAGAATTTTTGTCATTAATCGACAGAAAAATTATATAATTGTAAAAAAATTTAAACTTAATATCTATGAAAGCTTATGTATTTCCGGGACAAGGATCCCAGTTTATAGGAATGGGCAAAGTACTTTATGACACTAATCCCAAAGCAAAAGAACTATTTGAAAAAGCTGGTGAAATTTTAGGCTACAGAATAACAGATATAATATTTAATGGTACTGACGAAGATCTAAAACAGACTAAAGTAACTCAGCCCTCAATATTTTTACATTCTGTTATAACATACATGTGTTTGCCTGAAACTCCACATCCTGATATGGTTGCGGGACACTCTTTAGGAGAATTTTCCGCATTGGTAGCAGCAGGAGCTTTAAGTTTTGAAGACGGATTAAAACTGGTTTATAAAAGAGCTATGGCTATGCAGAAAGCATGTGAAATTGCTCCTTCGTCAATGGCAGCAGTACTTAATCTTGACGGAGATATTATTGATCAGATTTGTTCTGAAATCGACGAAGTTGTAGTAGCAGCAAATTATAATGCTCCGGGGCAGATAGTTATTAGTGGTACAAATGAAGGTATTGAAATTGCATCAGAAAAATTAAAAGAAGCCGGAGCAAAAAGAGTTTTAAAACTTCCGGTAGGAGGAGCATTTCATTCTCCATTAATGGAGCCGGCGCGCGAAGAACTGATGGTTGCAATAAATCAGACACATTTTAATGCTCCGGTATGTCCTGTTTTCCAGAATGTTGATGGAAATCCGCATGAAGAACCGGAAATAATAAGAGAAAACCTTATTAAACAACTTACCAGCCCTGTCAGATGGGTGCAGACAATTCAGAATATGATCGTATATGGCGCGACAGAATTTATTGAAGTTGGTCCGGGCTCAGTATTGCAAGGATTGATAAACAAAATAGACAGGAATGTAAGTACCGAAGGAATACAATAATAATAAAAAGGTGATTTTTAATCACCTTTTTTTATATATTTCCATTATTCGCGTTATATGTATAAAAAATCATTATATCTTTACATATCAAATTTGCAGTAATGAAAATTATTGACAGGGAAATAAGCTGGCTTCATTTTAACAGTAGGTTGCTACAGGAAGCTGCCGATAAAGATGTACCATTAATGGAAAGAATAAAATTTTTAGGGATTTATTCTAATAATCTCGATGAATTTTACAGGGTCAGAGTTGCATCTACACACAGATTAATAGACTTTAACAAGAAAAATTATCCGGCAAAAGTTGCCGAATCTGAAAAATTATATTCTGAAATCAAAGATTATATAGCATGTCGTCAAAAAGAGTTTAATCAAATAAAAGACGAGATATTTAAAGAATTTGAAAAACATCATGTATATATGCGTGATGAAAAAGAGCTTAACGAAGAACAGGTAATATTTGTAAAAAACTTTTTCAAAGAAAAAATATTACCGGGCTTGTTTACAGTAAGGCTTACACGAAATGCAGATCTCAGCAGTCTTAATGACGGCACCATATACCTTGCTATAGTATTACAGAAACCTGATAAAAACAAGAAAAAGGACTATGCATTGATACGTATTCCTGCCGACGAATTTTCGAGATTTATAGTATTACCGAAAAAAGGAAGCTATCAGTCGATAATTATGCTTGATGACATAATAAGATTTTGTCTGAAAGATATTTTTTCTGTTTTCGGTTATGCCAGATATGATGCCTATACTATTAAAATAACGAGAGATGCGGAAATAGATATGTATGGCAATGTCTCAAAGAGCTTTATCGATATTGTAGCCGAGAGTATAAAAAAACGACAGACCGGAGCCCCTGTCAGATTCATTTATGATAGTTGCATGCCTGCTGATTTAATAGATATCCTTATACATTGTTTTAAAATAAAAAATAAAGATCATATCACTAAAGGAGCCAGATATCATAATTCAAAAGATTATATGTCGTTTCCGAATTTACTTGGGGAAAAATTTGTTTATCCGGCTATATCACCGATACCTCACCGCGATATAAATAAAGATTTTACAATTCTATCGTCAATAAAGAAAAAAGATATTCTTCTGCATTATCCTTATAATTCATTCAATTATATTTTAAATATGCTGAGGGAAGCATCTGTTGATCCTAAAGTAAAATCCATAAAAATAACATTATACAGGCTGGCTGATGATTCGAAAATTATAAATGCTTTAATAAATGCAGCTAATAACGGAAAGAGAGTAACTGCATTTCTTGAACTTAAAGCCCGTTTTAACGAAGAACATAATATTTACTGGACAAATAAGCTCGAAGAAGCAGGAGTGACGATAATAAAAACTATTTCCGGTATAAAAGTTCATTCAAAACTGATCTTGATACATACTAAAGAAAAAAAAGAAAATATTTATTATTCGGTAATAAGCACAGGAAACTTTAATGAACGTACGGCAAAAGTATACAGTGATATTTCTTTACTTACTGCAAACCAGGAAATAGGAATTGATGTCGGAAAAGTTTTTTATTTGATAGAATCTGCCTATAGAATAATAAATTTCGATCATCTTATTGTAAGTCCTTTGTATACAAGGACCCGATTGATGACATTAATTAATAATGAGATAAAAAATGCATCCAAAGGCAGAAAAGCCTGGATTGATTTAAAACTTAACAGTCTGACTGATTCTGTTTTTGTTGAAAAGTTAAAAGAAGCAGCAAAAGCCGGAGTGAAAATAAGGATTAGTTCCAGGGCATCCTGTTGCCTTATTGGAAATGAAAACGAGAATATTACAACTATCGGTATTGTTGACAGATTTCTGGAACATGCACGTATATTTGCTTTTTGTAATAGTAATAAACCTTTGTATTTTATCGGGTCATCAGATATAATGATAAGGAACCTTGATCTGAGAATAGAGGTCACAACGCCTGTTTATGATAAAAATTTACAGAAAGAATTACAGTATATATTAGATGTACAGTTTAAAGATAATGTATCGGCACGGGACTGGAACAGCGAAGAGAAAAACAATATAAGGAACATGCCCGGAAAAAAAGTTCGGACACAAGAAGAAATTTATAAATACTTGAAAAAAATTAACAAAAAAAGCTCCGATTAGCAAGATGATGGAATTGGAAATTAAGAATGAAAAGTTAAGAATGCGATGAACTGAGCGGCGGCTACTGAGCGGCGACTGGTGAGCGCAGTCGAACCAAGCCGAACCAAGTCGAACCAAGCCGAAGTTAAGAATGAATAATGAAAAGTTAAGTACTAGGTACACTGAACTTTTCAAACTAGGTACTTATAAACTACACATCCACTATTTTATTTTTTATCGCATACATTACAAGGCTGGCAGTATTTTTTGTATTTGTTTTTTCAAGAATATTTGCGCGGTGTTTTTCAACAGTACGTTTACTAAGAAATAACTTTTCTGATATTTCCGCATTAGAATATCCCTGACAAATCAATAATATTATTTCAATTTCACGATCTGATAATTCGGATACACTTTTAGTTTGTTCAGATGTATTTTTAATATTTTTCAACAAATTCTGCAATAATTCCTGACTGAAATAACTTCTGCCTTCCACAACAGAACGCAGGGCAGAATGGACTTCATCGATATCCGAATCTTTCAGTAGAAATCCGGCAACTCCGGCTTCTACCATTTTGTAATAATAATTTTCGTCACCATACATGGATAATGTAACGATTTTAAGTTCCGGATTTCTTTTTAGAGCGATCTGGGCAGCTTCTACTCCGTCCATTTCCGGCATATTAATATCAAGTAGCACAACATCAATTGGTAAAACATCAACCGAATCTAAAAATTCAATACCATTAGATGCTTCAGCAACTACATTAAAATCGTTATAAGAATTCAATAATAATTTTAAACCGTTACGGAATAAAGCATGATCATCAACGATCATTACATTGAATATTTTATCTTTAGTCATGAGCAAATGGAATATGTATTAAAATATCGACACCTTTACCTGCTGTACTCTGAACATCTATTTTCCCTTTTAAAGTGCTGATCCTGCTGTAAATATTATAATATCCGGTACTTTTTTCCTGAGGTTTAAATAAATTATCCACTTCAAAACCTATACCGTCATCAGAATATCTCATATTAATAGAATAAATATCATAGTTGAGATCAATATTTACAGTGCTGGCATTAGCATGTTTCATTGTATTATTTATAAGTTCGCATGTAAGCCTGTAAAGTACGGATTCTATATTTTGTTCAAATCTTTGTTCGTTTAAATTACTTTTAAAGTGTATTTTTAATGTATTTGTGGTATTAATTTTATCTATAAAGTTGTTTATGGCTTTATTCAGTCCAAAATGATCAAGAACATGAGGACTCAGGTTATTTGAAACATCTTTTATACTTTTAATGGATTCAACAATTACATTGTCGAGATTATTAAGAATTTCTTTTGAATGCTCATTATTTTCCTGTTTTTTCAATGCGGAAACAGACATTTTTATTGTTGATAATAATGGTCCCAATCCGTCATGAAGATCCTTTGCCAATCGCCTGCGTTCATTCTCTTCGGCTTTTATTATAATCGATAAAAATCTTTTTTCACTTGCACGTTTTTCTTTTTCCATACGTTCCATATAAGAAAAAAGTTTACCGATTAATATAAGACCTACTGCAAAAAATATAGAGGAAGCAACACCAAACCAAATATATAATAGTCTGAAATCCTGAGGTTTAAAATCGGAATAAAACGGTAGGGTTTCTATAACCCTTCTTATAAGCAGAAATACAAAACCAAGAGTAATAAAGATCCACGAAAGATTATATTTTGTACGTTTTGTCAGTTTTAAGGAAACTATTGCAGCTATTATCTGGAATATAATAGCAATAACAAGAGCAATTTTTAATACCATAAACAATTATTTTTTACAAAATTAATATTTAATCTGACCATCAGGTTATAAAAACTGACAAATATTTGTATTTTGTTTTGAAATTTAGCTTAACTTTGTGTCAAATATATAATGATTTAATATTAATTAAAATTTAATAAGATGAAAAAGTTACTATTCTTAATTATTGTGTTATTTGCCGGATACGTGGTGAATGCACAAGAAACTAGAAAGTCAGAAAAGATGACATTGAATGAAAATAAGCTTAAAGAAATAGAAAGCTTAAAAGGTCCGGTTTTACATGTTGATGCAAAATTTAAAATTAAAGAAACTAGCACAAATTCAACAGGGCAATCATCAGAAATTGTGGTTAGCAATGGTTTTAAAAATGGAGAATCAATCAATCTTTATGGAGTTAGAATATACGACGACGTAAACACAGCATGGTCAATTGTGAATTTTGAGTCTGGTACTCCAGCTACTGTTAATGATATAGTAGAAGTAAATTTAATTAATGTTTCTAATAACACAACTAGGAGTGGCGAATTTGCAAATGGGTATTTATATTTGGTTAATGGCTACTATTTTTCTGGATATGGATGGATTTCTGTCGATCTTGTTCAAATTTCAACAGTAGACTGGACAGTAACTAACACAACAGCATTGTCTGCACTATGTGGCGATATGGCATATGATGCTACTACTAGTACAATGTTTGCTTTGAGTACAGTGCAACTAGTAGATGAAAGTTATGTATCAAAAATTATAACAATCAATTTGACAACTGCAGAATTTGCGGATGTAGCAACCTTAGACAGAAACTTTGCTGTATTAGCTTGCAGCCCAACAGGACAATTGTATGGTGTAGATGAAACTGGTTATTTCTGTTCAATTGATAAAGTTTCAGGAACTGTTAATCAAATTGGAAATACAGGATTTGTTCCATATTATACAGAATCTATGGGATTCGACCCGGTTTCAGGCAGATTATTTTGGGCATTAGCTGACGAAGATGATAATGGCAAATTGATCGAAATAAATATATCTACAGGTGTTGGAACAGATTTAGGAACTATAGGTGGTAATGCAGAAATTGTAGCTTTCTTCTCAAACACTTTTGTTGAAACATTATCACCTGTTGCAGATGCTCAGGAGGTTGCAGTAGACGCATCTGTATTTGCAGCTTTTAACAGAAATATTACAGCAGGAACACTTACAAATGTTGCCATTTCTCCAGATCCGGGTAATGTTGTTGCTTCTATTGTTGACAACCAGTTAAATATAACACATGATGATTTTGACTATAATACAGAGTATACTATTACAATTTCAGCTTCTGCTATAACAGAACTTACATATGATGTTGTGTGGACTTTTAAAACAGAATTAGATCCAAGTGCGTGTAATGATCCAACAGACTTAGGTGCAAGTAATATTGAATTTGATCAAGTTACTCTTTCTTGGACAGAAAACGGTCCTGCTACAGAATGGTACATAAAATACGGAGCTACCGGTTTTGATGTTGAAACAGCAGGAACTTTAATTGATCAGGATGTTACTAATCCTTATACATTAGAAGACTTAACAGCGTCAACCGGATATGATTTTTATGTAAAATCTATCTGTGGAACATCTGAAGAATCTGAATGGGTTGGACCTTATACTTTTACAACAGCTGTTGATTGTAGTGTTGCTATTACTTTCCCATTTACTGAGAATTTCGAAAGCGATTCGTATTTATGCTGGACTGCAATCAATAATTCAACTACAAATACTTTAGATATACGAGAAACACCTCATGAAGGAACATATTCCTGGAGATTTTCTTCATATAATACAGCTTCCGATTATAATCAATATTTAATAACACCGGAATTACCAACTTCAACATCAAACTTAAGAGTAAGTTTCTATTATGCCCCTCATACCTCATCATATTCAATAGAAACATTTAGAGTAGGCTATTCTACTACTACAAATGACATAAGTGCATTTATATGGGAGGATGAGCAAACTGTAACAGGTTCTTCAACCTTAACTTATTCTCAATATGCAACTGTTGTTCCTGCTGGTACTAAATATATTACAATTCACTACATGTCAAATTATAAATATTATTTATATATTGATGATATTTCGATTGTAGAATTTTCAGGAATTGTAGATGCTGAAGTTTTATCAATAACAGAACCTGTTTCAGGAATCAATCTTAGTGATTCAGAAATAGTAAAAGCTATTATTAAAAATAGTGGTAGTGATGCAATTTCTAATTTTTCAATAAAATTAGAAGTTGATGGAACACTTGTTGATACAGAAACTTATACAGAAAGCATTGCAAGTTTTGAGCAAGCAGAATATACATTTACTGCTACTGCAGATTTATCTGCTGCTGGTGATCATACAATTAAAGTTACTGTTATTTTAGAAGATGATGCAATTGCTACGAATAATTCTGTTGAAGTAACCGTAACAAATACTGTATGTCAAGCTATTTCTACATTTCCATGGACAGAAGGTTTTGAAGGCGAAGTTTTTCCTCCTTCATGTTGGACAATGATAGATAATGATGGTGATGGAATGAATTGGTTTTCTTATAATTTTACAGGCTCTGCTCATACCGGAACAAAATCTGCCGCTTCAGCTTCATGGGTGAATCCTTCAGCGTTAACTCCTGATAATTATTTGATTACTCCACAGCTATCAATTCCTTCGGCTAGTAACTTAGAATTGACTTATTGGGTTGCAGCACAAGATCCTGATGCTCTTGGTGATCATTATGAAGTAATGATTTCTACAACCGGAACTAATCCGTCTGATTTTACTAGTGTCTTTGAAGAAACTTTAAACTCCACTACTTGGGAAAATAGAATTATTTCTTTGGTAAGTTATGCAGGACAAACTATTTATATAGCATTTGTTCATAATGAATGTACAGATAAATTTTATATAAAAATTGATGATGTAAAAGTAGATTATAAAGTAGGAATAACTCCGGCATTAACAGATAACGAAGTCAGTGTATATCCAAATCCTTCAAACGGGCAGGTAAACGTGTTGGTTTCTGAAAAATCTACAGTACAAGTTTATGATGTTACAGGAAAATTAATTGAAACACATAATGTAAATGCCGGTTCAGAAGTTAGCTTTACACAATCAGCAGGTATGTATTTCGTTAAAGTTGAAAACAATAATGGCGTAAGTACACATAAAGTTATAATAGAATAAAACTTTTAGTGTAAAAGTTTTAAAATAATTGATAAAAAAACAGCAAACTTTAGTTTGCTGTTTTTTTATTAGGATAGTTTTAATCGGATATACTTTTGATAAAATCTGCTTAAGAATAATATCCGATAATTATTTTATATTTAATCTGACCGCCAGGTTATAAAAACTGACAAATATTTATTCTTTGTTTTAAAATTTAGTTTAACTTTGTATCAAACATATAATACTTAAATATTAACTAAAATTTAATGAGATGAAAAAATTACTAATTTTATTTGTTGCAGCACTTGTCATGCTTAATATAGGACAAGCGAATGCCCAGGTCGCGAAAAAGCAAATGAAAGATTTGGCTGCTAAAGAATTATTAGAAAAGGCAACAGGAAAAGACTATATTAGAGCTGTTCCTTTTAATAAATCTAAAAAAGATGAGAATGGAACAAAAATCATTATGGGCTCAGTAACTGGTCCTGATTATTATATTGCAGGAAGAACATTTGATATGGTTTTTGAATGTGATTTTACTCCGGTTGAATACGAATACGTTGATGGTATATCTTTAACTTTTCCTACTGGAGTTACAGTTAATTCTGCTACTGATTTTGATTTGGAGTGGAATGGCGAAACCGGAAATGGCATAACTACTTCTTGGGGAGATATGGCTGGGCAATCGTATGATGGACTTTTATATGGTGTTGCATCATGGACTGTAAATGTGACTATTGATGCTTCATTTACAGGTAATATGAACATTGATTGGTATGCAGCAGGCGATGGCTATAGCTATTATGGAACATCTGATGATGAAGGTACTGTAACGGTTTTACCTGCAACAGGAACAGATTTGGCAATTGTAGCTATAACTCCGGAGTCTTGGCTGGCAGATAAAGTAATTACTCCAAAAGTTGAACTTAGAAACATGGGTGCTACAGATATAAGCACATACAGTGTTACTTTAGTGATTAATAACGGAACATCAGATGTTTATACGTCTACTTTTAATGGAAGTTCAACTATCCAGGTATTAAGTACATATATTGCTGAAATGCCGGACACATGGACACCTGCTACCGGAGAATATACAATGACAGCAACACTTACTCTAACAGATGATGACCAAAGTAATAATACAAAAGTACAAGATTTCAAAGCCGGTTATTATCAGGAATTTTATGCAGGCAATGTAGATACTGAAGAATATCAAACTTTAAATATGCAAAACTATCAGTTTACTCCTGTTTCTGATAATTATCCAACTTCTGTTTTTCCAATGGGTGAAGAATTTATAGGAGATTATATTTACAGGCTTTATAGTAATAATGATATTGGAATTGTTACTCCCTTTGGATATTACGAAAAGACCGGTACAATTACAGGAACTCCAACAGGCCCAGGTGCATCAATATTGTCAATTGCTTATGACTGGACTAATGATGTTGTATATGCATTGGTGCTCAATAGTGATGGGGTTCCGGCTATATATTCATTAAATATGGAAACATACGCAGCAACAATAATAGGACAGTTCGGAACTACTGCTATTTCTGTTATTGCAATGGATATGGCATCTGATGGGTACTTGTATGCTCCTTCCAGAACTACAGGAGGAAGCCTTTATAAAATAGATACGCAAACAGGTTTGTTTGAGCTTGTCGGTGTTCATGGAATATCAATAAACTACGGACAGGATGTGACATTTGACTATGCTACAGGAAGGTTATACAGCCTTACTTGTGGAACTGATTATTTATTTGGATATTATGATATAACTACAGGATTATTTGTTACAATTAATGATTTAACAATAAGTGAGCAATATGCGACTTTTGTATCAACAAATAAACCTATTGGTCCTTATGTATCTTTAGTTACTCCTGAAGATAATTCTTTGGATCAGGAAGTTAATGCAACAATATCTGCTACTTTTACTGTTGATGTTACAGAAGTTGATTTTAATTTAATTACAATTATACCAACTGTTACAGGATGGGTACCTTCTATAAATAACAATGTATTAACTATCGCACATGATGATCTGGAATACAACACTCAATATACTGTTACAATAGGAGCAGGTTCTGTTTCCGACGGAACAGACAATCTCGACAGAGACTATAGCTGGACATTTAAAACCAAATTGGATCCTACAGCATGTAATGATCCGTCAAATTTAGATGCAACAGATATTGAGTTTGATCAGGCAGTTCTTTCATGGACAGAAAATGGTCCTGCTACTGAATGGTACATAAAATACGGAACTACCGGTTTTGATGTTGAAACAGCAGGAACTTTAATTGATCAGGATGTTACTAATCCTTACACATTGACAGGTTTAACTGAAATGACCCAATATGATTTTTATGTAAAATCTGTTTGTGGAGTATCTGATGAATCGGATTGGGCAGGTCCTTATACTTTTACAACAGCTGTTGATTGTAGCGGTGCTATTACTTTCCCGTTTACTGAGGATTTCGAAGACGATTCTTATTTATGCTGGACAGCAATCAATAATTCAACTACAAATACTTTAGGTATATATGAAGAACCTTATGAAGGAACATATTCCTGGAGATTTTCTTCATTTAGTACAGCTTCCGATTATAATCAATATTTAATATCTCCTGAGTTGCCAGTTACAAGCTTAGGTTTAAAAATAAGTTTCTATTATGCCCCTCATACCTCATCATCTGCAGTTGAAACATTTAAAGTAGGCTATTCCACTACTACAAATGATATAAGTGCATTTACATGGGGTGAAGAGCAAACTGTTACAGGTGCGTCAGGTGCTGTAACATATACAGAATATTTAGGAACTGCACCTGTCGGAACTAAATTTGTTGCAATTAATTATTTCTCTTATTATAAATATTATTTGTATATTGATAATATTTCTATTGAAGAAGATCAATCCGGCGCTCCTATTTATGATTTAACTAATGAAGTTAGCATTTATCCAAACCCATCAAGTGGTTTGGTAAATATATTAGTTTCAGAAAATTCTGTTGTTAAAGTTATTGACATGACAGGAAGAATAATTGAAACACATAATGTAAATGCCGGTTCAGAAGTTAGCTTTACTCAATCAGCAGGTATGTATTTTGTTAAAGTTGAAAATAACAATGGTGTAAGTACACATAAAGTTATAATAGAATAAAACTTTTAATATAAAAGTTTTAAAATAATTGATAAAAAAAACAGCAAACTAAAGTTTGCTGTTTTTTTTTATTTGGACAGCCTGAAATATCAATAGATTAAGATATGAATAAAGGTGGTGTTTTACTTTAGAACCTGAGTTTAGATAAGTATTGGTTTGTGTCATTTATGAAATAATAAAGAGGCTGTACCAAAAGTATTTTTGTCATTGTATTATTCGTATCCCTATACAGTATCAAATTCAAATATTCGATTCTAAGGGATTAATGACCTACTTTTTGACAACATAAAACAAGGTACAAACTTGTGCTGAATTTATAAAGTTTCCGGGGATTTTGCTTTGCAAAATCCCCGGAAACTTGAATATAACACCATCAGCAAAAAATAGGAGTAATTTTATTTCAGGTTAATAAACTGCGGAAAATATTTGATACTGCAAAATTCAAGAAGGTATAAGTAGGCAAATTTAAATGAGTAGCTACTTAATTCAAACGAGTAGCTACCCGTTTGCAATTTAGTGGCTACTAAATTTATTTAAGTAGCTACTCATTTAAACATATATTGGAGCCACAAATCTTCACCTGCTTTTTATATCGATCTAAAACTAAGGTTTAGGCTGGCAGTACAGGATAAAAAGTTGCAATTTTAGGTTAAAAAAAGTGTCTTAGCGGAACCAGTAACCTTTCAATTGCTTTTGTACTTAACCTGCGGTTTTTCCAATTATCATAATTAAATGGAACAGATTCGCTTTCAGTTTCGGTAAGGTGGTTTTGTATAAGCCTTATGATCTCAGGATTCTGACCGCAAATATTTATTTCATGCATAAATCTGAAACTACGATAATCAAAATTACTTGAACCAAGAACAAATGTTGAATCATCTATCAGAAAAACCTTTGCATGTAAGTTATTGGGAGTATATTCCACTATTTCTACCCCGTTTTTATGATACTGTCCCAGGTATTTGTTCCTTAGTATATCGAATAACCTTACGTCGGAGTTCTGCGGTATTATAATTTTAACTTTTACTCCTCTTAAAAGTGCGTCTGCAATTGCTTTCCTTAATGAACTCCCCGGAAGAAAATAAGGAGTTTCAATAATAATATTTTTTTGAGCTTTATTTATCAGTTTGCGGAATTTATCTCTGGTAGGTTGTATCCTGTTACTTGGTATATCCCTGATAATTTCAATTCCGTCATGTTTTAATTTTGTCGAGAAATTTTTTTTGTTCTGATAGAATTTATTAGAAATATGATAATCATCAAAAAATATCTTTTTAAATACTTTTGCGATACTCCCTTTTATCCTCAAACAGCTTTCCCGCCAGTTTATACAGTAATTTGTTATATTAGAAGAACCTATATATGTAGTTTTTTCGTCAATAATAAGCATTTTTCTGTGATTCCTTCTATGGTTGGCAGAGAAAAGATCAAGGCTGAACTTTATTTTCTTGAAAAATTTTACTCTTCCTCCGAAAGATATCATTTCTGAAAAATATCTTTCAGTAACTCCCGTTCCCCATGAATCAATCAAAAGAACAACTTTTATCCCTTGTTTTGCTTTTTTTGTAAGCTCTACTTTAAATTTTTCACCGATAACATCATTTCCAAACTTATACGTTTGTAGGAATATACTATGATTAGCAGTTTTTATATCTTCAATCATTGCCGCAAATTGAGTAAGCGGATCATCAAATAATATATAATTACCATCAATATTTTGTTCCGATAAGTTCATTGTATTAAAATATACCTGACAAATATAAACAACAAATTTATAAATAAAAAAGAAGCGACCCAAAAAGGCAGGAATGATTGAAAGAAAATAATTGATTAATAATTAGTTTATTGTATTGAAAAGGTTATATTTCTTATTTTTCCGCTATATTTTTAAACATTTCTTCAAATATCTTTCTCATTTGAGTACTACTACAATTATAATTATTTACTATAAAACAGAACACGATCTTTTCTCCTGATTTATTTATGATATAACCGGCATACCCTCTTACTCTGGTCATACTGCCGCTTTTTGCATGAACACTCCATCTGGTGTCTTTATAGCTGGTTAATAAAGTGCCGTTTATTCCTGAGACAGGTAAGGTTTTGAAAAAATAATTATATTGCGGAGAAGATTTTTCTAAATATTTTAAAAATTCAGACATTTGTTTTGATGTCAGAGTATTGAAATGGCTTAATCCACAGGCATCATCCACATTGAGCCCCTCTGTACTGATATTTTTTGATCTTAAAAAATCAGTGACAGCATCTTTATATTTTTTTCCGGTAATTTTTGAAATATGATGACCTAATACCTCAGCATATAAATTATTGCTTTTAATATTGGTTATTTTGGCTATTTCCTGAAGTTCGGGTGAATATGTGGTATGAATAACTTTTTTTATATTCTTGTCGGTTTCTGAAATTAGTATTTGAGTTCCTGAAACTTCTATTCCGTTATTTTTTAATTTTTCCGTAAAATTTCTTACCAGAAATAATTCAGGTTCCGGCATTGATCCTTTTATAACATAATTATCTCTTTTCCATGGTAAAGTACCTCTGATTATCCGTTCTTTATTATTATTACCCGGGTAAATATATGCATCATCTCCTGTTGAGGAAGAAGATGTAACATAATTTTCAAAAGAGATACCGGTATTTTCAGGAACAATTTTAGTGATGGAAGTTTTACTGCCATCATAGTTACCTGTAGAAAAATGGACGTGATATAAATTATCGTAATAATTCAGGGCAGATCCCTGATGTCCGTAGTAGTTTGCAATATCTTCCCATATCCACTTATCATGAATATTTATTTCTCCAAAATATGATATATCTGCAATAATATTACCGTTTATTTTTTTTATGCCCATTTTCTTTACTTCATTTGCCCATAAATCCAATAATTGTCCATTCTTGTTATAATGTGACGAAAAGTTTTCAGAACCAAGACATGGGTCCCCGTAGCCAATGATATATATATTTCCGTTTAATACCCCCTCTTTGGAAATTACTCCACTGTATGCCAGTTCGGTTTTGAACTTATGATCAGGTTCGAATAACTCCAAAGCTATTGAAGTTGG
Organism: Bacteroidales bacterium; assembly: GCA_031275085.1. Classification (GTDB taxonomy): domain Bacteria; phylum Bacteroidota; class Bacteroidia; order Bacteroidales; family ML635J-15; genus Bact-19. The sequence continues at coordinate 227,358 of JAISPG010000028.1, read as the reverse complement.
GAATATTTTAAAAACCGAAGCAGGAATGAGGCTTATATCGGAATTATGATCCATTATGGTTTTTCCTGATTTAATATTTTCAGCATATAAGCTGATTCCGGCATTTTTGAGTTCTTTCTTATTAATAAATCCTATTTGAATTTCATTATAACTTTTTGACTGGCAATGTATTAGTGAAGGCAGCAGAATTGAAAACAATATCAGGAAAACTTTATTCATAATTAAATGTAAATTTTTTGTGAAATTAATATTTTTTCTTTTGCACAATACTAAATATTAAAAATACAAATTTATTTCCCTCTTCCGGTCTTCTCTTTTCCTTTTTTCCCGTCTTCTTTTTTTCCCTCTTTCGGTCTTTCTCTCTTCCCGTCTTCTCTTTTCTAAAACCTTAATTAGGAATTGACAATGTAAACATTTAAATTTGGACTTAAATAAAATCAGACAAATGAATGTTAACGGAAAACATTACCGGGCTTTATGGATGGAAGGATCTACGGTTTGTATGATTGATCAGAATCTTTTACCATTTGAATTCAGCATTTACAGGTGTAATGATATTGATGAAACCTGTAGGGCTATAAAAACGATGATTACCCGTGGTGCAGGATCTATCGGAGCCGCAGGAGCTTATGGAATGCTGCAGGCGATATACAATAATAAAAGTGACGAAAACCTGTATAATGAACTTTTTGTTTCAAAGCAGAAAATAGATTCAACACGGCCTACAGCAGTTAATTTATTTTATGCTACGGACAGAGTATTAGAAGCTTCTAAAATTTCCAAAGAGTTTGCAGTATCTGAGGCTTTTGCTATTGCAGATGAATGTGTAGAACAAAGCCGTAAAATAGGAATTTTCGGAGCTGAACTTATAAAGGACGGATATGGTATAGAAACACATTGTAATGCAGGTTGGCTGGCTTTGGTCGATTATGGCAGTGCCTTATCACCTTTATATACGGCACATGATTCGGGAAAAAATATATTTGTATATGTTGATGAAACACGCCCCAGGAGTCAGGGAGCAAGACTTACGGCTTGGGAACTGGAACAGCACGGTATTCTTCATGCTATAATTCCTGATAATGCCGGAGCTCATTATATGTCTAAAGGAAAAATAAATATAATTATAACCGGAGCAGACCGTATTGCAGCAAATGGCGATACTGCAAATAAAATCGGGACACTTGAAAAAGCGATTTCAGCAAAATATTATGGTATTCCTTTTTATATTGCCGCACCTACAAGCACAATAGATTTGAAAACAAATTATGGAAGCCTTATTTCAATAGAAGAAAGAGGAGAGGAGGAAGTTTTGTATTATTCGGGAAAACAAAAAAATGGTAAAATTATTGAAATTCAGGTAGCAAATCCAGGTTCAAAAGCTTTGAATCCTGCTTTTGATGTCACTCCTGCAGAATTAATTACAGGAATTATTACAGAAAAAGGAATTATAAATCCGGATAAAGAATCAATAAAAAATCTTTTTTTATGATATTCAGAAAAGAAAGAAAAGAAGTTGCGAAAATTATGCGTCGTTTATATAAACGTGGTCTTACAACAGCCAGTGGAGGAAATGTCAGTTTTAAAAATAAGGAAGGATATATTTTTATTACGGCAAGTCAGACAGATAAAGCCTGTATAAAACCAGAAGAAATAATTGTTTTTGATAATAAATTAAATAATTTGACTCCTGATTTAAAACCCAGTATGGAATATAATATGCACTTTATGATATATGAAGGACGTCCTGATATTTCTGCTGTTGTTCATTCTCATCCTTTATTTGCCAGCACTTTTGCTGTATTGGGTATGAAGATTAATACAACTTTGACAGGTGAAGCCAGATATATATTAGGAGAAATAGAGGAGATTGATTATTCACTAATGGGAACAACTACATTAGCAGAAATATGCGCATGTAAAATGAAAAATGCTGATGCAGGAATAATGAAAAATCACGGAGCAATAACATTAGGGAGCTCACTTTTTGAAGCATATGACCGTATGGAAGTATTAGAACTGACTGCAAATATTAATTATAATATTTTGACATTGAATAAAGAGATCAGTGTTGGTTTGAATAGTATTGAAGTATCTGAAATAGATAAGTTGAAAAATAAATAAGGAATATTTATAAGTATAATTATTATTTTTGGTAAACTTTTTGTACATAAATAATTTAAAGAATATATTATGAAAAACTTTAATTCAATTCTGTTTTTTATTGCTGTAGCAGTAATATTTCAATATTCTGGAGATTTGTCTGCCCAGAAGCTTCTTAAGGGAGTCGAAAAAAATTATGATTCAGGTGTTTCTGCATTTGAAAGAAAAAAGTATAAAGAAGCATCCGCAGAGTTTATTATTGTAATGGATAATATTCCTCAAAGGGCTGATAAACGAAAATATCAGTTAATGCGTTTGGATGCGGCATCAAAATTAGTGGAAATACATTATAATTATGATGAAAATTTAAGGCTGGCATGTAAATATCTGGATATTTTTATTGCAGATCTTAATTATATGAAAAGAGATGATAATCTTAAAGCCAAAGATATTTACAAATATTTGGAAAAAGAAAAGGATTTTTCATCATATAAAAAGAAATGTACAGGATTTAATACTATAGATGACAAAAAGAATGAATTTGAGAAAAAATTTGATGAAGTTTTTGATGAAGAAGAATAGGATTAAATTAAGAATGAAAAATTAAAAATGAACTGAGTGGTGTTTATTGAACAACAATTACTGACTACCGGCTACTGAGCGGTGGCTACTGAGCGTCGGCTGGTGAGCGTAGTCGAACCAAGCCGAAGTAAGCCGAAGTAAGCCGAACCTAAAAATTAACAACAAAAGTATCATATCAGTCACTTTAAACAAAAAATTAAGTGCTATTTATTGATTAAAGTCACTGTTTTTTCTGTTCTTTTCGTATTCTTCGCAATTTATTTCTACCGAAAGAGGTTGTGTAGGCCTTTCAAATCTAGCATCTCTTGAATATGGAAGTTTTGGGTCATCATAAACTTTTTGCATATACAGTGCCCATATCGGAAGAGCCAATACTGCACCTTGTCCCATATTCATATATCTAAAGCGGATACTTCTTTCTTCTCCTCCGACCCAGGCTCCACTAACCAATTCGGGAGCAATTCCCATAAACCATCCATCCGAATGGTTGTTTGTTGTCCCTGTTTTTCCTGCTAATTCACCCATTAATTCATATTTTGTCCTCAACCTGACAGATGTACCCATGTCGACAACTCCTTTCATAAGATCTATCATAAGGTAAGCAGTTTCTTCACTTATTGCTTCCGATTGGTTGGCTGAAAAAGTTGCCAGTACATTTCCGTTTTTATCTTCAATATGTGTCATATACATAGGTCTTGTATATATACCTTTATTTGCAAAAGTACAATAAGCTCCTACCATTTCGCTTAGTAAGACTTCTGCAGCTCCTACACAGATTGAAGGATAAGGATCAATATGACTGTTTACACCCATTTTTTTTGCAATATTAACTGCTGCCTGAGGTGAAAACTGTTTTAATACCCAGGCGGATATTTGGTTCAGTGATAATGCAAGTCCTTGTTTTATTGTAATCATTTGACCATCTAATTTTGACGGAGAATATTTTGGCGTATAATATTCCTGTGATGATCCTTTAGGAAGTTTAAATGTAACTTCAATATTAGGTACTTTATGGCATGGAGAATATCCGTTTTGCATAGCAAGGCAATAGATAAAAGGCTTTACGGTAGAACCGACCTGGCGTCTTGCTTTTGTAACCTGATCAAATTTAAAATGTTTATAATTGATTCCGCCGACATATGCTCTTACGTATCCGGTATTTGGTTCCATAGACATAAAACTTGCCCGTAAATAGTATTTGCAATAACGTAATGAATCCATAGGGGTCATTACAGTATCAATATCTCCATTCCATGAAAATACCGACATTTTTATCGGGGTGTTAAATATATTTTTTATAGAATCTTCAGAAAGTCCTGAAGCTTTTAATGTTCTCCATCTTTCGGTACGCATCATTGAACTTTGCATTATTTGTTCGATCTGAGCATCTGTAACATCATATCCGAATGGACCTCTTTTATTGGTTTTCTGATCTTTGAAAAATTCAGGCTGTATATAATTTCCCATATGATCGGCTACGGCTTCTTCTGCATATTTTTGCATACGGCTGTTTATAGTAGTATAAATCTGTAAGCCATCTTTATATATATCATAAGAAGTACCATCGGGTTTTGTATTTTTATTACACCAACCATATGAAGGATCGCTATACCAGTTTATTGAATCTTCAATATAATCACGTTTATCAATATAATTGCTATATTCTGGTTTTTTTGCCGTAAGCCATAAGCGAAGAAATTCTCTGAAATAAGTTGCCTGTCCTATATTATGATCAACTTTCTGATAATTAATATCTAGTGGCAATAACTTTAAAGAATCAAATTCCTCACGACTTAAATAATCATATTTCATCATTTGTGATAAGACAACATTACGCCTGTGTAAAGTTTCATCAGGTCTTCGTAGTGGATTGTATAAAGATGGGTTTTGTGCCATTCCAATAAGCATTGCTGCCTGCTGTATTTTCAGCGAATCAGGAGTACTGCAGAAATATACTCTTGAAGCAGATTCAATGCCAACAGCAAGATTAAGAAAATCAAACTTGTTAAGATACATTGTAATGATTTCCTCTTTGGTATAATTTTTTTCAAGTTTTATAGCAATAATCCATTCCTGGAATTTACGATGAACAATCTCTGGTTTGGACATTGATTCTTTTCGTGGGAACAGCATTTTTGCCAGCTGTTGGCTTATTGTGCTTCCTCCTCCTCTGCTGCTGCTGCCAATCATTCCTGCAAAGACCCTCGGTAATGCACGAAAATCGACTCCGCTGTGTTCATGAAATCTGACATCTTCGGTAGCTATCAAAGCATCCACCAGATAGGGCGAAAGGTCTTCATATGAAACAGCCATCCTGTTTTCTCTGAAATATGTACCGATAAGTTCCAGATCTGAAGAATATATTTTCGTAGCAAGGTTTTCATTGGGATTCTCTAATTGTTCGAATGTAGGCATGGTTCCAAATACGCCTTTGGAGGTAAGTAAAAAATATATACCTATAAGAATAAAAAATCCTAATATTATTGTCCAGAACCAGATCAGGAATTTTTTAGCAAACTTATTAGAATAACCTGTTTCTTTTGTTTTCTTTTTAGCCATACAAAAAAAATTATGACGTAAAAATAAGTTTTTTTTATGAATTTATTCGTGAATTTCTTTATTTTGCACAAATTTTTTGATTAATGGAAAAAAATCTGGTTATTGTTGAATCACCTGCTAAAGCAAAAACTATAAAAAAGTTTTTAGGTGATGATTTTGTTGTAAAGTCCAGCTACGGTCATGTTAGAGATTTGCGTAAGAAGAATCTGGGTATAGATATAGAGCATGATTTTGCTCCCGAATATGAAATACCTGCTGATAAGAAGAAGGTGGTAGCCGAGCTTAAAAAGGCGGCATCTGAAGTAGATACAGTATGGCTGGCTTCCGATGAAGATCGTGAAGGAGAGGCAATTTCGTGGCATTTGAGCGAGGTATTGAAACTTAATAAGGAGAATACACGAAGAATAGTATTTCATGAAATAACTAAAGATGCAATAAAGCATGCTGTTGAAAATCCCAGAAGTATTAATATTGATCTTGTGAATGCCCAGCAAGCCCGTCGCGTTCTTGATAGATTAGTAGGCTTTAGCTTATCCCCATTGTTGTGGAAAAAAATTAAACCTTCCTTGTCTGCAGGACGTGTACAATCTGTAGCAGTAAGGCTTATTGTTGAAAGAGAAAGGGAAATTAACGATTTTAAAACAAAATCCGACTATAAAGTTTGGGGTTATTTTGATATTAATGGTAATATATTAAAAGCGGAATTAAATAAAAAATTTAATACTAAAAAAGATGCTGAAACGTTTCTGGAGAGTTGTATAGGACAAGAATTTCATATTGAAGATATTGTTAAAAAACCAGGAAAAAAATCACCGGCACCGCCTTTTACAACTTCAACACTTCAGCAGGAAGCCGGACGTAAGTTAGGTTTTTCTGTCTCACAGACAATGAAATTTGCTCAAAGTCTATATGAAAACGGGTATATAACCTATATGAGAACCGATTCTCTTAATTTGTCTTCTTTGGCTATCAATACTATTAAAAGGACAATCCTCGATAGTTTCGGAGAAGAATATTCAAAAGTAAGGAGTTATAAATCCAAGATAAAAGGAGCTCAGGAAGCTCATGAAGCAATACGTCCTACGTATGTTGAAAATTCAACAATAGAAGGATCAAAACAGGAACAAAAATTGTATGAGCTTATTTGGAGACGCTCTGTAGCATCTCAGATGGCGGATGCAAAAATTGAAAAAACAGTTATTTCCATAAATAACAAAAGTAACACAATCAGTTTTATCCTTACCGGAGAAATGGTGACTTTTGACGGTTTTCTGAAGATATACATGGAGTCAACAGATGAAGAACATCATGAAGAAAAAGAATCTCTAATTCCATCAGTAAAAAAAGGAGAACAGGCAGAAGTTGTTAAGATTGAAGCTGTTGAAAAATTTGATCAGCCTCCTTACAGATATACAGAAGCTAGTTTGGTAAAAAAAATGGAAGAATTAGGTATAGGTCGTCCGTCAACTTATGCACCTACAATATCTACAATACAGCAACGTGAATATGTTGTAAAAGAAAGCCGGCCGGCTAAAACGCGTAAGATAAATTATTTATTACTTGATAATAATAAAATAACAGAAAAAACGCAATCCGAAAATTATGGTTCCGAAACCAATAAATTATTTCCTACTTCAATGGGAGTTTTAGTTACGGATTATCTTGTATCTCACTTTAATGATATTCTTGACTATAACTTTACTGCCCAGATCGAGGAAAAATTTGATGAAATAGCTTTGGGAGAATTGATATGGAATAATATGATCGGTGATTTTTATAAAGATTTCAGTAATAAAGTTGACCAGACCTTAAAGGAAAAAGAAAGTTCAAAATGGGAGAGAGAAGTCGGTAAAGATCCTGCTACAGGACTTCCTGTTATACTGCGAATGGGAAAATATGGTCCTTATGCATCTATAGAAGGTAATGAAGAACCTCGTCATGCAAGTTTAAGAAAGAATCAGAATATAGAAACCATTACACTGGAAGAAGTGCTGGATCTTTTTAAACTTCCGCGTAATATCGGTCAGTTTGAAGGTGATGATGTTGTTGTTGCAATAGGAAAATATGGCCCTTATATCAGGAATAATAAAGCTTTTTTTGCTCTTAAAAAACAGGATGATCCTTACACTATTGATATAGAAAGAGCAATAGAAATAATTGAGGAAAAAAAGACAAAAACAGAAAAATTTACCAGAACATTTGAGGAAATTCCAGGTCTGCAAATTTTAAGAGGAAAATATGGTCCGTATATTTCTTTTGAAAATAAAAACTATCGGATTCCTAAAGACTATGACCCTGAAACATTAACACCTGAACAGGCAAAAGAAATAATTAACAATAAAAATAAATAATATCAGTCAATTATAATTAAATTGTTTTGGGCTTATTGCTAAAAAGAATTTAAATTCTTTTGTTAATAAATATTATAAAAAATATTTTTATCTGTTTTTGTTGAAAAAAAATATGATATAACTTTGAAAACTATAATGGAGTTTTAATAAGTTAATAAAAATAATATAAAATGTTAACATAATTAAAATAATAATCGTAAGATGTATCTGGTTTAATTTAAGATGAAAAAAATTATATTTTTATATTGTTGGGATTTTTTTGAAGTATAAATTTTTAATAAATTGTGCATTATCAACAAAAAATGTTAATAAAAATTTGGAAAATAAAAATAAATGATGTTTATTTACAAATTGTAAAAATATAATTTAAGTATTGATTGAGTAATATAATTGATTGATATGAGGAGAATAATACTGTTGATTATCGTTTTAGGAGTAATGGCGAATTACTCACTAGGGCAGGCCGATGCGCATTTTAGTCTATTTGAATATAGTGAAAATGCATATAATCCAGGTGCTGCAGGGGCAAATAATGCTATGTGTGTAACAAGTACACACAGGCAGCAATGGGTTGGATATGGGCCGGATAAAGGAGCCGGCCGACCGATAACAACACTGTTTTCTTTTGATATGCCTATAAATGCTATAAACAGCGGTATAGGACTGGGAATAACACAAGATATAATCGGATTTCAAACCGATTTGTATATAAAACTTAATTACGCATATAGATTGAAACTTGATTTTGGTACGTTAGGTTTGGGGTTAGGTCTGGGAGCTATTAACAGGCAAATAGATCCGGATCCGGGATGGCAGACACAAGGATCAATAAATGGTGGAAGTGTTTATTTAGATCCGGCTATTCCGCACATGGGCAGTGTTATTGTTTTTGATTTGAATTTTGGAGCAACTTTAATAGGTGATAAATATTGGGCAGGATTAGCTTTTACCCATTTAACATCTCCAAAAGTTAGTTTTTCAAATGAAGTACCGAGTAAGTTGCCATTACATATATATTTAATGGGTGGATATAATTATTCATTACCAAACCCATCTTTTGATCTTTTATTATCAGGTATAGTTCAGTCAGACAGAGTAACAAGAGCAGAATTTCAATTAAATGCTAAGTTATTGTATAATAAAAGATTTTGGGGTGGAGTATCATATAGATTTACAGAAGCTATTGTACCTATGGTAGGTTTGCATCTGGTTAATGGTATAAGTGTAGCTTACAGTTATGATATAGGGTTATCGGGTATTGGGTCTTACGGATCACACGAAATTATGTTGAGATATTGCTTTGATATATCAAGATCACCTACTCCGACAACGTCTAAAACTGTTAGAAGACTATAAATTTAGAGATAAAAAATAGAGATTAATTAAATATAATAATTATGAGAAAGAAATTGCTCATCATCAGTACAATCTTAATTATAATATTAAGTAGTTGTGCATATCAAGGAAACGGCGAACTTGTCGGAGTTGACAGGAAGCTCTGGTATACGCCGCAACCATACGGAATGATATTTATTGGGCCAGGATCGTATCAGATGGGACCTAGCGATGAAGATGTGCCTTATGCAATGACAGCTCAGACCAAAAGAGTCACAATCAGTGCATTTTGGATGGATGAAACAGAAATTACCAATTCTGAATATCGGCAATTTGTTAATTGGGTGAGAGACTCGCTTGCTTTAACTGTATTAGGTAAAGAAACTAAAAATTCTACTGATTTTGGAGATGTAAATGCAAATAGCAGAAGACCACTTCAGGCAATAGATTTTATCATAGATGATACAGACATGTCTGAAACAGATGTGAATTTTATTACAAACATTTATGAAAATGGTGAGTTCGACCCGGATAATTATGATAGCAATAACTTTTTGGATTGGAATGGTCCATTGGATTATGGAAATGCTGAAATAGTGGCAATCCTGACAAAAAATGAAATTCCAAATAATTTTAATCAAACTTTATTTTTAGCTCCTCCTGTTGATGTTTACAGATTTACAAGATCTATTGACTTAAATACAGATGCGTTATATTACGAATATTTTTGGGTGGATTTGAAACAAGCTGCTAAAAAAACAACATTTAAATCGGGTGCCGATGGAGTTACCCAGAATGTTGCACGTACTTTTGACAGACAACAAGACCATGGATTAAGAATTGGTCGTCATTTTAACCCTGAAACCGGTAATTATGAAGGTTCTATTAAAGATAAAGCTAAAATGAAAGAAGATGCACCGTGGGAAGATTTTGCAACACGCGAGATCGTAAACTATGATGGTAGAACTGATGCAGGAAGAAAGGGAGGAAGATATAGTTATTATATGTATGAAAAAGTTCATGTGTATCCCGATACTTTGTGCTGGATGAGTGATTTTACATATGGATATAATGAACCACAAACAAGAGCATATTTCTGGCATCCTGCATATGATTACTACCCTGTGGTTGGCGTAACATGGAAACAAGCAAATGCCTTCTGTACTTGGAGAACCTGTTTGAAAAATGCTTATCAAAGAAGCTCTGGAGATTATGATCTACAAGCTTATAGATTACCTACAGAATCAGAATGGGAATATGCAGCAAGAGGAGGACAAGCAATGTCAATGTATCCGTGGGGAAGTTTATATACACGTAATTATAACGGATGTATTATTGCAAACTTTAAACCAATGAGAGGAAGCTATTCTGACGACGGAGGCGTTTATACAGTTATGGTAGCAAGTTATGATCCGAATGAATGGGGATTATATGATATGGCTGGAAATGTAGCAGAATGGACATCAAATGCATTTGATGAATCTTCATATAGTTTCACACATGATTTAAATCCAGACTATCGATATGATGCTCATCCTGATGATCCGCCGGCAAAGAAACGTAAAGTAGTAAGAGGAGGATCCTGGAAAGATGTAGCTTATTATTTGCAAAATGGAACAAGAACTTATGAATATCAGGATACAGCAAAAAGTTATATAGGTTTTAGATGTGTCCGTGAATATTTGGGAAGATCAAAAGAGGATGGAAGTTCTACTTCTCAGGTATATAACTAATTAATGAATAAAAATTTTAAGTATAATTATTAATAGAGTATTAATTAAAAATCAGACGAAGTTATGAATTTGAGCGAAATTACCTCGAGTAAGAAGTACAAAAAATTTATGGGTTTTGTTTACGGATGGGGAGCTGCAATTGTTATGGTTGGTGCATTATTTAAAATTCAGCATTATCCGGGCGCAGGACCAATGTTGGTAATAGGTCTTTTGACTGAAGCAGTTATTTTCTTCTTATCAGCATTTGAACCTCCTCATGAAGAAGTTGATTGGAGTTTGGTATATCCAGAACTAGCAGGTATAGAAGAAAATTTAAATATTTCTGATAAAAAAATTGCAGTAAGTAATAAAAAATCAGCTCTTGAGAAATTTGACGCTATGATTGAAAATGCTGAAATAACTCCTGAGCTATTTGAAAAATTAGGACATGGTTTGAAAAACTTGAATGATACTACTGCAAAACTACATGATGTTTCAGATGCTACTGCTGCAACAAATAATTATGTAGCTAATTTTGAAAAAGCTTCTCAAAAAGTATCGTCTTTTGCTGATGCTTATGGAAGTTCTGCTGAAAAATTAAATGTTCAGGCTGACAGGTTAGCCTCTACTTATGAAAAATCTGCTGAAATCGTAGGAAGTTCAGGTCATTCATTATCTGAAGCATATAGAAAACTTACAGATTCGATGAGCAAAGAACTTGAAATGAGTGTTGGTGGTGGAAAATCATATATTGAACAATTAGACGTAATGAATAAAAACCTTGCTGCTTTAAATGCAGTATATGAACTACAACTTCAGGGAACTAATAAACAATTTGAAGCTTCCAAAACTCTATATAGCGGTTTGGACGAAATTATGGCAAATTTGAAACAATCTGCTGAAGATACTAAACGTTATCGTGATGAAATAAGCAAGTTAAGTCATAATTTGTCAGCAATGAATACAGTATATGGAAATATGCTGGCTGCTATGAATTTTAGACAAGACTAGTTTTATTAGCGTTGTAGTTGTTATTATGTTTAATTATAAAAAGTAAAATATATGTCAGGTGGAAATTGTCCGGAGACCCCGAGGCAGAAAATGATAGGTATGATGTATTTATTTTACACAGCATTGTTGGCATTGAATGTCTCCAGTGAGGTAATAAATGCATTCGTAAAAATTGATGATAGTATTAAGAAAACTACAGAAAGTTTCAACAATAAAACAGGATCATTATACGGAAGAATAGATGCAAAGGCTGCTGAACAACCTGGAAAATACACTGAATTAGCTAGAACTGCCCATGAGATAGAAACAAAATCTAATGAGCTTTTTAAAAACATAGATGAAATCAAATTAATGATTATTCAGCAAAGTGAAGGACCTGAAGCAACATTAGATACGGATATTAAGAAAAAAGATGATCTTAATGCTGCAAATATTGTGATGGTTGGAGATGGTGGTCCTAAGATGGGTATAAAACTCAGGGGCTGGGTAGAAGAATATAGGGATATACTTCTTAGCGTAATTAATGATACCTCTAATACTGTTTATAAATCTGTTGGAAAAACTTTGGAAATTGTTGATAATCTGCAAGGTGATGAAAAGTGGACATGGGAAGAATCTTTTAGTAAAGCAATGCCTTTGATAGGCTCTGTGGCTTTGTTATCAAAATTACAGGCTGATGTTAGAAATGCAGAAGCTGATGTTTTAGAATATATGATTGCAGAACTTGAAGGTTTGGATATAAGGATTACTGAGTTAGTTGGTCTGGTTAGTGCTCCCAAAAGCTTTGTCGTACGTGGCGGTCAGTATACTTCCAGTATATTTTTGGGTGCTCGTGATACTACTATGCGACCAACAATATATCTAACACATAATCAGCCATTTTATGATTCTATTGTTACAAATGGTGTTGTAGAATATCGTAAAAGAGAAGGTATTCATTATGATACTCTTGTTGTTGATGAAACAGGTAGAGGCGCATATTCTATTCAATGTAATAATGTAGGGAATTTTGAATATGGTGGATTAGTAAATTATAAATCCAACAAAGGTGATATGTGGTTGCCGTATAAAGCAGAATATCAGGTTGGTGATGCAGGTTTTACTACTTCTGCGACAAAATGTAATGTGTTTTACAGAGGTTTGGAGAATCCGCTGGCTGTAGCAGTATCTGGTTATCCTAGAGAAAGTGTTAGTGTTAGTATCAGTGGTGGTGCTCAAATTCGTCCTGCTGCTGGAGGTGGTTATATTGTTACTGTTCCGGCTTCTGTAACAGCCAGAGAAGTATCTGTAACTGTTTCTGTTAGAACCGAAGAGGGTGGCAGAACTTTAGGATCTGATACTTATAGAGTATTTAATGTTCCTCCTCCGGTTATAAAAGTAGGTGCTTACAGTGATGGTGCCAAAGCTCCGAAAGCTGTTATTCTGAATAATCCGTTTTTAGTGGCTACTTTAGGAGAAGGTTTCTTCCCGTTTGAAGATGTAAGATATTCAATTAATAGGTTTGATTTTATATACAGCGTAAGGGGAGTAGCCCAGAGAATAACAGTTCAGGGATCTAGGTTTGATGAACGTATTCTGGCTGAAATAAGAAGAATGGGATCAGGATCACAAGTGTCTTTTTCTAATATTTTCTATGACGGACCATCAGGTACAAAACAAACAAACGGGGTAAGTGTAATTTTAGAATAATATATTATGAGAATTTTGAAAAGATTTTTTCCGGTTATATGTTTGCTCTTTGTGGGTAGTGCTGCTGAAGCTCAGTATAATCCGGTATTAGACGGAGCATACGTTAGGGAGCACACTGCTGAAAGAACTCCTGTTGCTTTACAGAATATTCGTGAAGAGGATGCTATGTTTTCTAAAAAGATTTTACGTGTTGTAGAATTGACGGAAAAGATCAATCATCCATTATATTTCCCTATAACCAGGATTACTAGTCCTGGTGGATTGCAACCTCAAAGAAGTAGAGTAAATTTATTATATTTGATATATAATATTGGAATACTTGGTGAACGTTATGAACTCCTTACAGGTGAAAAAATTAATGATGATGTTCCTGATTATTCAAACAGATATCCGGTGTTTAAATTAAATCCGAGAGATATCACTAATTGGTATAAAGAACCTATTGCAGTTGATGATCCTAAAAGAGAAACATTGTTGTCATATCAAACAATGGGAAGGCGTTATATAGATCCGGAAGATCCGTCATTAGGTGAGATGGAAGAAGTTTTCGATGCTCCATTGGAAGGTGAAGATACCAGAGTAATGGATCAATTGTGGATTTGGGAAGAATGGGTATTTGATAAACAGAGATCAGTAATGGACGTTAGGATTCAGGCTATGGCAATTGATGGCTGGTATGGTGATAGCAGAATATGGCCTTTCTGGATATCTTATAATGATTACAGACCTTTGTTCGCTTCTTACGAAACTTTCAATACTCATAATGATGCTGAACCTAGAACTTTTGATGATATTTTTCTTAAAAGAAGATTTAAAAGTTATATAGTTGCAGAATCTAATGTTTATGATAATAGACTGATTTCTGATTATCTTTTAGGAATAGATGCACTTCGTGAAGGAGAAAGAATTCAGGCAAAACTATTTACATTTGAACACGATTTGTGGGAATTCTAGGAAATAGTAAAGATTTAAAATCAGTATAAAATGAAAAAGGGAGTTTTTAGCTCCCTTTTTTATTTTATTGAATCGCCAAATTTTATTCGGGATTCATTTAACAAATTTTCAATTTGTTGTTCATTTTCTCTTTTACAAATCAGCAAAACAGAATCGGTATCTACAACAATATAATCATCAAGATCCTTTAATACCAGTATCCGGTCTTTTGCTGTAGAATTTATATAATTACTGGAAGAATGATTTACTACTATATTGTCGCTTACAAGTACATTTTTGTTTTCATCCTTTTCTTTTAAACTGTACAAAGAATTCCATGTACCAAGATCAGACCAGCCAAAATCAGTTTTTAAAACATATACATTTTGTGCTTTTTCCATTACTCCGAAATCTATTGATATGCTTTTTGCATCTGAATAAATCCTGTTTATTACAGTTTGTTCTTCTTTAGTACCAAAATAATTTATATTTTCATAGAAAAGATCGTATAGCTCAGGTAAAAATTCTTTAAAAGCATTATCAATAACTTTATTTTTCCATAAGAATATTCCGGAATTCCATAAAAAATCACCACTTTTAATAAAAAACTTTGCTAATTCCAAATGTGGTTTTTCCGTGAATGTTTTCACATTTACAAATCTGGAATCATTATTTAATTCTTCCAGTTGTATATAACCATATCCGGTTGCAGGTCTGTCGGGAGTAATTCCAAGAGTGAGTAAAGAATTAGTAAGAGAAATAAATTTTAATCCTTCATTAATATCTTCAATAAACTGTTCTTCATTAATTATAAGATGATCTGCAGGAGTAACCACTATATTTGCATCAGGATTTTGAAGAGCGATTTTGATATTGGCATATAAAATACACGGAGCTGTATTACGTCTCATTGGTTCACCTAGTATATTTTCTTCAGGAATTAATGGAAGTTGCTCCTTTACTATATGACAATATTCTTTATTTGTAACTACGAAAATATTTTCTTTAGGTATGATTTTTATGAATCTGTTGTAAGTTTCTTGGATTAATGTCTTACCTGTTCCTAAAATATCAATAAATTGTTTTGGCATATTTGTACGGCTTATTGGCCAGAATCTGCTGCCTATGCCACCTGCCATTATTATACAATAGTTTTGATTCATCATAAAATTGAAATTTACTTTAAAAAACGACAAAATAACGATATTATTTTTCATTTACAACTTTGTTTCTTAAATTTGGTTTCTTTAAATAAGTATGAATATCTTTGAGAATATAGGTAAGTATTTTGTGTTGATGAAAGCCGCTTTTACCAAGCCGGTCAGGGCTAAAATATTTGGTAAAAGAATACTGGCTGAAATAGATAGTATAGGTATAAATTCTATCTGGATAATAAGTATAGTTTCTGTTTTTATGGGAGCAGTATTAACTTTGCAGGTTGCCATAAATTTTGAAAATCCTTTTATCCCTAGATATTTAGTAGGTTTGAGTACCAGAGATACAATGATACTTGAATTTTCAAGCACTGTTATATGTTTGATACTTGCAGGAAAAGTGGGGTCAAATATTGCCTCCGAAATAGGCACCATGCGAATAACAGAGCAGATAGATGCCTTGGAAATAATGGGAGTGAACAGTGCCAATTACCTGATACTACCTAAAATTGTTGCAGCTTTTATTACATTTCCGTTTTTAAGTATTTTAAGTATTATACTTGGAATTGTTGGAGGATATTTAGTGTCTTTATTTACAGGTGTAGTATCTTTATATGATTATGTATATGGTTTACATTATGCATTCATTCCGTTTTATGTATTTTATACATTGATAAAAATGTGCGTATTTGCCGTCATCATTACATCGGTATCCTCTTTTTGCGGATATTATACCCAGGGAGGAGCACTGGAAGTTGGTGTAAGCAGTACAAAAGCTGTAGTTTACAGCATAATAATAATTCTTATATTTAATTTGATTTTAACACAATTACTTCTTACATGATCGAAGTAAAAAACATAAGTAAAAGTTTTAACGAACATAAGGTTCTTGATGGTATTAATGCCGAATTTCAACCCGGACAGGTATCTATGATTATCGGACAAAGTGGTTCGGGAAAAACAGTATTGCTGAAATCTATTATTGGATTGTATATTCCGGAAGATGGTGAAATTTTATTTGACGGAAGAGAATTTGTCGGAGCCAGTATAAAATTTCAAAGAGAAATAAGAAAAGAGATAGGAATGCTGTTTCAAGGCGGAGCATTATTTACATCATTAACTGTTGAGGAAAATGTTATGTTCCCGTTAAATCTTTTTACAGATTACAGTAAATCCGAAAAACTCGACAGAGTGAATTTCTGTCTTGAACGTGTTAATATAAAGGATTCCAATTATTTGTACCCGGCAGAGATCAGTGGAGGAATGCAGAAACGTGTTGCTATTGCCAGGGCCATTTCTCTTAATCCCAAATATTTGTTTTGCGATGAACCAAATTCCGGACTGGATCCGCAGAATTCTATATTAATAGATCGTTTAATTAAAGAATTAACTCAGGAATATAATATGACTACTATTGTGAACACACACGATATGAATTCTGTAATGGAAATTGCCGATAAAGTATACTTTATAAATAAAGCTAAAGTCTGGTGGAGTGGGAATAATGAGGAAATATTTCATTCTGATAATAAGGAACTTAATGACTTTGTTTTTGCTTCTGAGCTATTCAAGAAAATAAAGGAAAATTTATGAAAAAAGTATTACAATCTACTTTGATAATATTTATATTCTCTGTTTTTTTTTCGTGTATAAATGTTAAGCCGGAATATACTTCACCCCAGGGATATCAGTATATCAAGCTGGATACAATAGAACTTATACTATATGATATTCATCTTTCTGATGCTATAATAACAACAGGAGTTTATAATCCTGCTAATGATATACTTACAGACACTTTAATATACGAAAGCATATATAAAAAATACTCATATTCACGCAAGCAAATTGATGAATCCTTATTATATTACATGCATAACCAAATTGATTCATTATATGCTGTATATGATAGAATATTTGAAAGACTTAGCAGAGAAAAAGGTAAAAATACTTAACCAAAATGCAACATTTTGCGGCGAACTATCTTTTTAATGGTAGTAAATTAATAAAAAACTCCTACCTTTCAGTAGATGATAATGGAATAATCCGATACGTAAGCAAAGAAGGAGAAGCTACTATAGAGAGACCAAGGATGATTTTTTATAATGGAATCATAAGCCCTTATTTTATTACAGACAAAAATGATATAGCTTCACATAAGAAGTCTCTGGACACTCTTAAGAAAATATCATTTACACAACCGGAAATACCTTTGGTTGAATTGCTGAAATTATATATTTCGGATTTTGCTGAAACAAAAAAAGATACAACAACTAAAATATTGAAAAAAGGTATTAAATCAGGAATTATTTTAATAGAAAATCTTGATTTGATTAATTTGAAGCTAAAAGATAATACCTTTGTGAAAATTTTAATTTAAAAATGAATGGCTACGTTCTTGTTTGATAAAATAATTTTCGGACCTGTCAAATCCAGGCGTTTAGGAAATTCTTTAGGAATAAATATACTGTTTAATAATGCAAAATATTGTAATTATAATTGTGTATATTGTGAATGTGGATGGTCGGGGGAACACGAAGAACTTTTTTTCCCTACAGCCAGTCAGGTATCTGTTGAGTTGGAGAAATATTTGAAATCATTGTCTTCTGATTCAATAAAGCCGGATGTTATTACTTTTGCCGGAAATGGAGAACCTACACTAAATCCGGAGTTTTTTGAAATTATAAATAAAACTGTAGAATTAAGGAATTTTTACTTACCGGATGTAAAAATAGCTGTATTGACAAATGCTACACAATTAAACAATCCTGAAGTTGTGGAAGGATTAAATAAAATTGATATGCCTATTCTGAAAATAGATACAGTGGATCAGAAAGAATTTGAATTAATAAATGGCCCTGTAAATAATATTACAATTGAAAAGATTATTGATATGATAATCTTGAAAATAAGAAAGCCAATAATACAAACAATGTTTTTAAAAGCCTCATTTGATGATTATTACTTTGATAACACAACAAAAAGATCATTGGAAAAATATTATGAAGTATTGAAAAAGATATCTCCTGAAATGGTGATGATATATTCGATTGCCAGAGATACACCAATGGAAGGACTTGAAAGTATCAACCTTCATAAAATGCAGGAAATAGGCGAGGAGATAGAAAAAATGGGTTTTAAAACAATTGTTACTCCTTAAAAATTGGATAAAAGGAAAAATATACTTATTAGTCCGTTGAATTGGGGATTAGGACATGCTTCCAGGTTGATTCCTATAATAAAATATCTTAAAGAATCAGAGCATAATATCATTATTGGAGGTAGTGGAGCATCTATTGATATTTTACAGAAACGTTTCCCCGATTTGAAATATGTATATATTTCTTCTCCTACACTTATATATGGAAAAAGAAAGTCTTTTTCAACTATATTTTATTTGTCGTTTATAAAATTTGCAATTAATGTTTTTAGAGAACATTTTGTTTTAAAAAAACTGATCTCACAAAATAATATTGATATAGTTATTTCAGATAACAGACTTGGACTCTATAATAAAAAAATAAAATCCATATATGTAAGTCATCAGTTAAATATATATTTAACGACAGGTCAGAAAAATAAATCATTTTTAGCAACATATGCCCATAGAAATTATATAAAAAAGTATGATCATTGTTGGATTCCTGATATAAAATCATCTGAAATGTCTTTGACAGGCCGGTTGACAGAAAATGCCAATGATCTTAAAGTTGAATTTTTAGGACCTGTTTCCCGTTTTGAAAAACAAAGCTTTTTCGATATTTCTGAGGCTATTTATGATTTTATTTGTATTTTATCAGGACCGGAACCACAAAGAACAATGTTTGAAAGAATATTAATAGATATTTTCAGTAATTCTGCTTATAATGTTGTAATTCTGCGAGGTTTACCTGATTGTTCAGAAAAATTGGCTGATACTGCAAATATTAAATTCTTAAATCATTCTGATGATGAAGAATTGATAAATCATATAAATGTTTCCCGAAGAATAATATGCCGTAGTGGTTATAGTACTATTATGGACCTTGTGAACATAGGCAGGAGAGCAATTCTGGTATCTACACCGGAACAACCGGAACAGGAATATTTAGCATCAAGGTTAAGTTTGAAACATGGATTTGTAAAAATAAACCAGAATGATCTTAAAAATACAGATTTTACCTCTATCAAATATGACGAATTATGGAATTTTGGAAATGATCTGGATAATATAGGGAAAATTATAGATTCACATATAGGATAAAATTTATAAAGTTAATTGTGCTTCGACTGCATGCACAGTATTAATAACAAATATTGAGTAACTTTTTTACTGTTTAAAATATTATGGATGAATAATGGATCTTTATAATTAAGGATAAAGTGTCTGGCATTTATGTTATATAGGATAACTCGCTAAATAAAACAAATTTAAAATATAATTAAAATTTACTTTAACTTATTTAATGCCGTCAGGAATGAATAGTCTGGTAAAAAGATGATATAAATTTCCAAATGCATGTCGTAGATATGCGACCATTGGTGTTGTATGGTTACATGCCGACAGTATGTTTTATCATTTGATATTTTCTTTTTAACACAAATAAAAAAATCGGCAAGTTTAAATTTGCCGATTTTTTATGAAATTATATTTTAAATATTTGCTGTTTTAATTCTTTATATTTGGTAATTCAAGTCCATAACCTTTTTTCTTATCTTCGGCTTTTAACCATAGTCCTAGAATAAATGCCAGAATACCAAGACTTGCAAATATTAACATAGGAACTTTATAATTATACATTCTGGGGTCTTCTACTCCTACATTTGTAGTCGCCAAAGCCCATCCGATAAGCATTGGGAATACCATCAGCCCTATGTTTTGTATCCAGAATATAACAGAATATGCAGAACCTAAATAACGGTTTTCAACAAGTTTCGGAACAGAAGGCCATAAAGCAGCAGGTACTAAAGAAAAAGATACTCCTAAAACAATAATGGCACTATATGCAATTCCCTGATTAAAACTTTCTGCAGGAACTAATGCAAATATAAGGTGGCAGCAGCACATTAATACTGCACCTATTATAAGCATTGTAGCACCTTTACCTTTTTTGTCAAGGAAAAAGCCTAGCAGTGGTGTAAGTACCATTGCTCCGATCGGAAACCATGAAAATATATCACTGGCTTCTTCATTTGTAATACCTAAACGGCTTTCAAGCATGTTTGCTGCAAATTTCTGGAATGGAAAAATTGCAGAATAATAAAGAACACATAAACCTGCAACAATCAGGAATGTTTTACTTGTAAATAGTTTTCCGATATCACTGATCTTGAAAGGATCTTCAGGTTCAACACCGCTTTCTCCAACTTGCTTATCAAGTTTTTTATCCATTATAGAATATATAATAAAACAAAATAATCCAATGAATAATAATATTGTACAGAACATAACAGGTTTTGCTATATCTATTCCGTTTGCAATTCTTGGAGATAAACGGAATACTGCGAATACTCCCAAACGTGCAATAGCCATTTCGATACCCATTGCAAGTGCCAGTTCCTTACCATTGAACCATTTTACAATTGCTTTGGAAACTGTAACACCTGCCATTTCCACACCACAACCAAAGATCATAAAACCTAATGATGCTAATTTTGCAGATGCCGGGAATGATGTCCACCATGAATTTAAAGATGCCTCTAAACCCGTGCCGATAAATGCGTCACTGACAGCATAATACTTTATTGAAGCACCAACAACCATTACAATTCCCGATAATATGGCAGTAAATCTTATCCCCATTTTATCAAGAATAATGCCGGCAAAAATTAAGAAAAATGCAAACACATTCAAAAAATACTCAGAACTGGTAAATTTTCCGTATGTTTCGGGACTCCAACCTTTATTTATTTCCAATAGAGATTGTAAAGGAGATAAGACATCCACGAACATATATGCAAAAAACATCATTGCTGCCAATAATATTAACGCTGTCCATCTTAAAACAGGGTTGTCTTTCATTGTTGTGTGTAATTTCTCTGTCATAATATGATTTTTTTAAGTTTTATCAGATGCAAATTTAATCGAATTTTGAAATAATAAAAATGTTATGAGTTTTTAATCTCAAATTAAATTAATATTTTTTTACAGATGAAAATAATTGATTAAAGTAAAACTATAAATTTGAATTAATTTCACTCTATCATATGATTTATGCTGTAAGGGTAGAATATTATTACTCCAAATAGCCTTGCATTTCAAACAAAAGGGCATTATATTTGTAGTAGAATTATGAACAGTAAAAAAATACAAACATGAGTACAATATTAATAACATCTGATAACGACAGCGATTTAAGAATAATGTTGGAATTAGCTAATAGATTAAAACTTAAAACCCGAAAGATAGATCTGGAAAATATTGAAGATGCAGCTCTTTTAAGAGCAATGGAAGAAGGAGATAAAAACGATCTGGTTTCCAGGGAGGATGTTATGAAAGCTATAAAAAAACAAAAAGAAAAATTAGCAAATGAACGTTGAACTGGAACGTAAATTCTTAAAAGACATACCCGAAATAAGAAGTGTTGCTACATTAGATAATATTGAAAAAATTATCAGCATTGTTGAAACTGCTAAAAAAGTAAACGATATTCCAAACATTAAAAAACTAAAAGGGCATAAAACAGCATATCGTATTCGTACTGGAGTTTATCGCATAGGTTTGTATATAGAACAAAGCACTGCTCGTTTCGTTCGGATTCTTCCACGTAAAGACATTTATAAATATTTCCCCGAAAAATAATACACAAAAGCCAGAATTTAATTAGCTGTCTTCTTTATTTATTATGGGGATTGCAAATCCCCGTTGACTGGGTTTTTAATACTCAATTTAGATTAATATTTTATACTTATTAAAAATAATTAGTAAGGTAAAACGATAAACTTGAATTGATTTTACGGTGAGAAAAAAAATATATTTGAAAATTTTGTCGGGGTGAGAAGACTCGAACTTCCGGCCTCTACGTCCCGAACGTAGCGCGCTACCAACTGCGCCACACCCCGAACTTTTATGACGCAAATGTAAGTTGTTTTTTTATATTTTAAAAAAATTGAATAAATTTTTTTTTGCTGTAACAAATTAAACCGGTTATTCGTCATAATAATATAAAATAAAAGAACATGAAAAAAAAATTACTGCTTGTATTATTTGCTGTTGTTTACAGCACAATATTTTGTTTTGCCGAATATGAACATAAAGAACCTGCCGGAGTAGAAAAAACGGTAAAAGGCAGTGGTAATGTTGTAAATAAACTTCGTAAAGTTGAAAATTTCGATAAACTGGATATCGGAGGTACATTTAATATCTATTTGCTACAGGGAAATAAAGAATCCATAAGAGTAGAAGCAGATGATAATTTACATGAATATATTCTTACAAAAGTTGAGAGCGGAGTTTTAATAATCAGGATAAAGGAAAATATAAATTTTCGTAATCCTACAAAAGCAAATATTTATGTAACAGTAAAAGATATTTCGGAAATAAAAATCGGAGGAGTTTCTAATTTAACAAGTAAAGGTATTGTAGAAACAAACTCTCTAAAAATGTCGGTAAAAGGAGTCAGTGATGTAAATTTAAATATTAATTGTAATTATCTGGATATTAAGGCGTCAGGTGTTGGTGATTGTATATTTAAAGGTAAAGCTGACATGTTGGTAATAAATAGTTCAGGGACCAGAGATATAAATGCAAAAAAACTTGAAGCATTAAGGGCTGCAATTTCAAAATCAGGAGTAGGAGATGTATCTGTTAATGTTTCCGGTGATTTGGAAATTAAATCGTCAGGTACAGGTGATATAATATATTACGGATCACCGGTCATAAAATCGATTGATAAATCGGGAGTAGGAGATATAATTAAAAAAACGTTATAAAATTTTTGTCTAATTTAATAAAATAAAAAATGAAGAAAATTGTATTATCCCTGTTATGTTTGGTATTATTATTTGTTACAGACACATATGCAAAAAAAGTTAAAGGAGATGGAAAAGTTGTTACACAAATAAGAAATGTAAGTTCTTTTGAGAAAATTGAGGTATCAGGAGTATTTAATATTATTCTGGAACAAGGAGAGACAGAAAAAATTAAAATAGAAACAGATCAGAATTTACTTGAGTATGTTATTACCGAAGTAGTAAATAACAAGTTGAAAATTTATACACCTGATGATATAACAATTGAAGACCCTAAGAAAGGTAATATTTATATTACAATTAAGGATATAAATGAAATATCTATGGAAGGTGTCGGCAATATTAAGACTTCCGGACAGATAAAAGTTCCCGGATTGAAGATATATAATGTTGGAGTAGGATCTGTTGATGTAGATGTTGTTACTGATGTTTTAAATGTTAATTTTGAAGGAGTTGGAAGTTGTAATTTGAGTGGAAATACAAAAAATCTTGATATAAAAAGCTCCGGATTAGGAGGGGTAGATGCAAAAAAACTGACAGCTGATATTGTTTCGGTAGAAAACAGTTCAGTAGGAAATATCAGTGTATATGCCAGAAAAGAATTAAGCCTTGACAATAGCGGAATTGGAAATATAACATATTATGGAGACGCTGAAATAAAGTCACTTAATGATTCAGGAATAGGAAAGATAAAAAAAGGAAAATAATAATCCCTGATTGAAAGTTATGGTTCGGCACGGTTGTTTAATGAAGCCGAAACATTGTTCAACTACCGGAACACATCAGCCAAAAGGGTTATTCAATTTGTAACAGAATACTATTTAGTGTGATGAGTTAATAAGAGAATAAGATGTACTGAAAAATATCTTATTCCCTTATTAACTCATTTTCTTATAACTTATACTAGCTTTAATTTCTAAACTGGACACAGTCAGTATTTTAATGACTTATATAATTTATTTAATCTAATTTTATATAAGCTACCAATAAAATTAATAATATTTTATATTTTTGCTGTTCAATACGAATTTATAAAAAATGAAAATAAAGCTATATCTGGTTATTTTTATAATAATAATTCCTTATATTTTTTCTTCATGTAGAGTTTTGCGTCCGTCGGAAATGTTCAAGACTGATGAAAACTATCCGGTATCAACGTTTGAACCTACAAAATTTGAATATGTTTTAAAGCCGTATGACAGGATTTCTGTTAGGGTTACAAGTAATCTGGGAGAATCTTATTTTCCTCCGGGCGAAGGAGGTTCTACAGCATCATATCAGCGAAATTTGCAAGGATTTGAGTTTCCTGTTGAATTTGACGGTACGATTAAAGTTCCTATTATCGGGAGAGTATCTGTAAGCGGAAAAACATTGAGAGAAACAGAAGAATTCTTGGAAGAAAAATATAGTGAATATTTTGTTAATCCTTTTGTTCTTGTTAAAGTAACAAATCGTAAAGTTACAGTATTTATGAATTCGGGAACAAAAGCGACAATTATAAATATGCCAAGCGAAAACCTTACTCTTATTGAAGCAATAGCTCAGGCCGGAGGCCTTACAAATATTAGTAAAGCATATAAAATAAAACTTATAAGAGGAAATATAACCGATAGCCCTGAAATATATTACTGGAACATTTCAACACTTGAGGATCTTAACGGATCAAACTGTATATTGGAAGCAAATGATATAATATATGTAGAAAGTAAACCTCAATACGTATCCAGAGTGTTGACAGAGATAAGCCCGTATTTAACTTTGACTACAACTTTAGTTGCAATATACGGACTCTTTTTTAAATAAAAATATAAATCCTGATATGGCAGATATAAAAATCCCATTTTTAAATCAAAAGTTGGTTTTACCAACATTTCTAACAATAATAAGAAAAAGTCTCTGGGTTATTATATGTATTATTTTAGTATCGCTTTTTGGTGGATATTTATTTCATCGGTATACAAGACCGGAATATAAAACAAATACAGTAATTCAGGTAAAGACCGAGAATAAAGCAAATAAAATGCTGAATATAAATTCGGGAATTATGGAAACAGACATAGCTCCTGTGGTAGAGCTTATACGTTCCAATGAATTTATAAAAAGAGTGGTTGACAGTCTGAATTTTAATGTAAGTTATTACAATAAAGGAACAATAACATACACGGAATATTATAAAACAGCACCTTTTTATGTTGATTATATACTAACAAACCCACTTATTAAGGATCAGAAGATAAATTGTGAATTTATAAAACCGGATAAATGTCTGCTTTCATACCAGATCATAAATGAAAATCATGAATATCTTATTGAAACAAACAAATGGAATAATATTTCCGGAATGGATATATGTATCAGTGTAGATCCGGGTAATAGTGGAATTTATGATAATAATAATCAATATTTTTTTATAATTAATGACGAAAAAACCATATTGTCATCAATTATAAGCAGATTAAATGTACAAAGCCTTAGTGAATCAGCCGGTACTATTCTGATAACCTATACAGATTATAATCCGGTAAAATCTGCTGAAATAACCAATACAATTGCAGAACAATTTCTTGAATTTGACAGCGAAAAAAAGAAAGAAAGTGCAACAATGATCCTTCAATACATAGATCAGCAGATGGATAACATTCTTAATAACCTGAATGAGACAGAAAAAGAACTTCAGAAATTTAGAATGGAAAATAATATTTTAATTACCGATGAAATAGCACTTTCAAATAAAACTCACATAAAGGCTAATCAAATTACAGATATTGAATCAAAGATCCTGAATATTGATTTTGAAATAATAGTACTGGATGAAATTGCTGAGATGATTAGAAATAGCGAAGAAATTAATAGCTATGAGATTCTTGCCATGTTGTCCGGTAAGCAGACAGGAGTATTGTTGTCGAGCATAGTTAATTCCATACAGAATTTAATAAACCAGAGAGAGTTATATTTATTCGATATAACTGAAAACTCAAATAAAATAAAAATTATAGACGAACAAATTAATACAAAGAAAAAGACCATTATTGATTTCATTTCATCGGCAAAAGTCAGGATGGAAGCTGAAAAATCAGAATACTGGTCACGTTTGAAGGATTTGGAATCGGAAATTTATGACATTAATAGCTATGATGAAATGGAATATGCCCGTTTGAACAGATTATATTCTATAAATCAGAATTTTTATTCCCAATTAATGAAAACAAAAGCAGAAACAATGGTTTCACAGGCTGGTTATATTACTAACAATATTATACTGGAAAAAGCTTCAATTCCTTTCAGTCCAAGCTATCCAAAGTTAAATGCTGTTTTGTTGATAGCTTTTATTATTTCATTAATAATATCTTTTCTTTATTTGATAATCAAATATGTGTTTTATAGTAAAATCCTGACTGTAGACGATATTGTAGAATATACGCAAATTCCGGTTATTGGTGCCGTTCCTGATGCAAAGATCGATATGCCTGAATCTCAGGTGATTGTTCATTTGCGGCCAAAATCAGCTTTGACGGAGTCGTTCAGGAATATAAGGACGAAATTAGAGTTTTATCCTGTTGAAGATCCCGGTCTTGCCAGGGTAATTACAGTTTCTTCTACCGTGGCGGCAGAAGGTAAGACTTTTGTAGGGTTAAATATTGCAGCTGTATTTGCAATGAGTAATAAAAAAACCATAGTTCTTGATCTTGACCTTAGGAAACCTCGTTTACACAAAAGTTTTAATGTGGATAACATAAAAGGGATAAGTACTATTTTGATAAAAAGACATACCTATAAAGAGTGTCTGCATCATAGTGAAATCGAAAACCTGGATTTTATTACCAGTGGTCCTATACCACCGAATCCTGCCGAAATAATATTAAATGACAGTTATAAAGAATTAATTGAAGATTTAAAACGGGAATATGATATTATAGTAATTGATACTCCACCGGTAGGTATAGTAATAGATGCTTTGGTAAGCTACAGAATGGCTGATAATACAATATATGTCATGCGTTCGGAAGTAAGTAACAGAAACTTTATCAACAATATAAATAATATTACAGTCAATAATGAACTGCGAAATGTGTCGATAATACTTAATGATATTAATATATCAGCATCGAGGTATGGTTATGGGGTAGGATATAGTTATGGTTATGGCAGCTATGGAGGTTATGGTTATACTAAGAATGAAAGAAGTACATATTACGGAGAAGAATTTGATAAAAAGGTAGGTCTGATTGGAAAAATATTTAAAAGAAATAAAAAATGAACACAGCAGTAATAGTTACATTTATTCTTTCATTAGTTGTAAGCCTTATTATGAATAATTTTTTTGTACGAAGGCCTTCAAAATTTTTGATTAAAAAAGCAAATGATTCTGCTGTAAGATTTAGTTCGCAAACAAAACCAATTTTTGGAGGAGTTAGTGTGTTTGTCATTTTTATGATAATAATGATAATAACATATTTTCTCAATAACGGACAGATAGAAGAATTCTCAAACTATATTTCGTTGTTCATTATTGTAGTCCTATCCTTTTTTATGGGATTGGCAGATGATACTATAAACACATCTCCAATGTTTAAATTCATTGTACAGATAATTTGTGCAATAGTATTAATTTTCAATAACATATATATACATATTTCTCCGCACGAGTGGTTGAACTATCTTATAACTGTTTTTTGGGTTGTAGGTATTATGAATTCAATAAATATGCTTGATAATATGGATGGAGTTGCATCTTTGACAACATTATCAATATTAGGAGGCGTTACAATATATTCAATAATGAACCACTCTCTTAGCTTATTTGAATTGTTGGTTCTTGTGGCATCATGTGCATCGCTTTTAGGTTTTTTATTTTACAACTGGGCGCCTGCAAAAATGTATCTCGGCGATAACGGAAGCCAGATTATCGGAGCACTACTTGCATATTTTGGCATAATCTTTTTTTGGAACTCCGTATCAATTGAAGAATACAATTACGGACATAATACTATGCAGTTTTTTATTGTTGTTTTAGCATATATAGTACCTATTTCAGATACTACAACAGTGACTATAAACAGATTATTAAAAGGGAAGTCGCCTTTTGTCGGAGGAAAAGACCATACAACGCATCATTTATTTTATCTGGGGCTTTCTGTAAGGTGGGTAGCATTTACTTTATTTATTATAAATACGATCGGAATTATTTTGTCGTTATATTTAATAGCACATAAAGATTCGATAAATTATAATTATCTTTGGTTGATGGGGATTTTTCCTGTAATTACGTTTTTGTTTTTATATTTAAATACCAGATTTACAAAAGAAAAATAATGAATATAAATAAACGTGTAAAAATACCATTTCTATTGGTAATTGGGATATTAATAGGATATTTGATATCAACACTTTTTGTTTTTTCCGATACTATAGATAAAACAGAAGAAAATGTATTAGATACTAATGATAATTATGTAATTCCGTATGAAGTTTTTCAACCGTATATTCCTGAAGAACTAACATTTTGCGGAGAAAAAGTTCCTCTTGAAAATTTTGATGTTTATGAAGCATTGGATTTTGAGATGATTGTAAATACTTACCGGCATTCTTCTACCATGGCATATATTAAACGTGCCAACAGATATTTCCCGGAAATAGAAAAAGTACTTGCCGAATATGGAGTACCTGATGATATGAAGTATTTATGCGTTGCCGAAAGCGGATTGGCAAATGTTGTAAGTCCGGCAGGAGCAGCTGGTTTCTGGCAGTTTATGAAAGGAACTGCCGGAGAATATAATATGATTGTAAACAAAAATATTGATGAAAGATATAATCATTCAAAATCTGTAACTGCCGCAGCTCAATATCTTAATGGAGCTAAGAATAAATTCGGAAGCTGGACTTTAGCAGCAGCAGCTTATAACATGGGACCGTCGGGACTTAAGAAAAATATTGAAGCACAAAAAGTTAGTTCTTACTGGGATCTGGAACTAAACCAGGAAACAGCAAGATATGTTTATCGTATATTATCGTTAAAATTAATAATGTCTGAACCCGAAAAATATGGATATAATATACTTGAAAAAGATCTTTATGATAAAATTCCTACATATGAAATAACAGTAGATTCAACTATACCTGATCTGGTGAAGTTTGCTTTTGAACATGACGTAAATTATAAAATATTGAAGTATTTTAACCCGTGGTTAAGAGATGATCATTTGTCGAATCCGGGAAAGGATAAATATACGATAATACTTCCGCAAAAAGGAATAAGAAAATGTGATATTCCGAAAATAATAGAATAGTTTAATTAAGGTAATTATACAAAATTCATAAAAATATTTAAGAAATTAATTCTTTTATGAATTCTACAAAAAGGAGATTATTTAATGGGTAAAAATGGCGGACTCATAAAAGTAACAGGAGCTCGTGTACATAATTTAAAAAATATAGATGTTGAGATACCACAGAATGGATTAACCGTAATAACAGGATTGAGTGGAAGCGGAAAATCATCTTTGGCATTTGATACTATATATGCCGAAGGCCAACGCCGGTATATGGAAACTTTTTCTGCTTATGCAAGGCACTTTATAGGTAATATGGAACGTCCAGATGTGGATGCAATTACAGGCTTGAGCCCGGTTATTGCAATCGAACAAAAAACAACAGTAAAGAATCCGCGTTCTACAGTCGGCACCATAACGGAAATTTATGATTATCTAAGATTGTTATATGCCAGAGCATCCATTGCATATTCTTATGTTACCGGAGAACAAATGATAAGATATAGTGATGAAGAAATTACAGATATTATTTTAAACGAATATGAAAATAAACCGGTATATATTTTAGCTCCGATTGTTGACGGACGTAAAGGACATTATAAAGAATTATTTGAAAATTTAAGAAAGAAAGGATTTTTGAATGCCAGAATTGATGGAGAAATTGTGGAAATCACATATAACCTTAAATTAGACAGGTATAAAATACATTATATAGAACTGGTAATAGATAAATTAATCGTAAAAAAAACAGATAAGAGCCGGCTGAAAAAATCTATAGATCTGGCTATGTCTCAGGGAAAAGGAAGCATTATGCTTACAGGGAAAGATTCTGAGAAACCACGATACTTTAGCCGGTTACTTATGTGTCCTGTTTCCGGTATATCATATAAAGAACCGGCACCATATACATTTTCGTTTAATTCACCTCAGGGAGCCTGTCCGAAATGTAGCGGTCTAGGCGTTGTTGCTGATGTTGATGTTTCCAAAATAATACCAAATCCTGAATTATCAATTTATGACGGAGGTATAATTTCTATTGGTAAATATAAAAGTACATTGACTTTCTGGATTTTGGAATCACTTGCCGAAAAACTTAATTTTTCTGTAAAAACACCCATTAAAGAATTATCTGAAGATATTTTGGATACAATATTATATGGTTACAGTGAAAGTTTAAGGCTGAAAAATACTCCTTTAGGTGAAACAGCTAATTACATAGTAAGTTTTGACGGTATAATTAGTCAGATAAGAACAAAACAGGAAGAAGAAGAAAAAAATCCGACATCCGGTAAATCATCATTCAGATTTAATAAATTTATCACATGTCCTAAATGTAATGGTACCCGCCTTAAAGATGAATCTTTGAATTTTCGTTTTGCCGGAAAAAATATTGCAGAATTATCTTCAATGGATATACGAAAACTATATGATTTTCTTGATAATTCATTAGAACAACTTTCAAACAGAGATCGACAGGTTGCAAGCGAAATAGTAAAAGAAGCCAAAACCCGGCTGAGTTTTTTACTTGATGTAGGATTGGATTATCTGTCACTGAATCTTCCGGCAAAAAGTTTATCAGGAGGAGAATCACAACGCATAAGGCTGGCTACACAAATAGGATCCCGATTGGTTAATGTGCTTTATATTCTGGATGAACCAAGTATAGGATTGCATCAGCGTGATAACGACAGGCTGATAAAATCATTACAGTCTCTCAGGGACAGGGGAAACTCTGTAATCGTTGTTGAGCATGATTATGATATGATCGTAAATGCAGATCATGTTATTGATATAGGTCCCGGAGCAGGTAGAAAAGGAGGTAAGTTAGTATTTTCCGGTACTCCTGAAGAAATGAAAAATTCAGATACAATTACATCATTATATATAAATGGAATAAAAGAAATTCCGGTTCCTGAAATTCGCAGACCTTTAAGTGATAAAAAAATAACAATAACAGGAGCCGGCGGAAATAATCTTAAAAATGTTTCGGTCGATATACCGTTGGGAATATTGGTTTGTGTTACCGGTGTTTCTGGTAGTGGAAAATCAACACTGATAAATGAAACACTTGTTCCTATTTTATCACAACATTTTTATAATTCAAATAAATATCCTTTGAAATATGACAGTATAAAAGGAGTTAAGAATATTGATAAATGTATAGAAGTAGATCAGTCGCCTATAGGAAGAACCCCTCGTTCTAATCCTGCAACTTATACCGGTTTATTTACGGATATACGTGAGTTGTTCGCATCTTTACCGGATGCAAAGATCAGAGGCTACAAATCGGGACGTTTTTCATTCAATGTCGCAGGTGGAAGATGTGAAACATGTAAAGGAGCAGGAGTGAGGACAATTGAAATGAATTTTTTACCGGACGTATATGTCCCTTGCGAAACTTGTGGAGGAAAGAGATATAACAGAGAAACTCTCGAGGTAAAATTTAAAGGAAAATCAATTGCAGATGTTTTGGATCTGACTATAAATGCTGGTGTTGAGTTTTTTGAAAATATTCCTCAGATTTATAGAAAATTGTTGGTTTTACAACAGGTAGGACTTGGTTATGTAACTTTAGGACAAGCTTCAACAACATTGTCAGGAGGCGAATCTCAAAGGGTAAAACTGGCAACCGAACTGATGAGGAGAGATACAGGAAAGACTTTGTATATACTTGATGAACCAACGACAGGCCTTCATTTTGAAGATATCAGGGTTTTGCTTAATGTGTTGAATTCTCTTGTTGACAAAGGAAATAGTATGATTATCATAGAACATAATATGGATATAATAAAGTCTGCTGACTGGATAATTGATCTTGGACCGGAAGGAGGAGAAAAAGGAGGAACAATTGTATTTGAGGGAACTCCTGAAGAAATAATAGATTCTGCTTCCAGTTATACAGGTAAATATTTGAGAGATGTTTTAATACCTTCCAGGTAATAGTTAACAAAAATTTCTGCGATATAACTTTGTTGTTACAACCATTGTAGCAAATAGGGTATTCGTCATAAAATAAGAGGAACAAAATTCAATTTTGTTCCTCTTATTTTATTGTTTAAATATTTTTTATTTTGATATATTTATTTTTTTAGTAGTTACTATACTATCTTTAGTTATTTGTACAATATATACACCTTGTGGTAACACGGAAATATCTATTTTCTGATTTTCAGAAGTACCTGTTAGGTTTATGTATTCCTGTCCCACTAAATTCAGAATCCTGATATTTGCATTTTTCGCAGAAGTTATGTTAATAATATTATTGGCAGGATTAGGATATACATTTATATTTCCGGTCGTAGCTTCATCACTGTTTGTAAAATCTTCAGTCAGGATAGCTATATCATCAACCATAAATGCGTACCCATCACGGCTGACATAGTTTACTCCTACGTAAACAGATTGTCCGTCGTATTCGGATAGATCAACATTTACTTCACTCCAGTTTGGCGAATTAACAGATCTGGTATCTCCGATAAATATGAAACTGCCGGGTTCATTATTGGTAGTAGAAACGCCTATTTTATATTCTTCACTTTCAATATCATCTTGTCCCAGGGCTCTGACATACAGCCTGAGACTTGAGTTTGATTTTAATGTTACCAGAGGCGATATTAGCCAGTCATCATTATATATGTTACTGGGCACATCATATGGATAAACATCATTACCCACTGCAATGGCACAATTAGTTCCGCTATATGCATTAGGATGCGACCAATTCATTAGAAGTTTTTTACTGTAAACAAGAAAAGTATTTGGAGCTCCTGCTGTTATACCGAATTGTGATAATGAATGTAGGTTGAAAACAGGACCTTCGTCAGCATCATATGTAGTCCATTCGTAAGGAAAAGTAGATTTTGGAAATTCATGATTAATTAAAATTTCATCGAAAGTGATAAACATATTATCAACAACCGGAACTTCATGGATTGTAATATTTTTTGTTGCAGGAATACCTGAACCGGTTTCGTTTGTAACAATCAATGATATTTGGTATGTACCCGGAGATTGCCAGCTTACTGTTGGTTCTGCATCGGATGATATTTCAGGGGTTCCTCCCGGAAAAGTCCAGCTATAAGATATTATGGGATCAGCACTTACAATTGATGCAGAAAAATCTACATCAGTGTTTATATATTCATCATTAAATCCCTTGACTTCTGCTACGGGAAGTTGCCCATTAACAGGACAGCTCCCTATCTGGTTATAAACAGAAACGGCAGAAGCATCTGGGTACCAAAGAGCTTCGCGTGTTACCTCCTTATAATATCCGGAAGGGCAAATCATATATACAGCAGGAATAGTATTATCATATAATTCATGAAAAATTTCCTTGATTTCACTGTTGCTTATAATAGGAACAGGCCATGTGCCGCCTATGGTCCAATCGCCTATGGTAAAAACGCCTTCTCCCTGAATTCTGGATAAAGGAGCCCCAGTAGATTCTATCCAAAATACAACCAGTTCATTTGAACCCTCCGGGCCGTAAATGTTATGAAGGTCGTCAAGTACTCCTGACTGATGTAACTGCCAGCAGGAGCTGCACCATGTCGCTGAAAAATCGATTATAACTGTTTTTCCGGCGTCAAGATATTCGTCTAGATTATGAGTATTACCATAAATATCATCTACTTCAAAATTCCCGTCTTTTAATGCCCATACTCCTTTTGTACCTGTAGTTGGCTTATTTTGTGAATATAGCATAACAGATGATGCTAAGATCACTGTAAAAAATAGTAACAATGCTTTCATAAGAATATAATTTATTTGTGAGTGGAACAAGTATAATAAAATATTTTTTGATATACAATTAATATAGATATTTATTTTAATTATATTATAAAATAGTTGAAATAATAACTGAAAATATCTATAATTATATTATAAAAAACATATAATCATGATTATTCTATTATTTACCTGATATTACTATAATTAAAATATTTTATATATATGCATATACTAAATACTTTATTTTATTACATAAATATCTCATATGCTTTTAATAATTAAATCAGGTTATTTTATTATTTGAAAATAAATTTATTGAATTATGATATTTATCATTGTTTATTCGAAAATCAATTTACAATTTTTTGAAAGAAGAAATAAAAACTGAAACTAAAAGCTGTTGTTATTTTAATAACAATGTTATAAGTGTAACAAAAGACTGATAATTATTAAAAACCAGATGAATTATGAGAGATGTAAATGTAATTATTAAAGAAAAGATCGAAAAGTTCGGTAAGGAACGTCAGGCTCTGATGCCGATACTTCAGGGTATTGTAGGAGATAAAAACTATATTACCGAAAATGATATGGTTCGTGTTGCGGAGGCACTGGACTTGTCGGCGGCAGAAGTTTACGGAACAACAACTTTTTATACATTTTTTGATGTAGTTCCGAGAGGAAAATATGTTATCAGAGTTTGTAAAACTATTTCATGTCATTTATCCGGTAAGGATGAAATAATTGAAGCATTGGAAAAAGTTTTGAATGTAAAATTAGGAGAAACAACTGAAGACAAAAAATTTACTTTATTACAGGCAAATTGTATGGGATGGTGTCACAGAGGTCCGGTAATGCTGATAAATGATGAAGTTTTTCCTGAGCTTACGATCGAAAAAGCAATAGCTATAGTTGAAGAGTATATTGCAAAGTAAATCACTTATGGTAAAAATTAAAAATTAAGGAAATGGAAAAAAATAAACTAACAAAAGTTGACCTTATATTTGAGGATGACGGAAAATGCCCGACCGGCGTACTGGATAAAGTGAAATCAATGAACCCTGATGAAATAATTATGAATATGATCGATTCCGGATTGAAAGGTCGGGGAGGAGCAGGTTTTCCTACCGGTCTGAAATGGAAATTTACAAAAGGTGAGAACTCTTTCGATAAATATGTGGTTTGCAATGCGGACGAGGGAGAACCTGGCACTTTTAAAGACCGTGAAATACTGGATAAAGTAGCTAATAAAGTATATACGGGAATGGCTATTGCCGGTTATGCAATAGGAGCTAAAAAAGGATTTTTATATTTGAGAGCTGAATATAATTTTTTGTTAAAAAAGTTACAAAAAGAATTAACTGAATTTAATAAAATAATAAAAGAAAAAGGTTTCGATTATAATATTGAAATACGTTCGGGGGCAGGTGCTTATATATGCGGAGAAGAAAGTGCATTGTTCGAATCGATAGAAGGTAAAAGAGGAGAACCGAGGAATAAACCTCCATATCCTACAGTAGCCGGATTATTCGGAAAACCTACATCCATTAATAATGTAGAAACGTTGGTTTATACTACAATAATAATGAAATATGGAGTTGAAAAGTTTAAGGAAATGGGAACTCAGGATTCACGCGGGTCCAAAGTGTTCTCAATTTCGGGAGATACTCCGACTGCCGGTATCTATGAACTGGAATTAGGTATGACTGTTGAGGATTTTGTTTCGGAATTTGGTGATGGTGATACTAAAGCTGTTCAGGTTGGAGGAGCATCAGGTATGTGTGTCCCCCGTAAGAAATTTCAGGATATGATAATCGGCTATGAAGGTGTTCCTACGGGAGGTTCGATGATGTTGTTCAATAGCACACGTTCAATGTATAATGTACTTAAGGATTATCTGGAATTTTTTGAAGAAGAATCCTGTGGACAGTGTACTCCTTGTCGTGTAGGTTGTCGGCAATTACTAAAGGGTATTGAATCAGTGAAAAGAGGCGAAAAACATCCTTCATATCTTGAGGATTTGAAGAAACTTGCCGGAACAATGAAGTTATCAGCTAAGTGCGGATTAGGTCAAAGTGTTGCCAATCCATTTATATCAATAGTTGATAATTTTAAAGAAGAGATAATTTACTAAAATTACAAACCATTTAATTTAAGAAAAATGGCAAAATACGAAGTAAATCTTAAGATTAATGATATACCGGTATCGGTAGAAGAAGGCGCAACAATTTTGGGTGCAGCTCAAAAATTAAATTTCCGGGTTCCTACATTATGTCACCATTCCGATTTATGTTTAGCGGGAAATTGTAGAGTTTGTGTAGTAGAACAAAAAGGTGCACGTGCCTTGATAGCAGCATGTACAACCCCTGTTTCCGAAGGAATGGAAATATTTACAAATAGTGTAAAAGTAAGAACAGCCAGAAAACATATTATAGAACTATTACTTTCTGAACATAATTCGGAATGTACTAATTGCTATAAGAACGGAAAGTGCGAGCTTCAGTCTTTGGCAAATGAATACAGGGTTAATGAAAATAATTTCTTAAAATTAGTAAATTTTAAAGATTACCAGGTCGATAGATCTTCTCCGTCAATAATAAAGGACGACAGTAAATGTATCCGTTGTCAACGCTGCGTACGTACATGTGCATCATTACAGTATGTAAGCGCTTTGGCTGTAGCATATAAAGGCGATAAACAAAAAATTTCTACATTTTTCGAAAAGTCTATGAACTCTGTTGTTTGTACTAATTGTGGCCAATGTGTAAATAGATGTCCTACCGGAGCATTGGTAGAAAAAAATTATATTGATCTGGTATGGGATGCGATAAATGATCCGAATAAACATGTTGTTGTACAGACTGCTCCTGCCGTGCGTGTAGGCCTCGGCGAAGACCTCGGTTTAGCTCCGGGAAACAGGGTAACCGGAAAAATGGTTGCAGCATTAAAACGTATGGGATTTGATTCTGTACTTGATACGGATTTTACAGCAGATTTGACTATTATGGAAGAAGGAACAGAGTTGCTTACCAGATTGCAGAAAGCATTAGTGGAAAAAGAAGAAAATACAGCCCTTCCCCTAATGACATCTTGTTCTCCAGGCTGGATAAAGTTTATAGAACATAAGTTCCCGTCATTATTACCACATTTATCTACATGTAAATCTCCGCAACAAATGTTTGGAGCACTGGCAAAAACTTTTTATGCACAAAAGAAAGGCTTGAAAGCTGAAAATATTGTCTCTGTGTCAATAATGCCGTGTACTGCAAAAAAATATGAAGCTGACCGTCCTGAAATGCGTGACAGCGGTTTTAAAGATGTTGATTATGTGTTGACAACCAGAGAACTGGCAATGATGATACGTCAGGCAGGTATTGAATTTACAGAACTTAATGAAGAAAATTATGATTCTATAATGGGAACTTCAACTGGAGCTGCTGTTATTTTTGGTGCGACAGGCGGTGTTATGGAAGCTGCACTAAGGACTGCGTATGAGTTGGTAACAGGTAGGGAAGTCCCGTTTAAAAATCTTGATATTGTCCCTGTTCGTGGTTTTGAAGGAATAAAAGAAGCTAAAATACTTCTTCAGAATGTAAAACCGGAATGGGGATTTCTTGAAGGTGCAGAATTAAGCGTTGCCATTGCTCATAGTCTTTCACATGCAAATAAACTTATGACTGCGATACAGAACAAAGAAGTTTCTTATCATTTTGTAGAAGTAATGGCATGCCCGGGAGGATGTTTGGGTGGCGGCGGACAACCAATTCCAACCAATGAAAAGATCCGTAGAAAACGTATGGCCGCAATATATGAAGAAGATACTCATCTTGACCTCAGAAAGTCTCACGATAATCCTGAAGTGGTTGCAATATATGAGGAGTTTTTAGGAAAACCGAATAGTCATAAAGCACATGAGCTGTTACATACTCACTATACTAAACGTAATAAATATTAAGCCTTTCTTAAAACTGTTCGAAAGGGTAGTTTTATTTGGAATTGTGTTTTTATTTAGAGAAGTGCCCTGATCATAATACGACTGGGGACTAATCTTTAACATCCGTGCCATAATTTCAACAGGATAACGTCCCCTATTGTTATCTATAAATATATACTATACATTACCTGCCTGTTTGGAGAAAATGTGAATTGCTTTTTTTATATCTATAATTCCATCTCTGTGGTATGAAATCTCTTCTCAAGATCTTTAACCCGTTTGTCCGTTCTATACCATAACCTTAAAAACAGGTAATAACTTTATTCTTTATATTATATGAACAGTATTTTATTTAATTTTTGTTTATCCTGATATGCAATAAAGTCTGGAGTTTCAAGGCTTATAGTATTATATTCGATTTCTTTTTTGGTATGTTTGTCTATTACATTTCCGCCTGCAGATTTTAACACTGCATGTCCGGCGGCTATATCCCATTCACTTATAGGTCCTATTCTTGGGTAAATATCAGCAACTCCGTCAGCAACACTACAAAACTTCAATGAACTACCTACATTTATTGTTTCGACATCAGGGATAAATACTTTAATTTGATTTAGATAGTCATTTGTTTCATTGGTTAAATTTGATTTACTTGCAATGATTACCATATTTTCATTATGGTGTGACGGAAGTTTAAATTCTGCCTCTTCAGATAATTTAAGATCCATTTTTATTGCTCCGTCCTGCAGATTACCATAATATAGCTTTTTGTTTACAGGAAGATATACAATTCCTTCAGTTACATTATTATTTTCAATTAATGCAATATTAACAGTAAAATCAGTTTCATTATTTATAAATTGTCCGGTTCCGTCAAGAGGATCAATCATCCAGAATTTTTTCCAGTTTTTTCTGTCATAAAAATCTGTAATTTTACTTTCTTCACTTAAGATAGGTAATCCCGTTTTTTGAAGTTCTTCCAGTATTAGAGAATTAGCAGCAAGATCAGCTTCGGTCACAGGAGAATCGTCGATTTTTTTATTTAAAATATAATTACTGCCGAAAAATTTCATTATTTCTTCTCCTGCTTTTATTGCAAGTGGAATTAATATTTTTTTATAATTGTCCATCATTTTTATTTAACTATTTATTTCGTACAACATTAATTCCTGAAGCCTGTGCTGTAGGAGTGACGACAATATCGTTGAGACATACATGAGCAGGTCGCATAACAGCAAAAAGTATAATTTCTGCTATATCACTTGCATATAAAGGAGTTAATCCTTCATATACCTTATCAGCTCTTGTTTTATCACCATGAAAACGCACTGTCGAAAATTCGGTATCTACCATTCCCGGTGCTATCTGAGTAACTTTTACATTATAAGGCAGCATATCAATTCTCATTGCCTTTGTAAGAGCATCAACCGCATGTTTGGTTGCGCAATACACATTTCCGTTAGGATAAACTTCCTTACCTGCAATTGAACCTATGTTGATAATATGTCCTTTTTTCCTTGAAACCATAACAGGAGATACTTTTCTTGTTAAATAAAGTAATCCTTTTATATTTGTATCAATCATTTTTTCCCAGTCTTCAATATCTCCTTCCTGAATAGGATCAAGTCCGGATGCAAGTCCTGCGTTATTTATCAGGATATCTATATCTTTCCACTTCTCTGGAAGACTGTCTATTGCTTTATTAACCTGTGAATTATCTCTTACATCAAAGTTAAGTATATATACTTCGGAACCGGAATCCCTTTCTATTTTTTCTTTTAGGTCAATAAGTTTATTATTCCTGCGTCCGGTGAGAATAAGATTAAAATCATTTTTTGCAAATAACTCGGCAATTGCCTGACCTATACCGGATGTCGCTCCTGAAATTAAAGCTGTACGTTTCATAACTAATTAGAAATTTAAGCAGTAAAATTAATTTTTTTTATAAAAGAAAACAAATTAAGAATCAAAAGCCGGAAATTAATAATAAATTATCCAATCTTTAAACCCTTTATTTTCAAATAAAATTGAATTTGATTTAAATTAATTTTGCAACATAAGATATATTTTTTAATGCAAATTTGAAGGATAATTTTAAATTTGCATTAAATTTTTCAGAAATGGGTGTAGAATTAAGTAAAGAGTTTTTTGATAAATTACGTCAGAGTTACGAATCGAAAGACGGTGTACAGGTAAAACTTTTGCTTGAGGAAATGCACCCTGCCGATATTGCCGAACTTTTTGAAGAAATAGATCTTGAAGATGCCCGTTTTTTATTTCTTCAACTGGATGCGGAAATAGCTGCCGATGTTATTGTTGAACTTGAAGATGACGAAAAGGCAAAATTATTGGCTGGTATTCCAAGTGAAATAATTGCAGAGCAATTGATTGGACTTATGGATTCCGATGATGCTGCTGATGTTTTGGGTGATCTTGACGATGAAAAGAGTGAAGAGATATTATCCCACATGAAAGACATGGAGCAAGCCGGAGACATTGTAGATCTTCTGAACTATGATGAAGATACGGCTGGTGGTCTGATGGCAAAAGAACTTGTTGCCATTAATGAGAATCTTACTGTAAAACAGGCGTTGGGAGAAATGCGTGACCAGGCTGAAGATATTGATGAGATTTATTATTTATACGTAGTTGATGACAGAAATGTTTTAAAAGGAACAGTTAAATTAAAAGACCTTTTGTTCAGTTCCACCAATCAAAAGATAAACAGTATATTTGATCCTGATATTATTTCGGTGAAAACTGATGCCGGAGCAGAAGAAGTAGCTAAAATAATGGAAAAGTACGACCTGGTGGCTATTCCTGTAGTTGATGGAATAGGCCGGTTGGTAGGGCGTATTACTATTGATGATGTTGTAGATGTTATACGTGAAGAAGCAGAACAGGATTATCAGTTAATGTCCGGGATTACCGAAGATGTTGACTTTTCTGATAATGTCCTTCGGCAATCACGTTCAAGGATTCCCTGGCTTTTAATAGGAATGTTCGGTGGTATTTGCGGATCATTGATTTTAGGAGCTTATGAAGATTATATTGCACAACATGCTGTTTTAGCATTATTCCTTCCGCTTATTGCAGCAACAGGAGGAAATGCAGGAGTACAGTCTTCGGCAATTGTTGTACAGGGGTTGGCTTCGGGAGACTTGGATTTGCAGTCAACTCCCAAGAAATTATTTAAGGAACTTAAAGTAGGATTGATAAACGGTATTGTCTGTTCTTCAATAATATTTTTATATAATCTTATTTTTTCAGATAGTTTTGCATTAACACTTACAGTAAGCATAGCACTGTTTTCGGTTTTGGTTTTTGCAACGGTTTTCGGAACATTTATACCATTATTGTTAAAAAAATTAAAAATAGACCCTGCAATAGCTACAGGTCCTTTTATTACTACTTCAAATGATATAATAGGATTATTTATATATATGCTTATTGCAAGACTTATTTTCGGATATTTTTATTAAAATGAAAAAAATAACTAATATTATTCTGTTTATTTTAATTGCATTATATTCTGTATCCCAGGATATGAATTATGCTTATGATATAGTAAAAGAATTATCATCACAGAAATACTATGGAAGAGGTTATGTGAACAAAGGAGATAGCCTTGCTTCTGTTTTTCTGGAAAAAGAATTCGAAAAACTAAAATTAAAAAAATATAATTCTTCTTATTTTCAGGAATATACAATAAACATAAATAGAATTATTGAAAAGCCCGTTTTTATTATTGGAGAAGAAGAAATGGAACTTGCCAGGGATTTTGTAGTGATTCCTTCATCTCCTGATGTTGAAGGAAAATATAAAATAGAATGGATAGACAAAGCTATTCTGATGAATTCCAGAGCTTTACGCCATTTTTTAAGTCTTGATCATTCAGATAGTTTTATATGTATTGACTCTACAGGACTTAATAATCCGGAACTATATAAATTTGCGAATATAATATTCAGCAAAAATTATATTGGCGCAAAAGGAATAATAGAAGCCTCTCCAATGC
Organism: Bacteroidales bacterium; assembly: GCA_031275085.1. Lineage (GTDB taxonomy): Bacteria > Bacteroidota > Bacteroidia > Bacteroidales > ML635J-15 > Bact-19. The sequence continues at coordinate 185,027 of JAISPG010000028.1, read as the reverse complement.
TTAAATATACTGCCAGGACATACCTGGACGACTATGTATATTTACAGTTGAAACCTGAGAAAATTAAAAATAATTCTGATTCTGTATATATAAAAATTAAAAATGATTTTGTTGAAAATTATGAAACCAAGAATTTGATCGGATATATCCGGGGCGAAAGTGATTCTATTATTTTAATAGGAGGGCACTACGACCATATGGGTATGTGTGGTGATGTTATATTTCCGGGAGCAAACGATAATGCAAGCGGGGTTGCAATGGTTTTAAACCTGGCTCAGCATTATAGTAAACAGAAAAAAAATAAATATACAATGGTTTTCGCACTATTTAGCGGGGAAGAAGCAGGTTTGCTTGGATCGGAATTTATGGCCGGTAATCCACCTTTTGATATAAAGATGGTGAAAGCAATGCTTAATTTCGATATGGTAGGAACAGGGGAGGACGGAGTGTATATGTTCAATGCAAAAGAATATCCGCAATATGATTCTTTAATTAATGAAATGAATAAAGAAAAAGAATATTTTGATGTAATGCATACTACAAAGGCTTCATATTCAAGCGATCATGCATCATTTTATGATAAAGGTGTTGAAGCTGTTTTTATCTATACAGAAGGAGAAGGCAGTAAAAATTATCATCAGCCTGAAGATATTTTTGAAGGAATGAGTTTTGCTGCGTATAGAGATATTTATAGATTTGTTATAACTTTTATTAATAAACTATAATCATTTTTCGTCTAAAGAATCAAGATGATTTCATTATTTAGTTTGGTTCAATGTAAAAAAAAACAATTAGCAAATAACTTAGCTGCGGTTGTTGAGTATTTCGGTCAGTGAGCGAAGTCGAACTGCCGAAACGAGCGATTTTATGCAACGCAGCAAGTAAATTGCAAACATTGTAGTCATTTGTTTTTGTTTGAGATTTGAAACATTTATAAATTGGAACCGAGCTTTAGCGAGTTAGCCATAGCGAAAATTTATTTACTTGCTATGTTGCGTGAGATCGCTGTCGCTAAGTTGTAATTTACTTTTTTCCTAACGGCATGGTTCTATACCCCAATCTGCATGTCCTCTTTCCTTCCAACATTTCCATGTTTTTTTTATTTCTGTAACAGTCCATTTACAACCATTACGTTTAGCTTTCATTATTATTTTTACAGCAGATACAGAGTCATCGGGAACTCCTTCGTGAATAAGTGTTATTTTATAATAATTTTCCTCAATAACTTCTGTTTCAATAGAAAATTTACGAGTCCCTTCTGAATTTTCATTTTCAATATGATATAATCTGATTAATTCATCAGGAGTTTTTATATCAGTGCGATTTGATATTTCTTTATTAAAAGAGGTCGCATCAATGGTTTTTAAGGGTTCTTGTTGCAGAAAGCTTAAAAAAACAAAAAGACTTATTATTTTGAATGATATTATCATAAAAATCAGAATTAATATTTATAAAAACAAAGTTAAAAAATTTTGATGATTATTAGCATTTTTACAAAAAAACAGAATATGCATAAATCTGGATTTATAAATATTATCGATAATCCGGATGTTGGGAAATCGACATTAATGAACGAACTTGTCGGAGAAAGAATTTCTATAACAACATCAGGTGTAAAAATCAATTTAGATATAACACCCGATAATCATTTTATATAAAAATTAATAAGTATTTATTTTATATATTTCCAAGAAACTTATTTACATTATTATAAATACGTTCTTCAAGATTATCAGTATCTGCTTTAACAAATTTGTCACCTGTTATTTTTTCGTAAAGTTCTATATATCTTTCTGAAATACTGTTTATAATTTCTTCGGTCATTTCCGGTAAAACTTCTCCTTTTTCACCTTTAAAGTTGTTTTCCATAAGCCATTCACGTACAAATTCTTTTGAAAGTTGACGTTGGTTTTCTCCTTTATCAAACCTTTCTTTATATGTATCAAGATAAAAATATCTTGAAGAATCTGGTGTATGTATTTCATCAATAAGGTAGATCTTGCCGTCCTTTTTACCGAATTCATATTTTGTATCAACCAGAATAAGCCCTTTTTCCTTTGCTATTTCTGTTCCTCTGTGGAATAATTCTAAAGAATATTTTTCAAGCAATTCATATTCGTCGCTACTTATCAGTCCTTTTGAAATAATTTCTTCTTTAGATATATTTTGATCATGTTCTCCTTGTTCTGCTTTAGTTGTAGGAGTGATTACCGGCTTTTCGAAAGCCTGATGCTCTTTCATTCCATCCGGAATTTTTACACCACATATTTCTCTGGCTCCGTTTTTATAATCTCTCCATGAACTTCCTGTTAAATATGCTCTTACAATCATTTCAACAGGATATGGTTCACATTTTTGACCTATTGTCACCATAGGATCCGGGCTGTTTATTTTCCAGTTCGGAACAATATCTGAAGTTGCATCAAGGAATTTTGATGCAATTTGATTTAAAACCTGGCCTTTATATGGAATTCCTTTTGGAAGAACAACATCAAAAGCGGAGATCCTGTCGGTAACAACCATTACAAGCATATCATCATTGATATTATATACATCTCTGACTTTTCCTACATATAAATTCTTTTGTCCGGGAAATTTAAAATTTGTTTTCGTAAGCGATTTCATTTTTTTATTTGTTTTTTATTAAACAATTAATTTTCATTTTTTTCATTTCTTTCGTATGCCTCAACAACTTTTCCTACTACTTTGTGTCTTATTATATCAGTTTTATCAAATTCTACGAAAGATATTTCCGAAACATGTCCTAATATTTTTTTTGCACTTAACAAACCGGAATCTGATTTTTTATTGAGATCTATTTGAGTCAGGTCTCCTGTAACTATAAATTTTGAGTTTTCACCCATTCTGGTTAAGAACATTTTTAACTGTGTGTATGTTGCATTTTGAGCTTCATCAAGTATAACAAAAGCGTCACTTAATGTCCGGCCCCTCATAAATGCAAGCGGTGCGATCTGGATAATTTTTTCTTCAATATATTTTTCCAGTTTTTTATATGGAAGCATATCTAATAAAGCATCATACAAAGGCTGTAAGTAAGGATCCAGTTTTTCACGTACATCGCCGGGTAAAAAGCCTAAATTTTCACCGGCTTCTACTGCAGGCCTTGAAAGGATTATACGTTTTACTTTTAATTCTTTCATCGATTTTACAGCAAGAGCAATTGCAGTATAGGTTTTTCCTGTACCGGCAGGACCTAAAGCAAAAATAAGATCATTTTTATCAAATTCATTCACCAGAACTTTCTGGTTTTTTGTTCTGGCTTTTATCGGTTTACCTGTAGTACTGTATAATAATATATCCTTATCTTCATATTCGCCGGTTGAATGGTCAGAACTTTTTAAAATTCCGTTTATATCATTAAGGCTTATATTATTATATTTTTCGAAATGTTTTACTATTGCGTTAAATTTAGTTTCAAATTCTGCAATTTCCGGTTCATCTCCGATTACCCTTACAACATTACCGCGGGTTACTATTTTTAATCTTGGAAAGTGATTTATTATAGCAGAAAGGTTAGCTTCACGAATACCATAAAATTTGTTTAAGTCTTCAATTTCAAGTAAAATACTTTTTTCGGTCATCTAATAAAAATATTATAGATTTGTACTGACAAATTAAACTAATTTTTATTTTTAAAGTTTAAAATTTATATACGTTTTTTTATTAATTATCAACAAGGTGTAAGTGGCTGGTATCGTGACATTAACAACAGATTGGCATAATAGCGACTATTATATAGGAGCAGTTAAGGCTTTAATCCTGTCAAAGGTTTCTGATGTTATTATTACGGATATAAGCCATAATATAACATCTTTTTCAATTCAGCAGGCTGCATTTATTTTAAAAAGCACATATAAGAACTTTCCTTCCGGAACGGTTCATATAATAGGAGTGGATAGTGAACCTAAAACAGGTGGGAATATTGTTGTTGCAAATTATAAAAATCAGTATTTTATTTGTAATAATAACGGAACTTTAGGACTTGTTTTTGAAAATAAGCCCGATCTCACGATTGTTATTGATATCGGTTCTGATTATGAAGGATCTACTTTTCCTGAATTAACTGTTTTTTCTGAAATTGCTTCTTTTATATGTTTGGGGGGAAATATAAGGGAACTTGGCGAAATTGTTGACGATGTTATAAGATCTCCGGAATTGTTGCCGCAGATTGATAATAATGAGATAACAGGCTCTGTGATTTATATAGATTCTTTTTCAAATGTAATTACAAACATTTCCATAGAATTATTTGAGACGTTTGTGAAAGATAGGAATTTCGAAATACTATTAAATTCAAATTATCATAAAACCAATAAGATATATAAATCATACAAAGAAGTAAACAGGGGGGATATTGTTTGTTTATTTAATTCTCTGGGATTACTTGAGATTGCAATTAGGGAAGGTAAAGCCAGCTTATTACTGAATCTCGACAGAAGATCATTAATTCGTATTAAATACGACTCAATATAAAATTATTGCCACTAAATCCAATTTTTACATTAAACTTTAAATACGATTTTAATAATAAAATAAAAAACACTTCTTACTATTGTAAAAAGTGTCCTTATACAAACAATATGAAAAATATGAACTTTTTATTTTTTTGCAAAGAACTCTTTTGCCAGTTCTTTATCTACAATGGCTTCTTTAAATTGGTAAGCTCCTGTTTTTTGCGATTTTACCATTTTAATACACTTTGATATGCTTTGTCCGCCATCCTTTTTTAAGGTTGCTACTACTTTCTTTGCCATGAGTAATAATTATTTAATTTCTTTATGTAATGTTACTTTTCTCAAAATAGGATTAAATTTTTTTAATTCCAGTCTGTCAGGAGTATTTTTTCTGTTTTTAACAGTAATATATCTTGATGTTCCCGGTAATCCTGATTCTTTATGTTCGGTACATTCTAAAATAACCTGAACCCTGTTTCCTTTAGCTTTTTTTGCCATTGCTGATTCTCCTTACAATTAATTAATGTAACCTTTTTCTTTTGCTTCTTTCAGAGCAACATTCAGACCTTTTTTGCTGATTGTCTTAATACCTTTTGCAGATACTTTCAAAGTTACCCATTTTTTTGTTTCTTCATCAAAGAAACGTTTTGTCATGAGATTTACTTCAAAAGTTCTTTTGGTTCTGCGTTTTGAGTGGGAAACATTATTTCCTACCATTGCTGTCTTTCCTGTAATTTGACAAATTCTTGCCATAACTGTATATCTTTATTATTTTTTCGGACTGCAAAAATCGTATTTTTTATTTTATTATCAAAACTTTTTCAAAACTTTTTTATTTTTTTTATTTAATATAGATTGTTAATATCTAGTTGTTGATAATCAACAAAGTAATATTATTGTTTTTAAAAGTCTGATGTAAATTTAAAAAATAATTCATATGTTTTAATATTTTACCGGATTTCAAAGAATTTTATGTGTAGAATTGGTTTGAAATAAAAAGTTTTATCCAATTTTGTAATTGTGGATTTCTTTTATTTACTTTGAACAACAAAAATTGTAAAAAATAAATAATATGACAACTAGATTTTTGAACACTTTTACTATTGTGCTTGTTGCGACAATGATTTTATCTTGTGGTAATTCAAGAAAAGAAAACCCTGAAAATGAAAAAACTGAGATGCAGAAACTGGTAGATAACTATGCTGAGGTAGAACTTAAGGCAGACCTGAGCCATTTATCAGGAAATCAAAAAGAACTGATAAAAAAACTACTTGAAGTTTCGGAAATTATGGAAGAACTTTTCTGGAAAGATGCTATTGGGGATAAAGAAGAGTTTTTGAGCAAAATTACTGATGAAGCAGCAAAAAGATATGCTATAATAAATTATGGACCATGGGACAGGTTGAATGGAAATGAACCTTTTATTGAAGGTTACGGTCCAAAACCGGCAGGAGCTAACTATTATCCAAAAGATATTACAGAACTTGAATTTGACGAATTTGACAATCCTGATAAAAACAGCTGGTACACATTGTTAAGAAGAAATGATGATGGAAGTCTTAAATGTGTATGGTATCATGAAGAATATGCCGATCAGATTGAAAAAGCAGCCAGACTTTTGGATGAAGCTTCTGAACTCGCAGAAGATGAAGGATTTAAAAATTATCTTAAACTTAGAGCTACTGCTTTAAGAACTGATGATTATTTTGAAAGTGATCTTGCCTGGATGGATATGAAAAACAATAAAATTGATTTTGTTGTTGGTCCTATCGAAAGTTATGAAGATGCATTTAAAGGCTTGAAAGCAGCGCATTCAGGACAAATACTAATAAAAGACCTTGTATGGAGTAAAAATATAGAACATTTTAATGAAATATTGCCGCAGTTGCAGGCAGGTTTACCTGTTGAACCGAAATATAAACCGGAAGTTAAAGAAGACGGTGAAAATTCTACCGGTGATATGAATGTTTATAATGTAATATATTATGGTGGTGATTGTAATGCAGGAAGTAAAAACATTGCTATAAACCTTCCTAATGACCCTCGCGTACACGAAGCAAAAGGTTCAAGAAAGTTACAGCTGAAAAATTCAATGCAGGCTAAATTTGATAAGATTTTAATTCCTATTGCTGAACTTTTAATGGATGAATCACAATTAAAACATATTAAATTCGAAGATGGTTTTTTCCAGAATGTAATGTTTCATGAGGTAGCTCACGGTCTTGGAGTTAAATTCCTTGTTGAAGACAACACAAAATCGGTAAGAGACGCTTTGGAAGAATATTACAGTGCAATAGAAGAAGCAAAAGCTGATATCGCAGGTTTATATATGGTAACTCAACTATATGAAATGGGAGAATTTCCTGAAAAAGATCTTATGGACAATTATGTGACATTTATTGCCGGAATATTCCGTTCCGTAAGATTTGGAGCAGCTAGTGCACATGGAAAAGCGAATATGCTTGAATTTAACTATCTGCAGGAAAAAGGAGCATTCAGTCGTAATACTAAAACAGGAAAATATTCTGTTGATTTTGAAAAAATGAAAACAGCTGTTGCTCAACTTGTAAATGAGATTATTGTTATTGAAGGTGACGGAAATAAAGCTTTGGCAAAAGAGTGGATAGACACCAAAAGTAAAGTTAGCCCGGAACTTCAGAAAGATTTGGATATGATCGCAAATGCAGGAATCCCAAAAGACATTGTATTTAAACAGGGAAAAGATGTTTTAGGTCTTTAAGAATAAATAATATTGATAAAAAAAGGGACTTAAGTCCCTTTTTTTATCAATATTATATTATACCAAAGTAAATTATTTTTAATTCCGAAGGAATGAGAGTCTGGTAGAAATATAATCCGTAATACAACTCATGCCAGAGGTATGAGACTTTCAAAAAAGTAGCATCCCTAACAGGATGCCTGGATTATCCGTTTTTTTTCCTACAAGACTTGAATCTCTATGAGATTCTTAAAATAGAATTAAAAATGTTTCATTTTGGTATTACTTATAATTTAAAAGAAACAGGTATAATATATTTAACAGGAACAGCTTTTCCTCTGACTTTTCCGGGTTTCCAATCGGGGAGTATACTTATAACTCTTACAACTTCGGCATCAATAGCAGGATCAAGCCCTTTAACAATTGTTATATCTTTAACTTTACCGTTTGAATCTATAGTAAACTCTGCAAATACTCTGCCATAAATACCATTCTCTTTGGAACCTTGAGGATATTCAGTATTTTCCGAAATAAATTTCATTAAAGCAATATCTCCACCTGGAAATTCAGGTTTTTCATCTGCTGTTGAAAATGCTACAGGTTCTGTAATTTCTTCTTCGAATGCAGGAACATTGTCAGGTATATATAATAGTTTTTTTGTGTCTTCATCTTCATTTGTTGCTATTTTTAGATCCATAACAACCCATCCTTCATCGACAATTATCAGTTCCTCCGCGATTTTCTCCATTTCTGTGTCAGATTCTTGTATATTTGGTAAATCAGCAACAGGTGTCATTTTTTCACTTAATGTAAAATAATAAGTTGTATCATTTAGTGATATTATTCCGGTAGAATCCATGTGTGCTATTTCTTCTTTTCCGATATTCAGGTTATTTATAAAATAAAATACACCTCCAAAAGCAAAAAGAACTACTATTATTGCAGCAACAGATCTGAATTTTGCATATTTTCTGGCATTTTGTTTTTTTATATTACGCGAAAATGTATCTATTTTTTTATTAAGCAAAGCCTGTTCTAAAATTATATCTTCGGGTTCATCAAGCATCATAAGACCATCAAGAAGATCCGAATACATTTTGTCGTGCTGCAATAAAAATTCAACCTTTTCAACATCTTCTTCAGACAACTTATTATTTATATACTTCAGAAGGATATCTTCTGATAAATAATCTTGAAGCTCAGATATATTAAAATTTTTACTCATTTTTTGTTTTCCATGAGGATTTTTAAATTCCTTTTACCATTTTGAATATGTGTTTTCACTTCATTCATTGAATAGCCGGTTATTTTCGAAACTTCCACATAAGATTTGTTTTGCAGATAGAACAGATCAATACATATTTTCTGGTTTTCTTTAAGTTGGCTTATGCATTCTTCGAGTTTATTATAATTTTCTTCTTTTACTATATAATCAGGATACAATATGTCTTCATATTCCATATTATTATGGAGCTTAATATAATTTTCAGAAAAATCTTCATCGTTTTTTTTGCTTCGGAAAGATAACAGGCAAAAATTTCTGGCTACACTGTGCAACCATGATTTAAAATTATAAATATCATGAATAAGTATTTTTTCTATCAACTCTTCAAATATTTCAAGTACAGCTTCCCGTGCATTATCGTGATTTTTAAGATATTTCAGGCAAATAGAAAAAGTAAAACCGGTATAACGTTTATACAATTCTCCTATACAATCAACATCTTCAGTCGACTTATAATATTTTATAAGTTCGTCGTCGGACATATTAGAAAAACTGATACGTTTAAACAGCATTCGGATTAAATTTTTTAAGATTTTTTACCGAACAGAAAATTTCTTTTCTTTTTTTGTGGCTGGGTAGTTGATGTTTCGTCAGTGACTTTTTTTATGTTGGGAGAATCAGGAATTAATAGTTCCCTTATTTTGTCCCATCCCATAAATCCTCCTATATTCCTATCGTCAATAAAATAATCGACATCTATTTTACGGCTTATATATTTATTAAATTCTTCGTCGGGTTTACTATGATTTACCGCATAAAATATTATTCCGTTATCAAGACAAAAATTTACGGCACTTTCAAGATCTATACCATCACGCAAGGTCCATAATATTAATCTGTGTCCGTTCTCCTGTAGTTCACGAAGAACTTCAAATGCTTCGGGAAGGATTTCTCCTATTTCGGGATACCGGTGCTCAACTATGGTTCCGTCAAAATCAACTGCTATGGTTAGTATTCTGCTACTCATAATTATTGTAATATTTTGTATAGTTAAACTTTAAATTTGAACAGGATTCCCAGTTATGAAAAATTATTTAAATTATTTTATGAAATACTTTATTACGTTGCAGTAATCATTTAAATACAATTTTTAATTTATTCATAATTTGATAATACCTGATTGTTAGACAAATTTAATATTTTATATTTAATATCCAATTCTTTTAATATGTTGGGCATTCTGGTATAGCTTGTATCTGATATGAAGATCTGGCCGAAATCGGCATCGGACACTAATTTTGTAATTACAGTAACGCGTTTTTTATCCAGTTTATCGAAAATATCATCTAGAAGCAGGATAGGGGATATTCCGGTTTTATTTTTTATGTAGTCGAACTGTGCAAATTTTAAACTTATTACAAAAGTTTTTTGTTGTCCTTGTGATCCGAAACGCTTCAGAGAATTTCCATCCAATAAGAAGGTGAAATCATCTTTATGGATTCCGGTACTTGTATAATTTAAGATTTTATCTTTTTCAAAACTTTGCTTCAGCAATGTTTCAAAATTACCTTTTGCCAGTTGGGAACTATACTCCAGTTCTATATTTTCCTTATCTTCCGATATAAAATTATAATATTTTCTGAAAATATCAATTACTTCTTCGGTGAATGCTTTTCGTGATTCATATATTTTTATGCCTTTGTCTGCCAGCTGCATATCCCATATAGCAATTTCGTCGGCGTCAATGTGAATCCCTTTTTCTACATTCCTTAAGATAGTATTTCTGTGTTCAAGAATCTTGTTATATTCAATAAGGTTTTTCAGATATTGTTTGTCGAATTGCGATATGATAGTGTCTACAAATTTTCTTCTTATATCACTTCCGAGATGTATCAGGTTGGAGTCGTAGGGTGTAGTGAAAACAACAGGTAACAATCCGATATGTTCCGATAATTTTGGGTATTCTATATTGTTCCGCCTGAATGATTTCTTTTTATCTTTTTGTAAGCCGCAGTATATTTTTTCTGTTTCATTTTCACGCTCAAATTCTCCCTGAACCACAAAAAAATCCTCCCCATGCTTTATATTCTGACGATCATTGAGATTTATAAAGCTTTTACAAAAGGAGAGATAATGGATGCTGTCGAGTATGTTCGTCTTACCGGTTCCGTTATCACCAATAAAACAATTTACTTTATCGCACATTTCCAGATCCAGCGATTCAAAATTTTTAAAATTTAATAAAGACAGTGTTTTTAAGTACATTATAAAATGAATGTGAAATTTTTTCGTAAACTTATAAAGTTTGTACAAAGATATAATTTTAATGTAAAATTTTTAATATTGTAAAAGTTAAAAAGATTCTAATATTAAAGGTTATCATTATTTTAATATTTGGATTTTGGGATTCCGGTCCCGTTAAATTATTATAACTTTTTTAAAATTTTTCTTGTGCGGTTCAGCAATTCTTAACATACCTTTATGTATTAAAAGTTTATGTTTAATTTTTTTTAGGATAGAAATATCGTAATTTTACAAAAAATTTAAGTTGGATTTTATATGGATCAGGTGCAGAAAACATTTATAAAATTACATTCTAAAATGTTCGATCTAATAATTGAAAATCATTCATTATTATTATTATTGGAACATTTTGAAATAGATTTTACAGTGAATAATAAAACTGTTGAGGAAATTTGCAAAGAAAACAATATCAATCCGGAAATATTTATTGCTATTGGGAATATATATAATGGTTATAACCCGTCTAAGATAACTAACATAAATAATGATGATATTCATTGTATTTTAAAAATGCTGAAAAATACTCACCAGTATTATAAGCAGGATAAGTATCCTGAAATTCAGGAATATGTCAGGGAACTTTATGAAAATAATAATTCGGCGGAAATTGTTTTGGTAGAAAAGTTTTTCAATGAATATTTTACTGAGGTAATAGAACATCTTGATTATGAAGATGACATTGCTTTTCCGTATTTTTCCCAGTTATTAGAAATCGATATGCAAAATAAAAATATTGATTTTTCTGCATATACATATAAAGAACATCATACCGACATTGAATCAAAGCTGGCTGATCTTAAGAATCTTTTGTTGAAACATTTGAATTTGAAAAATGATTTATCATTAAGGCGTAAGTTAATATTTAGTTTGTTCGAATTAGAGTTTGACCTAAATGTACATTCTCTAATAGAAGAAAAATTATTAATTCCGATGATTCAAAAAATAGAAAAAAGAAAACATGAATAATGATTTTATAAGTATTGGAATTGCAGAACCTTCTGATATTATATATGATGGATTGTCAAATATTTTACATAAATCCGGTATAAATGTCAGGCTTTTTAAAATTGACAGTATTGACGGTTTTGATGAAAAAATGAATACAGATGTTGTGATTATAAATCCTGTGTTAATACTGAATAAAACAAAAGAATTTAAAAAAATAAGAAAAGTATTTCATAATATTCACTGGGTAGGGTTGGTATATTCTTTATTCAGTAATGATACTCTGTCACTATTTGATGATATTATTTCGATCAATGATCCTTGTGAAGCTATTTATAAGGTGATCGGCAAATTTGGAGATGAGCATCCGGATGAAAAAGTTTCAAAGCAACAGGAACAATTATCGGAAAGGGAAACAGATGTGTTGGTTCAATTGGTTAGCGGACTGTCAAATAAAGAGATTGCTGATAAACTTAATATAAGTACACATACGGTAATAAGTCATCGTAAAAATATATCATTGAAAACAGGAATAAAAAGTCAGTCCGGTTTAACTATTTATGCTCTTACAAAAAATATTATTTCATTGGATAAATTGGCATAATGTAGACTTTTGTGCTTTATATTAATCAAAAAAGAATGGTTTAAAAAACCATTCTTTTTTGATTTTCCTGTATTTAATTTTTGGTTAAAAGATAAAAAATATTACAATCAAGCTTTTGTAAGGATAATATTTTTTTCTTCAACAATTTTTCTGAGATTAATTAAAGCATATCTCATTCTTCCAAGTGCAGTATTTATACTGACATTTGTCTGATCAGCAATTTCTTTAAAACTTAATCCGCCATAGTGGCGCAGTAAGATGATTTCTTTTTGTTCTTCTGGTAAAAATTCAATGATACTTCTCAGGTCACTTACGATCTGATCTTCTACAATCCTGTCTTCAATAGTTTCGTCAGAAAACTTTTCCGAGTTGAACAAATCCATTTCGTGATCATCATTGGAGCAAGTATTTAAGTTTTTTTCCCGTCTGAAATAATCTATGGTAATATTGTGAGCAATGCGGATAACCCAACTGACAAATTTACCTTTATCGGTATAAGTACCGTTTTTCAGAGAATTAATAACTTTTATAAAAGTATCCTGAAATAAATCATCAGCAACATGCGGATTTTTTACTGTTATAAGTATATAAGAATAGACCTTTTTTTTATGCCGCTGAATTAAGACTTCTATACAATCTTTCTCACCCTTGATGAATCTTTCGATAAGTTCTTGATCCGAACATTTATTCAAATTCATATTATATGTAATTAAAATTAAGAGTAGAAATATTGCCTATAATAACTCCTTTCTTTTATTATTTTATCTTAATCAATGCAAATATAATGCTAAACTTTTAAAAATGCAAGATGTTTATTGAAAAATTTTAAGGTATTTTATGAAGTTATATACATCATCATCATTCAGGGTTTTCTTTTTTGTTCTTTAATGTTTAAGTTAGAATTATTTATGAAAAAGTTTTTATTTTAGAAAAAATATATATTTTTGAAAAAAAGTAAAAAAGTTGTTATGAAAAGAAATCATTTAGTTTTTATTTTGTTTGCAGTAGTGTTATTTGCTTTTTCAAGCTGTCAGAAAGAACCTTCTGCAAATTTTTCGGCCAGTAAGCAGGTGGTGTTTACTGATGAAGAAATAAGTTTTTATAATACATCAGTTGATAGCGAAAGTTATCACTGGGATTTTGGTGACGGGAATACATCAGTTGAAGTAAGTCCTAAGCATTCTTATTATGATGAGGGTACCTATCTGGTGACATTAGTAGCCTATTCCAAGAAGAAAGAAAATAAAAAAACAGAAACCATTACTGTTAACAGGGCTAATGAAATAAGATTTGAAGGAACAAAATATGCTCTTTCAAAAGCTTCTGCAACGGTTCATGCAACAGTTGATTCTGTTACTCCGTTTACTTTGTATATATTAAGCAATGGTCTGAGTTATAGTACTGAGAGCGGTTTTTTCGGAACAGGTGAATATATAACTGCAAATCTATATTCTGAATATAGAAATGGAATAAAAGAAGGTACATATAGGTTCGGGAATCCGGAATTGTTGGATACTATCCCTGCATTTACTTTTACAACAGCTTCCACAGGAATAAATTATGATTCTGAAAATCCTTTTTTAGGCAGACATGATGTTACCGGGGGTACAATTAAAGTTGAACGTAATGGTGATAATTTTATTTTTGATATAAGTTTTTCATTAAACAATTCAAAAAGCCTTATAGCATATTATAAAGGTACTTTGGCCAGATTTTAAAGACTAATTTAAATAGTAAAAACAGACGGGAAAACTTACTAAGTTTTCCCGTCTGTTTTTAATTATATATAATGTAATTATTTGTAAAAATTACATGAATATTCGGATACATTACCTAAAACGTCAGATACAACGGCTTTGAAAACATGTAAATTAGAATTTGATTTCGGAAAATATTCATCAAAATAATATTTCACTGTTTTATTTTTAGGTTCGTATTGCCCCAGAACCCATGTATCATTTATATAAAGATTATAATTTCCTATTCCGGCTAAATTATCTTCGATTGTAATTTCGATATATTTAGTGTTTGTAAGGTCGACTCCTTTATATATGTTCTTAGGTGTTATTTTAGGAGCAATTGTATCGATCTGGATATAGAATTCTCCAAAACTGTTTGAGCTTGCAGTTACAAAGTTTTGCTCTACCCTGGGCTTTAAATGTGTGGCTTTTTTGTTTAATATTCGTGATATAAGTATTTTATCTTTATATTTTAAAATATTGTTATCAATAAAGAAACTTACTTTTATATCTTTTTTAAGTGCAATATCGTCATTTCCTATTTTATAAGATGCAGAATATTTCTTTTGTCCGGTTTTTCTTACGGATATATGATTATTATAAAACATACATGCCGAATCTATTTCAACCCTGAGTGATTCGAATGGAATAATATAGTATTTATCCCAATATAATAAGTTTTGAATATTTGTTTTACGGTCACTATTATTTTCTTTGCCTTCAATATTAAAGTTAACAATAGAAGTATTGCCACTGAAATCGGTTATTTCCAGTTTTATTTTTTTTATTTCACCGGAATTGATCTCAAATACGCCATTGTGTTGTAAACAGGCAAATATATTAAGGTCATTGTTAGGTTCTACAAAAGTTTTATGAACATGAGAAGATTTATCAAGATAATATGAGAAATCAAAGACACTGTTTTTGCATTTTTGTTTTTCAAAATCGACAATATCCATTACTGAATGGTAATAAAGCGTATCATTTACGAACATTTTTACATGTTCGGCTCCAAATCGGTTTTGAGTATCATTCATTCTGTCGATATATGATACGCCTATTCCGATTTTTCCTGTTGCTTTTGGAGTTACATTGTTTGATAATATGTAATTTGCATTTTGTAATGTAAGATCGTATTGTTTTTTCTGATTTTTACCGTCTACTGCCGAATTACCATCTAAAGGATATAATACAACTGAATAAACCTCAGGTTTTATATTATCTTTGATATTGTATAGGCAGTTTAAAGTATTTATTGAAATATTTGATTCTGTTTCACGGATTTCAAAATGCAAATGTGGTCCTTCGGAGCTTCCTGTGTTTCCGCTGTATGCGATAAATTCTCCTTTTTTTACGGGAAAAATATCTTCAGAGATAATTGTGTCAATTGCAAATGATTGTTTTTTATATTGAATATTTCTCACAAAATCCTGGACTTCCGGTTTAAATCGGTTTATATGTCCGTATACTGAAGTATACCCGTTGTAGTGTGTGATATACAGAGCTAATCCGTATCCCCATGGAGATACATATATCCTGCTTATATACCCATCTGCTACCGAATATATCTCTTTATTTTCGGTATATGTCCTGAAATCTATTCCTGCATGAAAGTGGCGGCTTCTTGGTTCTCCGAAATTACCGCTCAGGACCGGGCTGATTTTTAATGGTAAACAAAAGTCGTCTTTTGAATTTTCTATCTGACCATAGCCCGGAATAAGATAAAGGACGGAGAAAAATAATAATATTAATTTTACAGGTTTTACCAGTGCCATAAAATATTTTTTTATAATTTGCAAAACTAATGCAGATAAAGTTTTTTTTTGAAAAAAAAATCAATTATTTTTGTGTTATATTTTAAGTTAAAAGATGAATGAAGAATATGACAGATTAATTTTAAAACTGAATTCGAATGTTCAGAAAATTATTCTGTTGTATGAAGAGGAAAAGGGTAAAAATCTGAAAATTTCACAGGAATTGAATACTGTTACTGAGAAATTAAATATATATAAAGATAAATATCAGGAGTTAGAACAAAAATATAATAATTTAAAGTTGGCAAGGTTATTTACCGGAACGGAAACAGAAGAGAAGGATGCCAGATTTAAATTGAACAAAATAATACGGGAAATTGATAATTGCATTGCTCTTTTGAATAAATAGTGTAATGGACGAAAATAAGTTAATAATAAATATAAACATTGGAGAAAGGATCTATCCTATAAGTATTGACCGTCAGGACAGTAAAAGGGAAGAACTGCTCCGTAAGGCATCGGACTCTATAAATGATACTTTATTGCAATTTAAAAAAAGAGGTTATAAAAATAAAGATAATCAGGATTATTTGGCTATGACTTTGATAATGTATGCGGTAAAGTTGATGGAGAATGAAGAAAAAGAAGAAATTTCGCCAATTATTAACGAATTAAAAAAAATAAATTTTACGCTGGAAGAAGTTATAGATAAAGAGTAAACGTTCTTTAAAATACAATGAGGTAATTATAATATTGCCCGTATTGATTCTTTAAGGGTTGAAAACTCAACACTAAATTTTTAAGGGAAGAAGCTCGGATTATGTACGACAGGCCTTAATTAGCTTTGTTTTCAAAGTTAAACTGTTTTTGCAGTCATTGGAAGTCGGAAGTTTTTCGGTTGATCCCGCCCATGTTTTCAGGGGTTTTTCTAACGTTATTAGAATCGATACGGGCTTTTTAATTTTTTAATATTTATATGATATGAATGCAACGATAATTATTACAGCAATTGCGTCGTTCCTGGTGGGAGGAATTATTATATGTTTCTTGTGGGACCGGGCAACTGTTAAAAAGAAAAACAGGATTATTTCCGAAGCAAAATCTGAAGCAGAAGTTCTTAAGAAAGAAAAAGAACTTCAGGCAAAAGAAAAATTTTTACAATTGAAATCGGAACACGATAAAAATGTAAATGAAAAGAATCAAAAGATTGCTAATGCAGAGAATAAATTAAAACAAAAAGAGGCAACTATAAATTCAAAAATTGAGGAAACACAAAGATTAAAGAAAGAAACAGAAGCAGTAAGAGAGAATCTTGACAGGCAGCTTGACAGGTTGGAAAAGCGTTCTGAAGAGCTTGAAAAATTACATAAAGAACAAGTTGAAAAATTAGAATCTATTTCAGGATTATCTGCCGAAGAAGCAAAAAAAGAATTATTAGAGTCATTACAGGCTTCAGCTAAATCCGAAGCAATGGCATATGTAAATGAAATTATTGACGAGGCTAAAATAACAGCCAACAAAGAAGCTAAAAAAATAGTTTTGGAAACTATTCAGCGTGTGGCAGCCGAAACAGCAATAGAAAATTCTGTTACTGTTTTTCATATAGAAAGTGATGAACTGAAAGGACGTATAATAGGTCGTGAGGGACGTAATATAAGAGCATTGGAGGCAGCTACTGGGGTAGAAATTGTTGTTGACGATACTCCGGAAGCAATATTATTATCGGCATTCGACCCTGTTCGTCGCGAAATAGCAAGACTGTCTCTGCATCAACTGGTCACTGACGGACGTATACATCCTGCAAGAATTGAAGAGGTTGTAAATAAAACTAAAAAGCAGATTGAAGACGAGATTATAGAGTTAGGTAAACGTACAGCTATAGATCTTGGTGTTCACGGATTACATCCGGAACTTATCCGTTTGGTAGGAAAAATGAAATATCGTTCTTCTTATGGACAGAATTTATTGCAACATTCACGTGAGGTTGCTAACCTTAGTGCGGTTATGGCTTCTGAACTTGGCTTAAATCCTAAGATTGCCAAACGTGCAGGATTATTACATGATATAGGAAAAGTTTCGGATGAAGAACCGGAATTATCACATGCTGTTTACGGAATGAAATTAGCAGAAAAATATAAAGAAAAACCCGAAATATGTAATGCGATAGGAGCTCATCATGACGAAGTGGAAATGACAAGTCTGATAGCCCCGATAGTACAGGTTTGCGATGCTATTTCAGGAGCACGCCCTGGTGCTCGTAGAGAAATTGTGGAATCTTATATTAAAAGATTAAAAGATCTTGAAGCTCTTGCACTTTCATATCCCGGAGTTCTTAAAACATATGCGATACAGGCAGGTAGAGAATTAAGAGTAATTGTTGGCAGCGAAAAGGTCAGTGATGCAGAATCTGAAGCTTTAAGCTATGAAATAGCAAAAAGAGTTCAGGATGAAATGACATATCCGGGACAAGTAAAAATAACAGTTATTCGTGAAACGCGTTCTGTAAATTATGCAAAATAAAGCAGATAAAGCTATATTAACCAATTCTAAAGTTCTTGTTACCGGAGGTGCGGGCTTTATAGGCTCAAATCTTATTGAAAAGCTGATCAGTCAGGATAATCATGTAAAATGCCTTGATGATTTTTCTACAGGAAAAATGCGAAATATAGAACAATTTCTTGGACATCCTAATTTTGCTTTGATTGAAGGGGATATCAGGAATCTTGATACTTGTATGTTCGCATGCAAAGATGTTGATATTGTTTTACATCAGGCAGCGTTAGGCTCTGTGCCCCGATCGATAAAAGATCCTGTAACAACAAACCAGGTCAATATTGATGGCTTTTTAAATATGCTTGTTGCATCCAGAGATAATAATGTGAAGAGGTTTGTTTATGCAGCCAGTTCTTCGACATATGGTGATTCGGCAGAATTGCCTAAAGTTGAAGAGAAAATCGGTAATCCTTTATCGCCATATGCAATAACAAAGTATGTAAATGAATTGTATGCAAAAGTTTTTGGAAATTTATACGGATTGGAGACTATCGGATTAAGATATTTTAATGTTTTTGGTAAAAACCAAAATCCTGACGGAGCTTATGCTGCCGTTTTTCCAAAGTTTATAAAAGCTCTTATAAATCATGAAGCACCATTGATCCATGGTGACGGAACGCAATCAAGAGATTTTACTTATATTGCAAATGTGGTTCAGGCTAATGAACTGGCAGCGACAACAACTAACAAGGATGCAATAAATACGGTATTTAATATAGCTTACGGAGAGAATAATAGTTTGAATGATTTAACCGAACGATTAATTAGCAGACTTTCTGTATATGATCCGGAGATAGCAAATATAAAACCGGTATATGGACCCGAAAGGACAGGGGATATAAAAGATTCGCTTGCTTCTGTAGAAAAAGCCATGCGAATATTGGAATATAATCCGAAGTACGATGTACATAAAGGATTAGAAATCGCTATTGAATGGTATTATAACGATTTAAAATAAAAAACTTTATAAAAAAATATCAAGGAGCTGATCATTATATATTAAGGTCAGCTTTTTTTATCGGTTATTGAAAACTTCTTCAAGCGGTTTTCCTGTAGAGACAGGAGGTGGCGGAGTATTTAAAATCATTGAAATTGTTGGTGCTATATCCGTTACATTTATTGGTGAGTATATATTTTGTTTTTTTACTTTCCACCCGTACCAGATTAAGGGAACGTTTGTGTCATATTTATATCCTGAATTATGATTTGTAGTAAATGGAACATCTTCAATCCATCCTGATTTCAGGGAGATCATAATATCCCCGGACCTTTTCTGATTAAAGGAATTTTGCATTTTTTGAGGCATTCCGTGACTAAAAACAATATTTTGAAATTGGTTTGAACTTATGGCATGAGAAATACCACTTGAATTTATTATGAATGAAATAACTTTTTCCTGAAATTCGCTTAAAGGAATTCGTGAATCTTCAATTAATGTTTTGTTCAAATAAATTTGATTGTTACTGTAATCGAGTATCCAATCACCTTCACCGTAAATAGCTTTTAAGTATGAGTTCAGTAATGCTAAAATATAATATTGTTTATAATTACCTGCAGGTATTTTATTATCTATGAGAAATTGTGGTACTTCCGCCACGCCATGGTTGGAAGTAAGGTATATTAAAAAATTATTTTTCCCTACAGTTTCTTCCAGTACATTTATAAGATGCCCCAGATCTTTGTCAAGCCTTAAAAACAAATCTTGTACTTCTATAGATTGCGGACCAAAAAGTTTACCTATATTTTCGGAAACCGAATAATTAATAAACAAAAAATCTGTATTATCATTTTTTCCGAGTTCTTCATTGTATAGTGTGGCAATAGCCATATCTGTAGTGTGAGTATTACCTTCGGGAATCATTTTGAGCAGCTCATATTTATGAACTGATTTTTTTATTTCATTATAATTATACGGAAAGGTTTTATATATTCCATCAATGCCGAACTTGTATATATTTGAATCTGAAATAACATTATTATATTCATTGATTTCTAACAAAGGTCCCCAACTTCTGTTAAGATATTCATCCGGCATATTTTTTCTGTTTATTTCTTCAACCCAACCGGGTAATTTATTCATATAATAAGAGCTAGTTGTCCATTCGCCTGTATTTGTGTCGAACCAGTAGACTCCATCAGCAGAAAAACCTCCTGTCAATATAGCTCCGTATTCATTTAGAGAAATACTTATAATTTTCGATTTTCCCCGGTTAAATAATTTTGCTTCATCGGCAAATGTAGTAGAAAGTATATTTTTGGGTGAATAATTACCTTCAGCTAATTTATTTCCAACAGGTTTGTACTTTGCATCATGTATGCTTATTTCTTTTACGCCTGTAAGTGGATTGTACCAATAGTCTGAAACTATACCATGTTCGGAGGGCTCGGTTCCTGTTACTATAGTAGCATAGCCGGGAGCTGTCTGGGTAAGACTGTAATTATAATTTGCATTTTTACAATAGCTTCCATTAATAGCCAGTTTTTTGAATCCGTTTGAGTCAAAGTTATTCCAGAACCTGTCGATGTAATCTTGTCTCATTTGTTCAACTACGATCCCGACAATCAACTTAGGTTTGGAGGATGGTATATTTGAAGCATTAATTGTTTCATTTTGGGATTTGGAAGAAATATTAATGCAAAATAATATTATTAATGTAAAAAGTATTTTATTCATTTTTTAAGATTTAAAAACAAAAATAATACCGATCAGATTTTCTTATCGGTTTACTAGCGCATAATTATGAATATTATTGTGTTAATAACGGATAATTTGAGGTGTTTCTTATGAAAAAATATTAAATAGAAAACCGTATTTTACAAAAAATGTGTATCTTTATATTTTAAACAAAACTAACGAGATGAATATTCGATTGTGTTTTTTTTGTATTCTTATTTTTTTTATAAGCAATACAGTTTACGGTCAATATGAATTCATAGAAAATAAGGGACAATGGGATAAAAACATAAAGTACAAACTGGATTTAGGAAACGGAGCTCTTTTTTTCGAAGATAACTGTCTTACATTTAACTTTATTGATTTTGGAGGTGTGTATAATGAAGTTGAACAAATGGACCCGCATGGTTATGAAAAAGATTTAATACGTAAGGGGCATGCATATCGTGTAAATTTTATTAATTCTAATACTCCTTTATTTGAAGAAAGATTGCCTTCAGCTGATTATAATAATTATTTTGTAGGAAATGATCCGTCCAAATGGGTTTCTGATGTATATAAATATTCTGGTATAACCTATAAAAATATTTATAACGGGATAGATTTGATTTATTATGATACTGAGAATGGATTGAAATATGATTTTATAATTAATCCAGGTGGTGATCCCAGGGACATATTATTGGAATATGAGGGAGCAGATGGTCTTTTTATAGAAAATGATGAATTGATTATTGGAACAAGTATCAGTTTGGTAAAAGAAGGAAAGCCATATGCTTTTCAAATAATAAACGGAGATACGGTGGTTGTTCCATGTAATTATATATTAAAAGGAAATCAGGTTAGGCTAAATCTTTCTAAGTCTTATGATAAAACCGAATTATTGATAATAGATCCTTCTTTGGTATTCTCCACATACAGCGGATCAGTGGCAGATAACTGGGGTTTTACGGCAACATGGGATTATTCAGGTTGTGTGTATTCTGCCGGTATTGTTTTTGATGTTGGATACCCGGTTTCAGTAGGTGCATATCAGGTTAATTTTGCAGGAGGTACGGAACCGCGTCCGGGGTCTACGTCATATAAGAATGGTTGTGATGTTGGTATAATAAAGTATAATGCCAATGGAACGCAAAGATTGTATGCAACTTATCTCGGAGGTACTTCGGGACAGGAAATGCCACATAGCCTTGTAGTTACTGAAAAAAATGACCTTGTTATAATGGGGACAACAGGCTCGTCTGATTTTCCTACTACAGTAAATGCTTATTCGAGAAATTTTAGCAGAGGAAGTGCTGTTATTTATGATAATGTTATCGGATTTCCTGACGGGGTGGATATCTATGTTGCAAAACTCAGTGAAGACGGCAGAAGTCTTCTGGCTAGTACTTATGTTGGAGGAACGGGTAATGATGGGTTGAATTATAAAAATTATTATAGCTATCGTGATCCGGTTACAGGAATAAATTATGTTGAGCAACATGGTAACGATTCCTTGTATTTTAATTATGGTGATGGAGCCAGAGGTGAAGTTATTGTTGACAGTGAAGAAATGGTATATGTTGGTACCAGTACTTTTTCCACAGATTTTCCTTCGGGTATCAACAGGGGATATCAGACTTCCAATGGCGGAGGACAAGATGGAGTAGTATTCAAATTATCATCTGATATGTCACAATTAGTTTGGAGTTCATATCTTGGTGGAACAAATGACGATGCTATATTCAGTATTTGTCTTGATAATGCCGGTGATGTATTGGTTACAGGAGGAACTGTTTCCCGGAATTTTCCTGTAACTCAGGGAGCTTATAATACATCACACAATGGGGGAAGTACGGATGCTTTTATATCCAAACTTAATCCGTCTGGTAACGTTTTATTGAATTCGACTTATTTTGGCTCAGATAAATATGATAATGCTTTTTTTGTAAGGACCGACAAATCCGATAATGTTTTTATATGCGGCCAGACCAAAGCTTCCGGAAATACACTAGTGTATAATGTAGGTTATTACAGATCTAATAGTGGTCAGTTTATTACAAAATTTAATTCCAGTTTATCATCGGTAATATGGTCAACGGTTTTCGGATCAGGTAACGGAAGACCGAATATATCTATAACAGCTTTTACTGTTGATGTTTGTAATCGTGTATATCTTTCTGGCTGGGGAAGGGAATGGACTTTTAGTTATTATAACGCTCAGGGAAATTATTATACATGGGATTCTAATTTTGGTACTAAAGGGATGGAGGTAACTTCTGATGCAATACAGGGCCAGACCGACGGACAGGATTTTTATATTATGGTTTTAGGTAAAGAGGCTAATAGGTTGGAATATGCTACTTTTTTTGGGGAATTACATTATGATGGATGTAGTTCGTCAGGCCGTGACCATGTGGACGGAGGAACTGCAAGATTTGATGCCAAAGGAAATATAATTCAGTCTGCATGCGGAAGCTGTGGCTCTTGTCAGCACTTTCCTGTTCATCCAAACCCTGGAGCATGGTCAACAACAAACAGATCTTCAAATTGTAATGATGCGGTTTTTAAGATAAGAGTCATAGAAAATCTGGCAACTGCAAATTTTGATCCGGTTCCGGCAGGATGTGTTCCTTATAATGTCAGATTTAATAATACTTCACAAGGTACAACATACTTATGGGATTTTGGCGATGGAACTACATCTACACAGCTTAATCCTTCTCATATTTATTCTTCAGGAGGAGAATACGCTGTAAGACTTATAGTAAACGATCCTTCAAGTTGTAATATTGCTGATACTATTGTAAGAATAGTGAGAGTAGTGCAACCAGGAAGAACAAATCTTCCTGATGTTACAATCTGTTCGGGAGAAAACGTAATTATTGGTCCCAGCACTAACTATGAAGAAGGAACTACTTTCAGGTGGAGTGGGGGCATTGGTTTAAGCAATACAAATGTACAAAATCCTGTTGCCGGTCCTAGTGTAACGACTATTTATACTCTTGTTGCTACAGGTGCATGTGTAGACACTATAATTCAAAAGGTTATAGTTATGGATCCACAAATTAATATAATAACATCAAACGATACAACGATATGCCGTGGCGAAAGTGTTACAATATTTGCCAGTTCTCCATATCCTGTCGGCAGATGGGAATGGTCGGATAATTCCAGCTTCTCAAATATTTTATCATTAAATCAAAATATAACGGTTTCTCCTTTAACAACTACGGTGTATTATGTAAGAGCTAATGAAAATATCTGTGAGACAAATGCTGTTGAACAGGTTGTAGTTAATGTACATAGATTTAATTATAATCTGGAGCCGGAGCATATGCTTTGTTACGGAAATACAACTAATCTTACTGTAACAAACAATAATCCTGCTGATAATCTTACTTACTCGTGGAGTCCGGTTTCAGCAATAGTCAGCGGGGCAAATACCAACTCACCTGTTGTAAATCCTACTACTCCTACAACATTTACCGTTACGGTAACAAATCAACTGGGATGTGTAAGTTATAGTCAGGTTGTTGTTAATATTGATAATTTGTTTTTTTCAAATCCGTCACTGATACATAATTCTTGCTATGGCGATTGCAATGGAAGAGCAACAGTATCAGCAAACGGGATAGCTCCTTATTCTTTTTTATGGGATAATAGTCAGACATCAGCAACAATATTCGGATTATGTTCAGGGACATATTCAGTAACAGTTACCGATGCTAATCAGTGTACTGCAGCAACAAATATAACAATAACATCCCCACCTCAGTTACTGGGGAATTTTATAGATGTAAGAGAACCTGAATGTGATGGTATCGGTTATGGAGAAGCAACAGTTTCCCCTGTAGGTGGAACTCCCGGGTATTCATATGAATGGTCTTATAATGGTAATTCGGGGGCAACCAATAACCAGTGCCTTGTAGGGATTAACACAGTAACTGTAACTGATGCTAATAGTTGTGAAACTGTACTCTCTATTAATATGCCTTCGCCCAGTTCTTTAACTGCTGAAATAAGCGATTATGATATGATATCATGCTATGGAGCTTGTGACGGTAGACTTGAAGCTATTGCAACTCTTGGACAGGAACCATATACTTATAATTGGTCAAATGGTATTATCGGAGAAGAAATTTCGGGATTATGTGCCGGAGCATATACTGTAACAATCATTGATAGAGAAAATTGTGTTTTTCATAGGTATATGTCCCTTACTCAGCCGGATAGCCTTGTAGTGCAGGCAGTTATAGAATCTGCAATACTATGCCATGGTGAAACAGGAACTATCCATGCTGATGTTGAAGGGGGAACTGAAGGATATTCTTATAGATGGTCAAATGACTCTCCGTATGAGCGTTTGGAAAATATACCTGTTGGAATTTATATCGTAACAGTTACGGATGCTAATGGATGTACTGATCATTCCATAGTTGAATTAACACAGCCTGATAAACTTGTTATGAGCAGTGTGATTAAGAATATGTTATGCGATAATAATTGCAATGGTGAAATATCTGTATCTGTAGAGGGAGGAGTTACTCCTTATTTATATTCCTGGTCGAATGGAATTTCCGGTGAAAAAAATACAAAGCTTTGTGACGGAGAATATGAACTTATCGTAAAGGACCTTAACAATTGTATTTTAAATGACAGTTATACTATTGTTAACGAAGGTTATGTCCCTGATTTATCAGTTGAAGCCAGTGAGTATGAGATTTTTCAGGGACAAATGGTGAGATTACTTGCAAGTTCGTCACAACAGGGATCATATACGTGGAATCATGTAGAATATTTGAATGATCCGTATATTTCTAATCCGATAGCAAAACCATTGAAAGAAACATTATTTAAAGTCAGATTTTTTGATGAAAACGGATGTGCGGTTTATGATACTGTTAGAATAAAAGTAAAAGAAGTGATTTGTACGGACCCTTATATATATGTTCCTACTGCGTTCACACCTAATAATGACGGGAAAAATGATTATTTTAAACCTTATTATGCAAGCACATTGGTTACTTCAATATACTTTGCCGTTTATGATCGCTGGGGAAATGTTATATTTCAAACAGACAAACTGGATAATATAGGATGGGATGGTACATATAAAGGAGAAAAATTGGCTTCTGACGTATATGTATTTTATCTGAAAGCAGGATGTTTTAATGGAGAAGAATATAGCCATAAAGGTAATGTTACATTATTGAGATAAATAAAGATAAATGATGTTATAATTCTATATAATTTCATCAGAATACTTTAATAACACAATTTTTTTATAATATTTTGAAGTCTGAAAATTTTTAATGATTTTTGAGATAAATTACATGATTATGGATTCTGTTAATGAAAAAATTTATTATACAATTGGTGAAGTTGCTGCAATGTTTAATGTAAATACCTCTTTGATAAGGTATTGGGAAAATGAATTTGATATTATTAAACCACATAAAAACAAAAAAGGGAACAGGCTTTTTACCCGGAAAGATATTGATAATTTTCATTTAATCTGGCATTTGGTTAAGGAAAGGGGAATGACACTTAACGGTGCAAAAAAGAAAATGAAAGAAAATAAAGCAGAAACAGAACATAATTTTGAGGTTATAAAAAAATTGAATGAAATAAAAAAACTGCTGATAGATATAAGAACTGAAATATAGTTTATATTTATACAGAAGTAAATCAATATGAAAATAAAAGACTTAATAAAAGAATTTAATAATTTTGCACCGCTTTATTTACAGGAAGATTTTGATAATTCAGGACTGAATGTTGGTAATCCGGATGAGGAAATAAAAGGAGTTTTGCTGACTGTAGATATTACACCTGAAGTAGTGGAAGAAGCAATAGAAAATAATTGTAATTTTATAGTATCCCATCATCCGTTAATTTTTGGCAAACTGAAGAAAATAACAGGCTCTGACTATGTAGAAAAATCTATAATACTTGCAATAAAAAATGATATCTCAATTTATTGCGGTCATACAAACTTTGATCAGGTTTTTTATGGAGTAAGTTCAAAAATCTGTGATAAATTGGGCTTGATAAACAGAAATATATTAGCTCCAAAACCAGGAATACTAAAAAAAATAGCAGTGTTTGTTCCGGTTGACTATGCGGAAACAGTGCGTAATGCAATGTTTAATTCCGGAGCAGGTCATGTAGGAAATTATGATTGTTGCAGCTATAATACCGAAGGTAAAGGTAGTTTTTGCGGAAATGATTCAACTAATCCGTTTGTTGGAAAAAAAGGAGAGGTACATTTCGAAAATGAAGTAAAAATAGAAATGATATACCCCGAATATTTGGAACGTCAGATTCTGGATTCCATGATAAATGTTCATCCTTATGAAGAAGTTGCATATGACCTTATAAAACTCGAAAACGCCAATAATTACGTAGGTTTGGGCATGGTCGGACATCTGGAAAATGAAAAAAATGAAAAACAATTACTTGATGAAATTAAAAAACAATTTGGATTGACAACATTACGACATTCTCAATTCTTAAATAATCCTGTCAAAAAAATTGCAGTTTGTGGCGGTAGCGGAGCTTTTCTGATTAATGCTGCTAAAAATTCAGGCGCAGATGTCTTTGTTAGTGCGGATATTAAGTATCACGATTATTTTTTAGCTGAAAATAAGATACTTTTGGTAGATATAGGACATTATGAAAGCGAACAATTCACAAAAGAGATTTTTTATGATATAATTATGAAAAAAAATATTAACTTTGCAGTCCGTTTTTCAAAAATAAATACGAATCCGATAAAAAATTATTGAGATGACAAAAACAAGTGTAAAAAAGAATGAATCAGCAAATATGAGTATAACTGAAAAACTTAAAAGTTTATATAGACTTCAGCTGATAGATTCAGAAATTGACAGAATAAAAACCATGAGAGGAGAACTTCCGCTGGAAGTAAGAGACCTGGAAGATGAACTTGCAGGTCTGGAAACAAGAATTTCCAATCTGGAAAATGAAGTTGAGCTGTTGAATTCTCAGATAAATTCACGGGAAATGGCTAAAGTAGAATCTCAGGCTTTGATCAAAAAATACACGGAACAACAAAATAATGTAAGGAATAACAGAGAATACGATTCACTGACTAAAGAAATCGAATATCAAACTCTTGAAATAGAACTTAGCGAAAAGAAGATCAAAGAACATAAATCCGATATTGAAATAAAAAATCAAATGATCGAAGATGCAAAACTAAAATTTGCAGACCGTTCAAAAGATCTTGAACTTAAGAGAGCGGAACTTGAAAGTATTATTGCAGAAACTCAGTTGGATGAAGAAAAACTAAATAACGAGAGAGAAGAAATTGCAGAATCAATAGAACCTCGTTTACTTTATTCATACAGTCGCATTAGGAATAACGTTATAAATAAACTTGCAGTTGTTTCAATAGAAAGAGATGCTTGCGGCGGTTGTTTTAATAAGATTCCACCTCAAAGACAACTCGATATAAAATCGAACCGCAAAATTATCCCATGTGAGTATTGCGGCAGAATAATCGTTGATCCGGAAATATTAGAAAAATAATAATATTTCCCCAAAAAAACTAATATTCTTATAAATACTGTTTTACAGATTTTAAGAAAAATAAAGAAAAACAAAAAAGCACATGTAACATGCATGTGCTTTTTTATTTTTAACAGTGAGGGAATACAACAAATGAAAATTGTAAATAAATCTAAAAAAATGTTTATATAAGTGTTCGCTTTAATAAATTTTTTTTTATTATTGTAATAGAATAAGATTTGAACCTATAATTATGAAAAAAATTGTACTTTTAGTAACAGTATTGATAGGTTTATCAATATTTTTACATGCACAAATAAGTTTCCCAACCAGTAATGCAATCTGGAATGAATGTGTGGAGATTAATACAATAAAGTATGAAATGCGTTATGGTTTATTAGGTGATACTTTGATAAATGATACGCTTTATAGTAAAATGTATCAGTTTGCGGATACGATTTTATCCGAAGAATATATCTATAGCAGTGGATATATTGATGGTTATATAGGCGCTTTTAGAAATGAGGAACAAAAAGTATTCTTTAAACCGGCTTACTGGAGCTATTCTGATATTTTATTGTATGATTTTGGTGCTGAAGTTGGTGATACAGTATGGCATTATGTAGATAATAATTTATTTATACATGATTATTACAACATTGTAAGTAATTCTGGAGAAAGTTATAGTATCATTACGTCAATAACAACAGAAAATGGCAGAAAAATATATCAGGTAGATAATGCATCGCAATATACTTATGAATGGTATGAAGGCATTGGTAGCAATAGTGGGGTGTTGAGGTCTTTAGAAACAGCTGTACCAACAGATGGAAATAGTTATGATTACTATTTACTTTGTTTTAAGCACAATGGTAATGTTGAACATTTATCAAATCCCATATGTAATGTGTGCTTTTGTCCATTATTCGATGTAAAAGAAAATTCTTATTCTGAGTTAATAAATATTTATCCAAACCCAACTAAAGATATTTTAAATATAGAACTACCTGAAGATATGAAAGTTAAAACTATGACTATTTACAGTATAGATGGTAAATTTATTGAGGAAATTACATATTCTTTTTATTCCGGTCAATTAGATGTCAGCAATTTAAAAGCAGGTTCTTATACTTTAAATATTGAGACAGATAAAGGTAGTTTTAATAAATTAATCATTAAAAAATAATTGCCTAAAAGCATTAATTTTTAATAAAAAATATCTGGAAAGAACGATGATTATAAGTCATCGTTTTTTTATGCTTTTGCGTTATTGAAAACCTCATAAAAAAGAATTATTTTTGCAAACTTAATTAAAAAGGATAGAAAATGGAAATTCCGGCAAAATACGAATCTTCGGCAATTGAAAAAAAATGGTATAAATATTGGATTGAAAAAAAATATTTTCATTCGGAACCGGATGATAGGGAGCCTTATGTTATAGTTATTCCTCCGCCTAATGTGACAGGAGTCCTTCACATGGGGCATATGTTGAATAATACAATTCAGGATATACTTGTTCGAAGAGCGAGAATGCTGGGAAAAAATGCAGTATGGGTTCCGGGTACGGATCATGCTTCTATTGCAACTGAGGCTAAAGTAGTAGCAAAACTGAAAAACGAAGGAATTGAGAAAAACACTCTTACAAGAGAAGAATTTTTGAAATATGCCTGGGAGTGGAAGGAAAAGCATGGAGGAATAATCCTACAACAGTTAAAAGAACTTGGTGCATCCTGCGATTGGGACAGGGAAGCTTTTACAATGGATGAAATACGTTCCGGGTCTGTAATAAAAGTTTTTGTCGACCTGTATAACAAAGGATTAATATATCGTGGAGTCAGGATGGTGAATTGGGACCCTGAAGCCAAAACTGCTGTTTCTGACGAAGAAGTAATATATTCGGAAGAAAACAGTAAGTTATATTATGTGAAATATAAAATTGTAGGTGAAGATAATTATTTAATAGTTGCAACAACCCGTCCCGAGACAATTTTGGGTGATGTTGCTGTCTGTGTCAATCCTAATGATACACGTTATTCAGGATTGAAAGGAAAATCAGTGATTGTTCCTATGGTAAACAGGGAAGTACCGGTAATTTTTGATGAATATGTAGATATGGAATTTGGTACCGGATGTTTAAAAATCACTCCTGCACACGATATAAATGATTATGAAATAGGAATAAAGTATAATCTTCCTGTTATTGATATTTTTAACGATGATGGCACATTAAATCATTCAGCCGGATTATTTGTAGGTGAGGATAGGTTTAAAGCCAGGGAATTATCTGTTGAAGAACTGAAAAAACTGGATTTGATTTTAAAAATAGAAGATTATCAGAATAAAGTTGGACGTTCTGAAAGGACAAATTCTGTGATTGAGCCTAAACTTTCTTTGCAATGGTTCCTTAAGATGGAGCAACTTTCTAAACCTGCACTTGAGGCAGTTGAAAATGGCAATGTAAATTTGATTCCTTCAAAATTTAAAAATGTTTATCGTCATTGGATGGAAAACGTAAGGGATTGGTGTATAAGTCGTCAGTTGTGGTGGGGACACAGGATTCCGGCATATTACATAAATGATACAAATGAATTTGTAGTTGCCGGAACAGAAAAAGAAGCTGTTGAATTAGCCAGAGAAAAAACAGGAAATAAAAATCTTGAAGCAAAAGATCTTTATCAGGATGGTGATGTTTTGGACACATGGTTCAGTTCGTGGTTGTGGCCGATTTCTGTTTTTAATGGAATTCTGGAACCGGAAAATCCTGACTTTAAATATTATTATCCGACAAACGATCTGGTTACTGCCCCTGAAATTCTATTTTTCTGGGTTGCCCGTATGATTATTGCCGGTTATGAATATGCAGGGGATAAACCGTTTTCTAATGTATATTTAACGGGTATTGTAAGAGACAAACAAAGGCGTAAAATGTCTAAATCTCTTGGGAATTCTCCTGATCCGCTTGATTTGATTAAGGAATACGGAGCTGACGGTGTGCGCGTTGGTATGCTGTTATGTTCACCTGCCGGGGGCGACCTTTTATATGATAATAGCTTGCCGGAACAGGGAAGAAATTTTGCTAATAAGATATGGAATGCATTCAGACTGGTAAAAAGCTGGCAGGTTGATGAAAATATTGAACAACCTGAACATTCAAAAGTTGCTGTACGTTGGTTTGAATCTAAACTTAACGAAACAATTTCTAACATAAATCAACAATTTGATACATTCAGGCTTTCAGAATCTTTAATGTCTGTATATAAATTTTTCTGGGATGATTTTTCTGCGTGGTATCTCGAAATAATAAAACCGGAATACCAGAAACCTATTGATAAAGAGACATATGTAAGAACTCTGGATTTTTTTAAGAAAATATGTCTGTTACTTTCTCCATTTATGCCGTTTATTTCGGAAGAATTATGGCAATTCATGAAAGATAAAAATGATCCGGAATCTATTGTTATTGCAAAATGGCCGGAAATAAATGTGGTAGATAAAGAAATACTTGACGAATTTGAGAATTGCCAGCAGGTAGTTGCAAATATCAGGACAGTACGGCAGGAAAAGAATATTCCACAGAGAGATAAATTGAAATTGTATGTAATAAAACATTGTAGTTATTCATCTGTTTTTGATACGGTTTCCATAAAACTTGGAAATCTTGAAGAAGTAATATTTACAGAAGAAAAAATAAATCCTTCGTCGGGATTTTTGGTAAAAACAAATGAATATTTTATTCCTTTAGGTAACCTGATAAATAAAGAAGAAGAAATAACAAAACTTAAAGAAGAATTAAAATATACAGAAGGTTTCTTGGTTAGTGTTATGAAAAAGCTGGGAAATGAAAAATTTGTAAATAACGCACCTGTAAACGTAATAGAAATAGAGCGTAAAAAGCAGGCAGATGCAGAAGCAAAAATTAAAATTTTAAAAGAACAAATAGAAGGACTGAAATAAATTAGATTTGATGGTTTAACTTTGTTAAAAAAATGGCAACTTCTTAGGAAAAGAACTTAAAAAACAGTAATTTTGCGAAAAATTTTGAGTGACAATGAAGAAAGGGTGCAGATATGGGACACATAGGGTACTTGAGCCAAAAGGAACATTACCCCAGCCAGCTTATAAGTTGGATAATACTATGGAAATATACGATAACGAAGTATTAATAGATGTTCAGACTTTAAACATAGATTCGGCAAGTTATACTCAGATAAGGCAAATTTGTGGCGGTGATGCTGAAAAAATGAAAGAAATGATACTTTCCATAGTAAAAGAACGTGGAAAAATGCAAAATCCCGTAACAGGTTCAGGAGGAATGCTTATTGGCACTGTAAAAGAAATTGGTCCTCATTTTTCGAATAAAAAACTTAAAGTTGGAGATAAAATAGCAACTTTAGTTTCTTTATCCCTTACTCCTTTGAAAATAAATAAAATTCTTCATTTGAAAGCAGATCATGATCAGGTAGATGTAGATGCTCAGGCAATTCTTTTTGAAAGTGGTATTTTTGCAGTATTACCGGATGACTTGCCTGAAAAACTTGCATTAGCTGCCCTTGATGTTGCGGGAGCTCCGGCTCAGGTCGACAGACTGGTTAAAGAAGGAGATACTGTTTGTATTATCGGTGGTGGCGGAAAATCAGGAATTTTATGCTGTTATCAGGCAATGAAGAATGTTGGTACATATGGTAAAGTTATAGTTGTTGAATATTCACCTGAAAATGCAAAAAGGATAAAAGATATGGGGTTGGCTCACCATGTTATTATTGCCGATGCAACTAATGTGATGGATGTCTACAATAAAGTTATAGAAATTACGGGAGAAAGGGGTTGTGATGTAACGATAAACAATGTAAATGTTCCCAGCACGGAAATGACTTCCATTTTAATTACAAAAGGACAGGGACTTATATACTTTTTTTCAATGGCAACATCATTTACAAAAGCAGCACTTGGAGCAGAAGGAGTTGGGAAAGATATAAACCTTATTGTAGGTAATGGATATGCTAAAGGACATGCAGATCTGACGATAAATATATTGAGAGAATCTCCTGAAATAAGAAAATTATTTGAAAAACTATACGTATAAAAATATAAAAAAATATGGCAAGCGAAGGAAGAAAAAAAATGTTCCCAAATGTTACGGACGAACAATGGAATGACTGGAAATGGCAGGTTAAAAATCGTATTGAGACATTAGATGAATTAAAAAAATATATCAATCTCACTCCTGAAGAAGAAGAAGGAGTTGCCAAGTCTCTTGAAACTTTAAGGATGGCAATTACTCCGTACTATTTAAGCCTTATTGATCCAGAAGACCGTAATTGTCCGATAAGGAAACAAGCTATTCCTACAGGTGCTGAAACTCATCAGTCCGCAGCCGACTTGTTAGATCCTTTACATGAAGACGAAGATTCTCCTGTTCCCGGCTTAACTCACAGGTATCCTGACAGGGTTTTGTTCCTTATTACGGATATGTGTTCAATGTATTGTCGCCATTGTACCAGACGTAGATTTGCCGGACAGACCGATAGCGAATCTCCTTCGGAAAGAATCCAAAAGTCAATCGACTATATTGCAAGAACTCCACAGGTTCGCGATGTACTTTTATCCGGTGGTGACGGTTTAATGGTAAGCGATAAAATGCTGGAATCAATAATTCAGCGTCTGAGAGAAATCCCTCACGTTGAAATCATACGTATCGGAACAAGAACTCCTGTTGTTTGTCCGCAGCGTATTACAGATGATCTGGTAAATATGCTCAAAAAATATCACCCGATCTGGGTAAATACACATTTTAATCATTCAAAAGAAGTTACTCCTGAAGCATACGAAGCTTGTGCCAAACTTGCTAATGCCGGAATTCCGCTTGGAAACCAGACTGTGCTATTACGCGGAGTTAACGACTGTCCTAACATAATGAAAAATTTGGTTCATGATTTAGTTAGAATGCGTGTAAGACCTTATTATATATATCAGTGCGATTTATCAATGGGACTGGAACACTTTAGAACTCCGGTTTCAAAAGGTATTGAAATAATTGAAAATTTACGTGGACATACTTCTGGTTATGCCGTTCCTACTTTTGTTGTTGATGCTCCGGGAGGCGGAGGGAAAATTCCTGTGATGCCTAATTACCTGATTTCACAAAGTCCTACAAAAGTTATACTACGTAATTTCGAAGGAGTAATAACAACATATACAGAGCCGGAAAACTATATTGACAATAAAAATTGTGATGCTTGTAAGGATGGAACTAAAACAGAAGGAGTTGCTTCATTGTTAAATGGAGAAAGACTTTCTCTTGAACCGGAAGAATTATCACGTAAAAAAAGACATTAAATAATCAGTTTAAAGTTAAAAGTTAAAAGTGGGAAGTAACAAAAACAGTTGAATCGACACTTTCAACTTTTAACTTTAATAACTTTCAACTGAATGCCGTTTATAGATGACATATTAAAATATAAAAGCCTTTCAATTATCGGAATGGCTAAAAATACCGGCAAAACAGAATGTCTTAACTATATAATAAGAAGATTAAAAGATTACAGAAAAAAACTTGCAATTACCTCTATAGGAATTGATGGTGAAAGTATTGACCAGGTTACAAACACACATAAACCGGAAATAGAAATTCCGGAAAACACTATTTTTGTTACATCTGAAAAACATTACAAAGAAAAAAAAATAATTGCTGAAATTCTTGATGTTTCAGAGAGAACAACTTCACTTGGGCGATTAATAACAGCGCGGTCTAAAAATTCCGGAAAATTAATATTCTCAGGACCTTCCAGTACACAATGGTTAAAAGAAATAATAGATAAAATGCCATATTATGGTGCTGAAATTACATTGGTTGACGGAGCCCTTTCCCGTAAAAGCCTTGCTTCTCCATCTATAACCGATAGTATGATATTAACAACCGGAGCTGCTCTTTCTGCGAATATTCCAACATTAGTAAAACAAACGAAATTTACATATACATTAATTAACCTTGATAAATTTGATTCTATTTTAAATGATAAATTAATAAAAATAGATAAAGGGCTTTGGGCAATAGATAAGGAAAATAACTTATATGATTTACAAATAAGATCAACATTACTTCTGGAAAAATTCAAGGACAAACTCTTAATGTATGGAAATACAATTTTTGTAAGTGGTATTCTTACAGATAAGATTCTGGATATTTTAAGAGTACAGAAAAATATCAAAGAAACAATTATAGTTGTAAAAGATTTTACTAAAATATTTGTATCGCCTGAAGCCTACAATTCATATATCTCAAAAGGAGGAAAGATAGTAGTATTGTTGAAAACAAAGCTTATAGCAGTATGTGTAAATCCGGTATCTCCCGAAGGTTATATTTTAGACTCGGACAAATTAATAGAAGCTTTGAGCGAGAATATCAAACTTCCGGTATATAATATAAAATCAGATCAATATTAATATTATTATAATTTGGTTGTTCCTTTCACTACATCTGAAGGTTTACCGTCTATATCATCACTGCTGATACCAACAACTATATAATAATAATCTGCGTTCATATTTAACCTGTCGTCGAGATAAAAAGTATTTTCACTTGAACCTATCTGGGTAAATTCTCCGTTTTCGCTGTTAGAACGTAATATTTTATAGAATTTTGCTTCTCTGACGATGTTCCATGTTATTTCTATGGATATTGCAGATGCACGGTTGGCTCTTACATTTGTGGGAGCACTTATACGTTCATCTTCCCAGTATGCATACAGAGTAATATCTTCATTAAAAAAGTAAGTTTTTCCTTCCAGATATTCATCGCCGGTACCGTCAGTTTTTGTATTCCAGTTTTTAAATGTCAGTGCTCCATTTTGTAAATTACTGCTTTCTGCTATTTCTGATGATTCTCCTTTTTTTATGGTTCTGGTAGCGGGCACTAAACCTGTGCCGCCATTAGCATCATATTTTATAGTAATTTCCTTGTTGCAAGATGACAATCCGCCTAATATCACTATCAATGCGATTAAAATAAAACTGATTCTTTTCATTTTCATATATTTATAAACAATAATATATCTCAAAATTAGTAATAAATTAAAAATTACAAAAGATAATTTGTATCATTTTTGTTTTACATAGCTTTACTGAGGAAACACCAGAATGCATTTCCAAACTTCTTTGTAGAAGATTTTTTACTTTTCTGTTTAATTTATAATTTTTCTGAAAATTTTCTCAAAATATTTGTAGCCCATGAAAAAACGCTGTTTATAGCTTCAGACGGTTCGTTATATTGCTATGAGTTAATTTTGCATAACAATAAATATAATCCTATTTTTGCATAAAATAAACATAGTGTAAATTGAAAATATTAAAAAAATATATAAATGAAATAAGCGGCTTAAGGTTTATGTATGAAGACCTTAAACTAAATTCGTCGATCGGCAGAAAATATATATTAAATCAGGAACTTATTACTGATGAGTTTATATTGAAAGTTGAATTAGGAAACTTATCCGCAATGTATGATTTTGTTATTAACGATCAAAATGCAATTACACTTACAAAGGTTTGTGATTTACTTAAACAGATCAACGATATACATTCAACGATAAATAATCTGCATAGTAGAAGAATACTGGATGATATAGAATTATTCGAAGTGAAAAAATTTGGTATCCTGTCCCAGAAAATAACAGATGAATTAAATTATGCCGGTTTTGACATATTACTTTTTCATGACCTTAATAATATAATTGATATTCTTGACCCTGAACAAACCCGTATTCCGTCATTTTACATATATTCCGGGTATGACGAACGTCTGGCAGAATTAAGAAAAATTCAGGATAATTTACATGATGAAGAACCTTTTGAAATAGAAAGAGTTAGACTTAAATGTATTGAAATTGAAGACGAAGTCCGGGAAAAACTATCACATAAACTATCAAAATTTTCTGTTGAACTGCAAAAAAACCTGAATAACCTTGGTTATTTAGATGTATTAATTGCAAAATCTGTTCAGGCAAAGGAAATGACTTTATGCAAGCCTGAAATTTCACATGATAATATAGAATTTAAAGGAATTTTCAATCCGCAGATAAAACACATTTTAAATAGCCGGTCGAAAAAATACCAACCTGTTGATATAAATTTATATAATTCACCATCTTTGATAACAGGCTCCAATATGTCGGGAAAGACAGTCCTTCTGAAAACAGTAGTATTAGCACAGTATTTGTTTCAGTTTGGATTTTATATTCCGGCGATATCCGCAAAAATGAATATTTTTGATGGTATAATGTTCAATATAGGCGATGACCAGTCGGAGTTGAACGGATTATCATCATTTGCTGTAGAAATGCTGAAAGTAAATGAAATTATTACTACAGTAAAAAAAGGAAAAAATATTTTGGTATTGGTTGACGAGCTTGCCCGGACAACTAATCCGGAAGAAGGAAAAGCCCTGGTAAGCGCATTTCTCGAAATTATGAATGAATATAATGTTTGCAGTATAGTGACTACACATTACGGGGGAGTACTTTCCGGTGCCAGAAGATTAAGAGTTAAAGGATTAATACTTAATGATAAAGAAAAAGTTACTGTTGACAATATCAACGATTTTATGGATTATTCATTAATTGAAGTTACTGATGACAGGGTACCTGCCGAAGCTGTCAGGATAACTGAAATACTTGGAGTTGATGAAGAGTTTATTCAAAAGACCAAAGAATTTCTGAAAAATCAATAATAATATACATTTTTTTGATTTTATTAAATATGGCTAGTGATTTACATATAATTCACTAAGTATATTTAATAAAAAATATATATAGTTATAAATTTAATCAGTAAAAGTTAAAACATTTTCTAATTATATTTTAGAAACTAATTAAAATACTTATATTTGTGTTTAAATAAAAAACTATGGAACGTGCAATAATACAACAGAACAGTCATTGGAAAGGAGAGAACTATTCACAGGTATTTGACAGACCCCTTCTGGATAAACTTATAGAAAAACTTGAATTAAAAGAAATACAGGTTTTATTAGGAATAAGAAGAAGCGGAAAATCAAGTTTTTTTCGTATGCTTATTAACTACCTTATAAAACATGAAGATCCCGGATCAATTCTGTTCATAAATTGCGAAGATCCGTTTTTTTCAGAAATATGGAATGATGCTTCAAAACTGCATATAATTGTGGAACTTGCTGAAAAAATAACGGCAGTTCCTGTAAAATACTTATTTCTGGACGAAATACAAGTAATAAATAATTGGGAAAAATATGTTAAAAGTGTTTATGAGGCTGGAAAATTTAAAAAAATATTTATAACAGGTTCTAATTACGATTTGCTGGAGGGAAATTATATAAACATGTTGTCGGGAAGATATCTCTCTGATGTGATTTATCCTTTGAGTTTTTCGGAACAACTTATACATAGCGGAATAAAAAGTAGTGTGGATATCATTTCCGAAAATCCTACAATCTTGCGATTACTGGATAATTCATTATATTACGGATCTTTCCCCGAAATTTTTAAAACAAAGAAAAATGAACATAAAAGACAAATATTACTTAACTATTATGAAACTATAGTGTTGAAAGATTGTCTTTTAAATAATAATATAAGAGATGCGATCCTGTTTAGAAATCTTGCAAATTATTTATTGACAAATTCGGCATCGGTATTTTCTTACAATAGTTTGGCAAAAGCTTTGGATAGTAATGAAAATACAATGAAACAATATCTTCAGATCCTTGAAAAATCTTATATTATCAAAGAATT
Source organism: Bacteroidales bacterium (assembly GCA_031275085.1). Classification (GTDB taxonomy): domain Bacteria; phylum Bacteroidota; class Bacteroidia; order Bacteroidales; family ML635J-15; genus Bact-19. The sequence continues at coordinate 145,757 of JAISPG010000028.1, read as the reverse complement.
GCAACATTTCTCGTATTCGCTTAAATCACAGACAAAGACCAAAAAGAAAGCTTATTGTATAGATAACGGATTAATAAATGCCATTTCTCTCAGATTTTCTTCTGACTATGGGAAATTGCTTGAAAATCTGGTTTTTGTTGAAATACTTAAATTAAACAAATTTGAAATATTTTTTCATAACGAAACGGAAGAATGTGATTTTATACTTAAGAACAGGAAAAAATTAATTGCAGTACAAGTCGCTTATGAATTAAATGATAAAACTGAAAAACGAGAATTTAAAGGACTGGAAGCTGTAAAGAAAAAGTATGGCACATTCCGGTCTTTTATTGTTACATATAATCAGAACTTCGAAAAAAACGGAGTAAGAATAATGTCATTCGGAAGATTTATCAATGAATTAAAATATATGAAATAAGAATTATATTACAGAAATCATTATAGAATTAACTGCGATTAAATTATAAATTCCGAACCCTGATGTTCTTGAAGGGTTCGGAATTTACTATGATAAGATTGAATAAATATTGTATTTTTATATCTTGGAATTAACTAATTCCATAACTTCTTTTTCTATTACAATAGCTTTATTTTCTATTTCAGTTCCAAGTGTAATGATTTCTTCAACAAAAGCTTTATCGTCATAGCCTCCGCAATTGATTTTTACGTTGAGGAATGCTCCCTGAACACCTGCTCTTGCAGCTAAAGCACCAACACCAGCATCGCTTATTGATGCTTCAAGTCCTGTTTTTGCCATTTCGAGCATTACTTCCATACTGTCACAACAAAGTTGCATAGTTTTTAATGGAACTTCTATTGCATATTTTGTTGCATCCTGAACAGCCTGTTTGCGTATAGTTTTTTCTTCTTCTGTTGACTTTGGTAATCCGAATGCTTCCATTATTTTATTAAAAGCATTTGTATCCTCATCAACCATTTTTAAAAGAGTGTCATGGTAGTATTTTCCTTTTTCAGCCCAGTCGCTGTAACCCATCCAACGATCATCATGACGGTATTTATTTGCAGAAAGATTTGCAACCATGGTTCCTAATGCGGCACCTAAAGCTCCCATATATGCCGAAATAGAGCCTCCGCCGGGAGCCGGAGCTTCCGATGCTGTAGTATGGCAGAATGTTACCAGGTCCATATCAATAAGTTGTTTCTGGTTGTTGTCTTCCAGCATGTATTCTATTATATTTTTCTTTGGATCGAAAGGTTTTAATTCGTCAAGACCAAGTGATTTAACAGCGATTTTAATAATTTCTTCATCTGCAACACCTGTAGAACGACCTTGTTTTTTAAGAAAATATTTTCCTGCATCTAATATTGATTTTAACGGCATAATACCGACAAGTTCAGAACCCGTCACACGTAATCCGTTTGCAATAGCACGTTCGCATACAGTATCAAAAGCAATATGTACCGGAGTTACGTTTATATCTGTAAGGTTCATTGAAATCTGGGCAACTCCGTATTCTTCAATATACCACCCTATTGCTTTTACAGATTTCAATAAGCCGGGTTCGTGAACAGGATTACCTTTTTCATCTTTTATTATTTTTCCTGTTATAGGATGACCTTCTCTTTTTACTCTTCCTCTTTCGCGAACATCAAAAGCTATTGTGTTGGCTTTGTTAATTGAAGTAGTGTTCAGGTTTATATTATATGCAACAAGGAAATTTCTTGCTCCTACAGCTGTAGCGCCTGTTCTTTGAGTATGACTATTCCATTCGGCAGGACCGAAATCAGGTTTCCATTCTTCAGTTGTAATTCTTTTGGATAATCCTTCATATTCTCCGGAACGAACATTTGCCAGATTTTTCCTGACGGGTTTAAATGCTGCACTTTCGTAACAATATATTGGAATTTGTAATTCTTTTCCTATTCTTTCGGCTAATTTACGGGCATATTCTATTGTTTCTTCCATGGTGATATTTGAAACGGGGATAAGAGGACAAACATCTGTTGCCCCAAAACGAGGATGTGCTCCTTTATGCTTGCTCATATCTATTAATTCGGAAGCTTTTTTGACAGCCAGGAATGCAGCTTCACATACTTTCTCAGGAGTTCCCACAAATGTTACCACAGTTCTGTTGGTTGCAGCTCCGGGATCAACATCCAGTAACTTTACTTCATCCACGCTCTCTATTACATCGGTTATCTGTTTTATTACCGACATGTCACGTCCTTCACTGAAATTAGGAACACATTCTATAATTTGTTTCATAAATCAAGTTTTAAATTTTTTGCAAAATAAAGAAGAATATTTTAAAAAAAAAAGATTATCCGACACTTTAAAAATGATACTAAATTTTTGTAAATAAGTTGATTATGGTATACAGTAAAAAGTAAGTTAAAAAGCTTTAACACGAAAATTAAAAACACAAATTTCAAGATCAAAAGTATTTACTTAACAATATAGTTTTTTGTGTTTTAAACATACAAAGGAGGGAAGTAAATATATTGCACAGAGTTACATGAAGTTACACAGAGATGGCATGGAGTTTTTTCTGAGAAGTCATAGAGGTATGCAAATGAAGAATCTTTTTTTATGTATTTTTATTGCTGTGTTTAATACGGTTTAATGTGTAAAAAGTATATTTATAAAAAATGAAAACAATAAAAAATAATAAATGAAGTTTTATTATTGAAAGTAAAAAATTACTTTTTTTTCATGGTTGATTAGGGTTAATTGTTAGAGCTTGAGAATTCTCAAGCTCTTTCAATTTTATATGATTATTGTTTTTTGATAAAAGTCTTTTTCCATATTATTTATAATTAATTACTTTTGCGAAAAAATTTGATTGACAATAAACGATAAATATCTTTTAGAAGAAGTTAAATCCGGTAATAAAAAAGCATTTGAACAAATCTTTAAAATTTATTATGAGGATTTATGCAGGTATGCACTTTTTCTTTCGTCAGGTGTTGCTGATACCGAAGATATTGTTCAGGATATTTTTTTTAAGATGTGGATAAACCGTAAAGATTTTATTTTAACATCATCATTAAAATCATACTTATTTACTGCAGTAAAAAATAGTGTTATTAATATCATAAAACACGAAGGTATTAAAGAAAAATATATTCAATACCAGAAAAATTATGAAGATTCTTCTGAAAATCCGGATAAAATTGAAAATTCAGAACTAGGTAATAAGATAAATACAATTATATCGGAACTGCCGGAAAGACGCCGGGAAATATTCATTATGAGTAAGCTGGAAGGATTAAAATATAAAGAGATAGCTGAAAAATTAAATATTTCTGTAAAAACAGTTGAAAACCAGATGGGAGAAGCCCTTAAGTTTTTACGGGAAAAATTATCAGGAGAAAAATTAATTTTTATATTATTGTTATCATTATTTTATCTGGAAAATAAATTTTTAATAGGGGTTTTATTGAATTTAATTGTCATGTCATAGAGATGCTGTATTCAAATTACATACCTGATTATGATCTGCTGGCGAAATATTTTGCCGGAGAAGCTTCCGATACTGAAATTCTGGAAGTTGAAAACTGGATAAATTCAGGGAATCAGGAAGAATTTGAAAAAATAAAGAAAATATGGTTTTCTGTTGGAAACTCCGGAATTACTTTTGATGCAAATAAAGCTTATCAAAATTTAGATGATAGAATTACAAGATACGAGTCTAAAAAGAAAAATAAGTTAATCTATATAATATCTGTTGCTGCTGTAATAACGGTTTTAGCAGTAACAACTATTATATTTAATTTTACGGGAAGCCAGAGCCATAACCCTCAGCTGATTAGTTTTGTAAGTAATGATTCTGTGGCAGATATAACATTGGCAGACGGCTCCGTAATAACCCTGAATCAAAATACTAAAATAGAATATGACCGGAATTTTCAGGATGGTCGTATGGTAAAATTGGACGGCGAAGCTTGTTTCGAAGTTAATCATGTAAGCAGCGATAATAAGTTTATTGTTATGGCAGGAAATTTACAGGTATCGGTTATAGGAACAAAATTTATTGTAAATAATTATGATACAAATGAAAGCATTAATATTACTGTAACTGAAGGTATTGTAAGAGTCGGGTATTATGATAGTACGGATGAGTTTGAAGTTAAAGCAGGAGAAAAACTTATATATAATAATATTACCGGAGAAACATCTGTTACAAATTATGAATTAAATAATGATACATTCTGGCTGACAAAAACTATTGTTTTCGACAATTCAAATATTGATGAAGTAATATCTACCTTGTCTTCTGTTTATGGAGTAGATATACGGCAGAACATATCAAATACGGAAGATCTTATAATAAATACGAGTTTTGAGAACAGAGATCTGGATGAAATATTAAAAATACTTAGTCTTACTTTGGATATTTCTTTTGAAAAAAAGGGTAATACAATTATTCTGAATGATGCAAAGCCTTAAGATATTTCTCATTTTTTTTATACTTCCCGTTTCTTTTTCTGTTTCATCCCAGAATATTGATGTTAACAAGAAAATTACTGTCTGTGAAGGATATTTAAGCCCGCAGAAAGCTTTATTGTTTATTGAGAAAAATGAAAATATAAAATTTTCCTATAATCCCAGAAATTTTAATCCGGAACCGGAGATATACATATGTAAAAGGAATACAGAACTTCAGAATATTGTTTCTTTTATAATGGGGCAGGAAGTAGAGCTTGTAACAGAAAACAATTATGTGATTATTAAGCCTAAATACGGTAAGGATGCATCTTTAAGGTCATCAACTGTAATTCCGTCAAAGATAAAAACTTTCAGATTGAACGGAATTGTTGTGAACAGTATAAATAACGTGCCAATAGATAGTGTTTTGGTAAGTATAAATAATACTGTTACATATACTAACGAGGCAGGTTATTTTAGTCTTATTACAGATTCAGATTCGTCTTTTCTCACTCTTTTGGCAGAAAAAAAATTATATTTTACAGAAAAATTAAAAGTCATTGAATCTGAAAAAACTTTGCGTATCTACCTTGAGCCGGTAGAAGATATAAATTATAACTATATGCCTTTATCCGTAAAGGGGTTTAATTCAATAATTGAAAATCATAAATTTGTTAATACTATAGTAAAGAAAGACCAGCTTGATATTTCCAAATCTCAAAATATACTTGTAAATAAAAATGTTCAGGTATCGATACTTCCAAACGTTGGAACATACTGGAATAAAAGCGGATTATACAGATTTAAACGTTCATATAATATTTTTGCCGGATATGTAGGAGAAGTGTATGGTTGCGAATTAGGATTAGGAATAAATATTGTGCGTTACGATGTTATCGGATTTCAGTTTGCAGGATTGGCGAATATAGTAGGAGGAGAGGTTAACGGTGTTCAGATGTCTTTAGGTGGAAATGTCAGTATCGAAAATTTTAGCGGTTATCAGTTTTCTACAATTGCAAATACTACATGGAAAAATTTTAAAGGCTTACAATTTTCTGCATTTTTAAACCATAATAAAGGAAAGTTCCGTGGATTACAATTAGGCACATTAAATATTGTTAATGATACTTTGTTGGGATGGCAGGCAGGAATATTAAATTTTACGGGAATTTCACACGGACCCCAGCTGACTGCATTCATGAACTATAATTTAATAAATAATAAACTTCAGTTGTCAGCTTTTTTTAATATAAATAAAAAGAATAATGCTCCGCAGATTGGAATTTTTAATATCTCGGATAAGCAGGATAATTTACAATTGGGACTAATTAATGTAGCAGATAGTGTTTCCGGAATATCTATAGGCTTTTTGAGTTTTGTGAAAAAAGGATACACTCATTTTGATTATTCTTTTTCAAATAATCTTACCGGAGAATTACACTTTAAGACAGGGACTTATAAATTTTATAATATTATAAGTACAGGAACAAAAGTTAATGAAGAATTTAATTTATTAATAGGATATGGTTTCGGATCTTATTTTAAAATATGGAGAATGCTTGGTATTGATACGGATATAATTGTTTCCAATGTTTTCAACCATTATACATTTGAAAATGCATATAATATATCGCCACAGTTTGATCTGAATATCAATTATACTTTTCTACCAAGGTTCACGGTCTTTTGCGGAGTTAAAATTAAAGCATTGTTCACAAACCAACAAAAAGAAGAATCTCAGGTATATTATAATCCGATAGTTGGTAATTACAGGTTTTATGAAAAACAATACTCGGGTCATGCTACTTATATCTGGCCAGAATTCTGTATTGGAATAAAAATTTAAGTATTATTTACACAAAGTAAGTAAACATTTTTCTTCTCTAATCTGTTGGTTAATAGTAATAAAAAATAATAAAAAGAAGGAAAAGTATCATAGTCAGGAAGAATTGAAATTAAATAATTATACTTAAATCTTGTTTTCTTTAATGGTAACGATAAAAAATGTCGTTACCATTTTTGTTTATATTAAATGATTTTATAAAGTTTCTATATAAAAAACAATGTATTATCTTTGAAAATTATTTTTATAGAACCTGCAAACAGTATATAGAAAATATATATTTTCAAAAAATAGCTGATGAAGAAAAAAATAAATACGGGAATAACCAGATGTTTTATTGTTATTATATTATTTTTCTTTGTACAGAACTGCTATTCCCAGGATTCAATATATGTAAAACCATTTCCTCAGAATTTTTCAGTAATGCTTTTCGGAGCTTATAAATATAATAATGTATTACATCAACATATTTTGGGTGAATATACTTTTGAGCCGAATAAACCTTTGACTATTGGAATTGGGTTTATAGGCGAAAGGGTAGGTTTGAGGCTTGGTTATGGCTTTGAATTTTTAAAGAATAAAAATAAAGTTAATACTGAATTTATTGATTTACAATATCATTATTATGGCAGGAAATTTTTATTTGATGCAATTCTACAAAACTATAAAGGATTTCATCTGACTAATAAGGATAATGATGTTGATCAGGATTTGTATAATAATTTAAGTACTTTCAAATCAGGCATTTTCGGACAATATGTGTTTAATCATGACAAATTTTCTTATCGTGCCGCATATAATTTACGAGATCAGCAGATAAAATCGTCAGGAAGTTTTTTACTTGGCGCAGGTATTTATTATAGTGAAATACATTTTGACGGTCAATATTTATTTGAAGATTCTATAGGAGGTGGCAGATTAAAATTAATAAATTTTCAGATGGGTCCTAGTGCCGGATATGCACATAGCTGGGTTATTGCAAAAAAAATTATAATTTTTGCGTCGATTTCTGCCGGAATAAATCTTGGATTTAATGGCAAATTTATAAATTTTACAGCTTATCCGACAGTAATTCCAAGGTTTGCTGTAGGATATAACATGAATAGCTGGAGTTTTAACTTTTCTTATGTTAATGATGTGATATATTCTTATATAAATGACAATAGTAAAATAGGATTAAGTTCCGGTAGTCTGCAGCTTAGTATTTTAAAGCGTTTTAATATGAAAAATAAGTTTTATATGAAAGTAAATAATTATATTGACAAGTTACTTCCGGGTTCAAAATAGCCGGGTAAAGCTTATCGGCTGCAATAACTATAATAAATAAACAATAAAAAATCCCGCGATATCACGGGATTTTTTATTTCATTTATGTATGTGTAATTACAAAAGTCTGAAAAATAATTATCTTACAGTTTCAGTATCTTTTATTTTTACTTTTTCAGTATCTTTAACTATGTTTCCATTACTGTCAAAGTCATATACTTTGTCTTTGATCATCATTTTATAAGACACTTTACCGTTAATATCGGTAATTTTTTCAACTTCTTTATACATTTCTTCAGGATGATTTTTACTTGCATAATCTTTTACATAAGCAGGAACTTCATGTTCTTTTAAGCTCATTCTTGTCATATGCTTGTTACCTCTTTCGTTAAATTCTACAACGTAATAAGAATCGCTGTAGTTAAAAGATGCTTTGTAATTATTGCGTTCTTTTTCCCATATTACTTCATCTGATTCGACATATGGATAGTTTTTTACAAATTCGGTTCTGATAGAAGCAGGAATTTCACTTTGTTTAAGAGCATTTTGTGCGAAAGAGAAAGATATAATCATCGCAGCAATCATTAATAACATTAATTTTTTCATACTTTTTATTTTTAGGTTAATATATACAAAGAACAAATATTAGATTACAATTGTTCTTTGTATGCTATGATTTTATGAAAAATAAGGTGAGGATCAGAAAAATAATTTATAAACAATATTTTTCATTCCTGATTTGTATCAAATTTAGATCTTATTATTTTTTTCTTGATCTGGCTTATTGTTTTTCCTTCGATGTTCTGAAAAGCTCTTTGCATTGATATTACTGATCCGAATCCGGAGAGATTTGCAAGGTCTTCATTTGTAAGTTCAGGATTTTTATTTAATAAATTTTCTACATGTTTTAAACGATAATGGTTTACAAATGTAGAGAAATTTTTATTATAATAATTGCCTATAAGCAAAGTAATATATGTCCGGTTTGTATTAATTAATCGGGACAATTCCCATAAATTTAATTCTTTATTAAGATAAATTTTATCTACTTCAAATAAATATTCGATTTTTTTCTTAATCGTTTCCAATTGCGTGGGATTAATATTCTCAGACGGAATATTCTCTGAAGAAGCTTCAGGGTCGATAATCGCAGAATGTTGATTATTACCAAGCAACCCTATTATAAAGAACATACACATAATAATAAGTGAAGGTATTATGAATAAATGTTCTTTTTCTATGAAAAAATTTTTATCAAGGAAAGAGAATATAATGAATATTACTGATGAAACTGAAACAGCTATATTTAACGTATATATTTTTTTTATACGACTTTCTTCGTAATTGGCATAATAATTCTGAATGCTTTTTTTATGTCGTATTATCTGTATAAAAGACAGTATTGTAAAATATATGCTGTGCAATAAATAAAATATGCGTGTAATATTTTCGATAATTGTATAAAATAATAATCTGCCGTTTATTTCTATATCGTTATTATATGCAAGGTCATAATGTTCTTTTGGAGATATGGAATATAAACTTACAGTGAATATTATGAACATTATTATTGAGCTTGCCAGATATTTAAAATGTTTTTTTAATGAAAATTTTTTATCGACAGTCAGTAATCTGATATAGATGTAATATAAAGGAAATAATAGTAATAATGTTAAACATAGAAAGTTGTCAGCATAATAGTAATAGTAAGTATCGAATGGATAATAATATAATAAATAACAAACAAACATTATGAATGCATTTATCATAAACTTACCAAGAAATGTTCTGGGGGGGCTTTTATCTGTGTTAATATTAAGCTCCAATGCCCACAACAGGGTAACATAAATCGGATTCAATAATAATATTATCTGTAACATATTTTATATCAGGATCATAATAAAATTTATAATTCGGTTTTAATCTCCCGTATTGTTTTACCTTCAAAAGATTGAATTGCCCTTTGCATTGATATGACAGAGCCAAAACCTGATAGAGTTGCCAGATCTATGTTGGTCAGCTCAGGATTTTTCTTAATCAGTTCTACTACATGTTTGACTCTGAAATTATTAACAAATGTTGAAAAATTTTGATTATAGTAATGATTAATGACAATAGAAATATATGTACGGTTTGTTCCGGCCAGGCGTGATACTTCCCATAAATTGAGCTCCGCGTTCAGATATATTTTTTCAGTAATAAATAAATTATCGATTTTATTGCGTATATTATTGAAATGTTCATCATTAACACTTATTTCATTTTCAATTTTTTCCAGGATTTTCTTATTCGGAGTTTTATCAACAATAACACTTTTCTGATGGTTTCCAAGCCAACCTATTATAAACAAGAAACAACTTGCAAGCAGAGCGGGGATTACAAGCCACGGGCTGTCGCCGATAAGAACCTTTTTTTCCACAAAAGAAAAAACAACATATAAAATTACAATTATGGAAATTGATATGTTAATGATGTATACTTTGTAAAGATAGTCCTTGTCTATATTTGCATAAAAATTATATATTGTTTTACTGTATGTTTTTATGTAAATAAATGAGAGAATCAGATATGTTATGCTTTGTAACAAATATAAAACTCTGACTATATCATGAACAATTGAAAAATATGTTACATTTTCCTGAACTCCATTATTAGAATACATAAGTTTATAATATTCTTCCGCAGGGATCGAAAAATTTGCTGTGAGATTTAGCAGGAATACAAAAACAGGTAATATAAGGTATTTATAGTGCTTTTTTAAGGAAAACTTTTTATCAAAAGTAATCAGTTTTATATAAATATAATATATTGGAAATAGTAAGAAAAGAAACAGTTCATAAAAACTGTCGATGTAGTAAAAATAATATTGAGCAGTTTCTCTGGTAGGGTAATAAAATATGAAATAGCAAATGTATAACAGAAAAGCAATGAACATAAATTTTCCCAGGAATACTTTTGGATAATCACTGTTTTTATTGTTAAAGCTCAGAACAATAAACCAAAATAATGAAATATAGATCGAATTTAAAAGTAGTATTAATGATAACATATGAGTATACTTTTAATTTTCAAAAAACATAGACAAATATATATATTTTTTAATATGTATTGGTAAAAAAATATATTCTTATATCTTATGATTATTTTTATTTAGATAAGCATAAAGTTCCTTTATTTATGTTAATTTTTCATTTTGTAAAACAATTTTCTGACTACATATGTGTAAAGTATATATTTTATGTGATAATAATAATACTTTTTGACTTATATAATTTTTTAAAAATTTCGCAAAACGTTGATTATTAGATGGTAAGCTTATGTTTGTGTGAGCCGGAAATGATAAAATAATTTTTATTTCAATCTATATAATATCAATGAACCTTTAAGTATAATATTTATATGGCTTATTTTTATGTTTTGATATTAATTTACATAAAAATATCATTTTATTTTTTAATATGAAACTTAATTGAATGATTTTATTATTACTTTTATAATAATTATTTATTTAATAAAATAATTAAATTTATTTCTTGGCATAACCATCTTCATATAGCTGAATGGTCTTATCTAATACCCCCCATGATAAGACCATTTTAATTTTGTGATATATAAGTCTGATAAAGATTAAGGCACAATGTGAAAATTGTTGATTGGAATTTTATCCACTTAGATTTTACATTGAGCCAAAATTAAGATTAGTGATTATATTAATTTAATGTAAAAACAATATCTTTGATGTTTGGTTATTAAATTTACATTAAGGTCAAATATGGCTAGGTAATTTAATATTTCATAATTTACTCTTACATTATTACTTTATGTTTTATGTTAAAATATCTTAACAAACAAAACGTTAAAAAAAACCTTGTGAAAATCATAATAAAAAAAATCAAAAAAGTTTTTTGAAATCATAATTATTGTTAATTTTAAGAACTGATTAACGTGACAAAAGAGGATATTTATATAAATGTATAATTGTTTGAATACCAGCGAATTGATGTTTTTTAATTTGAATATAAAAACAAACTTGGGAAAACTGAGTTTGAAGAGTAAAATTTTTTTAAAAAACAATATGAAAAAATTTTTTTCTCTAGAAAAAAATTGAAAACTTGCAACCCTTTTTCCGGTTAATTAAAATGACCAGGGAATTTGAAAATTTGATTAAAAAAACTAAACATAAATGTTAAAAAAGTACGAAGAAATTTGGGAAAAATGTTTACAGATTATTAGGGATAACGTACCTAAAAGTAGTTATAATACATGGTTTGAACCGATTGTTCCTATTGCAATTAAGGGTAATGTGTTAACTATTCAGGTACCGAGTACTTTTTTCTACGAATTTATAGAGGAACAGTTTCTAGATTTGTTGAAAAAAACTTTGCATAAAGTAATAGGACCTGATGCTAAGCTGGAATACCATGTAGTTATGGAAAATAATTCCAATACTGATAAACCCTATACTGTAAAGATCCCTGCCCGTGATAAAACACAACTTGTAAATAGGCCAGTACAAGTTCCTTTGGAAATAGGGGGGAATACTATTGTAAATCCTTTTGTTATTCCCGGAATAAAAAAAGTTCACGTAGATCCTCACTTGAATGCAGATTATACATTTGATAATTTTGTTGAAGGAGAATGTAACAGGCTTGCACGTTCTGCCGGTTATGCCGTTGCGCAAAAACCAGGAGGAACAGCATTTAATCCTTTGTTTATTTATGGTGCATCAGGATTAGGAAAGACTCATCTGGCGCAGGCAATAGGTATAGAAGTGAAAACACTGATGCCCGAAAAAGTTGTGCTATATGTTGATGCAAATAAATTTCTGACTCAATACATGGAAGCAACACGCAATAATAACAGAAACGATTTCATTCATTTTTACCAGATGATTGATGTTCTTATTGTTGACGATGTTCAGTATTTTTCTAAAAAAGAAGGAACACAGGAAGTTTTCTTTCACATATTTAATCATTTACATCAACAGGGAAAACAACTAGTTCTGACTTCAGACAAACCGCCGGTAGAACTTAACGGAATGGAACAACGTTTGTTGTCAAGATTTAAATGGGGGTTATCTGCAGAACTGCAGGAACCTGATTTTGAAACCAGGATACAGATACTTAAGAAGAAAACATATAAAGACGGAATTGAAATTGATGATGAAATCCTTGAATATATTGCATCCCATATTACAAATAATATGCGGGAACTGGAAGGAGCATTGATTTCATTACTGGCACAATCAACCCTTAATAAAAAAGAAATTACTCTTGAGCTTGCTAAAGATATGATAGACAAGCTGGTAAAAAGTACCCGCCGTGAAATATCAATAGATTATATACAAAAAGTTGTATGTAATTATTTCTCAATGTCTATTGATGCATTGAGCAGTAAAACCCGCAAACGTGAAATAGTTCAGGCACGCCAGATTGCAATGTATTTTGCGAAAAATATGACTAAAGCATCACTGGCATCTATAGGCGCATCTATCGGCGGTAAGGATCATGCTACTGTTTTACATGCATGTAAAACAGTCAATAACCTTATTGATTATGATAAAAAGTTCCGAACGGACCTCGAAGAAATAGAAAAGAGATTGAAAATGTAGATATAATGGGGCTTTAATGCCCCATATTTTTATATATGCTTTGGTTAATACTATGTATATTATCAGGAACCGGAATATTTGTTTTATTCAAAGTCATTGATAAAACAAATACTCCACTTATCAATGCTATAGTTATAAATTATCTTATTGCTTCAATTATAGGATTCCTGTTTGCAGGAGAGTTCCCTGTAAAAAATATTTTAAATTCAGACTGGTTACTGTTGGGGATAACGATAGGAGTATTATTTATTGTGATGTTTTTAGTTGTCGGAATTTCGTCGAATAAAGCAGGATTATCAATTACTACTGTAGCCAGTAAAATGTCTGTGGTAATACCTATGCTTTTTGCAATTTTTGCATATGGCGAAAAAACAACGATACTAAAAATTATTTCAATAATTCTAGCAGTGTGTGCTGTATTTATGAGTGTATATAAAAAAACTGGCGATAAGAAAAAGATGAATTTTTCAACTTTTTTACTGCCTTTTATTTTATTCATAGGTATGGGACTTGTGGATTCTCTTGTTATATATTCTAAAGAAGCATATGTTGATGATTCACTGGCATCTGTTTTTACTGCAACATTATTTACGTTTTCATTTCTAAGTGGGTTATTATATACATTGTTTCGTCCGTCCAGTCTTAAAGATTATTTGTCGGGTAAAGCCTGGCTTTACGGAATAATGTTAGGTATTGTAAATTTCGGTTCAATTTATTTCGTAATAAGAGCGTTGAATTCGGATATTTTTGTTAATTCTGTAGTATATGGTATTAATAATATTTGTATTGTAGTATTATCTGTATTGATAGGTACGATGTTCTTTAGAGAAAAACTAACTAAATTGAATTATCTTGGGGTTTTGTTATCTATATTGACAATAGTATTTTTAACATATGCCGAAATTTAATGGAAAAAGATACATACAAAACAATAAAATCGGAATCAGAGGGTTTTTATTCAGATAAAGGAAGTAAATTCTATGCTTTTGCATATCCGGTCAGTTCGGAAGAAGAATTTAAAGAACATTTACAATATCTGAAAAAAAAATATCACGACGCCCGCCACCATGTATATGCATTTATTATTGGCAGCGACCGCTCGTTTTACCGGGCAAGTGATGACGGAGAACCTTCAAATAGTTCCGGAATTCCCGTTTTAGGACAGATAAGATCGTTTGAACTGACGAATGTAGCAATTATTGTTGTAAGATATTTCGGCGGAACAAAATTAGGAGTTCCTGGATTAATAAATGCATATAAAACTTCTGCTTATGATGCTTTATCAAATGCAGAAATAATAGAAAAAACTGTAAATGATGATATAGGACTTATATTTTCTTACGATGATATGAGCTTTGTGATGAAAGTGATAAAAGATTATGATGCAGAAATTATTTTTCAGGAATTTATGGAAGAATGCAGAATTGAAATCTCTATTCGCAAGTCTATGAAAGATAACTTTATCAGTGCTATTGAACAGAACCACAGGATAGTGGTGAAAAAACAGTAAATTAATTTATAATTTTAAATAAATATGGGGAAGAAGTTAGCAAAGTTTGTATTGAAATGTAGAAAATGGAATTATAATGAATTCCCTGATATTGATAAAGCAGTTGTATTAATGGCTCCTCATACCAGTATGATGGATTTTGTTTACGGGAAGATTTATTTTATTGCACATGGTAAAAAGCCTACTATATTAATAAAAAAAGAAATATTTTTCTGGCCAATGGGACCTATATTAAGAAAACTTGGAGCAATTCCGGTAGACCGTGGAAAAAGGACCGGAATTACGGATATGGCTGTGGAAACATTTAAAAATAAGGAAGGGCGTTTTTATCTGGTGATTACACCCGAAGGAACCAGAAAAAAAACTAAAAACTGGAAAAAAGGATTTATCCGGATAGCTAAGGCTGCAAATGTTCCTGTAATATGCGGGTTTATTGATTTTAAAACACGGAGTATGGGAGTTATGGAACCTCTTGATATGTCTGGTACTGATGAGGAAATAATGGAACGTGTAAAACGCAGGTATGTAGGTTTTGAGGGTGTACATCCTGAAAATTTTGCTACAGGATATGAATAAACTAAAAATTTCTTTAGTCCAATCTGATCTGTATTGGGAAAATATAGATTCAAATTTGAATAAATTTGAGAGTGAAATTTTAAAAGCCGAAAATGCAAATATTTTTGTATTACCTGAAATGTTCAATACGGGATTTACTAATAATGTTACAAATTGTTCTGATACGATTGATGGTAAAACTGTGACATGGATGAAGAATATTTCTTCTGTAAAAAATGCTGTAATTTGCGGAACAATCATTATTGAAGATGGCGGTAAGTTTTATAACAGATTTGTATTTGCATTTCCGAATGGCAAAGTCCTGTTTTATGATAAAAAGCATTTATTTGGAATGGGAGGAGAGGGTGATATATTTTCATCAGGTAATAATAGGATAATTATTGAGATCGGTGCATTTAAAATATTACCGTTAATTTGTTATGATCTTCGTTTTCCGGTATGGAGCCGTAATTTTGACGATTATGATGCAATAATATATACATCCAGCTGGCCTGCTTCACGACGAAATAACTGGGATGTTTTATTACAGGCCAGAGCTGTCGAAAATCAGTGTTATGTTGTTGGCGTCAACCGTGTAGGTATTGACGGAAATAATATAAATTATGATGGCGGTAGTTGTATCATTGATCCGGCAGGAAATAAGATTTTAGCTGCAAATAATGATAAGGAAGAAATAGTCTCCGGAATTATAGATAAAGCAGAGCTTGACAGTTTCAGGAAAAAATTTCCTTTCCTTAAAGATAGGGATGATTTTTTATTCAAAGTATAGAATTCTTAGCTTTAAGTTAAAAAGTATTGTCAAACCGGAGTTAGTGAATGTAGAGACCATTTAACTTCGGAGGATAATTTGCTAAATAAAATATAATCAAATTCTTTAATTTAGTTAATACCGTCAAGTATGAATTGCCCGGTAAAAAGGTGATATAAATTGCCAGGTGCATGTCGTAAATATACGACAATTGGCATTTCAAAGTTACATGCCGACAGCATGTTTTGTTCTTTGGTATATTTTTTACCGTGCTTAAATCTCAACGAGATTCAGGAACAATAAAATAATTCGTTTTAACGTGAGTTACAATTAGGTTTTTAATATTTTATCAGGATAACTAAAATACATTATCCCGCTTTTAAAGAAAAACTAGAATCTAATACTCTGATTTTAAGATTTTTATATTTGCCTAATTAGCCTTCGGATGCTGGGTGCAGTCGAACATCTGCTTATGATTTCTATATAAACGGTTCTTCGGATTTATTGTTTAATAGTTCCAAAATGGCTGTTATTTGTTTGTTCATTTCTTCAAGTTGTCTGTCTTTTTTCTCTATTTGCCTTTCAAGGAAACGAATTCTGTCTTTCAATGCTTTTTCATATTTCAATCCAGGTTCTTTTGAAATCAAAGGGCATTTATCAAATTTTACTATGTTGCTGTTTTCTTTCTTTACCGGATCGATGAGCATTTCTCCTGTCCCGTCAACAAGCCATTCATAGGATATTTCCGGAAATGCATTTTTGAAATCGTTTAGTATTTCAGAAGATGGATTTTTGTCTTTTCTATTTAATATGTATAGCTTTTCCGGAGATTTATATCCAAGTATTTGTCTTGCAAGAATATTAACACTGCCTAATTTGTATTTTTCAACAATTTCTTCAATCCTATTGTAAAAATTTGTATATTTCATGCAAGAAATTTTGTAATTTGCAAAAGTATTTGTAATTTTGTCTTATATCCAAATCGGACACGTTTTACAAATAAAATAAAAAAGTATGAAAAAAACAATAATTTTGGTAAAATACGGAATGATATCAGAAATTGCTGCTGCTCTTAAAATTTCAACACGTACTGTCAGAAGGGCTTTAAAGGGAAATACAACTGTTCAAAAATATAATCTGATCAGGAAGTACACTCTAGAAAATGGTGGTGTTGAAGTACAGATGCCTGATGATTATCCGGATAAAAACAAATAATCTAAAAATAGTATTATATCAGGTGCGTTTGTTTTATATGTATTTTTATCATATAAACAGGAAAATTATTGTATTTGTGTTTTATATTTTATACAGTAATATGTTGATCTGCTTGATATAATTATATATATGTATGGTTTGTTTCTCTGCCATGGGGAGCTAATAGATAAAATTGGAAAAATTGTGATAAAATATAATTAAAGTGATATGTGCAAAAATATTTGTATTTTATATTGAACTATTATGATGATGATATGTTGATCTGAAAAGTCCGCTTCAGGGACTTTATGTTGTAGAAGCCTATTTCTACATGTATGTGTAAATAAGAAACATCTAATATTTTTTGATTTAGATGTTTCTTTACATATATTTTTGTAATTATTGTTATTTTAATTTAAAAAAGATGAATTCGATCTTTTTTTGATGATCAATAATGCTTGTATTTTCCGGTAAAATAGTTGTCTCAACGATACAAAAACAAGATAGTTTTTATGATATTTTTAAAATTCTTTATTTTTTAGTTGAGACTTAAAAAATAGAATAACCATAAGTTTATAATTTTTGAATAATGAATAAAAACATGTTTAATATCATGTTTTCGTAAAAAGGAGATTATTTCTTTATTTAAATTTTTTAGATCAGATAAAAAAGTTCAAATTTGCATTCAAAATTATTGTTTAATTAAAATAAAATTTGAATTATGGGAAAAATGTCTCAAGATTTTATAGACTTGGAAGCAAAGTACGGAGCGCATAATTATCATCCGCTACCTGTTGTATTAGATAAAGGAGAAGGTGCATTTGTATGGGATGTTGAAGGTAAAAAATATTTTGATTTTTTAAGTGCATATTCTGCTGTAAACCAGGGTCATTGTCATCCTAAAATTGTTGGAGCTTTAACAGAACAGGCTCAGAAGCTGACTTTGACTTCAAGGGCTTTTTATAATTCATCATTAGGACCTTATGAAAAATATATTACTGAATATTTTGGTTATGATAAAGTTTTACCGATGAATACAGGAGCCGAAGCTGACGAAACAGCTTTAAAACTAGCTCGTCGCTGGGGTGTTGTAAAAAAAGGAATTCCTAATGATGACGTAATGATAGTATGTTGTTCAGGTAATTTCCACGGACGTACTATTACTATTATTACAATGTCTGATGATCCTGACTCTTATGCAAATTACGGACCTTTAACACCTGGTTTTATACGTATACCTTATAATGATACAAATGCTTTGGAAAAAGTATTGGAAGAACATGGTAAAAAGATTGCAGGATTTATTTTAGAACCAATTCAGGGTGAAGCCGGAGTATATGTGCCGGATGAAGGTTATCTGAAAAAATGTTATGATATTTGTAAAAAACACAATGTATTATTTATAGCCGACGAAGTGCAGACAGGTATTGCACGTACAGGAAAATTATTAGCCTGCGATCATGAATCTGTTCGTCCTGATGTATTGATTTTAGGAAAAGCATTATCGGGAGGAGTAATTCCTGTTTCCGCTGTTTTGGCTGACGATGATATTATGTTAACAATAAAACCGGGAGAACATGGGTCTACTTTTGGAGGATTCCCTCTTGCCTGTAAAGTAGCAGTGGCTGCTCTTGAAGTTGTTAAAGAAGAAAAACTTGCAGAAAAAGCAGAACATTTAGGTAAAATTTTCCGTGAAGAAATGAGTAGTATTAAATCAGATATGATTGAACTTGTTCGTGGAAAAGGTTTGTTAAATGCAGTTGTAATCAGAAATAAAGGAGATAAAACAGCATGGGATGTTTGTCTTGAAATGAAAGAACAAGGCGTTTTGGCAAAACCAACTCACGGAAATATTATCAGATTTGCTCCGCCTCTTGTTATTACAGAAGAACAATTACGTGAAGCAATGGAATTGATTAAAAAGGCTTTTAAAAAGTTTGAATAAGAGAAATATATTAATTAAAAAAAACTGCTGTTTGTTTCTCACAAGCAGCAGTTTTTGTTCTTAATATAAAATAGTATTTTCTTTGTAAATGATTTTTGAATTTAATTAATTGTTATTGTGGACAGAGATACTTTAAATAGACACTTTGCAATTGGCGATATCCACGGATGTGAGACTACATTCAAAAAGCTATTAAAGAAGATAGATTTACAACCATCCGATAATCTTTACATATTGGGTGATATGATCGACAGAGGCAATAGCAGTGCAGGTGTTTTAAATAAAATAATAAAATTGCGGGAAAAAGGATATAATATTTTTCCGATAAGAGGAAATCATGAACAAATGGTAATTGATATTCTTGAATCTGACCCGTATAAGATCCATGCATACCTTAGATACTTCCATTCAGAAGATTTGTTAGGATTTAAAGGAAACATACGAAAAAGATACCGGGAATTTTTATCTTCATTACCATATTATTATGAACTTGAAAATTTTATTTTGGTTCATGCTTCGTTAGATCTTAGTTCCGGTAATATTTTTAATGACATAAACATAATGTTGTATCCAAAATATCATATTGGAAATACTATGAATCTTAAAGGAAAAACATTGATTCATGGTCATATGGTACAGGATTTAAAATTAATAATGAAGAATATTAATGAAAAATCAAGGATTATCGGAATAGACAATGGCTGCGTTCTTGGTAATACAAGAAAAGGAGTAGGTAATCTTTTGTGTCTTAACCTTGATACTATGGAATTAATTATTCAGAAATTTTCTGATTAATATTTGTAATGCTTGAAAATCAGAAATATATAAAAGAAAGGATAAGCGGGGGCGAAGGATTGCATCTTGATTTTAAACACTCAATAAGTGATGCAAAGAAAATAGCTCGTTCTTTGGTTGCATTCGCAAATACCGAAGGAGGAAGTTTACTGATAGGCGTCAGGGATAACGGTAGTATTGCAGGAGTAAGGTCGGAAGAAGAATATTATATGATAGAGACAGCAGCAATAATGTATTGTAAACCTGTAGTAGAATTTCGTCATAAGAACTGGAATATAAACGGTATGACGATTTTGGAGATTATTGTTGGGAGAAGCGAAAATAAACCACATTATGCACCGGATACAAATGACTCTTACAGGGCTTTTATTCGTAAAAAAGATCAGAATCTGGTTGCTCCGAAGGTTCTTGTGGAGGTGTGGAAGCGTCAGAAAAAAGAGTTTAAGGGAATAAAGTTGAAATATGATGATGTTGTAGAAGCATTATTCAATGAAATAACACTTAATGGTTTTATCACAAAAAGTCATCTTACAAGATTAACAGGGATAAGAAGCTATCAAGCCGATAAATTACTGTCCAGCCTTATGTTAATGGATATTCTTGATCTGGATATGACAGAACACTATACAAGATATATTTTTAATGAAACATATAAAAGAGAATTTTAAATGAAATATTGTTACGATTATCCTATGGCATTGGTCACAGTTGACGCGATCATCCTGGACGAACAGACAAAGAAAAAGATATTGTTGATAAAAAGAAAAAATGATCCTTACAAATCGATGTGGGCTTTGCCCGGAGGTTTTATAGAAATGAATGAAAACCTGGAGGATTCTGTGAAAAGAGAAGTATTGGAAGAAACATGTCTTACGGGGATAGAATTTACTCAATTCAGGGCTTTTGGTAACGTCGGCAGGGACCCTCGGGGAAGAAATATTGTTATTGTATTTTATGGTTTTTGTAAAAATCCGGATAATGCCAGAGGCGGAGATGACGCTGCTGAAACATGTTGGTTTGATATTGGTAACCTTCCGGAGTTGGCATTTGATCATTCGGAAATAATAAAAAGTTTTGTTGAGTTTAAAGTAGCTGGTTTTTAGTATCTGGATGTAAGTTCGAACTTCGGCTTCATTTTTTATCATCTCACCGGGGTTACAAATTCGTAACCGTATAGTTTTTCAAGATATTTTATTAGCTTGTTAAAGTTCGGTTATTCATTATTAAAACATACTAATCCTTTAATTTTCAAATCTTCCGGTTGAAATCTTAAATCTTTTTGTAACATTTAAGAGAAAAATAGTATTTTTACGAACCATTATTACTATAATTTTTTAAAAAGAAGATAAATTATGACCGAAAAATTATTTAAGAGACTGGATATTACATTTGGCTGGGTTGCTTTTCTTGTTGCATTAATTGTATATATGCTTACACTTGAACCTACTGTAAGTTTCTGGGATTGCGGAGAGTTTTCATCCACTGCAAATAAACTGGAAGTAGGACATCCTCCCGGAGCTCCGTTTTTTATGTTGGTAGCCAGATTTTTTGCAATGTTTGCATCGGATGCAACGCAGGTCGCATACATGATAAATACTTTTTCGGCAGTGGCAAGTGCTTTTACAATAATGTTCCTTTATTGGACTATTGTATATTTTGCAAAGAGAATGATTGCTCCGGATAAAAAATATAATATGGGAAATGTTATTGCTATTATTGGTGCCGGTGTAATAGGTGCAATGGCATATACATTTTCGGATACATTCTGGTTTTCAGCAGTTGAAGCTGAAGTTTATGCTTTTTCTTCATTTTTTACTGCAATTGTTTTTTGGGCGATATTGAAATGGAGTGAAATCGAAGATCCTCGTGTTGCTGCCAGATGGTTATTACTTATTGCATTAATGACAGGTATGGCAATAGGAGTTCACCTTTTAAATTTACTTACAATCCCGGCTCTTGCATTTGTAGTTTATTTTAAAAAATTCAAACCGACAGTATGGGGGATTATTATCACAATTATGACTTCTATATTGATAATAGCAGTAATAATGTGGGGATTAATTCCTGGTGTGGGTATAATAGCTTCAAAATTAGAATTATTGTTTGTCAATAAATTCGGATTGCCGTTTAATGCCGGTTTTAGTTTTTGGGTTATTCTAACTATAGTAAGTTTGGTATTAAGTATATATTTTACACAATATGGGAAAAATAATATTTTAAAAATAGTATTTCCTGTATTAAGTGTTATTTTGATCGGAGCACCTTTTATTTCCGGTAATGGATTTCTGGATTTTATCATTTTGGCAGGAATGGTAATAGGAATTTACATCCTTGTGAAAAGAAAAAAAGATGTATTACTTAACTTAATAATGACAGCCTTTACTTTGGTAATGATAGGTTATTCCAGTTATGCAATTATTGTTATCAGGTCTAATGCAAATCCTCCTATGGATCAAAACAGCCCCGACGATGTGTTTAACTTTTTGTCATATTTGAACAGAGAACAATACGGAGACAGACCTTTGCTTTATGGAAAATATTATAATGCCGGATTACCGAACGAATCATCAGTCGGTTCGCCGGTATATGTTTTCAGAGATGGAGAGTATAAAATTGTAAGTTATAGAAGGAATTATAAATATGATCCCAGACATTGTACGATATTTCCGCGTATGTTTAGTGATGAAGAACGTCATATTGATGTATATAAGGATTTTGGAGATATAAAAAGAAACCAAAAGCCCACATTTGCCAATAATATTAAATTTTTCTTTTCATATCAGATGAACTGGATGTATTGGCGTTATTTTATGTGGAATTTTGCAGGAAGGCAAAATGATGTTCAGGGAGATGGGAATGCTATGCATGGAAACTGGATATCGGGAATAAAATCTATCGATAATATGCGTCTTGGTGATCAGGATTTGATGCCCGACTATTTGAAAGAGAATAAAGCGAATAACAAATACTATATGCTACCTTTGATTTTAGGTCTATTAGGGCTTGCGTATCAGTTGTTTAAACATAAAAAAGACTGGTGGATTGTAACACTGTTATTTATTCTGACAGGTATTGCTATAGTTGTTTATTTGAATCAGACTCCACTCCAGCCAAGAGAACGGGATTATGCATATGCAGGTTCTTTTTATGCATTTTCGGTATGGATAGGATTGGGGGTAGTTGCATTATACGGTATATTGCGGAAATTTTCTCCAGCTATTGTTGCAGGAAGCATTGCAACTTTGATCTGTATTCCCGTACCGTTGATTATGGCAACTGAGAACTGGGATGATCATAATCGCAGTAACAGGTATGTGGCAAGAGACTTCGGACATAATTATTTGATATCATGTGCTCCTAATGCTATATTGTTTACTCATGGAGATAATGATACATTCCCTGTTTGGTATGCTCAGGAAGTAGAAGGAATAAGGACTGATGTGAAAGTTTGTTGTTTGCCTTATTTTAATTCCGACTGGTACATTGACCAGATGAAAACAAAGTCTTACGAAGCAGATCCGATGCCGTTAACTATTTCAAGAGATAAATATGAACCTACTGTAAGAGATTATCTTCAATTATATGGAAGAGCTGACGACAGAGGATATATTTCCCTTGATAGTTTACTTAACTATATTGTTGATGACAAGGTAAGTACACATAAAGAAAGGATATCAAGAAATTCACCGGAATTAAATACATATTATTTTTATCCTAAAAATAAATATTATTTAAAAACGGATGTAAATACTGTAATAAACAATGGTACAGTTAAGGAAAAAGATATAGATAAAATAGATACCCTTATAAGAGTTGATATGGATCGTAATAGTCTGTATAAAAATGAAATGATGATTCTGGATTTACTAAGGACGAATAATTGGGAAAGACCAATATATTACACTTCTATAAAGACACCTAATGTCATGGGACTTGATAATTATTTCCAGAATGAGGGATTTAATTATCGTTTGGTTCCGATTAATTCGGGAAGTCAGCCTAGGATAGACACGGAAATTTTATATAATAATATGATGAATCTTTACAAATGGGGAAATATGAATGATCCGGATGTATATATTGATCATACTATTGACCGGAGTACTAAAACTATAAGGATAAGGGAGAATTTCAGAAATCTGGCAATAGCTTTAGTCAGGGAAGGAGATACAGTAAAAGCACGTGAAGTTATGGAAAGAGCTGAAAACATATTACCTATAGATTTGTTTGTTCCCGGCTATTTTGATTTAAATTATGTTGATGCCTGGTATACAATTGGGGATTATGAGAAAGGAGATGAGTTTTTACGTGAAGTTGCGAGGATAACTATGCAGGAGTTAGACTTTTTATATAGTCTTCCTGTGGATAAGATGCCTCGTAATGCTTATCAGATAGAATTTTCAATGTTAACCTATCAAAATACACTTAGATATGCTCAGAATAATAAAAGATCTGATTTGTTGGATGAGCTTATAGTCAAATTCAATGAATATGAATCATTATTCAGGAGATATGTCAGGAGTTAAAAATTAATTAAAAATATTCCAGATACTATCGTTTGGGAGAGGAGCCTTTATTGTTAAAGGCTCTTTTTTTACTGGGTGGATAAGGCTTATTTCAATAGCATGAAGATTTATTCCTCCATTACTGTTTGATCGGGGAAAACCGTATTTTAAGTCACCTCTTATCGGGCATCCTATATGCGAAAGTTGACATCTTATCTGGTGATGTCTTCCTGTATGTAAATTAATTTCAAGGAGAAAATATTTTTCAGAACTGGAGATTAGCTTATATTCCAAAATTGCAAGTTTTGTATCAGCATTTTCTTTTTCCCGTATGTATGATTTGTTTTGTTTTGTATTTCTTTGAATATGGTTTGTAAGTTTGTCATATTCTTTTGGCGGAGGATTTGCGGTTATTGCTCTATATATTTTTTTTGTCTCCTTTTTTTTGAACATTTCATTTAACCGTGTGAGGGCTTTACTGGTTTTTGCAAATAAGATAACTCCGCTTACAGGTCTGTCTAACCTGTGAGGAACACCTAAAAAAACTTCTCCAGGTTTGTTATACTTTTTTTTGATATATGATTTTACAATTTCAGATAAAGGCATATCTCCGGTTTTATCTCCCTGAACGATCTGTCCGGCTCTTTTGTTTACCGCGATTATGTGATTGTCTTCATATAATATTTCAATTGGAATTATATCCATACATCAAAATTAATATTTAAAAAAAAGACTTATTGCAGAGAATGAACTAAAATAGATATTAAAAATATATTTTTCTAATTAATATTGCTCGTTTTTATTTGGAAAATCACCGCTTTTCACATCATTGATGTAATTAACAACAGCATCACCTATTATTTTATCAAGAGTTGCATATCTTCTCAGAAAACGAGGTGAAAATTCCTGAGTAATTCCAAGCATATCGTGTAAAACCAAGACCTGACCATCTACATTTCCTGCACCAATACCTATTATAGGAATTTTTACTTCAGATGCAATTTGTTTTGCCAGAGCAGCAGGAATTTTTTCCAGAACAACACCAAAACATCCTAAATCTTCCAATAAATGAGCATCAGATATTAATTTTGACGCTTCTTCCTCTTCTTTAGCCCTCACAACATAAGTTCCGAATTTATGAATACTTTGGGGCATTAATCCAAGATGTCCCATAACGGGAATTCCGGCCGACAAGATTCTTTTTATGGAATCTTTAACTTCTTCGCCACCTTCGATTTTTACTGCACCGGCACCGGTTTCTTTCATAATTCTTATAGCTGATGATAATGCTAATTTTGAATTGCCCTGATATGTGCCAAATGGAAGATCTACAATTACCAAAGCTCTTGAAACTCCACGTACAACACTAACAGCATGATAAATCATTTCATTCAGGGTTATCGGTAATGTGGAATCGTAACCAGCCATTACGTTTGCTGCCGAATCACCAACTAATATAACATCAATACCTGTACTATCCAATATTTTTGCCATGCTGTAATCATAAGCTGTTAACATGGATATTTTTTTACCCGAATCCTTCATCTCCTGAAGAACATTAGTAGTAATTTTTTTTACTTCTTTGTGAATAGACATGATAATAATTATTATTTTTAAAATTATTTATTTAACTTTGTTTCTCTAAATTTTATGCAAATATAATAATGAAGATTAATATAATATTAACAAGTTTGTTTTTTATTTTGCTTTTTGGAAGCTCATGCAATACGGATGTTAATGTGAATGCTGATTATGAAGTTTTTCCTATAATATATTGTGTTTTGGACCCATCAGCAGAATATCAGTATGTGAAGGTAAATAAATCTTTTTTAGGAGATAAGCCTGCTGCAGAAATGGCAATTATAAGCGATTCTTTATTTTTTTCAGGCGCAGAAGTTATTTTGAAAGAATATAAAAACGGTACTCAAAAAAGAGAATGGCGTTTTGATGCTGTTGAAATCCCTAAAGATACAGGTTATTTTGCAAGTGATAAAAATCTTGTTTACAGAAAAAATATTAATTTCGGTGATTATGATAGAGATACAGAATATGAGTTGGTTGTGAATATTGAAAATGGTAGGTTTATAGTTACCGGAAATACGAAACTGGTTTATGGATCTGCAGTAACAAAACCTGCTTCAAATACCAGAAATATTGATTTTGCCAAATATGAAGGAGCTTTTACATATAGGTTCAGGGCGGGATATTCTGCCAATATTTATCAGATGGTTATAACTTTTAATTATTTTGAAGTTGAAGGGAATGACACTGTATATAAATCTATAAAATTTCCTCAGACTACTGATATGCTTCCGATTTCTTATAATAATGATGTGGTAGATAAGGATTTTCAGATATCTTCGTTTTATGATGTGCTTGTTAATACTATACAACCTACTGATAGAGATGTCAAACGATATGTGAAAATGCCGAATTCTGTTACATTTAATTTAGTTGTGGCTGATGAAAATTATTATACCTATTCACAGGTTTCTGCTCCCTCAACAGGTATTGCACAACACAAGCCTTCGTTCACCAATCTGAGTGAAGGTTATGGTTTGTTTGCATCAAGATATAATGAATATATGAATGTAAAATTAGGAAAATCAACATTAGATTCTCTTAATAAAGGATCACATACTTCAAATTTAAAATTTGTTCCGTGGTCTGATCAATATTATTATCAATACCTTGATTAAATCAACTTTATAATTTGTAGAAATTATAATAATACAAATTAAATTTCATTAACCTGTCCGGTTTTATGGATTTCATCGGAGAAGCCATAGTTTATGATACTTTAGGTAAGTTAAAAATTCCATTTGAATATTATCAAAGTCCTGAAGATTTTTCAACTGAAGACGATAGCGAATTCTGGGAAAAAATAAAAGCTACTCGTTGCAAAAATCTTTTTATGAGAAATCATAAAGGAGATAGACATTTCCTTATTATTTCCGATTTTTACAGAGATGTGAATATTAGCATTCTGGAACAGAGATTTAAAAAAGGAAAAATATCTTTTGCTTCGCAGGAAAGAATAGATAGATGGATAAAAGGCACAGTGGGAGCAATTTCAGTTTTTAGTTTGCTTAATGATACGGAAAATCATGTAGAAGTATTTATTGATCAATCATTAGAAACAAAATCAAAATTAACTTTTTTACCTAATAAGTTAAATGCATTACTTTCAATTAGCTTTGATGATTTTGTAAGAATCCTTGATTATTCGGGGAATAAATATGAGTTTATAGATTTGTGCGGTAAATAATAAGAGTGATTTTTATATAAATCCATATATAATGAATAAAACTATATGAAAAATAACAAATAACCGCAAAATTTTCAATTTAAATTTTGCGGTTATTTATGTAAAATCTTAATTTAAGCTTTAAGCAGGTTTTTATTTATTTTTCTGATTCTAAAAAGCTGTTTGTACACATAAGATTACGATCTCCGTATCCGTTGTCGATTTTACTTACATAAGGCCAGAATTTATTTTCTTTTGTCCATTCTAAAGGAAATGCAGCCTGTTCCCGAGAATATTTGTGATTCCATTCCGAAGCAATACATTCGAACTGGGTATGTGGAGCATTTTTAAGAGGATTGTCTTCACGGTCTAATTTTCCTGATTTAATATCTTCACACTCCATTTTTATTGATTTCATAACTTCAATAAATCTATCAAGCTCCTGTTTGCTTTCGCTTTCAGTTGGTTCAACCATCAATGTTTCATGAACAGGGAACGACAGGGTAGGAGCATGAAATCCATAATCCATTAATCTGCGTGCAATATCGGCAGCTTCTATACCGTATTCTTCGCGGAACTTGTTAACGTTTAATATCATTTCATGAGCACAACGTCCTGTTTCTCCTGTATAAAGAACTTCAAAATAACCTTTTAATTCATTGGCAATATAATTTGCATTCAGCATTGCCATTTCAGTAGCATGTTTTAAACCTCCGGCTCCCAGCATTTTAATATAGGCATGGTTTATGATTTCGATCAATGCACTTCCGTAAGGAGAAGACGCTACAGCATGAATTCCGTTTTTACCACCGGTTTTAACAACAGAATGAGTTGGCAAAAACTCAACAAGATGTTTTGCAACACAGATAGGACCTACGCCCGGACCACCTCCACCATGAGGACCTGCAAATGTTTTATGAAGGTTTAGATGACATACATCAGCACCTATAAAACCAGGATTTGTTAATCCAACCTGAGCATTCATATTTGCTCCGTCCATATAAACCTGTCCGCCATTTTCGTGAATAATTTTAATCATTTCAAGAATACGGCTTTCAAATACTCCATGTGTTGAAGGATATGTGATCATTGTGGCAGCAAGATTATTCTTGTGTTCAATTGCTTTTGCCTTAAAATCATCAACATCGATATTTCCTTTTTCATCACTTTTAACAACCACAATATCCATTCCTGCCATAACAGCACTTGCAGGATTGGTTCCATGGGCTGATGAAGGAATTAAGCAAATATTACGGTGTCCTTCTCCGCGGGATTTGTGATATTCGCGTATTACCATTAATCCTGCATGTTCGCCACTGGCTCCGGAATTAGGTTGTAATGATGTTGCTGCAAAACCTGTAATTATTGCAAGATCTTTTTCAAGTTCATTTATCATTTCACGATATCCTTCTGCCTGGTCAACAGGAACAAAAGGATGAATATTACCAAATTCACTCCAGCTTAACGGAAGCATTGATGTTGCAGAATTTAATTTCATTGTACATGATCCTAATGGTATCATGGAGCGGTTTAATGCAATGTCGCGGTTTTCTAATTTTTTGATATAACGCATCATTTCAGTTTCGCTGTGATAAATACTGAAGGTTTTTTGTTTTAGAAAATCGCTTTTACGTTTGAAATCTGAATTAAACTCGTATTTATTATTTATTTCTATGATCTTTGAGAATGGTTTATTATTTGCTTTTGCAAAAATTTCAAGAATCGTATTAATTTCTTCTATTGTGATTGTTTCGTCGGTACTTAATCCAATTATACTATCATTAATATAATGAAAATTTATTTCTTTTTCTAAAGCTATTTTTTGTACATCTGAAGATCTGACATTGTCAGGAAGTCTTATTTCCAGTGTGTCAAAAAAGTTTTGGTCTAATATTTTATATCCAAGTTTTACTAATTCCTGGCTCAGGAATTTTGCAGCCTGATGGATATTCAATGCTATCCTTTTTATTCCTTCCGGTCCATGATAAACGGCATACATTCCGGACATAACAGCAAGTAAAGCCTGGGCTGTACATATATTTGAAGTAGCTTTTTCGCGTTTTATATGCTGTTCACGTGTTTGCAGAGCCATTCTCAGAGCTTTATTTCCATGTCTGTCTACGCTTACCCCTATAATTCTGCCCGGCATGATTCTTTTATATTTGTCGGAGGTAGCAAGATATCCGGCATGCGCACCTCCATAACCTAATGGAAGGCCTAATCTTTGTGTTGAACCAATAACTATATCAGCTCCCCATTCTCCCGGAGGTGTTAAAATTGCCAATGATAATATATCAGCAGCAACAGCGACCAAAACTTCTGCGGCATGCGCTTTTTCGACAAATTTTGAATAATCTTTTATTATTCCGCTTGCTGCCGGGTATTGAACAATTATACCAAATGTTTTATCTGAAAATTCATAATCTTCATAACTTCCGGTAACAATGTTAACACCTATTGGTTCTGCACGTAGTTTAAGTACATCCAGTGTCTGAGGAAAAATATCATTATCAACGAATAAAACATTTTTTCCTTCTTTTATTGCCTGTCGTGAACGAGCGGCAAACATCATACTCATAGCTTCGGCAGCAGCAGTTCCTTCGTCAAGTAACGAACAGTTTGAAATTTCCATTCCTGTTAATTCCGTAATAACTGTTTGAAAATTTAAAAGGGCTTCCAATCGTCCCTGGCTTATTTCTGCCTGATAGGGGGTATATGATGTATACCATCCCGGATTTTCAAAAATATTCCTTAAAATAACAGATGGAACAGATGTTCCATAATATCCCATTCCTATAAATGAACGGTATACTTTATTTTTTGATGCTATATTTTTTATTTTATTAAGGTATTCATATTCTGTTAGCGGGGCATCAATGATAATGTCTTCTTTTAGCCTTATCGCAGGAGGTATTATTTGATCCATCAACTCATTGATAGACGAAACTCCAACTTTTTTCAACATCTCAGAATATTCACTTTCACGAGGTCCAATGTGGCGTTTTGAAAAGTCTTCTTTTATCATATTATCGGTTTTATTTTTTGTTAGATACTTGATTTATTTGAGCGTAAAATTATAATAATTAATTCGAATAAGCAATACTATAAAAACATTGTATGATATGTGATTTCTTTCTTAGGTTTATTATAATTGTTTTATTATAAGAGTATTATCGTTTTCTAATTAATAGTCATAAAAGATAAAAAGTGTACAATAAAGTAGAGAATAAATAAGTATATCAAATCCTCTAAAAAGATTTTATTTACATGTTAATAAAATGTATTACTAGTTTTTTCAATTCATAATTCATATTGTAATTTTTTTCAAAAATATAAATATGTTATTTGTATTCAATGTGCTGAACAATTGGTTTTTTGCATGAGGCATCATGTTTTTTCTAAAAAATACAGATAATATGTAATCTCTTTGTCGCTAATGAAATATTTTATTTAATTTTGATGTTTATTTATTGTTATTTTCTTAAGATAGCTTATTTTTTTTATATATAAAATTGATGCAAAATATTTTTAACGGTTAAATCTGTTCTATATTATTTTGCTATCCGGTAAGGAAAAACTTCTAAAACGCGCTATTTATAATGAAAAGAGCCAGCTTTATTAACAATCTGTTAAAGATATTAACAAAAAGCATGTTTTTTTGTGAAAAACTTGTATGAGTATTTTTATAATTTTATTTTTGTCTTGATATGATAAAGAATTACTAACTTTCTAAAATTTAAAAGAATGAACAAAGGACAACTTATCGATGCTATCGCTAGCAAAGCTGGTTTAACAAAAGCTGATTCAAAAAAAGCATTAGATGCTTTCATCGAAGCAACAACTGAAACTTTGAAAAAAGGTGATAAAATTGCTTTAGTAGGATTTGGAACTTTTGGTGTTACAAAAAGAGCTGCAAGAAAAGGCCGTAACCCACAAAAACCAACTGAAATAATCAATATCCCTGCTAAAAATGTTGTTAAATTTTCAGTAGGTAGCGAACTTAAAGAAGCAGTTAAGTAATTAAGAAAAAATTGTTTGAAAAAGGGAGCCGTAAGTTCCCTTTTTTTATTTGTATGATTGATAGAAAGCTTATAGAATTTCTTTCCGGTTTAGTTACCGGGGATAGATTAAATACTTTTAATAAAGTATTGGAGTTCCGTACAAGATATATTACTGTAGTACTTGAAGATTTATTCCAGTCCCATAACGCTTCGGCAGTACTCAGGTCTTGTGATTGTTTTGGAATTCAGGATATTCACATGATTGAAAATAATTTTTCGTATAGTGTTAATCCTGATGTTTCTTTAGGTTCTGCACAATGGTTAAGTATTTCGAAATACAAGTCGGTAGTCGATAATACTTTGAATACAATAAAACACCTTAGAAATAAAGGTTACAGGATCGTAGCAACTACGCCTCATACCAATGATACCGTATTGGAAGAACTTGATCTGGAAAAAGGTAAGATTGCACTTTTGTTCGGTTCGGAACTTCCCGGACTTTCGGACATTGCTATGAATAATGCAGATGAATTTGTTAAAATAAATATGGTGGGATTTACCGAAAGTTTTAATATTTCTGTTTCTGCTGCCATATGTTTATATGAACTTTCAAAAAAGTTAAGACTGTCATGTATCAACTGGCATTTACGAGATGATGAAAAAAATGAACTTCTGCTTGATTGGCTAAAAACAAGTATAAAAGATTCTGAGAATATTATTAAATTGTATTATCAGAGGCAAAAACAATAAAAATCATTTGATAATTATTAGGTATTCAATTGCTTTTTATTGGATACATCTTCATAAATTTTTACCGTTTATCTTTTTATTTTCGTAATTCACCGATAAAATATGTTGATTTGCGGTATTTTTTTATAATATAAATCATAACTATACTCATGTTATTTAAAAAAAAATTATATTTGCACACTTTTGGTAAAAATGTGCAAATTTGAATGTAAATAAAACAAGACAGGAATTAGTAAGTGCAGCAAGAAAACTCTTTGGTAAAACAGGACTGAAGAATACTACAATGCATGATATTGCCGTGGAATCCCGAAAAGGAAGACGAACCCTCTATACATATTTTAAGAATAAAAATGAAATTTTGGATGCAGTTATCGCAGAAGAAATGGAATATGTAATTAAAGCAGTGGAAAAGGTTGTTTATTTAGACCTGGATCCTGTGGAGAAGTTCATTACTTATGTAATTACAAGAATGAATACAGTTCGGGAAGTTGTTGCTCGCAACGGTTCATTGCATGCTGATTTTTTCATGGATGTGGTAAGGGTAGAATTAGTAAGGCGAAAAATGGAGAAATTAGAAGTAGGATTTATAGAAACTATTTTTCAGGAAGGCTGTGACTCTAATCTGTTTCATTTTGAAGATGTGAAGCAGGCAGCTATTTTCGGACATTTTGTAATGAGAGGGATTGAAGTTCCCTATATCAGGGGGATATTTGACGAACCTGGTAAAGATAGGGACGAATCTTTGAGGAGAAAGACAATGATTATTTTATATGGACTTTTAAATAGTGACCAGATAAAATAAGCTGAATTTTTTAATCTAATAATTTTTTATGATGTATATAAACGCAATGGGATATTACGTACCTTCAGAGAGAGTTCATAATGATTATTTTTTTAGTTTAAACGGACTTTCCAGTGACTGGATTTTTCAACGGACCGGAATTAAAACCAGATCAAGGGTTTCTGAAGGTGAAAATACTTTTACAATGGGAAAAGAAGCTGTAGAAAGAGCAATAGGGCGGCTTCCATATCCTGTGAACAGCATTGACCTCATAATAAGTGCAGGTTATACAACTCAGGATACGGTAGGAACTTTAGCACATATTATTCAACGTGATTTCAATATTGAAAATGCAGCATCTTTGATGATATCGTCGGCATGTTCTTCCTGTGTGAATGCTATTGAAATTGTAGAAGGATATTTTGCAACAAATAAGGCAGAAAGAGCTCTTATTATTTGTTCTGAAAATAATTCATATTATAATGATGACAGCGATCCAAAAAGCGGGCATTTATGGGGTGATGCGGCAGTCGCATTTTTTATATCCAAAGAAGCTTTTTCCGAAAATGATCCGGAAATCTTGAGTGTAATTACACGTGGATTGGGACATATAGGAAAAGGACCTGAAGGAGTTTATTTGTCTCCCAGACAAGGAAATATTGAAATGACAAACGGTAAAGATATATTTATAAATGCTACACGTTTTATGGTAGATGCAATTAATAGCGCAATTAAAAAAGTAAATGTACAGTTAAATGAACTGGATTATATTATTGCACACCAGGCTAATATGAGGATTGTAAGTAACGTACTTCATCATCTTGACTTTCCGGAAGATAAATCTTTGAACAATATACATAAATATGGAAATACAGGTTCTGCAAGTGCCTTTTTAGTTATGATGGAAAATGAAGATAAATTCCAAAAAGGAAACCTTGTAGGAATTACTGTTTTTGGCGGTGGTTATTCTTCAGGTGCAACTTTGATTAAGTTTTAATATACCTGATAATAAATAAAAATTTGAAAAATAATATAAAATCACGAAACAAGTGTAGGGAGAAGGAAGTAAACTTTCAGTAAATTATTATTTTTTTTAACACTTTTTCGTTATTGTAAGTATGGTTAAAATATGGCTTAGTATAAAATAAGTAATTTTGCTGTATTGTAATTGATATTATTTAGATATATTAAATATTTTTTAGGTGTTTTCCTGTTAGAATAAACTGTATTTTAATTAATATGAATTATATGTTTTTTACAGAGTATAAATAATTTACTTTCTGATTAAATTTTATAATAATATGACAAATAAGTCCTGAAACAACACTTTTTGGTTTTTAAAACGACAATTATATGGGACATTATATTTACTTTTGTTAAAACAAAACAAATATAATGCGGATACTATATTTATTGCTTGCTACTGTTCTTACTTTATCTTCATTTTCTGCTGATAACAAAGATTTTGAAGAAAAAGTCCGCGATGCTGTTAACCGTCAGATGAAAATATATCCAAAATCAACATTGAAAGATTTATATAAGAATTTTTTTCAGGACAGGTTCGGACCAGGACATATTATTGCTGATACTGCTGCTGCCAGGCGTTATCTTCTTAACGAATTAAATTCTTATTCAGTATCATCGGGTGAATTGGCGGAACCAACCGGATGGGAACAAAATTTTTACCGGGTGAATTTATCTGTATTAAAAGATGAGATCATTCCCTTAGATCGTTTTTTAGATGCGTTTATAAGAAGCGTAAATGAAATTAAACCCATTACTGTTGAAGAGTGGCAAAAAGAATGGTCGCAAATTGAAGCTGTAATAAGATCAATGAACCTTTCTCTCCCAAATTATGACAATGATTATAACGAAATAAAAAACCGTCTGGAAGAAGGCAACTATGTCGGGCATCACAGTAAAGAGTTTAATGAATCCTATGCTCCGCACTATCGTATAATAAGTAAAGAGATTTTTGAAAAAGAACTACTGCCGTTAATAGATCATACATATAACAAAATAAAATAATAAAAAATGAAAAGATCATCATTCCTTTTTATAATAGTATCATTTGCCGTAGTTTTTACGGCTTTATCATTTTCTTGTGATAAAGGAAATAATTCCGGGTCAGAAATATCTGAAGGTACGGGATCTTCTGACGATACTTCAATTGTATATATGATAAATGAAATTTCACCCGAAAGTTTAATAAAGATATATGAAGCACTCGGGCGTGAAGCTAAAGGAAAAGTAGGTATAAAACTTCATATGGGAGAACCCGGTGGCAATAATTATTTGAAACCCGAACTTGTCGGAAAATTTGTAAAATCTGTTGATGGAACTTTTATTGATGCAAATACTGCATACGGAGGGCAAAGAAGTACTGCTGAAAGTCATTTGAGGGTAGCAGAACAGCATGGTTTTACAGCAATAGGAGATGTTGATATTTTGGATGCAGACGGCGAAATGGAATTACCAATTACCGGCGGAATTCATCTTACAGCTGATTTAATAGGTTCTCATTTTGCAAACTACGATTTTACAGTAATATTAACTCACTTCAAAGGGCATCAGATGGGTGGTTTTGGCGGTGCGATCAAAAATATGTCTGTCGGGATTGCTTCCGTAGCCGGAAAATGCCTTATTCATACAGCTGGGGCAAGTAGTACAAGTATGTGGAACGGTGCCGAACAGGATGATTTCCTTGAAGCTATGGCAGAAGCAGCAAAAGGAGTTGCTCAATATTGTGGCGAAAATATACTATATATAAATGTAATGAATAATCTGTCTGTTGATTGTGATTGTAGTTCCTCTCCGCAACCAGCCAGGATTGAAGATGTCGGCATACTTGCTTCGCTCGATCCCGTAGCTTTGGATAAAGCATGTGTTGATTTGGTTTATAATCATCGGAATCCGGAAAAAAAACATCTTGTTGAGCGTATAGAATCCCGTAACGGAATTCATGTTCTGACTTACGGAGAAAAAATCGGTTTAGGAACACAGAATTATAAATTGATCATAATAGAATAAAATGGAATATATTACACAAAATCCTGTTTTTATGATCTGTTATTATTTTTTTACACTAATATTTTTGTTTATGAAAAAGTATCAGGATATTTGTATTGATGAAAAATAAAAGTTTACAGATAATAACCATTTAAATAATAAAAATAATGAAATACTCTTTGAAATTTATTACAGCAATGCTGCTTACAATTGTTTTTATTTCATGTGGAAATAAACAACAGAATGCCGGCGATGTTCAGAGTGAACAAAAAATAGAAAAAAGACATAAAACAGAAAGAAAAGAGAAAGATAATAAAAACGTGTTAATACTTTCCTCGAGTCCTCGTAAGGGAGGTAATTCGGATCTTTTGTGCGACCAGTTTGCCAAAGGAGCCATAGATGCAGGACATCAGGTGGAAAAGATATATTTGAATGATATGAAAATCAATTTCTTTACAAATGATGATTATAATGATATGACCGGTTTAGCAAATGGTGATGATGATGCTAATGAGATTGTAGGTAAAATGGTATCAGCAGATGTTATCGTAATGGCTACTCCTGTTTATTTCTATGCTATGTGCGGGCAAATGAAAACTATGATTGATCGTACTTACGAACGTTATAACGAAATCAGCAGCAAAGAGTTCTATTATATAATCACGGCAGCCGATAAAGATAAAGAAACCTTACAAGTAACAGTTGAAGAATTCCGGGGCTTTCTCGATTGTATTCCGGACCCTGTTGAAAGAGGTATTATTTATGGTACGGGAGTTTGGGAAAAAGGTAGTATAAAGGATTTACCTGTAATGAATGAAGCATATGAAATGGGAAAAGGCGTTTGATCTGTAGCCTGAATATTCACATTTAATAGTTTTCTTATAAAATTAATAGCTTCTTCAGTATTTAAGGAATACAATTTACGGACTACTTTAATACCTGTTATAAAATAATATTAAACAAATTAGTCGATGAGCATTCATCTTTTTTATACTTTTTTGTATGCTATGATATTTGTAGCAGTTATCGTATTTATAGCTCTCTACTTTATAAATGCGGGTTATGGAATGTTTAATAACGGAAAATGGGGTAGAAGTATTAATAATAAGGCAGGATGGATTATTATGGAAGCACCGGTCTTTCTTGTATTAATGTGCCTGTGGTTATTATCTGATCGTAAACAAATGCTTGTACCTGATATAATGATATGTTTGATGTTGTTGCATTATTTTCAACGGGCATTTATTTTTCCGTTTCTTTTTAAAAGTAACAGTAAAATGCCACTTGTAATTGTTGGAATGGGTATACTGTTTAATTTAATAAATGCATTTATCCAGGGAGGATGGATTTTATATTTGTCGCCGGTAGATATGTATACTACCGATTGGTTGTTAACTCCTCAGTTTAATATTGGGATTTTTTTATTTTTTACAGGTATGGCTATAAACCTGCATTCCGACCATGTGATAAGGAATTTACGAAAACCAGGAGATACTAATCATTATCTTCCGGAAAAAGGATTATATAAATATATTACTTCTGCTAATTATTTTGGGGAAATTGTTGAATGGATTGGTTTTGCAATACTCACATGGTCATTGGCAGGAGCTGTTTTTGCAATCTGGACATGTGCAAATCTCATACCTCGGGCAAATTCCATATATATAAATTACAAAAAAGAATTTGGTGATAAAGTTATGAATCGAAAAAGGGTAATTCCTTTTATATATTAAATTGAGTTTAAATAAATAATGAAAACAGCTATTATTACAGGCGCTGCCGGAGGGATAGGTTTTGAAATTACAAAAGCAATGACTGAGGCAGGTTATCATGTTGTTATGGCTTGCCGGAATATTAAGGCAGCAGAAGTAAAAATAGCTGAGATATTAACATGTAATAAAAATGGTAGCATAGAGGTTATATATCTTGACTTATCTGATTTAAATTCGGTAATTTCTTTTGTTTCTGAAATATCACGGAAGTTTGATTCTGTTGATTTACTCATGAATAATGCCGGAATGATCCCGACTTGTTTTGAATTAACTTCCGATGGCTTTGAACGAACTGTATGTATTAATTATGTAGCACCTTATTTGCTGACAAGAAAACTTATTCCATTAATGCCTGAAGGAGCACGTATTGTTAATATGATATCCTGTACTTATAAACATGGAAAAATAGAACTTCCTGACTTTTTTTATTACGGAAGGAGGGGTGACTTTCGAAGACTAAGTATTTACAGTAATACTAAACTTGCACTTTTATTTTTTACTTTTGAATTGTCAAAACGTTTGCAACAGAAAGGTATATCAGTAAATGCGGCTGATCCGGGTATTGTATCCACTAATATAATCAGGATGAAAAAATGGTTCGATCCTTTGGCTGATATATTTTTTCGTCCCTTTATAAAAACTCCCGAACAAGGAGCTTCAGCTGTCATTAAACTTTTGTTGGCAGATGAATTTGCAGGAGTGACGGGACAAGTATCTGCCGGAGGAAAACTAAAAAATATCAAACCGGAATATCAAAACCAGCCGATACAGGCACAACTTTGGGAAGATACAGAAAATTTGATCTGGAAACACCTTGGGTTAAACAATTATTAGGTTGAATTTTATGCTGAATTAATAAGCTCTAAGGCATTTCATTACAGAATTTTCTGTTTGGAATAACCTGTTTTCAGAGTCAGCAACATTCTTAAATCAATAAAATTTTTTATTTTTGTTATGAATTCGTTGGGATTTATAGTTGTTGAATAGTTCAGCAATTGTAAGATACTAAATTATGTAAAAAACAAAAGCAGCATTTATATAGTTTATCTAATACAGATAAATTGTAATTAAAGTGCTTGTAATTATTATTCATTTTATGAAACGGCTTTTAATATTATTTATAATAGTTGTTGGTAGCTTTGGAGTTGCTAATGCACAGTCGTTTGATGAGGATGAAAAAGAAAAAAAAGATTCGGTCTTATACCATAACATATATGAGCAATCGAAACATAATCGCTTTAACAAATTTATATA
This sequence comes from Bacteroidales bacterium, assembly GCA_031275085.1. Classification (GTDB taxonomy): domain Bacteria; phylum Bacteroidota; class Bacteroidia; order Bacteroidales; family ML635J-15; genus Bact-19. Next base: position 106,560 of record JAISPG010000028.1, on the reverse strand, counting down.
TGATCAGGTATTCAGAAAACCACAGAATACATCTAAAGATTCATTGGTAAAATCATCATTAGTACATACTTATAAAGGTTTTGAGAGAAAAATTATCCGGAAAATAATTATTACTAATGAAGATCCGTTTTATATTAATGATGAAGATTCATCTGTTGTAATAAAGAATTTGAGCAGAACGGCAAATTTTTTACACACTAATACTCAGCCGTTTGTTATAAAAAGTTTGTTATTATTTAAGGAAAATCAGGTGTTTGACACTCTTCTTGTACAAGAATCAGAACGTCTGATCCGCAGTCAATCATACATAGAAAAGAGTTCTATTTCGGCTGTACGTGTTGAAAATACTAATGATTCTATTGATATAATAGTTACAGTAAAAGATAAGTTCAGTATATATCCCGAAGCAGAAATATCATCATCAAGGTTTGGGTTCGGGCTTAAAGAAATCAATCTTTTCGGTATGGGACACCGGCCGCGTATTTATTATTCATGGAATTATCCGGGTGAAATTCATAATTATCAATATAGCTATGGAATTCCTAATATTTTTAATACTTATATATCCAGCAATATCCTTTATCAAAAAAACAGGACAGACGGAAACGAAACAAAACAATTATCAGCCGAACGTCCTTTTTATTCACCTCTTGCAAAATGGGCAGGGGGGATTAATATTATGCAGGAATCTCAAAAATATGATATAAATATTCCAAATACCAACGAGTTTACCATTCAGGAATTTAAATATAATGTATTGGATTTCTGGGGAGCATATGCTTTTGATATTAAAAGTAAAAAACCGATAGAGGCGCGTACTCGTAAACTTGTTTTATCTGCAAGGTATTATCACATTGATTATCCGGAATCCCCTTCACCTGAATATGATCCGTCGAATATGTATTCAATGGAAAATTTATATCTGATAAGTATAGGTATTTCAAAACGAATATACAAAAAAGATTATTATTTGTTTCGTTATGGGTTTACAGAAGACGTACCTACAGGGTATAATTTTAGTTTTATAAGTGGTATTCAGCATAAAAATGATAGAAATCGGTTATATCTGGCAACAAAGTTGTCAATGGGAAATTATTTTAAACTGGGCTATTTAAATGGTTCTTTACAACATGGCTCGTTTTTTGATAGACTTAATATTGAAGAAGGAGTTTTTACAGTTGAGATGAATTATTTTACGCCTTTGCTGAAGGCCGGTGGATGGAAATTCAGGCAATTTGTAAAAATACAATACCTGGCAGGTATTAATCGTTTGAAAACCGACCGTTTATACTTACAGGATTATTTTGGAATTAATGGATTTAACGCTAATTCTATAACAGGTACACAAAAGTTTATATGTAATTTTCAAACCCAGGTATTTACACCATGGAATTTACTGGGATTTAAATTTGCTCCTTATTTTATTTATTCAATGGGAATGCTTGGTGATTATGAAAATGGATTCAGGAAAAGCAGAGTTTATTCATTATTCGGAATAGGCTTTTTGATAAGAAATGATTATCTGGTTTTTAATACGTTTCAAATATCTGTTTCTTTTTATCCTTATATACCAGGGCAAGGCCATAACATATTCAAGTTTAATGCTTATGAGGCATCTGATTTTAAATTCATTGATTTTGACAGCAAAAAACCTGAACAGGTCATATATCGGTAGGTATATATAATTTATTCTAATGAAGAATGCAATAAAGCGTATAACATAAAGTTGTCCGCTTTATTGCACCTTGAATTTAACAAATAGTTTGTACATTCTGTCGTTCTACCATGCGGGCAAAGGTTCCGTTTTGTTTTTTTAATTCTTCGGGTGAACCTGTTTCGCTAATATTTCCATTTTCCAATACTACAATTTTATCAGCATTGGCAACCGTACGCATTCTGTGAGCTATTATAAGTACGGTTTTATTACGTACCAGTTCTGAAATTCCTGCCTGTATTTTGGTTTCATTTTCAACGTCGAGTGATGCAGTAGCTTCATCAAGCAAAACAATGGGGGAATTTTTCAAAAGGGCTCGTGCTATAGAAATACGCTGGCGTTCACCACCCGAAAGTGTTTCACCGTTTTCTCCGATAATAGTGTCATATCCAAGTGGCATTTTATTAACAAATTCATCACACTGTGCAAGTTTTGCGGCATGCATAACTTCTTCGGTGGAAGCATTGCGTTTTCCGATACGGATATTGTCCATTATTGAAGCATTGAAAAGAACTACATCCTGAAAAACTACCGAATAGTTTTTTAATAAGGTTTCGGGCTCAACTTTGCTGATATCTTGCCCTCCGAGTGTAATTTTTCCCGATTGTATATCCCAGAAACGTGCAGCCAGTTTTGCAGCAGTGCTTTTTCCGCTTCCCGAAGGTCCTACCAATGCTGTGATTTCTCCTTGTTTTGCAGTAAATGAAACATTTTTTAATATCTGTTTTCCTGATTCATACGAAAAATCTACATTGTTAAATTCAATATCATAACCATCAGGTTTAAATTCAGTATTTCCACATTGAACCGGAAGTGCTTCCATTTCGTTCATACGATTAATCCGTATGTCAAGATAAAATAAGGCAGCAAGATTATTTAATACTTCATCTACCGGACTGTAAATACGCGAACCTATTACCATGAATATCAAATATGTAAATAAATTGATAGTTCCGGCAGCTAATAAATTGGCTCCTATAATAATTACACTTGCAAGTCCGAGTTTTAAAATACTGTGTGAGCTATTAACCAATATTCCGGTAAGTAGCTCACCTTTTGTTTGTGTTTTTTCGTATTGTTCTATTTTTTCGTCCAGCTTTTTGAGGTAATTGCCTTCCTGATTATATGATTTAATCTCCTGTATAGTATCAAGACCTTCCTGAATATGTTCGCTTACAGTTCGTTTATCTTTATAATTACCTCCGAAATCTTTACGAATTTTCTTTTTCGATGAAAGAATAATCATTAAAGCTAATGGTACTACCCAGAATAAAGCTAATGTTAACTGCCAGTTATAAAATGACATGCCGATGATAATAATTATAATACTGATAAGTGATGCAAATAATTGGGGTACAGCATGAGAAAAAGTGTGTTCAAGATCGGTACAGTCGTCCATGATAGTAGAAGTAAGATCTGAAAGATTTTTCTCACCGAAAAAGGCTAATGGTAATTTACGAAGTTTTTCTGCTAATGAAATGCGGCGGTTGGCACTTTCTTCATATACTGTTGTATATGTACTACGATATTGTAGTACAGTGATTATATACATAATAATCATGAAAATAATACCAAGTAAAATATAATATATCATATCATGTGTTACTGATACAGACGGATTAAAAACAGGACGAATATAATCTTCGAGAAACAGGAAAACAAAAACTGCAGGAAGCATAAGTGAAATGTCCAGTAATGTTGTAAAAAATACTCCTTTACAAAAATCTTTAGCTCCTTTTGTTGAAAGGGCAAATCGTTTTTTTATGAATTTAAGCATGATCAACCTCCTTTTCTATAGTCCAGCGTATAGACTGCTGGTATTCATTCCACATATTATTATAAATTCCTTTTTGATTAATTAATTCAGAGTGTGAGCCTTGTTCTGCGATTCTACCCTTGTCAATGACAATAATATTATCGGCATTGATGATACTGGATAAACGATGTGCAATCATAAGTACGGTTTTGCCTTTTGTGAGTTCCTGCATGGCCTGACGTATTAAATGTTCGTTTTCAGGATCGGTAAAAGCGGTGGCTTCGTCCAGTATAACAATAGGAGCGTTTTTCAGAATAGCACGGGCAAGAGCAATACGTTGTTGTTCTCCTCCGGAAAGATAAGTGCCTTCCGTACCGATTTTAGTGTATAGTCCAAGTGGTTGTTTGTCAATAATTTCACGACATTGTGCCATGTCTATTGCCTGTTCTATTTCTTCCATAGTTGCTTCATTATTGCCGTATTTTATATTTTCAAGCAAAGTAGCCTTAAATAGTTTTGTATTCTGGAATACAAATGATATGCGATTCATGAGTTCTTTATGATCAATGTTTTTTACATTAATTCCGCCTATCATAACCTGTCCTTCGGTTACTTCCCAGAAACGGGGAATAAGACGGGCAATAGTTGTTTTTCCACCGCCGGAAGCTCCTACCAGAGCAACAGTTTTTCCTTGTGGTATTGTAAAACTTATATTATTAACCGCATTTTGACTAGTTTCAGGATAACGGAAATAAACTTTGTCAAACTGAATACTGAAATTTTTTATTGATTCGGTATTTGATGCAACTGGCAGATTATCGTAAGAAGTAAGATTATCAAGTCGTCCGATAGCTTCGCCTGCTTGTCCTAAAGCTTGGTTAAGGTACATGCTTTTCATGATACTTTGTGAAAAAACCGGAGTTATTAGTATAAATAGAAAGAAATTAAGTAATACCTCTGCATAATTTCCTGAATTTCCTATTAAAAATATAGCCAAGGGTGCCAGAAAAAATACAAAGCTATTGATGATAACCGTATAGATGGACATTGGATTTTCCCACATTTTTGTATAATTGAATACCATTTTTTTATAGTTCATAATACTGTTGAAAAAGTTCTTAAATGAATAGATAGTCTGCTGGAATACCTTCACTACTGGAATACCTCTTACATATTCAACAGCTTCAGTATTCATTTCTTCAAGGGAGGTCATATAATTTTTCATAAACTTTTGCCCTTTTGTTCCCATCATAAAACTCATCACCAGCATGGATATAATAACCGGAACAATACAGGCAAGCCCTAATCTCCAATCAAATATGAAAATTAATACGGCAGCAACTATTGGCACCAGTATTGTAGCTGCAAGGTCAGGTAATTGATGTGCCATAAATCCATGAGTAATACTTGCGTTATCATCAATTATTTTACGTATTCGTCCGCTTGTATTATTATCGAAAAAACCGAGTGGCATATTTACAATTTTATTCATAGCCTCACGACGTAAGTTTGATTCAACCCTAAACGCGGCAAGATGCGATGACATCAACGCTGCAAAATAGAGTATCACGCTTCCTACAGCTAATCCTACAGCCCACCATGCATAGGTTGTGATATTATTGTAAGAATAGATATTTCCCGACTTGAATAGTTCTCTTACAATAAGCCAGATAAGAATATAGGGGAGCATACCTGTCAGCGAACTAAGGACAGATAATGCCATTGACACAGGTAGGAGAGCTTTTCTGTTACCCATGTAGTGTTGGAGTTTTTTTAATGTGTTCATAATTTATTATATTTATGTTAATTTTTCTGTTTTCAATAGCGAACAATGTTCGATTTTGTTCAAAAAAAAGGGAGACTTGTTCTTGTCTCCCTTTATGTGCCTGTTAATTCACGCCATCCGGCATATTCGAACCGGAAATATTCATGGAAAAATTCCTTTATTTTTTGCCTGCTAAGATCATGAGAAACAATTTCTCCTAAAATGCTTACCATCCGTGAGGACATTGTATGAATAAAGAACTGTGATATTTTGTTTGAACCGGGAATGTATTTTTTTTCCAATTCCATATAGTTGTGACTTACTTGTGTGAGATAATCGGTAAATGTATCCCTGAAATTATTCATAGATGATCCCTGTGAATGATAGAACAATAAACGAAGTTCTTCTTTATATTTTTCGATCAGTGATATATAGTGTTCAATATCTTCTTCCTGATGGCCGAATGTAGATACATTATTAAAATCGACATTTTCTTCTGCGTGTTTTTTAGTAATAAAAGTAAAAATTTCATGTTCTGCAGGTTTTACAATTGCTAAATATATCTCATCTTTACTTTTAAAATAGTTATATATATTACTTAATCCGATATTTGCATTTTTGGCGATATTCCGCATTGATGTTTCTTTATAACCCTTAGTAATAAATTCATTTTTAGCGGCTTGTAGAATAGAATTATATTTATCGTCTTTTAATATTTTCATTAATAATGAATAGCCTTTTTATTGGGTACAAAATTAATTGTATTTAGGATTTGTAATAATCCCTATTTATTGGTATTTTTCATGGAAAAGAATAACTAAGTTTGATAGCTTGATATTTGTAACTAACAATAAGAAATTTGACAAACAATAGTTGACAAAAGAAAATGACTTGGACGGAACTACAAACATTTTTGAAAGGAAAAGTTTTTCTCATTGGTTTAACTTTTATTGACCAAGACGAAAACCTAATTGAGCAATATCAAACATCAGGAACGGTTGACGAACTCACTGATGACGGACTACTCCGTTTCAAAAGAACAGATGGCAATTATTTTCAACTTCCATACGATAACGAAACAATTAGTGAAGTAGCAGAAGGAGAATATAGAGAAAGAGCAACAGGAAATATCATAATTAATCCTGATTACATTACGACTTGGAAAATACAAGTTAACCAGACAGACAACATTGAAAATATGAAACAAAATGGTTATACGTTTTCTGGCTAATTGCAATGGAAAAATTTGGAATAAAAACGAGAAATTGAAGATGCTAGCTGCTAACAAGCTCTTAGTTTGGCGTTGATAGCAAGAGCGTAGCGAATTATGGCTCGTTAAACGCAAGCTAGGACAGAATATCATGAAAAGATAGATTTTATAGCTATGATATAAAATAATATAGAATTAAAAGAATATGCAGGACTTTTAGAAACATTTTTGAAGCATTTTAAACGGACTTGATTTTGTGGCCGGATTATTTTTCCTCAAAAATACCGTGGTTTAAATCGGAGAAAATGAGTCCGATAAGATCGAAAATCAAAGAACTAAAGATTTTCCACGTTTTTTCTGTAACTTGGGCATAATTGATTTGAATTTGTGCTTTTTCACATGGAACTTTATCATTTTTTTGAAGTTATAACATAGCGAAGCCATCAGAACATGTTTTTAGACTTGTTTGATTCCTCATGTGTGTAACTTTCCTCATTCCTACGAAGTTAAACAGCGTTCCCTAAACTGATTCTACTGTCGAACTTCGCTTTCGGATCACTCATTTATGAATGTTAATTATTTTGACTGATCTTTTTTTCTGATACTTTTTCTGAGTAATTTTACTATTTCGGTAACAGGGACAGGAATTAATGACAGAATAACTACCCACAACCATTGTTGTCCTGTAAGTGCAACTACATGGAAGATATTTTGTAAAGCAGGTATAAAAAGCACAATAAGCATAAGTGTGAATACTATTGCGATGGCTCCTATAAGATATTTATTGCTGAAAAAAGTTTTAAATGCACTATGATTTCCTGATCGTACAGTATAAACGAATACTAATTGAATAAATGCCAGTGTTGCAAAAGTCATGGTTTGTGCAGTTTCTATACTTGTGTTTAAACCTATCCGGTAAGCAATCAAAGTCAAAATAGATATCATGATTCCTTGCAGGAAGACTCTTATCGTAAAAGGTTTGGTCATGATTCCTTTTTTTGAATTAATTGGTTTTCGCTGCATGATATCTTTTTCTGCAGGGTCTACACTTAAAGCTAAGGCAGGGAGACTATCCGTTACTAGATTTATCCATAATATATGAATAGGAAGCAAAGGAGATATCCAGTTTGCTATAACTGCAATAAAAAGAACCAGGATTTCGCCGATATTAGTTGATAACATAAACTGTATAGCTTTCAGGATATTATCGTAAATACGTCGCCCTTCTTCGACAGCAGAAACAATAGTAGCAAAGTTATCGTCAGCAAGTACAACATCTGCAGCTTCCTTAGAAACATCAGTACCCGTAATTCCCATAGCAACACCAATATCTGCCAGTTTAAGGGCAGGAGCATCATTAACTCCGTCTCCGGTCATTGCTACAATATTATCATTTTTTTGGAATGCTTTTATAATCCTTACTTTATGTTCAGGAGATACTCGTGCATAAACAGCTATATTTTTTACTTTATCACATAGTTCTTCATCTGTTATTTTTTCTATATCTGTTCCGGTTAATGCAATATCCCCATGTTGCATAATCCCTAAAGATTCTGCTATGGCAATTGCTGTAATTTTATGATCGCCGGTAATCATTACAGGTTTAATTCCGGCTTGACGGCATTTTGCTACTGCATCTTTTACTTCTTCTCTTGGTGGATCTATCATACCAAGCATACCTATAAATATTAATTCTGTTTCCAATGTTGATGGAGTAAGATCTTCAGGAAGTATTCGGATGGTTTTCATTCCGACTGCCAATACACGTAATGCATTTTTCGCCATATTAAGATTGGCTTGGTATATATCGGATTTGTCCTGTTCTGTCAATTGCCGTGTTTCGCCATTTTCATAAATTTTGTTACAGCATGTCAATAATTCGTCTAATCCGCCTTTTGTATAGACCATCAAATCATCTTGTTTATTTGATTTATGTACCGTAGTCATCATTTTGCGCTCTGAATCAAAAGGTATCTCAGCTACACGAGGATATTCCAGCTCTAATGTTTCTTTTATTAAATCGAATTTTATACCAAGGTCAAGCATAGCTGTTTCTGTAGGATCACCTATACTGGTCCATTTATTATATTCTTTGTGAATACATGCATCGTTGGCGAGAATAGATGTTTTAAGTAATTGTTCTTCTGATTTTGAATCCCAGACAGTAATTGCATTCACATCTTTTATTATTCCGTCTATATAGATTTTCATTACTGTCATTTTGTTTTGTGTTAACGTCCCGGTTTTATCGGAACAAATTACCTGCGTGCTTCCAAGTGTTTCGACAGATGGAAGTTTTCTTACAATTGCGTTTCGTTTTGCAAGGCGTTGTACTCCGACTGCCAATACAATTGTAGATACGGCAGGAAGCCCTTCCGGTATAGCAGCAGCTGCCAGACTGACTGCAGTCATGAACATGGATAATAAATCCCGTCCGTAGAGCAAACCTATGATAAAAATGATAACACAAATAGAAATAGCAGCAATAGCTAATATTTTTCCAAGTTTATCCAGCCGTTTCTGCATGGGAGTTTTTGTATCGGGAACCGACTGAATCATAGAAGCTATTTTTCCTACTTCAGATTGCATTCCGACAACAGTAACAATACCTTTTCCGCGTCCGTAGATTACGCTACAAGAAGCAAAAGCCATGTTATGCCTATCTCCCAGAGGAACAGCTTCCTCAATCTGTGTAGTATTTTTTTCACTTGGAACTGATTCGCCCGTTAAAGCAGCTTCCTGAATCTTTAAATTAAATGCTTCTGTCAGTCGTAAATCTGCAGGAACAGTATCGCCTGTTTCCAGTAGTACAACATCACCGACAACAAGTTCGCGTGATTCAATAACTTCTACTTGACCATTTCGTATTACTTTACAATGAGGAGCAGATAATTTTTCAAGAGCATCAAGTGATTTTTCAGCTTTTGCTTCCTGGAACACGCCGATAATAGCATTCAGTATTACAATGATTAATATTATGATCGCATCAGTAAAGCCTTCGCCGTTCATTATCCCGACTATTCCGGAAATAATAGCTGCAACTAAAAGAACTATAATCATAAAACTTTTAAACTGGTCGAAAAATTTAGATATAAGACTTTTATGTTTTTTCTTTTCAAATTCGTTATAGCCGTTTTTTTGAAGACGTTCTTCAGCTTCTTCTGACGACAATCCGTTATGAATGTCAGAGTTTAAACTTTGTTTAACTTCTTCAATAGTCTGATTATAATAATCACTTTTTGTTTTCATTTTTATTTTATATTAAATTATTTATAATATTGCAAAGAAAACTGGTTTCTAAAAAAATATAACGATTGATATTTCTATGGAAATGTTCTAAAATTCGGATTTGATTTTTTATTTTGTAAATCTTAGCATTATGATGATATGGGCAAAAACAAGTTAGAAAAATTTTCCATGGCTGATGTTGGAAACTATAAAGATCCTTACTGTCTGAAACATTTTATATTATCCGACAGTAATTTCTTGCTAAGAAAGTTTTCTTTTGACGAACCTGTTATTTTTAACGGAATTATTTTGGGACTATGCTTAAAAGGAAAAGCTAAGCTGAAAATAAACTTTAGCGAATATAACTTAAAAACAAATACGATCTTAGTTATTGTTCCTAATCAGGTAATTACGATTCTGGATAAATCGGACGACTTTTTTATGGAATGTCTATTTGTTTCTGTCGATTTCATTGCAGGTTTTCCGTTGCCAAGGAAATTTGATTTATTATCAAATTTAGGTCATTGGCCATGTATAGAACTATCTTCCGACGCAATAGAAGATTTGATAGAATATCATGCAATGATTGTAAAACAGCATAATCAGGTAAGACAACCTTATAGAGTTGAAATAGTAAAAGGCCTTCTCTATACTATGCTTATGGAAATGATAGGATTATATACTTTAGAGGAAGAAATACCCAGAACGCCGTCTTCTAGGGGTGAAGAACTTACGGAGCAATTTTTTAAATTATTGAGGACTCATTATAAACAGGAAAGGAATGTTACTTTTTATGCGGATAAACTTTGTGTAACTTCCAAATATTTATCATCACTCATAAAAGAAATAACAGGAGAGTCTATTTTATCATGGATTCATGAAGCTGTTATTGTAGAATCAAAAATGTTGTTGAAGACTACAGACTTAACGGTATTACAGATTTCGGAAGAATTAAATTTTTCAAATCCTTCATTTTTCGGAAAATTTTTTAAAGAACATACAGGAATGACACCTCTGGAGTTTCGGGAAGTATATTAGTTAAAGGTATTATTTTTCTGAAGCTAAAGTAGTTTGTTTTGTAATCTGTTGATTAGTAATTGTATTTGCGGAGAGACAGGGATTCGAACCCTGGGTCCGCGTGAGCGGACAACGGTTTTCGAGACCGCCCCGATCGACCACTCCGGCATCTCTCCAATAAAAAAAGAGACTTTATTTAGTCTCTTAATTTTTTTCAAAGTTCAGCGGAGAAAGAGGGATTCGAACCCCCGGAACCCTCTCGAGTTCAACGGTTTTCAAGACCGCCGCATTCGACCGCTCTGCCATTTCTCCGGTGCAAAAGTAGAACTAATTTACATATTTACAAAATTATTTTTCATTTTTTTAATAAATGTCTGATAATGTTTTGATAATTAGGAGACTGGAGATTAACCGACAATCTGTTATTTATTTACATTCGCTGCAACAGTCATCAACTAATCCGTCAAACATTGCTAATCCGCCTTCTGAAGTTTCTTTATAGAGTTTTGGCATATCTTTTCCTGTCTTTTTCATTACTTCCACAACTTCGTCGAAACTTATTCTGTGCCGTCCGTCTGATAATATTGCATAAGTATTATGGGTAAGGGCGCGTGAAGTTGCAAAAACGTTTCTTTCAATACATGGGATTTGTACTAATCCTTTTACAGGGTCGCATGTTAATCCTAGATGATGTTCCAGACCCATTTCAGCTGCATATTCAACCTGGAATATAGTTCCTCCGAAAAGTTGTGTAGCTGCACCTGAAGCCATAGCACATGCCGTACCTATTTCACCCTGACAGCCAACTTCAGCTCCGGATATTGAAGCATTATGCCTTACTACTGCACCAATTAATCCGGCTGTTGCCAAAGCTTTTATTATTTTACTTTCATCGTAATCATGTAAATTCTGAAGATAATAGAGAAGGGCCGGTAATACTCCTGAAGAACCACAGGTAGGTGCTGTAACAATTTCTCCTCCTCCGGCATTTTCTTCTGCAACAGCCAATGCGTATGAAAATAATAATGCCAATCTTCTCAATGAAGTTTTCAGGCTGTTTGCTTTAGTGTGTATTGCCGATGCCTTACGCGGCAGATTCAATCCGCCGGGTAAAGCACCTTCATTCAATAATCCTCTGCTTATGGAAGCTTTCATAACTTCCCATACTTTATATAAATATTCTTCAAGGTCAGGTTTTTCGAATTCGAAAGCTACTTCCCACATTTGCTTTCCATTTGTATTACAGTATTTAAGAATGTCATGCATTGTATTGAAAGGATATATATCTTCTACAGAATCGAAACTTCTGTTGTCTGTTATTATTTTTCCTCCGCCTATGCTATAAAAAGTTTCTTCTTTTATAATTTTTCCATCCTTTAAAGCTTCTATTTTTAAAGCATTAGGATGTAAATCAAGGAATATATCCTTTTCCCATATCAGCTCTGTATTTTTATCTTTAAAAACATCTAATACTGCTTTGTCTGTTAAATGTCCGACTCCTGTTGCTGCAAGACTTCCATATAGAGTTACCCTGTAATCCGAAAAATCAGGATTTTCATTTAGAAAAATTTCGGCTGCTTTTTTAGGTCCCATTGTATGACTACTGGATGGACCATGACCTATTCTGTATATAGTTTTTATTGTTTCCATTTTTACCTGTTTGATCATGTAAAAGTATAACCTTTTTTTGAAATAATAGTTTAATTGATAATTCAATAATATCTTAACATAAGAAGGTATTATTGTGTGACATAAAAATGATAATTTGGATATATGTTTTTCTAATAAATAATAGAAAAAGTATTATTGTTTGTGATGTGTTATATGGGAAAATATTCTTATTCTTTAACAATTATAAAAATATCTTCATTTTCTTCTTTCATAAGGAATTGTTCCCTGGCAAATTTTTCAAGGTCTTTTTTATCTGAGAACAATTCATTATGTTGAATATTTAAAGATTCTATTTCCTGCCTGAAAAATTCAGCTTCTTTTTTCAGATTTTTTAATTTTTCCAGGTTTTTATAACGGTCAATTAGATTATAAGTATCAATAAAAGTAATCCATATTATGAATATAGTTATTGCAGCAAGATATTTACTGCCGAAAATAACTTTTAAGATGCGCCATATGGATATGAAAAATTTTTTCATGGACCAAAGTTCTGTAAAAAAACTGTTTTATATATTTATAATTGATCTAATGTATTAACAATATGTTGTTTGTAATCCTACATGTTAAGAATTATAAAAACATATTAAGACAATTCAATCTTATCTACAATATGTGATATCTCTTCAAATATATGTTGTTTTTCTTCAGGAGTTGCCTTGGAGATTGCGTTGAAATATTCGTGAACAATTACATTCATGCCGGTAAAACCGAAAATACATTCATCAGTAATTATATTCAAGGCATTTTTTCTTCTTTCATCCTTATAAATATTTCTAGAACCGGTAGTATTAAAAATAGCTACTTTTTTATTATTTAATAAAGGTATTATTTTTTCTCCTTCAAAAGAAAAAGCATATCCCATAACAAACACACGTTCAATGTATCCTTTTAAAATGGCAGGCATTCCCGACCACCATATAGGATATACAAAACAAATTATATCAGCCCATTGAATAAATTTCTGTTCATTCATTATATCAACAGGAAATATTTGATTTTCGATAGATTCCAGATCCGACCTGCTTAAAACAGGATTAAATTTTATTTCATATAAATTCCTTATAACAACCTCATGTTTTTTATTGTGGAACGATTCTGCCAGTTTATCCCTTATAGCAGCCGTAAAACTCTGTTCCTTATAGTTCGCGTAAATAATTAAAGCTCTCATTTTATTATGTTTATTTAAATTTTACTGTAAATAGAACATTATAAAAGTAAAAAAGTTGCCGGATAAAAGCAACTTTTTTGTGTTAAATTATTATTAAATTAAAAACTATTTAATATTTAGCTTTTGTTTGATATTTTTAGGAACAGCATCTTTATGGACTATAATGTTCATGGTTTTGTATTTTACATAACTTTCAGAAGCATAAAAGAACCCGTCATATGTATTATTTATATTCCATGAGTTTTTCACATAATAATATTTTGTCCCGTTCTGATCTTTCCCTATACCGCATATTATCATACTATGATCATCTGTGGTCTGGTAATTGTCGAATCCTTCCTGACGAATTTCCTGGGTTATTTCTTTTTCGGGAACCGGTTTGTCGAATTTATACAAAAGCTCTTCCTTTTCTTTTACCGATAGTTTTTCCCATTTATCTCTTTCTAATCCGTCAAGATCCGGCCTGTCTTCTGCAGGAATAATTGCTACGCCTTTTGTCCATTTAAACCCTTTTTCGCTAACATCAGCTCCCCAGCATACGGTAAAGCCATTGTTTACTGCATTATCCAGGACGCTCATCATTTCATCCATAGGCAGATTGTATGAACTGCTCCATGACCAATTGTCGGGAATTTCCAGGATAAATTGTTCATAAAACGGATGATGAGTATATGATGTTATATTTATATAATCTTCTGGTTTAAAACCTATTTCATTTGCAAAAGATTGAGGGGTATATTTTTTCCCGTTGTAAACAAACTCATCAGGAATTTCTCCAAAATATGTATCAAGCACCGAGTTATATGCATCAAACCATTTTGGAGTAATTTTTTTGTTCGGATTTGATTTTATTGCATCTACAAATAAGTTCAGAAGTTTATCAATTTCGCCATGTATGTGTTTGTCTTCTCCGTATTCCAATCCCGGATATGCTTCTTCGGGAACAATTCCATAGTTTTTTATAACATTTGAAACATCGGCAAAAACACCACCGGACGAAAAGTTTACAGTTCCGTGCATTCTTATATATTTTTTTGCTTTATCCTCATATGCTTTTCTAACTACGAACATATCAGAAAGATCGTATTCGCCTTTTTTCAGTCTTAATAATTCTGATTCGATAAAACCTATTCCGCTGAAACTCCAGCATGTACCCGAACGATACTGGTCTTTTACAGGAGTGACAGGAACTTCTTTTTCAAGTGTAAATTTATATCCCTCTTCTTCTTCCTCTTCTTCCTGTGCAAAAGAACTTGTCCCTAAAAGTAAACCTGTTACTAGGATTGATAAAAATAAAAAATGTCTGTTCATTATTTTGATGTTTTTTGAATTTAAGTTACAAATTTAGAAAAGATTGAATATAAAAAAAATTGATTAAATATTTTCTATGTTTTTTAGTATTTTTGGGAATATAAAAATATTGAAATGAAAAAATATTATGTCCTTACCGTCTTTTTAATTTTGAGTTTTTTAGTGTCCGGACAAAATAATTCAGGCAAAATAATAATATTGCATACTAATGATCTGCACAGTAATATTACAGGTTTTTCTCCTGAAATAGAATATACACCCTGTACTGTAAATGATGACCATACTGTTGCAGGTTTTGCAAGAATTGCCGGAATTATAAAAGAAGAAAGGGGAAAAAATCCTGAAAATACTTTAGTACTAGATGCAGGCGATTTTCTTATGGGAACTTTTTTTCCTGCACTTGAAGAAAAAAAGGGCTTTCAGTTGAATATTATGAAAAAAATGGGATATGATGTCGTGTCTTTTGGTAATCATGAGTTTGATTATGGACCGGAGGTTATTTCAAATATTATAAATTCAGCACGGAAAAACGGAGATATTCCGCGCCTGACTTTAGCTAATGTAAAATTTAACGATAAATCAGAAGATGATAATTCATTCGAAGAATTATATAAAGAAAAAATAATTTCGCCATATCAGATTTGTGAAATAAACGGTCTTAAGATCGGAATTTTCGGTATTCTCGGTGAAAATGCAAATAAAGTTGCACCAAATATAAAACCGCTGGAAATAACAGATCGCATAAAAAGTGCAGAAAAAATGGTAAAAATACTTAAAAATGATGAAAAAGCGGATTTTGTTATTTGTCTATCGCATAGCGGAGTTATTCGTGATAAAAAAGGCAACTGGTCAGGTGAAGATATTAAACTTGCACAGAAAGTAAAAGGCATAGATGTTATTATAAGCGGGCATACACATGTAGAACTTGCCGAACCTATATGGATAAATGATATTCCCATAGTTCAGACAGGCAGTCAGGGAAAAAATATAGGACGCTTCGAAATAAATATCCATAAAGGCAAAATATCTTCAGCAAAATATCAGCTTTTGAAAATCGATGATGCAATATCCGGAGATTGTGATATTCATAAAAAAATAGAAGAGCAGATAAATAAAATAGATGATGAACTCTTAAAACCAATGGGGTTGGAATACTACAAGCCTTTGGCCGAAACAAACTATGATCTGGAATTTAACAGATATAGCCATTTTAATGAAAGTAACCTTGGACCTATGCTTGCGGATGCAATACACTATTATGTGAATGAACATTCACCGGTTAAAACAGATCTGAGTGTAATAGCAACCGGAGTTATCAGGGATAAGATACGTGTTGGAAATGATGGAATTCAGACAGTTCCTGATATTTTCAGAGTAGTAAGTCTGGGAGAAGGAGAAAATGGAATTCCGGGATATCCTCTTGCCCAGGTATATCTAACAGGAAAAGAGATAAAAAAAATCATGGAATTATTGATTATAATCTCAAACAAATATCCTGTTTTTTATTGCTTTTTTAGTGGAATTGAAGTTTATTATGATGGAAATAAAGGTTCAATGAAAAAAATCAAACGTATAAGAATAGGAGGGGAGGATATTGATTTTTCAAAGAAAAATAAAACACTTTATGGTATTACCGCCAATTCTCATATGCTTGAGTTTGTGGGTGCAATAAAAAAAGTATCGCATGGTTTGGTAAATATAAAACCAAAGGACATTAACGGTAATTTTATTACCGACTATAAAAATACATGGATAGATTTTGATGCGGAAAAAGAAGGGATACAGGAAGGAAAAGAGTGGATAGCAGTAGTAAAATTCATTAGTACTTTTGAAGATATAAATGGAAATGAAATTCCGGATTTTCCTGAAAAATATTCCAAACCGCTTAATTACATGATCGATATAAACAGTTACTAATAAATAATTAATTTTTGATCAATAAAAATACATAGAATATATATATATGCATAATAAAAAATTAAATAGAATAAAAATATATTCTATTTAATTTTAATATTAAAGCATATTTATTGAATATTATTATTTAAGATTTTAATATAAAAATTACAATAATAGGTTTAGTATAGAAAAAATGTTTTGTAAATATATAAAAAGATATTAACTTGCATGGCTAAATTTATATAAAGGGATGGGATTGTTTTCATTTTTACAGCAGGAAATAGCTATTGATTTAGGTACCGCTAATACTATAATAATACATAACGATAAAATCATAGTTGACGAACCTTCAATTGTTGCACTGGACGAACGGACCGGAAAGCTGGTTGCTATAGGGCATAAAGCCCGCCAGATGCACGGTAAAACACATGAAGGAATAAAAACAGTAAGGCCATTAAGAGACGGAGTTATTGCCGATTTTAATTCTGCAGAATTAATGATAAGAGGATTAATAAAAATGCTGAATAAAAAACGCAGCTGGTTTAATCCTTCATTAAAAATGGTGGTTTGTATTCCTTCGGGAAGTACGGAAGTAGAATTAAGAGCAGTAAGAGATTCTTCAGAACATGCCGGAGGGCGCGAAGTTTATATGATCTATGAACCTATGGCAGCAGCAATAGGAATAGGAATGGATGTTGAAGCACCACAGGGATCTATGGTTGTTGATATTGGCGGCGGAACAACCGAAATTGCGGTAATTTCACTTGGCGGAATTGTTTGTAACCGTTCAATACGTATTGCAGGTGATGAATTTACTGATGATATTCAGGAATATATGCGTCGCCAGCATAATATAAAAATCGGGGAAAGAACAGCAGAAGATATAAAAATAAATGTAGGTGCAGCTATACCGGAACTGGATAATCCTCCGCCTGATTATATCGTAAGAGGTCCTCACCAGATGACTGCATTACCTATTGAAATTCCTGTATCTTATCAGGAAATTGCACATAGCCTTGATAAATCAATATCAAAGATTGAAACAGCAATAATGGCTGTTCTCGAACAAACTCCTCCCGAATTATATTCGGATATTTATACACGTGGAATGTACCTGGCAGGTGGGGGAGCTTTATTGAAAGGATTGGATAAAAGACTGTCGGACAAAACCAATATTCCTGTTCATGTTGCTGAAGATCCGTTGAGAGCCGTAGCCAGAGGAACGGGAATAGCCCTTAGGAATGTCGACAAGTTTCAATTCCTGATCAGATAGTGTATGGGAAATGAATAGCCTATTAAAGTTTATACTTAAATACTTATTTACAATTGTTTTTATATTTATTGAAGTAATTTGTTTTGTATTGATTTTTTCAGGGAATGATTATCATAACAGTAAATATATTAACTCGTCTAACGCTTTTACTGCAAATATTTCGGAAAAATGGACAAACTTAACTGAATATACAAAGTTAAGGTCGATTAACGATAGCCTTGCAGAAGAGAACGGAAGGCTTAAGGATATTCTTGAAAAATACAGGCGTGACAATATTCCATCAATAGAGGGAAGGGGATTTATATATTCATCGGCAAAAGTAGTAGGAGCAACGGTAAACAGGACAAAGAATTTTTTGACTATAAACAAAGGACTCAGTAATAATGTTGAACCGGAGATGGGAGTTGTAGGTCCAAACGGGTTGGTAGGTATAGTATATGCATCTTCGGATAAGTATTCATCTGTTTTACCAATAATAAATCCAGAAACTAAGATAAGTGTCAAGTTACGAAAAAATGATTATTTCGGTTCGTTATCATGGGACGGAAGTGATATTCGGATCGCAACTATGACTGAGATTCCGGGATATGTTGATGTAAATCATGGCGATCTGGTAGTTACCAGCGGGTTGTCTTCAATATTTCCGGAAAATATACCTGTAGGAGTTGTTAAAGATTTTTATAAAGACAGTTCTACTGAGTTTTATACTATTTATGTGGAATTGCTTACTGATTTTAATAATATCAATTATGTATATATTGTAAAAAATCTGAATTATCACGAACAGGAACAGTTTAATTATACTGCTGATGATTAATGATTATTTGAAATATATATTGTTATTTTTGTTTTCAGTGCTGGTACAGGTTCTGATTTTTGATAATATATATCTTATAGGATATGTAAATACATTCATATATCTGTTGTTTATCCTGATGCTTCCTATTGAAATGAACAAATACCTTGTTTTATTTCTGGGATTTATACTAGGCTTTTCTGTTGATTTATTTAACTCCACACCGGGACTTAATGCATCGGCAACAGTTCTTGTGTGTTATTTACGTCCGTTTGTACTTAATGTCTTTTCTCCGCGTGACGGTTACGAATCAAATAAAACACCATCTGTAAAAAGCTATGGGTTATATTGGTTTATAAGGTATTCACTTGTTATAATATTAATACATCATACATTTTTGTTTTTTTTAGAAGTTTTTTCATTTACTCATTTCTTTTATACAGTTATTAAAATAATTTTAAGTTCTGTTTCGACATTGATTTTTGTGTTTTTAGGACATTTGCTTTTTTCTGGAAAATGATATGAAATTTGTTAGCCGTAAATATATTATAATAGCGATATTTATGCTCGTTTTTCTTATTATTTGGGCAAAGCTGTTTTATTTACAGATCCTGGATGTTTCATTAAAAATATCTTCGGAAAATAATTCAAGAAGAAAAGTTGTTGTTTATCCTGCACGTGGGTTGATTTATGACAGAAATGGAGTTTTACTTGTTTGTAATGAAGCAGCCTATGATTTACAGGTAGTGCCTGGTCAGGTAAAGGAATTTGATACACTTGCTTTATGTAACGACCTTGGTATTGATATTGAAAATTTTCGCAGCCGGTTTGAAAAATGCAAAAAATATTCATCGTATCGTCCGTCTGTATTTTTTAAACAGATAAATTCACGTCAATATGCAAAAATTCAGGAACATTTATATAAATATCATGGTTTTTTTGTTCAGAACCGTACACTTAGAAAATATAATGAAGGTATTGCTGCTCATGTATTAGGTGATGTCGGCGAAGTAAATCTGGATATGCTTAATGCAGATTCTTATTATGCTGTTGGAGATTATGCCGGAAAAAGTGGAGTAGAACAATATTACGAAAAAGAATTAAGAGGTATAAAAGGAACTGAATATTTATTGGTTGATGTTCATAACAGAGTACAGGGAAGTTATATGGATGGTAAGTATGATTCGGTGGCGATTCCTGGTAAAAACCTTGTTCTTACTATTGATTCCGAACTTCAAAAGTATGGTGAAAAGATAATGCAGAATAAACTTGGCAGCATAGTTGCTATAGAACCGTCGTCGGGTGAAATTCTGGTAATGGTTTCGAGTCCGGGTTATGATCCCCAGCTTTTGGTTGGACGGTCGAGAGGAAAACATTTTGACAGTCTTAGTAATGTTTCAGCCAAACCTTTATTAAATAGAGCTATATCACCGAATCCTCCGGGGTCTATATTTAAAATAGCACAAGCTATAGTGGGACTTCAGGAAGGTGTTATATCCAAAAATACTTTTTATTCGTGTGATAAATCTAAAATCGGGTGTCATAATCACCCTCCCTGTATAGGAGTAGAAAGAGCAATACAATATTCCTGTAATCCTTATTTTTATTTTGTTTTTAAAGATTTGGTTCAGAGGAAAAAAGATCCCAGTATTTTTAAAGATTCTCACATAGGATTGGATTTATGGAAAGAAAAAATATTAACTTTAGGTTTTGGAAAAGCGTTTGATATTGGTTTACCCTCAGTAAAAAAAGGATTTATTCCGGGTTCCGATCATTATGATAAAAAATATGGTAAATACAGATGGGCATTTAGTACTATTTTTTCTTTATCAATAGGACAGGGAGAAATTATGGCTACTCCTTTGCAACTGGCAAATTTTTGTGCTATTATATCCAACAGAGGATATTACTATAATCCGCATATAGTGAGAAATATAGGAGAAGAAGAACTGACAGGACCTAATACTCAAAAGGTTTTTACTCCTTTTGACAAGAGTTATTTTGATATGATGGTAGAAGGGATGGATTATGTTGTAAATCAGGATTATGGAACCGGATTTTATGGTCGGATCCCGGGAGTAAAAGTTTGCGGAAAAACAGGGACTGTCCAGAATCCGCACGGTAAAGATCATTCGGTATTTGTGGCATTTGCCCCTAAAGATGATCCTAAAATTGCAATAGCAGTTTACATAGAAAATGCGGGATTTGGAGGAGTTTGGGCTGCTCCTGTTGCACGACTTGTGATGGAAAAATATTTAACCGGTGAGATATCGGATGAAGAATTTGAAAAACGAATACAGGAAGCTGTATTGATTGAATCGACAGAATGAAAAATAAACGTGATAATATATTAGTAAATCTCGATTGGTTAACTATAGCAATTTATTTTGTTCTGGTTTTATTAGGCTGGCTCAATATTTATTCTGCCGTTTATGACGATTCGCACAGTAGTATCTTCGATGTTTCGCAAAGATACGGAAAACAGCTTATATGGATTGCAGCATCAGTTTTACTGATATTTATAGTTCTTATTGTAGATAGTAAATTTTATTCGGCATTTTCATATCCTCTATATGCCATAGGCATTTTACTGCTGATAAGCGTACTGCTTTTTGGTGTTGAGGTAAAGGCTTCAAAATCGTGGTTTGAAATAGGTAGTTTCCGTATTCAGCCTGTTGAGTTTGCAAAAATAACTATTTGTCTGGCTTTAGCCCATTTTTTAAGTAGTGAGAACTTTAGCTTCGGTAATTCGCGGAAAGTACTTGGTGTTTTATGTTTGCTGGGACTTCCGGTTCTGTTAATATTGTTACAGAATGATACTGGTTCCTCATTAGTATTCTTTTCTTTTGTATTTGTTCTTTTCAGGGAAGGATTAAATAAAACTTTATTTATTACCGTATTTTTTATAATAGCATTGTTTATACTGGCGCTTCTGGTGAAAATAGAATATTTGCTTATTGCTGCTTTGACGATAGGAGTTCTGGCGTATTGTTTTGTTTCCAGGCGTACAATGTTCTCTAAAGTCTTGTTCTATTCATTTTTATTATTTGTAGTAATTTCTGCACTATTTTATATTTATATACCATTTTTTAATAATAACTTATTGTTATTAGTTTTCCTAAATATAGGAGCAGTGAGTTTATTAATGCTTATTGTATACCTGATAAAGAAAAATAATACATTATTATTATATCTGATCCTTATAGTTGGTGTAAATTTCTTTATTGTATCGGTCGATTATATATTTAATAATATACTTCAGGAACACCAGCAAAATCGCATAAACGGATTACTTGGTAAGAATGACGATCCTTTGGGTGTTGATTATAATGTTAATCAATCAAAGATTGCGATCGGATCGGGAGGCTTTTCGGGAAAGGGATTTTTAAATGGAACACAAACAAAGTATAATTTTGTACCTGAACAAAGTACCGATTTTATATTCTGCACTATTGGGGAGGAGTGGGGATTTATTGGTACTACAGTAGTTTTGGCATTATTTATTTTTTTGATTATCAGGATAATAATTTTAGCAGAACGACAGCGTTCAGCCTTTTCAAGAATATATGGATATGGAGTAGCATCTGTTTTATTTTTCCATGTTGTGGTAAATATCGGAATGACAATAGGTTTAGCGCCCGTTATAGGAATACCTTTACCTTTTTTTAGTTATGGAGGATCTTCTTTATGGGCATTTACTATAATGTTATTTATTTTTATTAAGCTGGATTCCGATAGATTACAGGTATTTAGATAAAACTATAATCATTTGTCGAAAATAAACCCAAAAGGATCTTTAGGATCCGACACACTGGTTTCATGATGTTTTATAAAATTGGTAATACTGCCTGGTTTTATATCTTTTGCCAAGATTATATTGTTTTGGTCAAGAATATATATTCTTGGAGTTTTGTATGTTCCGTAATATGTTTCATAATTACTGGAATTATCAGGATCATAAACGTTTATCCAGTTAAGCTCATTTTCGTTGATAAAATCTGTCCAGATATCAATGTCTGTATTTGTTAAAACTGCAAATACTGCAACATTTTCGGCTTCTAAAGTTTCATATACATCTTTTAATTCTAATGCCATATCTGAACAAAAATCACAATCAGGCTCCCAGAATAGTATAATTTTATAATTAGAAGGTAATTCATAAATAGAATGATATGTTCCGTTGATATCAGTAAGTCGCAGGTCTTTTGCCGTTGAACCGATAATATTATACTGCATCGCTTCTGCCCTGAATTTAAGGATTTCATATGCCTGGTTACTGACCCATTCCGGTTTTTCTACCATATAATATTTACGGTATAAATATATAAATATAGCTTCAAGTTTTAGATTTTCGGGAGCCTCATATTTAGCTATCATATAATTTAATATATATTTTCTATATGATAGATTGTTATTAGTTTTCGCAATTAAATTATCAATATCTTTATATACTTCATCAAGATTGTTTGCTCTGTTGTTGATAAAATATTGGCAATAATCCTCAAGTAACCGGTGAAATACAAATTGCGGAGTATTAAGCAAATATGAATCAGAAAAATCAACCCGGTCAAAATAATGATCAATATAATATCTGAAATACAAATAAGGATCTTTATATTTTAATTTTTCAGCACTATCCGGAATTTCAAATGGTTCCATGATCTTTAGCATTTTATTGAAAAAAATGTCAGGAGCCATCATATTACGATATTTTTTATATATATCGCTTTGTATGATATTTATACTATCAATTCTTTTGTTTATTACCGGTAGTGTATCACTTTTTATACGCTTGAATACTTCTTTCTCCATATTTAAAAGAGAACGAGCTTTATTCAGATTTGCTATTTCTTTTTGCATTTCAAGAAACAAAGAATATTGTTTTTCTCCGGTCGATTCTATTGTCTCTGTAACATTTCCGGCATTTAGTTTTATTGTAAAATCCTGATTTTCGGCAATTATAAAATCAAATCTTGTATGTGGTGGAATTACTACAAAATATACTCCGTGAGGAAGAGATTGTTCTCTTGTGTAAATAAATTTACCGTTCTCTGAAAAAATAGTATCAATTATTTCAAAATCAGGTCCTTTGTACATACATAAGTAAATATTTTTTTCGGTTGTATTACTTATATCAAATTCAATATTAGTACCATAGGTATTATAAAATATTGAAAACAGACATATTGAAAAGAATATTTTAATTTTTATATTATTCATCTTTTTCTGTTTTTTTATTTTGTTTATCAATATCAGATCGGATAATATTGATAATATCTTCATTTATAATATTTTTTCCAATGATTTTCTTTTCACGGTTGAGCAAAAAGCATACGGAAAGTTCATTTATGTTATAATTGTTTTTGAAACCGGAGTGGGGTAGTGGTCCATCCCATATATTATACCATCCTTCTTCATAAAGATTATTTTCCTGTAGAAAATCAAGCCAGTTTTTTTTATCGTATAGTGTATATACAGCAAATATTTTTACATCATATTTTTTAAGTTCTTTACGGTAAAGCTCCATAAGTTCGGCTATTTTATCTTTACAGTTTTCATAAGAAGGTTCGTAAAATACAAGAACAGTATATGCAGCGTCGATATTTGATAAAGACAAGCTACTGTTATTTGTACTTTCCATATCGTTAAGGTCCGGAGCTGTTTTTCCTATGTATAACGGGCTAATACTTCCTACCTTCATTGAGATAAAAAAAAGAGAAATACTATCAGCCCACGTAGCTTTACCACTTAAATACCAGTCTTCGGCAATTGCAGCATAAACAGCATCGTAACCTTCTGCTGTGGAAGTATCGAAAATATTTAATAAATGATCTGAAGTATAACGGAACATTAAAGTATCGCCTCCATCATAAGCATATTGTATGATCTGCCTTGTTTCTTTTATCATGGAATCCGGTAATGCCATGACCATATGGTTTATATAGTTATTAAGTTTTGATTCATATACGGGTGTTCTGACCAGACCGCCTTCTGAAAAATCCACATTATCAAAATAGTGATCCTTATAATACATGTATAAATCCGATAGATTCATCCGTTCACCATTTTCATCATATTCAGGAACTTTAATATCTATGAGGATATTTAATACCTTTGCCAGAAAACTTTCCGGAATTTCTGAAATTATAGATTCCATATATTCTTCTCTTAAGTTATCCAGTGAGTCCATTTTAGTTCTGACATTCTTGTGTTCGTCCATTGAACTAGCCATCTGTAATTCTTTCTGGAGAATAATATATGAATCGGCAAATTCCTTGTTTTTCATTTTATATTCATAAAATTTCCGGTTTTCTTCACTACCTTCTATTTTCATATATTCAAAATCAGGAAATTTTGTATCCAATGAAATATTCTGACTATCAGCAATTAAAAATTCAAAATAATTCATGCCTAATGTTGGAAACATGATCAGATACATTCCTTTTCCCAGAGTTTCGTCTTTCCTGAAAACAACATAGCCGGTACTGTCAGTGTTAGCAACATCAATTATTATAGCTTTCTCACCCAGATAATGTCCAAGATATACAGGTGTGTTATCAACACCTTCAACTTTGACCTTTATTTCATATTGTTGCGAATAGGTAGTTAACCATAAAAATAGAGTTATAAGTAGTATACTTAATTTTTTCATAAACTTTTATAAAGTTCTTTTTCCGGAAAATTTATTTATGCTCTTTCTCAAATTCTTCTTTTTTCTTTTGTAAATCTATAAGGTTTTTTATATTTTCAACTCCCATACGTTTACCGATTATCTTTTTGTCCTTATCCAGTACAAATACTACAGGAGTACTGTATATATCATAAAGATCGCGGAATTTCGAGTGTGGATACGGTCCGTCCCAGACATTGTACCAGCCATTTTCATTAATGTTTTTTTCTTCAATGAATTTTTCCCATTCTTCCTTATTATATTGTGTATATACTGCAAAAACACTGACATTTAGCTTATGTAAAGTATCTCTTAGTTCCTGCATTAGTTTTGGAACTTCTTTTTTACAATGTCCGCAATCCGGTTCCCAGAATATAATGACGGTATAATCTCCCGGTATTTGGTGTAAAGAATAATATTTGTCGTCAATACTTTGCATTCTTGTAAGATTTGGAGCTATATTACCTATTTTGTTCGGAGTTATTTTATCAACTCTTTCGGAAATTTTAGCCAGGAAAGAGCTGTCTGCCCATGTAGCTTTGCCGCTTAAGTACCAGTCTTCGGCGATTGCAACAAAAACAGCATCGTATCCCATGAGCCTTGAAGTATCATACATATTGAAAAGCCGCGATAATGTATACTGGAACATAAGTGTATCTCCACCTTCATAAGTGCGGTTTATTATATCATGAGTCTCTTTTATCAGGGAATCCGGAGCAGGAGCAACCATATAATTCAAATAATAATCAAGTATGTTTTGGTATATTGGAGTTCTTACGAGCCCTCCTTCCGAAAAATCTATTCTGTCAAAATAATGGTCTTTTACATATAAATATCTGAGTACCGGATCAGTATTTCCTTCTTCGTCTTTTGGAAGATCTGGTACTTCAATTTCGATTAAAGCATTTAATACTTTTGTAAAAAAGCTGTCCGGTGCTTTAATTATCATTGATTTCATATATTCATTGCGTTTCTGGTTTAAGCTTTGTAATTCGTTTTTTATTTTTTCTCTTTCTTCGCTGCCTTCTTCAGTTGTTTCATATTGTTTTATGAAATTTGTATATTGCTTTTCAAATTCTTCCATTTTAACTTTATATTCCATAAAAAGCTCATTATCTCTGCTGCCTTTTATTTTCATATTAGTATAGAAACCAGATACGTCAGTTTCCATAGAGAATTTTTTACTATCTCCGATAAGGAATTCTATAAATACCATATTTTCAGATGGTAAAGCAAGAACATACACTCCTTTTGGCATTGGTTTGTTGTTTTTAAATACAGCATTTCCCTTTTTATCAACTTTAGCTGTATCCATTGACAGAGTAGTGTTACCCATATAATACCCTAAATAGATTATGGTATCGCTGAGCCCATTGACTTTTACCTTTATTTCATAATCCTGAGAATAAGATATTATGCTAATGAGAGATATGAGAATTGTAAAACATATTTTTTTCATATAAAAAGTTAATTTTGTTGTATTTCTTTTTCAAATTCTTCTTTTTTCTTTTGAAAATCTATAAGGCTTTTTATATTTTCAACTCCCATACGTTTGCCGATTATCTTTTTGTCCTTGTCCAGTACAAATACTACAGGAGTACTGTATATATCATAAAGATCGCGGAATTTCGAGTGGGGGTACGGTCCGTCCCAGACATTGTACCAGCCATTTTCGTTAAGCTTTTTTTCTTCAATGAATTTTTTCCATTCCTCCTTGTCGTATTGTGTATATACGGCAAAAACGCTGACATTTAATTTATGTAAAGTATCCCGTAGTTCGTCCATTAATTTTGGAACTTCTTTTTTACAATGCCCGCAACTGGGTTCCCAGAATATCATAACAGTATAATCTCCCGGTATCTGGTGTAAAGAATAATATTTATCGTCAAGACTTTGCATTTTTGTTAGATTCGGAGCTACATTTCCTATTTTGTTCGGAGTTATTTTATCAACTCTTTCGGAAATCTTTGCAAGGAGAGTACTGTCAGCCCATGTCGCTTTACCGCTTAAGTACCAGTCTTCGGCAATTGCAACAAAAACAGCATCATATCCCATAACTTTTGAGGTATCGTAAGTGTTGAAAAGTCTGGATAATGTATATTGAAATACAAGAGAATCGCCACCTTCATATGCACGATTGATAATATCATGAGTTTCTTTTATCAGAGAATCCGGAGCAGGAACAACCATACGTGTTAAATAATAATCCAGCTTTCCTTCATAAATAGGAGTGCGAAGTAATCCGTTTTCCGAAAAATCAATATTATCGAAATAATGATCTTTATAATAGAAATACTGGAAATTAGGATCTATAACATTTCCTTCTTCATCTTTAGGAGGCTCGGGTATTTTTATATCTAATAATGAAAGCAGTATTTTTGAGAAAAAGAAATCAGGATAAGTTTTTATTAATGAATTCATGTAGTTTTCTCTTTCATTATTTGATTTCTCCATTTTTATTCTGATATTTTCCTGTTCGGCAGCATTATCCTTAGCGTCATTATATTCTTTATTCAGATCCATACGTGTCTTTTGAAATTCAGACATTTTACGCTGATATTCATTAAATACGATATTTTCCTGACTACCTTTTATTTTCATGTGTTCAACATAGTTCGACGTATCTGTTTCAACAGAAAAGGATCTGCCGTCATTTCCCAATAATATTTCGAAATAATTCATATTTTTTGAGGGCATTGCAATTAAATAAATTCCTCTGTTCAAATCGGTATTCCCTTTAAAAACGGCATAACCTTTTTGGTCAATTCTTGCAGTGTCAATTACAAATTGTTTCGCTCCGAAATGATAGCCTAAATAGATTACAGTATCATGCACACCATTTATTTTTACTTTGATTTCATACTTATTGTCATTTTTTTGAGCGAAGAGAGATAAACTTGAAATAAAAACAAAAATCAATAAACCTAGTTTTTTCATTTTTTTATCTGTTTTAGAGGTCTTTTACAAAAATAATAAATTTTATGTTAACTAAATCAACCCCACAAATTTTTTGCCATAAATCTTGTTTTTGAAAATATTTTTAAAACTTTTATTGTTTTTTGATAATAAATTTCATATATTAACATTTATATGTTTTAAAATATCAAAGCGTTAATATAAATATGGTTTGATTCTTGCATATTTTTGTAAAAAAACTTTATGAAAATATTACGCATAATATTCTTTTTGGGTATAATATTTTTTGTTTGTTGCAGCAATACAAAGCCGGGTGCAGATATAACATTTCCAGAAGGGCAAATAGAAAAAAATGTTCTGCCGGGAATAACTGATATTTCAGGATATTCGGTTATACTTGAAAATAAGAGGATAGCCGTTGTAGGGAACCAAACCAGTATTATTAATAATGTTCATCTGGTAGATACACTGTTGTCATTAAAATATAATATTATAAAAGTGTTTTCTCCTGAACATGGTTTTCGCGGAAAAGCAGATGCCGGGCAAATAATAGATAATTCTTCTGATCCGAAAACCGGTTTACCGATAGTATCCCTTTACGGAAAAAATAAAAAACCTTATGATTCCCAACTGGAGGATATAGATATTGTAGTTTTTGACCTTCAGGATGTTGGAGTAAGGTTTTATACTTATATTTCCACTCTTCATTATGTGATGGAAGCATGCGCCGAAAATAATATTCCATTAGTAATACTGGATCGTCCTAATCCGAATGCATATTATATAGATGGTCCTGTACTCGATACATCAAAATATCGCTCTTTTATTGGAATGCACCCCGTACCAACGGTCTACGGAATGACAATCGGAGAGTACGGATTGATGATCAATGGTGAAAAATGGCTTAATAATGGTATCCAATGTGATCTTACTGTGATAAAATGCCGTAATTACAAGCATTGCGACAGATATTCCCTTCCTGTAAAACCTTCGCCTAATCTTCCTAATGACAGATCAATTGATCTGTATCCGACTTTATGTTTTTTTGAAGGTACGAACCTTAGTATAGGCAGAGGAACAGATAAACAATTCCAGATAATCGGACATCCGCTGCTCAAGGATGTTCCCGAAGCTGACTTCCGGTTTACTCCGCTACCTAATGAAGGAGCATCGAAACCCGATCTGGACGGACAATTATGTTATGGGTTCGACTTGTCGGAAAACAATAGTATTTTTGAAATATCAAATATGTTAAATATTTCATTGATACAAAAAGTCTATAAGTTATTTCCAGAAAAAGATAAATTTTTTAAGAAAACAAATTTTTTTGAACTATTGTCAGGATGTGACGAATTCAGGCAACAAATTATTGATGAGACTGACGAAACCGAAATAAGGAAAGGCTGGGAGATAGGACTTGAAGAATTTAAAGTTATCCGTGCTAAATATTTACTTTATGAATAAAAGTGTCAGATAGCTGGTATTAAATTTCTATCTATTCTTTTTTGGTTCGGCTCCGCTCACCAGTCGCCGCTCGCCACTCACCACATTCTTCATTCTTAATTTTTAATTCTTCATTTAAAATATATAGAGCTATCCCCATAACTTAAAAATCTGAAATTATTTTCAAGTGCATAATTGTAGGCTTGTTTCCATTCATCACCTATAAATGCAGCCAATAATAACAATAATGTGCTTTTGGGCTGATGGAAATTTGTTATTAACCTGTCGGTTATTTTAAATTCGTAACCCGGTAATATCATTATTTGTGTAGAACAGTTCAGATGATCAAAATTATGTTCTGACATCCAGTCTATGAGGTTTTTCAGTACATTTTTATTGTCGATGTGGACATTATTATTTTCATAAACTTCAAATTGCTTTACAATAAAGTTATTGTCTGTTTTATGCGGATTTTTTAATATCTGCAAGGCAATATCGAAAGTGCTTTCCACAGTTCTTACTGTTGTAGTTCCGACTACTGTTATATTTCCATAATATTTCCATATATTTTCAATAGTACTTTTTTCTATACGGAAAAATTCTGTATGCATTTCATGTTTATATACTTCATCGGATTTTACAGGATGAAAAGTTCCGGCACCTACATGTAGTGTTACGGAATCTATTGTAATATCCTTTTTTCTGAGATTTTGTAAAATATTTTCTGTAAAATGCAATCCGGCAGTCGGTGCAGCAACCGATCCCTGGTATTTTCCGTATATGGTTTGATATCTGGTTTTGTCAATTTCTTCAGAATTACGGTTCAAATATGGAGGAACAGGAATATTTCCGGCGCTTTCCAATATTTCGGAAAAACGGACATTTATGTCTTTCCATTCAAATAAAACTTCGAAACTATTTTCGTTACTTTTTATTTTTGAACTTTCGACAGTAATTTCCTTACCATTAATAAATATTTTTTTATAAAGTTTACCTTCTTTCCATTTTTTATTATTGCCGATCAAACATTTCCATGTACAACTTACTGTTGAAGTGAAAGACTGATAATAATCGGATGGATTTACTGGCTCCAGGCAAAAAATTTCTATACGGCTTCCGGTTTCTTTGTGAAAAATTAATCTGGCATTAATCACTTTTGTATCATTAAAAAGAATCAGGCTTTTTTCAGGAACATATTTATTTATATTATAAAAATGGTCTTCAGATATTTCTGAATTTTTATATATCAATAATTTAGATTCTTCTCTTTTAGCCAGAGGATATTTTGCTATTTTCCCGTCAGGTAGTGTGTAATCAATATCTTTAATGTTAATATTATGGAATTTATTCATTTTTTTATTACATTTAACCGGAAATTTTTTTGAAAAAACAAATAATCAAAAATGTCCTTTATATATTTGTTGCAAAAGTAATATAATTATGAATATAAATATTGGAGATAAAGTCAGGTTTTTAAATGATGTGGGCGGGGGTACCGTAGTGGAGAAAATAAATAAAACACAGGCTATGGTGCGTGATGCCAACGGATTTGAATATCCTTACCCTGTAAATGAGCTTGTGGTAATTGAAAAAGCATCGCAAGTACAGGAAGAGAAAAAAATAGAAAAAAAAGAAGGGAAAAAGAATGTAGAAATACCTGATATGAAAAAGAATATAGAATTAAAAGATAATAATGATTCAGAGGTATTATTCGCATTTATAAAGAAAATCAATACAAATGAAGACGGTTTTGATTGTTACTTAATAAATGATTCCAATTTTTATATTTTCTATCATGTTGTACTTCGGGGAGAAAATGGTTATGAAAAGCTGGATGCGGAAGTTCTGGAGCCTAATACTAAAATTGCAGTTGGAGAACTTTTCAGAAATCAGATTAATTTTTCAAAGGAAATAATTATTCAAATGTTGTTTTTTAATCATCCCTATCAGGTTTTACGTAATATGGTTGAGAGAAGGATAAAAATAGTTCCGATTAACTTTTTTCAGGAACATCGTTTTCTGGAAAATGATTTTTTTGATGAAAAAGCCTATATTTTTGAATTACTTAAAGAAAAACAAGGTCTTGGAGAGTCATTAATTTCTCAGGAAGATTTTGAAAATAATCAGATAAATAAAGATAGGTTGATTTTAATTAGAGAAGAGGAACAGGAAGATAAAAGTAAAAGATATTCTCAGCGTAAAAAAGCTCCTGAAATAGAAGTTGATCTGCATATCAATCAGTTGGTAGATAGTGTGATAGGTTTATCAAATGCCGAAATATTGAAAATACAGATGGATACTTTTCATAAAACAATGACTGACGCAATCATGAATAAAGCGGGAAAAGTTATTTTGATCCATGGCATTGGTAATGGTACTCTTAAGGCAGCGCTTCGCGAATCATTAGATGTACAGTATAAACTTCCTTATGAAGATGCTTCTTTCAGAGAATATGGTTTTGGTGCAACTATGGTAATTTTAAATTCCGGTAATTAAATTTATAATGAAAGTCTCAGGATTATTATTAGATAATTTAAAGATATCTGTAGATTCAATAAGGTCAAATTCTTTGCGGACTATCTTGACAGTATTGATCATTGCTATCGGAATTATGGCTCTTGTTGGTATATTAACTGCCGTTGAAGCGATAAAAAGCACTATATCCAATGAATTTATTTATATGGGAGCTAATACTTTTTCTATAAGGAGGTTAAGATCTTACGAAAATATGGATGGGCGTGTTGTTAGCAATCCTGTTATCAAATATGAAGATGCAACGAAATTTAAAGATGATTTTACGTTTCCTGCAAGAGTAAGTATACATGTTGAAGGAACAGGATCGGCGACAGTAAAATATGAAGATATCAAAACTAATCCTACGATCTCTGTTTATGGTGTTGATGAGAATTATCTTATAACTTCCGGTGAATTTATTGCTGATGGCAGAAATTTTACATCAAACGAAGTACTTTCCGGAGATAATCTTGTAATAATAGGGAATCAACTAAAAACAAAATTATTTGGAAGTAATAATAATGCTATAGAAGAATATATTTTTATAGGAAACCTGAAGTACAGGATTACAGGAATCCTCGAAGACAAAGGTAGTGCTTTCGGAGAAGGAGGTAATACCTGCTTGATCCCGTTGAATAGTGCGCGTAAAAATTTTAATACCTCTTATAATGATTATATAATAAATGTGATGCCGGATGCCCCCGGTACACTTGACCTGGCAGTGAGTGAAGCTGAGGGCGTTTTTCGTAATGTAAGAAAACTGACA
This sequence comes from Bacteroidales bacterium, assembly GCA_031275085.1. Lineage (GTDB taxonomy): Bacteria > Bacteroidota > Bacteroidia > Bacteroidales > ML635J-15 > Bact-19. The sequence continues at coordinate 73,443 of JAISPG010000028.1, read as the reverse complement.
GTTTATGATATAAATAATTTTCAAATAAGAAAAAGCGACAGTATGGTTGCAAGGATGTTGGAAAATATTTCTGTGCTTACGATTGGATCCAGTGTAATTGGCCTTATAACATTATTGGGAGCCTCAATAGGATTAATGAATATAATGCTTGTTTCTGTTTCTGAAAGGACAAGAGAAGTCGGAATACGTAAGGCATTAGGAGCAAAATCAGAAACAATAAAACAACAATTCCTGTTCGAATCTGTCTTTATTGGTCAGTTGGGAGGAGCATTAGGAATAGTTTTAGGCGTAATAGCAGGAAATATAATAACATTATTCACCGGAGGTTCATTCGTTGTGCCATGGTTATGGGTTTTTATAGGAGTATTGCTTTGTTTTGTCGTAGGAATCGCATCAGGTTATATCCCGGCAGTAAAAGCATCGAAATTAGAACCTATTGAAGCATTACATTATGAATAAAAATTTTGATTTCAATAAAAAATTAAAATTTATTTTTGTTTCTGAATAAAAAAAAGTACTTTTGTGACCTCAATAGGAGGACCAGTAGCTCAATTGGATAGAGTATCTGACTACGGATCAGAAGGTTGGGGGTTCGACTCCTCCCTGGTTCACAAACATAAGATCCTTTAATGTATTTACATTAAAGGATTTGTTTTTTTACTGACATATAAAATATGGGCACAATTTTATAAAAATTTTACATTGAACCTGAAAATTTTTTATTGAAGCATTATTTTATGCAAGATGATCAAGTTTGTCGGTCTCAACTAAATGCTTATTTTTGCCCTGAAGAAAAATAATATACAATTGTTTTTTATTCCGGATGAAAGTAAAAGATGTTTTATTTTTTGTTTTAGCTGTAATTTCAATACTTGGAATTATTATGTTGATATTTCCTTCTGATGGTATACGTATAAGTAAGGATTTTACTCTTTATTTTCCGGATTTTAAGGAAATGTTCCCAGTCAGGTCGGAGCCAAAAATCGACATAGATTCTTTACTGAAAAGCCAGATAAATATTGAAGATATAGAATCTGATACTGATTCAAATAATGTTATATATTTCGAAAAACTAAAGAAAAAAATAACATCTCTGGAATTTCCTGAAAACAACCCCGAAGCCTTACAAAGATTTTTCAATAAACTTTCCGGATTAGGAAAAGAAGACCGCATCAGGATAATGCATTATGGCGACAGTCAGATTGAAGGAGATCGCATAACAGCAGATTTACGTCATAAGTTCCAGTCCAAATTCGGAGGTACGGGAATAGGTTTGGTTATGCCTGTAAGTATTTATGCCCAGTCGAGTATAAGTCAGTCAAAATCTGAAAATTGGAGACGTTATGCAGGCTTTGGAGCTATTGATTCTACTCTGAACCACGATCGGTATGGCCCGATGATCGCTTTTAACCGGTTTGCTCCAGTTAACGATAGTGCAGCTAGTAAGGAGAAAACAAAATATTCGGCCTGGCTCGAATTTGAAAAATCTTATTTATCATATCCTAACACTGCATTATTTAAAAATGTAATCATATTTTATGGAAATTCATCTGAGAAAGTGCAGATCGCTCTTTCGTCAAATGGAGAAATATTGATGACAGATACTTTGAATACAGGTGAAGATTTTTTTGTTTTTAAATATTCTTCTGATAAATATCTGGATAATATAAAAATTGAATTTGAAGGATATGACAGTCCCGATTTTTACGCGATATCACTGGAGGATGATTATGGCATATATATTGATAATATAGGATTAAGAGGAAGTAGTGGTGATGTGTTTTCCAACCATGATACCAGGCTTTTGCAAAGTTCATATTTTGAACTTAAGCCGGATCTTTTTATTCTTCAGTTTGGAGGTAATATAGTTCCTTATACTACAAATGAAAATATGGCAAAGCAATTTGCAAATTATTTCAGATATCATTTATACTTTTTAAAAAACATAGTTCCCGAAGCAGACTTTATTGTTATTGGTCCCAGTGATATGTCAACAAAAGAAAAAGATTCATATGTTACATATCCTTATCTGGAGAATATTATTGATGAATTACGCAAGGCTTCGCATGATGTTGGAGCAGTTTATTGGGATACATATAAAGCTATGGGCGGAAAAAATTCAATGCCGGTATGGGTAAATACGGATCCGCCGCTTGCATCTTCAGATTATGTACATTTTACTCCACAAGGGTCTGTTATCATATCAAATATGTTTTATAATGCACTTATGTTCGATTATCAACTACACTTAAAGAATAAAAATAGAAATAATGAAAAGGAGTGAGGTTGTTAAATATTTTTTGATTATTTTTATAAATATCTTTTTTATCTTTAATTTAAGATCACAGGATAGTAATGTTTCTCTGTCAGAAAAAATATACCCATACATAAGATATGATTCTTCACAGCTTGAAAATTTTGGTGAAAATAAAAATCTTATAGTTTTTTTTAATAAACTTGATAGTTTGTGTGTTTCAAGAAATTCCGGATTGTCGGTTTTGCATATAGGTGCGTCTCATGTTCAGGCTGGAGTCTGGACTTTAGAATTGAGAAAATTATTTGAAACCGCATGTCCTGATATTAAAAGCTCCATTGGTTTTGTCTTTCCTTTTAGTGTTGCAAATACTAATCATCCATATTATTATTCATCTTCAACAAAAGGCATGTGGAAAACAGATAAAATAACCGATAGGAATATACGGCAGGAGATAGGTCTATCGGGAATAACGACTTGTACTACTGATGATTATGCTGAAATAGAAATAAGATTCAATGAACGTGCCGAAATAGAAAAACATAAATTTAATAAAATAACAATATTTCATAATGTTGAGGATATGTGTTATAATATCAAGGTAGGTCATAGTGAATTCCTTGATACTGTTCTTTTAAATTATGAAGCGGGAGCAACGGAGTTTTATTTTTCTACTCAAATAGATTCTTTAAAGCTTATAATTGAGAAAATAGATTCATGTAACGGAGAATTTTGTTTTTACGGAGCATATCTCGAAAATACTTTTCCCGGAATTACACTGTCGGGAATAGGTATTAATGGCGCTTCAACAAAGTCTTATCTAAAAGCTAAACTTTTTTCAAAACATTTAAGTATTATAAAGCCTGATCTGGTATTTTTGTCGATAGGAGTGAATGATGCTGCCGATAAAGATTATTCGAAAGAAATATATGAAGCAAACTATGATACCATTATAAATCAAATCTTGAATGTAAATCCGGATTGTGCAATAATTTTTACAACTAATAACGATTTTTATTCTTATGGTGGAAAACAAAATAAAAATCAGGAAAGTATATATGAAGCAATGTCCGGTTTAAGTGGGAGATATGGAGCATCTATATGGAATTTGTTTGATGTTATGGGCGGTTATGGATCTGTTGATATGTGGCGTAAGGATAATCTGGCAAAAAGTGATCGCATACATTTTACAAATGACGGATATATTTTGGTTGCCAGGCTTTTATTTGAAGCTGTTATGAAAGATTATGAAAATTATTTAAAGAACTTATAGAATAGTTAAATATTTTAATGGAAATTCTGGATAACATATTTTCTTATAATGAAATGTCTCCTCTGATATTTACAAAATTCTTTTTCTGGGGATTTTTTGCTGTTGTCCTTATGGGGTATACTTTTGTTGCCAACAAACATATTTCCAGATCATTATATCTTCTTGTTGTCAGCTTATTTTTTTATTATAAATCAAGCGGAATTTTTTTCCTTTTATTGATTTTTAGTACTGTTGTTGATTTTTATATCGGGAAATGGATATATTCCTCGAAGACAAGTATGTCACGAAAGTTGCTGCTGGGCTTAAGTATATGCATTAATCTTTTTATTCTGTCTTATTTCAAATATACTTTCTTTTTTGTAGATGCAATAAATCAAATGTTCGGTACTGACTTTGTTGCATATAATTATCTGGCAGAGTTTACAAACCTTTTTGCAGGAACTCATTTTGATACTGCAAAAATATTTCTTCCTGTAGGAATTTCGTTCTACACGTTTCAGACAATGTCTTATTCACTTGATATATACAGGAGGAAACTTGAACCTGTAAAAAATATTATTGATTTTGGATTTTTTGTGTCTTTTTTTCCCCAACTGGTTGCAGGTCCTATTGTTAGAGCATCTGAATTTATTCCGCAGATTTACAATAAATTTAAACTATCAAGATATGAGTTTGGACTGGCTGTATTTATGATCCTTAAAGGCTTGATCAAGAAGATAATGATAGGTGATTATATTGCAGTTAATTTTATTGACAGGATATTTTCAAATCCTGATATGTATTCAGGATTTGAAAGTATGATGGCAGTGTTTGCATATTCATTACAAGTATATGTCGATTTTTCCGGCTATACCGATATAGCAATAGGTGTAGCATTATTAATGGGATTTCGGCTAAGTCAGAATTTTAATTCTCCTTACAAAGCAAAAAATTGTGGAGAATTCTGGAAAAGATGGCATATTTCATTATCCAGCTGGTTAAAAGATTATTTATATATTCCGCTTGGAGGTAACAGAAATGCAACAGCCGGAACATTTATAAATCTTATCCTTATTCTGGCAGTATTCATGATATTGGCAGCAAATAAGTGGTTTACAATAGTAATAATAACTTTGACTTTGTTATTATTTGTGATTTCGATTGTTTTTCCTTCAACAAAAAAAGGCATAACAACTAATGCAAACCTTATGATTACGATGCTTTTTGGCGGATTATGGCACGGGGCAAGCTGGAATTTTCTTATCTGGGGTGGTTTAAATGGATTAGGTATCGTTGTTTATAAATATTGGCGTAAGATTAGCCCCTGGGAAAATAAAAACGGACGTTTGGCAACTATCTGGAAAATAGCACTGACTTTCACATTTATAACATTTACCAGAGTATTTTTCAGGGCGCCGGATTACGACACGGCTTCAACAATGTTGAGCAGAATCTGGAATAATTTTGACTTTCATATAATACCACAGGTAATTACAGCATATTATAAAGTGTGGATAATAATGCTTTTCGGATTTATAACACATTGGTTAAGTTATAATTTTAAAGATAAGTGGCGCGATAAATTTATTGCCCTTCCGCATTGGTTGCAGGCAATTTTTTGTGTGATAGTGGTATTTGTCGTATATCAGTCTATATGTTCGGATATGCAACCATTTATTTATTTTCAGTTTTAAAAATCAGTTAATCAGATTTAGTATTTATATTAATATTATTCATTTTTTTTGACATAAAATAGTTAAAATGTGATATTTTGATTACGATAAAATTGATATTATGAAGAATTGTTGTTATTTTAATTTCAACTTGATAATTAATTCTATCAGCTACAGTTTAATGCACTGCAACGATCATATGACAAATAAAAAACATATGTTAACTTTTCTTCAACCGTCTTAATACCATATTTACAATTTGGACAGCAATAACGACCAGTGATATTGCAATACACATTCTTGCAATATAGTCACCGTATTTTGTATAAAATGTTTCAATGTCGTTGGCTTTTATTGTATCTCTTAAGGCTCCCCGTTTCCACCATCCGAGTTCCTGGATAATATCTCCGCGTTGATTTATAAAACAGCTTATCCCTGTGTTTGCACTACGGGCTATACTTTTTCGTGTTTCTACTGCCCGTATTCTGGAAAAGCTTCTGTGTTGTTTATACCCTGGAGTATCGTCCCACCAGCCGTCATTGGTTATGACAAATAAAAGATTAGCACCTTCCTGTACAAATTCGCCCATAAATTCTCCATATGCGGATTCATAACAAATCGGTACCCCGACATTAATTCCAAGCTCTTCATTTGGAAAAACACTTCGCTTTTCTTGTGTCCCGTGACTTCCTACCATTCCGCCAAGATCAAATAATATTTCCTGAAGGAATCCGAAAACCTGTGGATATGGCATCATTTCAACTCCGGGAACAAGTTTACTTTTATGATATATATATATATCAGGAGATGTATCTATTTGTACAGAAGTATTAAATATATCATAATAATGTTCTGAGCTTTTGAATTTTCGGGCAGTTATTGATTTGTTCTCACCATCTAAATATAATTTTCTGGTAGAAGCTCCTATTATAAATTTTGCATGTGGAAAATACTGTGAAAGAAATGACCTTATATAAATTATACTACTTTCCGTTTCAATTTCATTTTCCCACATACCATTTGGTATTGCAGTCTCGGGTGCAACAAAGTAATTCACATTCTCGTCTGCAAGAGTACCGGCAGTATTGAGTATTATATCCAACTGTTCGTCTGTAGTTAAATTACCGAACTTATCATTATATGGATCAATATTTGGCTGAACTATTACAATATCGACATTTTTTCCTATATCTGAATATGTTGAATATCTTATACCGGAAAATATCATTGGGATAAAAATCAAACATGCCAGACCTATTGAATAATTCCGTATTTTTTTCTTTTCCTTTTTTTCTGTTAATTGCCTTAATATTTCATATATGAATAAATTAATTACTACTATCCATACAGATCCTCCGAAATGTCCGGTATATTCATACCATTGTATAAGGCTTATATTGTTTGAGAAAGAATTACCAAGAACAAGCCATGGCCATGAAATATCGCTGTTCATGAATAAATATTCGAAAGCTACCCAGTTAGTTGCAAAAACAATATATCCTATTCTCCTTCCAAAAGCTTTAAATGACGAATAACTTACACGCATTACAATTGCCATGAATAATGAAGAAAGAACAATTGCGGCAATTGCTCCGGGAAGGGTTGCATAATATATCCACCATGTAGACAATGCATTCCAGATAATAAATGTAAGATAAGTATATCCGAAAAATTGGCTTCCTCCATTCTTTTTTTCGCTTTTTATAAGTCTTTCCATTATTATTAACAAGGGAACAAAAGCAATAAAAGAAGTCCAACCTAATCCGAGTTGGGTCCAGCCTAAACAAAGTATAAGCCCACTGGAAATTGAAAGAATAAAATTATTTAAGGTAGTGTTTTTCATTAAGATAATTATTTATTTACAAATATAGTTTAAATAAGTTGAAAGTACCAAATCCTTAGTAGCAAGCTTATAGACCGGATTAATTCTATAGCAGATGCTGGACGAAGTCGAAAAACTTTTAGTTTATTATAATATCATATTTATCTAAAAGTCCTGTTACTTCCGGAAATGAAAATTTTGCTTTTTTTAGCTTATTTGTCTCAGGATCAATTGAATAATTGTATGATGTTCTTAGATCTGCATTTTCAAGATTTGTGAAATTAAAAGAAGCTCCTTTCATATCACATTTCAAGAAACAAACTCCATTCAGGTCTGTTTCCGCAAAGTCTACATCTTCCAGTTTAGAATTTGTGAAAATTGTTTTTTTCATTTTTAACTGATAAAAAGAGGAATGATTTAAAATGCAGTCATCGAATGATAAAGAAAAACCTAGTTTGTTACAATTTTCAAAATGTACTCCTAATATTTTTGACGATTTGAATTTTACTATTCTAAATGCAGTATCGTTAGTTTTTACTAAACTAAGGTCACAATTGATAAATTCACATTCCAGGAAATTTACTCTTGAAAGATCAGAATTTGAAAAATTACAGTTTTTAAAAATGCAATATTCATATTCTCCTTTTGGAAATCCTTCAATTGTAAAATCAATTTTGTCGAAAGTCTTATCTTCTATATAATTATTTTGCGGCATTATTAATATTTTTTTTATATACTTTGATTACAAATATAATGAATAGTATTGCTGTAACGAATGAAGATATAAGTTTTTCCTCTCCGAACCATATATCATCCTTTAACGGATAATCGACCAGTGAATTGAAAAAATTATTTCCAAAATGTATTCCTATAGGTAGCCATATATTTTTATAATATAAATAAAGAATAGTAAGTAAAGCACCTGCAAAAAACAGGCTGGGACCTTCAGTCAGCAGGTTTATATTTGGGTTCATAATATGCATAAGCATAAATAATATTCCTGAGGCTACAGAAATATTTATATATGATATAAACTTCTTGCAATAATTTAGTAAAATACCACGAAACCATAGTTCTTCCCACGAAACAATAAGAAAAGTTATTATTAATGAAGAAATAGTGATTTCATAAAAACTTAAAGCAGAAAAATTCGTTTTTCCTGTTATAAGTCCTAATGTGATCGGGAGATAGGCTATAATTAGCCCAGTTATTATACCCGGAAGTATAAAGTAAGATTTTCTTAATGACCAGTATTTTTTGATATCATCTGTTAATTTAAAACAATAAGCATATATGATGTTACTAATGACGAACAAGCTTAACATTAAAACAACTGAAATATATTTATTGGGAATATTAATAAAGCTGTTCAGGATCATTATAGCTAATCCTGTAAGTGTGTTTAACAATAATATTCCATAGGCTTTCAAGTAATTCATATCTTTATTGTATTTTATTACAAATTTAAAAAACCTTATGGATTTTGAATTATCAATAAAAATATTTTTATTGTAATTTGTTGTTTTTAAGATTATTATGATATGATTTTTATAATTGAAATAATATTGGTACAAAAATTGTTTATTATGTTATAAGATAATAAAAGTGAAAATATGAGAAAAGTCCTTATAATGTTAATTGCGATATTTTTAATTCTGGCAAGTGAATATGTATATTCGCAGTCAAATAAAAAATTACCTTCTTATTACAGGAAAGAATTAAATGTTGACAGTTTAGTAAGGAATACCCCCGACGGTCTTATTTTTCATCCGCAGATCACGGTTTTTCCCAGAAAAGTATTTGCAACAAAAAAGCAACAACGGCAATATGAAAAACTTGAAAGAAATTTCATTAAGGTTTATCCAGTAGCATTGGAAATAACGGCATTATACAGTCAGATTGAAGACAGTCTGGCAAAATTTGCAAATGATAAAGAAAGGAAAAAATATTTAAAGATGCGTGAATCGCAAATAATGGATGAGTATAAACCACGTTTGGTAAAATTCACAATATCTCAATCTGTATTACTTGTTAAATTACTTGATCGCGAAAGTGGCAGTACGGCGTATGAAATAATTGACGAATTAAAAGGCTCTGTAAAAGCTTTTTTCTGGCAGGGATTTGCAAAAATGTTTGGTAACGACCTTAAAAAAGAATATGATTCAATAGGAAAAGATAAAGATATTGAAGAACTTGTCCGGCGCTACAAAGATGGTACTTTGATATAATGTATCGAAGATGGTTACTTTGTCGGATTTAACAATCCATCATCAATTACCTCTGATAATATTTCTGCTATGGTTTTTCCTGCAGAGCGTATTTGTTTTGGAATAATGCTTTCGGCACTCATCCCTGGTATCGAATTGATTTCCAGAAAATAAGGTACTCCGTTTTTTATAATGTAATCAACTCTTACTATTCCTTTACATTCAAGTTCATCATATATGATTGAGGTGTTTTCCTGTACCAGTTTGGTTTCTTCTTTGGTAATGCGGGCAGGAGTGATCTCTTCGGTAAACCCGGGTGTGTATTTTGCTTCAGTGTCGAAATAGTCATTTTTTGTATATATTTCAGTAACAGGAAAAATATGGATGTTTTTTGAAGTCTTTAGGATTCCGCACGATACTTCAGTACCTTTTATAAATTCTTCAACAATAATTGTGGAGTCTTCTTCGGCTGCTTTATTTACAGCATCAATGAATTCTTCTTTTTCATATACTTTTGTTATTCCATAGCTTGACCCTGAAGTATTCGGCTTAACAAAACAAGGAAGTCCTACCATAGAAATAATTTCATCAACGGAAAAACATTCTTCTTTATGTATTACTGTTGATTTTGCCATAGTTATACCTGAATCAGCCAAAATCTTTTTACATGCAACTTTATTGAATGTTAAAGATGATGTAAAGACGCCACAGGAAGAGTAGGGGATATTCATTATGTCAAAATAGCCTTGTATTTTTCCGTCTTCTCCCGGTGATCCGTGCAAAACTATATATGCAAAATCGAATATAATTATATTATTATCAATGTTTATTGAAAAAGAGTTAAGATCTACTGATATCCTGTCATTATCAGTTAGGAAGAACATTCCTTCTGTAGTGACATCAATTAAATAAGCATTAAAACGTTTGTTATCTATACTGTCAAAAACTTGTTTTGCAGAATTTAAACTTATTTGTCTTTCGGAAGTATAACCGCCTCCAAGTACAGCAATATTCGGTTTATTTAAGTGCTGTTCCGCTTTCATTGGATTGTTTTTTTCTGATTTTTAACTTTTGTCCTATTTTTAATCCTGAAGGATTTGTTATTCCGTTTAATTTTAATATGTCATCAACAGATATACCGTCAAATCTGTTTGCAATATTATACGGATTGTCGCCTGCTTTTACTGTATAGTATTCATAACCTGGATCAAGGGGATCTTCTTTAGGTTGATTTGTTGACGGATCAACTCCCACACTTTTTTGTTTTTGTTCAAAAGACATGTTGTCAATATTTTTAAACTTTTCTTCTTTGTCTTTCGGTACATATATTTTAAGAGTTTGTCCGACTTTTATATTATTTCCGCTGAGTCCGTTCCATGCTTTGAGATCGGCATTTTTTACATCGTACCACGAAGATATAAGCCCTATAACATCTCCGGATTTTACAGTATATGTAAGACTGACTGTTCCTTCCGGTTGTGCGGCGATAGGAGCATAATCCACATATGTTTCGTTTGGTTTGTAGTTATATTTACGTGGATTGAAAAATATTGAATCCTGAAATTTATATATTGAATCTTCGAGTTCTATAAATTGGCTTATATATTGCCTGCGCATCCTTAAGGGATAATGTTTTGTTTTAGCAGGGACAATATCTAACTTGTATTGAGGATTTAATTCCCGTGTTTGAGCAACGCTTATCCCTAATACTGAATCCAATTGTGCAAAGTGTAGCTCTTTACGGATCATTATTGTGTCCACATCATCATAATAAGGAATATATTCGGGTTTAAATCCGTGTTCTTCTGCATAATGGAAAAGATATATAATTGCAATATATCTTGGAACATAATTCCGTGTTTCATGTGGCAGATATGGGTAAATTTCCCAGTAATTTGTTTTTCCTCCCGAACGCCTTATTGCATTGTTTAAAGTTCCCGGACCACAATTGTATGCGGCAATTGCCAGTATCCAGTCATTATATGTGTTGTAAAGGCTGCTAAGGAACCGGCAGGCAGCATCAGTAGATTTTACAGGATCCATTCTTTCGTCAACATAGGAGTTTATTTCCATTCCATAGCCTTTAGCGGTCTGATACATAAATTGCCATAATCCTGCGGCGCCGGATCTTGATTTTGCTCTTGGATTTAATGCAGATTCTACAATAGCCAGGTATTTTATCTCAAGTGGAATATCATATGAATCCAGCTTTTCTTCAAACATAGGAAAATATTGGTGAGATAGACCTAAAAATTTTGGAGCTACCCACTTTCCGTTTTTTACATATGTATCTAAATATTTTTGAACTATTTTATTATAACTTAATTCAATGGGAGAGGGAATATTTTTTATCCTGTCTTCATATATTGAATCAGCAAGGTCTGTAACAAAGAAATATCTGTCTTCAGGTGAAAGATAAGCGATAGAATCACGACCAATGTGATAAAACCAGCAATTTAACAAGCTATCAAGGTTATCTGCAACAAAACAGTCGTTATAATTAAATTCTTCTTCAGTCAATTTTAAGGCAGTTGTATCATTTATAGCATAAGTATTAAATATTATTATACATAGGATAATATACAAAAAATATTTTTTTATATTCATAATTAAAAATTTATTATACAACCAAATCCCATTACAGTTGAACGTGAAAATCTGGTGTTAAACTGACTTGGCATAAGTTTGACACTCAAATTATCACCTATATCAAAATCCATAAGATGTGCATCTATGTTTGCATCTATTATTTGTAATGCATATATTAGAACAGCACCTGCAATACAAAGATCCCGGTATTTTCTCCATCTGTCCATTTCATTTAATAGTGCCTGTTCATTTAATATTCCCATGAATTCATCATCTTTACCATCTTCCCTTAAAATATAAGCATTTTTGTATCTGTTGAATTCTTTTTGATTATCAATGGCAAAATATGTAAACCCGCCTATGCCTACATAAACAATTGGTAATTTCCAGTATTTTTTATTGTAAATTTGCCCAAGTCCCGGCACTACTGTTGAATAAATTGCAGCTCTTTTTGGAGAATGTACTTTTAAAGTACTAAATGCTGTAGTATCTGTCTGAGATAGACAAATGCTACAGATTAGCAATAGAAATATGGTTGAATATATTTTTTTATTAATAGCCAACGTGTTATGTGTTTACTTTGTCGAGTATTGCAATAATTCTTTCCAGATCTTCATCGTTTTTAAAAGGAATAACGATTTTTCCATTACCTTTAGTATTTCTTTTAAATTCGACATTGGCTGTAAAACAGTTTGATAAATGTTTTTGTAGTTGGTTATAATCGTCTTGAGTACTTAGAACTTTCTTTTTTACTTTCTTTTTCTCGGTATTGTTCTCATCGTTGTTAAGTTCTCTGATTATATCTTCGACTCTGCGTACGGAAAAATCATATTTTAATATTTGATCGTATATCATCAACTGGGTTTCATCGTCTTTAAGTGCTAATAAAGCTCTGGCGTGTCCCATTGATATTTTCTCGTCGCGGATACCGATTTGTATTTTTGCAGGTAGATTTAAGAGTCTTGTATAATTTGCAACTGTAGAACGTTTTTTCCCAACACGCTGACTAAGTGTTTCCTGTGTAAGTTTACATTCGTCCATTAAGCGTTGATAGCTGATAGCAACCTCAATAGCATTTAAATCTTCGCGCTGTATATTTTCAACCAGTGCCATTTCAAGCATTCCCTGATCATCTGCAACTCTAATATATGCCGGGATTTTTTTTAGGTCTGCAAGTTTTGATGCACGTAATCTTCTTTCACCCGATATTAGCTGATATTTGCCGTTGTCCAGTTTTCTGACAGTCAACGGTTGAATAATACCGAGTTCTTTTATCGAATCAGATAATTCCTGAAGTGCTTCTTCGTCAAATGTTGTACGTGGTTGAAATGGGTTAGCTTCAATTAATGTTATATCTATTTCGTTCGGTTCTCTTTGTTGAGTTTCTTGTGTTTTTACTGTCGATGTATCAATTAAGGCATCCAGTCCTCTGCCTAATGCATTCTTTTTGGCCATTCTTTAATTTGTGTTTATTATTTTTTCGTTTTCGTTAATTTTTGTCATATTATTTCTTTGCAGAAGTTCGCGTGCAAGGTTTAAATAGTTTGTAGCTCCTTTTGATGTTACGTCATAATCAAATATTGTCTGACCAAAACTTGGAGCTTCGCCAAGTTTTACATTTCTATGTACTATTGTTTCATATACCATTTCACTGAAATGTTTTTTAACTTCTTCATATATCTGGTCAGAAAGTCTTAATCTGGCATCATACATTGTCATTACAAAGCCTTCGATATCAAGTTCAGGATTAAGTTGTCCCTGAACTATCCTTATGGTATTTAACAGTTTTCCAAGTCCTTCAAGTGCAAAATATTCACATTGTACTGGAATAAGTACGGAATCGGAAGCTGTTAATGCGTTCAAAACTATAAGCCCCAGAGATGGTGAGCAATCTATGAAAATAAAGTCGTATTCGTTTTTTATTTTTTCTAAAATAAATTTTAAAACTTTTTCACGATTTGGAAGTTCCAGCATTTCAATTTCGGCTCCTACAAGGTCTATATGACTTGGAAGCAGATATAAGCCGTCTATATTGCTAGATAATATGATATTATGAGGGTCTTCATCTTTAATAAGAGCTTCATAAAGTCCTGTGCGTATATTTCTTACATCAAATCCTAATCCTGAAGTTGCATTAGCCTGAGGGTCAGCATCTACAACCAGGACTTTATATTCTAGAACAGCAAGACTGGCAGCCAGGTTTATAGCTGTTGTTGTTTTTCCGACTCCTCCTTTTTGATTAGCTAATGTTATTATTTTACCCATTTTGATATATATTTAGTTAGAATGAACTTTCAAAGTTACTATTATTAAATTAATTTATTTAATTCCGGTTTACCGAATTTTTAACATCAGAAATGTTAATTTGTTAGATGTTTGATTATTAAAATGTTATGTTGGCTAATTGTTGATATTTTTTATATACTCAATAAGATCGTCAACAGTACTGATTTTTTGTGGAAGATCAATATCGGAATACTTATCCATAAAATCCTGAATTTCTTTATTATTTATAATATTTGATCTTTTATCTGTCCTGATCCTTTGTATATCGTTATTGTAAACAAGAAAGTGCCCTTTAAAATAAGCTCCTGATGTTTTACATGCACATGTTTTTTCCCGGAATTTTGTTTTTACTATCATTATTTCATCACCCGCCATAACTTTGCCGAACCCGTATGATTCCATTCCAAAGTTTTCTTCATCGAAGTACATGCTTACATATTTGTATTGTTCATTTTCTACGGTTTTAACATCTTCGGGTAGAAGAAATTCTTTTTTTGCTTTAATATCTTTTTTTGCATGTATCAGATTATAATAGGAATTTCTACCGGGATACACATTCATAGAGCTTTTACTTTCGTCCTTATATGTAATGTGTGCTTGCTCCCAGTTTTTCTTGCTTAAACAAGATGATATTGTTATCACAAGAAATAATATTCCTATAGTTTTTCTTAAATTCATTTATTTTTAAGTTCATCTTTCAGAAACAACATTTTAAGTACAGCAATTGCAGCTTCATCTCCTTTATTTCCCAATTTGCCTCCTGACCTGTCCAGTGCCTGTTGTTGGTTGTTGGTTGTCAAAACTCCGAAAGCAACAGGTATTCCTGTTTGTATATTAATGTCCATGATTCCTTGTGTTACACCAGAACATACGAAATCAAAGTGCTTGGTATCTCCTTGTATTACACATCCCAGACAAATTACGGCATCTGCCTTTGCTATTTCAATCAAATATTTTGCAGCTAACGGTAATTCAAAACTACCTGGCACATATTTAAGAATTATATCATCTGCTGTATAACCATATTTTTTTAATGTATCAATAGCTCCTTCAGCCATGTTGAAAGTAACTTCCTTATTCCATTCAGACACTGCAATCCCGATTTTATATTGTTTTGCAGGAGTGTTTTTTGCGATTCCGGTTTCGGTATATTCCGACAGATTTTTTAATTCACTTGCCATTGTATTACAAAAATGGGGCATAAAGCCCCTAATTTATTTATTATTTACTAAAATTTTTTACATTTTTGTTTTTGCACGTTCAATAAATTTTTCAACTTCTCTTTGTTGTTGCGTGCCATGATATTCTTTTTCTATACGAGTATAAATGTTTAATGCCTGTTTATAGTCTCCAAGTAATTCACATGTTCTTCCGGCTTTCATCAGGAAAACAGGTGTCAAAAATTCATTAGAGGCTTTATCTGCAGCTTTCAAATAATTTTTTAGAGCAGTTTCATTATTTCCAAGTTCCATATTGGCATCTCCTATAAGGTTTGTTGCCATTGCACCAACCATTGGATCTTTACTTTTAAACCCTTCAAGATAATCTATTGCAGATTCAAATTCTCCTATTCTCATGAGACACACTCCTGCATAATATTTTGAGGCATTTCCCATAGGTGTACTTCCATATTGGTCGACTATATCAACAAACCCGGGATAAAAACCATCTCCGTATAATGCTAAATTAAAAGAGTCTATTTCGAAATAATATTCTGCTTTAAATGATTCTGACCATGCTTCGTTTTTGCGTGGTTCACGAACAAAGTTTGTATAAAGGACAACTGCCAAAATTATTACCAATATACCGGCTGCAATACCTATTAAAGTTTTTTGTTTTGTTTCAACAAAATTTTCAGCACGATTGAATGCTGTTTCAACAGTTTTAAAGTTATTATTCTCGTTTGCAGTCTTTTTATTTTTTGCCATAATAAAGATTTGTTATCTATTTTGAGGTTGCAAATTTAAACTATTTAATCGAAATTTTAAATATATCTGTAAAATTTTTTTTCATTTGATTGTTGATTGTTTTAAGTTTTTGATTTATAACACTTTAATTGTTTTTTTAATTAATTTTTTTGACATTTTTGATGTAATTTTATAGAATTTATGTGAATAAATTAATATGTTTTCTAAAATAGAACAAATATATATTCATATAATATAACAAGTGATATTTAATAACTTATAGTATAAAAGTAAGGACGTTTGTTTTTCTTGGTTTGTTGGATAAATTTATAAATTATATCGTCAAACTCTTCTTCGGTAACTTTTTTAATCTTTTTTTTATGAGTAGGTTTTTCTATATTGTTTTTTTCTTCTGAAAAGGAAATATCTGTTGCCGTAATTACTACTGCACCATTGTTCATATTTATTTCCATTATCATTCCCGGTAGTCCCCCATATCTTTTGGGACCATAGGAAAGAGGTATGTCAAGGGCAAACCATGCAATAATATCTTTATCTTTGATCGTATCCCTGTAATAAGCATTCATACAAATATGTCCTGCTACCTCTTTCATATCATTTCTTATCTTCCAGTTCTGATACGAAATAGAATCTTCAATTACATATAAATTATTTAAAGTCCTTATTATATCATATGTCGCATTATTTTTGATATCGCGATAAATTATATATTCGTTGGATTTCCATGAATACTCTCCCGGATCATCATTGTTTTCAATCATTTTATATAGATATGCATCGGGAGAGAATTCCAAAATAGCATATTCACTATATAAATTATTATTCCCCCAAACATATGAAGATTGTTCTTTTTGTGCCTGGCTTATAAATTCGTTTGATTCCATTTTTTTTGTCCAGTCATGACTGACAGTATATTTTATTGTTCCGTACTCATTTTGTGCTGTAATAAAATTTACAGATAACAGAATTATCAATATTACCGGAATTTGTTTTTTTATTTTCATAATAAAATATTATTTACCACTCATTGGCTTGTTGGCAGAATTAAAATATGATAATTTATTAAAAAAAGTTGAACAAGAACTCTAGAATTTGTATTAGCAATCTCACAATAACAGCATACAATAGAATTATTCACAACCTAAAAACAAATTTCGATAAAATATTGGATATTTGCAAACAAAACGGCAAAGAATATGTAAATGAATACAGTAATATACCCTGCTATAGTGTTGTTTCCTGTTTTTCGGATTTGGAAGCCATAGCCTTGATTTTGAAGATTGTGTAACAGTTATGTTTGTTTGGTGTTGGAATCCCTTTTTTGTCTATTTTTTTTGTGTTTTCATTTTATCAGTTTTTCCGTATAATCGGCGAGATATAAAGGTAAATTGAGTAAATCATCGTTTTTTTCAACATTTTTCAACGAAAAACGGAGAGAGAAATCGGGTTGGTATTTTTTTCTGTATTCCGATAAACTTTTTGATTTTGTACTTAATGCTGATTTTGCCTCAACAGGAATAACCATTTCCGAGTGTTGAAACACAAATTCTACTTCTGCCAGATTCCCCGAAGTCCAATAAAAAATATCGTTTCCAAATTGACGGACAAGTGATTGCAATACATAATTTTCAGTCAGAATTCCTTTAAATTCAGCAAATAGTCTATCACCTTGCAAGATGGTAGTGGGTGCAAGGCGGAATTTTGTCCTTAAAAGTCCCGAATCGGAGAGATACAGTTTGAAAGCATTACTGTTTTTATAGGAAGAAAGCGGCAAATAAGGTTTAGTGATTTCAAAAACCCGGTTTACTAATCCGCTCAAAGCCAACCATTCGACCGAATTTTCATAATTTCTTCCTCTTGCACTTTTTTCTATCAGTGAATATCTGAATTTTCTGTCTTCTTTTGCTAAATTATCCTGAATATTTTCCCAAAGTCGCTGCAAACGAGGAATATCCTTGTGGTCTATATGTTTGGCAAAATCAAGCGTATAGGCAGTAAGAATTTGATTATTGATGGTATCGACTTCATTCCAATCTCTGTTTTTGAGGTAACGGACAATGGTTTCCGGCATCCCACCGCAACATAGATACACTTTGTACGATTCAATTAGTTGAGTATGAAATATCTCAGGTATTTTCTCCATTTTTTTAGAAGAAACATAATTTTCCAGAAAATAAGATAATTTTTCGTTGTAAAGTACTAGAAATTCCTTGAAACTGACAGGATAAAGTGTCAAAAAATCAACATTACCAACGGGAAAAGAAGCACCTTCCCGTTTCAACGCCACACCAAGCAATGACCCTGCACACACAACCGCTTGCTCGGGCATCAGTTCGCGAAAATATTTCAAACTATTCAATGCATCATTACATTCTTGAATTTCATCGAAAATAATCAGCGTTTTTTGGGGATTAATATCCATTCCTTTTACTGCTGTAAGATAAGAAACAATGCGTACAGGGTCTTTAGTGATGGCAAATTCAGTTTTATGCTCTTTTTCAAAATCAAAATTCACATAACAGCAATTTTCAAAATGTTGCGCACCAAATTGTTTGAGAATAAATGACTTACCAACTTGTCTTGCTCCCTGTAAAACAAGCGGTTTGCGATAAGGGTGTTCTTTCCATCGATTTAGACTATTCAATATCTCTCTGCTAATTTCCATATCTATAAGATTTTGGCAAAAATACACATTATTCATATATATAACGAGCAAAAATACACATTTTTTTAGATAAATATAATCTACAATAACAGTTTGTCCATTTTTACTAGTGTTTTCAGATACAGGCTGAATTTTTCATGTCATAAAATTTTGTTTAACGTCTGCTTCTTTGTAGATATTTATTAGTTTCAGTTCTTACGACTTTGCGAGTATCTTACCTGTTTCTAGTTGGATAAAGTTTAAATTTTTGCAAAAGGATTTGGAACTGCTATTTTTTTGTTCTGTTCTTTCAGAATGGCTGCTCAACTACAAAATTAAATATTCTTTGTTCTAATTTTGCCAACGCGGTTATTTACCGTCTTGTATTGTTTGATGTATCAAAACCACGTATATTGTATGATATACTTAGCATAAAATATCTTGCAAGTGTCGGAGCAGTGATATATTCTATATAATTTGCACTGGCAGATTGTCTTACATATTGTTGTTGATTAAGCAGGTCGAAAGCTGCCAAACGGACTTCAAACTTGTTTTCTTTACCTATTACCTGTCTTAATGAAATGTTTAATAGTTGTATTGTCTGGTCAAAATCAAAGCTCTTATTACTATAGTTACTGAAATTGAAGTTCCCTTCAAGGAATGTTTTCTTTAATAACTGCCACTTAATTCCTGCACTTGAAGAGTAATTCAT
Source organism: Bacteroidales bacterium (assembly GCA_031275085.1). GTDB lineage: Bacteria > Bacteroidota > Bacteroidia > Bacteroidales > ML635J-15 > Bact-19. The sequence continues at coordinate 54,076 of JAISPG010000028.1, read as the reverse complement.
ATATTTTTGATTACGGTCTGTGTGTATGGAATATGAAATATTAGTTGAACTGATGTTGCCATTTATATTAAAGTTCAATTTTGGTCCGATGGTAAGGTTAAATCCGATCCTTCCTGAATATGTTTTAGAGTTTGTTATATTTTCGATTCCGTTGATATATGTTGGAGAATTGCTGAACCTTATATTCGGACTTAAACTCATTGTAAGTTTTGTTTTTATGAGAGGGAAATTTGTCCACATATAAATTGAGAAATCATTACCGCCTTTTACATTTTCCGGTACATATGTTGTAACATATCCTATGGAGTCCACAAATTCGGTAGTCTGATTGTATACAATACGACTATCATATATGTTGCTGTATGCGTTCAATGATATGTTTGTCATTGAAGCACTGTTCCAGTAAGATATTCTTCCTTCGATTTTGTGATTACGTTCGGGAGCAAGTTCAGGATTACCTGTTTTTATATATAAAGAATTTGTAAGGTCTGGTACAGGAAACAGATACGACATACTGGGTTCATCAATTTCATAAGAATAAGAAGCTTCGAAATACATATCATTAAAAAATTCAATATCAGCTGAAAAATATGGAATAAAGTTATTGTAGGTGAATGTTTTACTTTCATTTTTATTATAAGTTTTGCTTATCCCTTCCATATGTATGGACTGGAATGCTGCTCCTGCGGAAATATTTATGCCTTCATAGCCATAATTTAATGATGTTCCGGCACGATTATACAAAATGTTGTTTTGATAATTTAATTTTAAGCTGTCTATATTCTGATTATTTTCAGGATTATTGGAAAAATTATCAGATTTTCTGTTTTCTGAACTAAAATTATAAAAACCCAGTAAAGAAAATCTTTTTGACAATGGTTCCACATATAATAAGCTGGATTTTATCTGTTGATTATTATTATTTTTTTTATTTGCCAGAAATAAGCTGTTTATCTGTTCTGTTGGTGTTTGGGCATTAAAGAATTCGTTTATATTTGATATATTTTCATTATTTTTACTATCAGCAAGATCATACGTTCCACTTATTGCAAATGACCGTCCTTTCTTTTTGAATTTATGCCGGTATATTGCCAATGTGTTCAAAGTTAAATTATCAATTGAATTTGCATTGAAAATCGAATTTAAATTTATATTATGAAAATCTGATGTCTGATAAAGTTGTTTTTGAGTTTTGTCTCTTGTAATTGTTGTAAAATCAAAATTAGCCCTGAGTATTATAATATTATTTGAATCTATTTCGAATTCGGCACGTGTTGAAAAGTTGTGGTTATTCTTTATATTCTGATTATGTATAGTGTCAATGCTATAGTATGTACTGTCGGTTAAAAATGTTTGGCGGTTTGCAAACTGATCGTTGAATGCGTCGTTTCTTTTCCCAAAATATCCGGTGTTTAATTTTATTTTTTTGTTGAAGTAATTATAATTTACTCCTCCTCCGTAATTTTTTGTGAAACCGTTGCCGTCAAAATAATCATAGAATGAATAAAAATACCTGCCGCCGTTTCTGCTTGAAAAACCAAAATCTCCATTGTCAAAATTTGTCGTCATGCTTTGACCTTTAAATTCTGAATAATCGCTCCAGTTTAAGCCGGTTTGATTTATATTATTACCATATCCGATAAATGATAATTGTTGCTTATCATTGAACCAGTTGAAATTTCCCCTGGCAGCCCATCGGTCTGATGTTCCGCCTGCAATTGTAGCTTTACCGAAATATCCTTTTTTGTATTCTTCTTTTAGTTCCAGATTCAGGACTTTGTCTTTAGTCCCGTCTGAAACACCTGTAAGTCTTTCCTGTTCGGATTTTTCGTTATAGACTTGTACTTTTGAAACAGCGGCGGCATCAAGGTTTTGTGTCACAGTGGTCGGATCGTTTCCAAAAAATGTTTTTCCGTCAACATATACCGTTTTAACATCTTTTCCCATTGTTGAGATATTTCCGTCAACATCTACATCTATTCCCGGTAATCTTCGTAAAAGGTCTTCTACTGTCGATCCCGGAGGAACTTTAAATGTCCTTGCATCATATTCAACAGTATCCCCTTTAATAAAAATGGGAGCCTGTGCGTCGCGTATTACAACTTCCATCAAAAATTCTGCAATAGGATACATGCTTATAATACCCAGATCTATTTCTTTTTCATCAGATTGTCTGATATGTTTTTGCCACGGCATAAACGTTATATGCGAAATCTTTAAAATATAATTTGTATTTTTTATATTTTTAAAACTAAATTCTCCTTCTGAATTTGATGTTGTGTAATTTATTAATGCAGAATCCGTATTATTTAAAAGCATAACAGTTGCAGCCGGAACAGGAGCATTTGTAGTATCCTGTATTATGCCTTTAATAGTTATTTGTGGGGTTTGTGCATATAAAAATGAAGATAAACAGATAAATACAATAAAACCTGTAATGAATTTTAGGTTATTCATAATAATGGTTTATAATGTTTGACTATACAAATTAACTAAAAAAATGTATAAAAATTTTATTAAAGTTACTTATTTAATATTTTTACCAAAATATTACTAAATAATATTAACAATTAAAGAAACTAATAGGAAAAATTTTATTCTTCTATTGCATTATATTGAAAACCTAGTCTTTTTCCTGTTTGCGTCTTTGATTTGTTTATTTTTTCTTTCATCTGGTCAACTGTAACTATTTTTACCTGATTGTAAGGAGGTACAAGTAAATCGAATTTTAGAACATAACTTATCGCAGATTCAACCAGAGTTTTCAGATTTTCCTCATTAACTTCATTTTTATTAAATACAGGATAGTTAAAACCAAGTTCCTGACGTCCTTCAATAAAAAAAGTCGCATCTTTATTTATGAACATACGTCCGATAAGATATCCGAGGTCTTCTGAACGGCTATATTTAAAAGAATCAGCCAGAAAATTATAAAAATTAATAATTCCCGAATAAGTAACCAACGGCCTTTCTATATAATAGCTATCTTTCCAGATTTCATGGTTTCTTGGGAATTCAAAAATATTTGAATGCATGTTAAATATTATAAGATCTCCTGCTACTTTAATCTCTGCCTCAAACACGCCGCGGTCTCTATATTCCAGTAAAATCCTTTCGTCATCATTTTTTAATGCAGTGTTAAATTCATCCACCGTTTCCTGTAAAACTTTTTTTAATAGTTTGAAAGTAGACCGTGTCTGGTCATAAACTGTTTGTTTTAAAAGAGATTTTTCTTTTAATGTGTTTAATATCTGGTTTTTTGTTGAATCTTGTTCTTCCATTGTGATTTATTATATTTTTTAATAAAATAATTAATAGTTTTAATATGATTTGGCAAACACCACTCTGAATTTGGAAGGTTTTCCGGAATAGATACATTTTCCTTCCTCATAAATAGGATTTAGAGGAATAAGTCTTATAGTTGCTTTGGTTTCTTCTTTTATTTTTTCTTCTGTTTCAGAAGTTCCGTCCCAATGCGCTTCTATAAAGCCAGGCGAATTTTCCAGAATTTCTTTAAATTCTTCGTATGTATCGACTTTATATGTATGGGTGTTTCTAAAATCCAGAGCTTTTTTATAAATATTATCCTGAATATCACTGAGCAATGTTTTTATATGCTCAACAATATTGTCATTATTGATTATCTCTTTTGTTAATGTGTCACGGCGGGCAACTTCCCATGTATTGTTTTCAAAATCTTTAGGACCTATTGCCAATCTTACAGGAACACCTTTTAATTCCCATTCTGCAAATTTGAATCCTGGTCTTTGAGAATCTCTGTTATCGTATTTAAAACTTATATTATTTTGTTTTAATTTTTCAGTAAGTTCGGTAACTCTTGCAGATATCATATTTAGTTGTTCTTCATTTTTATAAATTGGAACAATAACAACCTGTATAGGAGCAAGTTTTGGCGGTAATATCAAACCGTTATTATCCGAATGTGCCATTATAAGTGCACCCATCAGTCTGGTAGAGACTCCCCATGAGGTTGCCCATACATATTCTTCTTTATTTTCTTTGTTTAAAAATTTAACATCAAAAGCTTTTGCAAAGTTTTGAGCAAGAAAATGAGATGTACCGGCTTGTAATGCTTTACCATCCTGCATTAAGGCTTCTATGCAATATGTTTCTTCTGCTCCGGCAAATCTTTCATTTGCTGTTTTTGTGCCTGTTAGAACCGGAATTCCCAAATAGGTTTTTGCAAATTCTTCGTAAACATGCATCATTTTTTCAGCTTCTTCTATAGCTTCATCTTTGGTAGAATGAGCGGTATGACCTTCCTGCCATAAAAATTCGGCAGTTCTTAAAAATAACCGGGTACGCATTTCCCATCTCACGACATTTGCCCACTGATTGATTAATAGAGGCAGATCTCTGTATGAGTTTATCCAGTTTTTATATGTATTCCATATTATTGTTTCTGATGTTGGTCTAACTATTAATTCTTCTTCCAGCTTTGCCGCAGGGTCAACTTCAATTCCGCCGTTTTCAGCGTTTTTTAATCTGTAATGAGTCACTACGGCACATTCTTTAGCAAAACCTTCTACGTGGCTGGCTTCTCTGCTGAAAAAAGATTTTGGTATGAAAAGTGGAAAATAGGCATTAGTATGACCAGTGTCTTTAAACATTTTATCTAAAACCGACTGCATCTTTTCCCAAATGCTGTAACCGTAAGGTTTAATTACCATACATCCGCGTACTGCAGAATTTTCGGCTAAATCAGCTTTTATTACTAAATCGTTATACCATTGTGAATAGTTTTCATCTTTATCTGTAAGTACTTTTGCCATAATTATTTGGTATGAAATTTGCTGTAAAAATAGTAAGTTCTTTTTAAATGTAGTGTAAAATTTATAAAATTTAAGATATTATGAAAAAATTATTTTATTTACTACTTCTGATTGCTATTGTTGCAGCATCTTGTACATCCAGCCAATATGCGGCGGGAGGTTACTTCGATGATGTATACTATAATCCGAAAGATAAATCAACACACCAGGCTGAAATTATAAGTACAGATGTTGTTACTTATGATGAAACTAATACCGGAAATTCCGATGAATATTCATATTATGATAATACGGAAACAGCCGAACCATATTATGAAAGTGAAAGTTATTACGACCCGGAAAACGGAAATATAATTAATAACTATTATTATGGAGATGAATACTTATATGATGATTCGTATACCAGTAGCTTTATAAGATTTAACCATTATTATGTTCCATCATATTATTACGATTACTGGTACTGGGATTATGGGTGGAATTCTTATTATTCATGGAATTACAGACCATATTACGGATGGGGATATCCTTATTATTCCTACTGGGGAGGTAACTACTGGAACGGATATTGGAACGGTTATCATAACGGATATTATGACGGCTGGTGGCATGGCGGTGGTCATAATAAACCTGGAAAACCATGGGGAAGTGGCGGCAGAGAAGTATATTATGGACACAGAGGCTCTGCCGGAGGAGCTGTTACAACGGAGCCAAGAGGAGCCGTAAGGGGACAGGGAAATAATAGTGGGATAAATAATATCCAGAGAGAAACAACAAGTAATTCTGCAACCAGACAACCGGCAGTATCTGCAGGGACAAGTAGTGCCAACAGGGAACCGGCGTCAAATACATCTGTGAGCAGAGAACCTGCCTCAAGTACATCTGTAAATAGGCAGCCGGCATCTTCAACAACAAGTAATACAAGCAGGGAACAGAATGAAGTAAGCAGAAATCCTGCATCAAATAATACATCAGTGAGCAGGCAACCAGCTTCATCTACAAATACAAATAGTGTAACTAGGGAACAATCAGTTCCCAACAGGCAATCTTCTACATCAAGACCGGAATCTAATACTGCCCCAAACAGAAATAATAGTTCGGGAACACAGTCAAGACCAAGCAATAATTCAAACCAGAGTTATACCAGACCAAACAGTTCTACAAATTCAAATTCTTATAACGGAACCACAAAAAGTAATAGTACTGTAAGACCTTCAGATAATTCAGGTTCTCAAAATAGCGGGACAACAAATAAAGCCGGGTCACAAAATTATAGCTCTCCGTCAAAAAATAGCGGAAGTTCTAATTATAATTCATCACCAAGCAGGTCGTCGTCTTCATCAGGTAGTTCATATAGTACGCCAAGCAGGTCATCTTCATCAGGCAGTTCATACAGTACGCCAAGCAGATCATCATCATCAGGTAGTTCATACAGTACGCCAAGCAGATCATCATCAGGCAGTTCATACAGTGCACCTAGCGGATCATCTTCAGGTGGCGGCGGATCAAGGAGCAGTGGAAGTTCAGGAGGTAGTAGTTCAGGATCAAGAAGATAAATAAGATAGAATGTTATGAAAAGGATAATTTTTTTAATAATAAGTATAGTTGCTTTGTCGTCGTTTCTTTATTCTCAAAATGAAATTGATGCATTAAGGTATTCACATTATATACCAGGAAGTACATCCAGAGCTAATGCAATGGGAGGTTCTTTCGGAGCCCTGGGAGGAGATGCTTCTGTATTAGGATTTAATCCGGCAGGTATGGGAGTGTATAAATCTTCCGATTTTTCAATTACTCCGGGTGTAGAACTTATAAATAGCTCTGCTGATTATTTAGGCAGAACGAGCAGGGATTATAGTCTAAAAGCCAATCTTAGTAATATTTCGCTGATAGGAACAATAAACCTGAAAAACGAAACTGGTTTCAGTAATGTAAATTTTGGTTTTTCATATAACAGACTGAATAGTTTTAATGAAAATATACTAATTGAGGGCATAAATAATGAAAATTCTTTTTCAGATTGGCTGGCAGCCAGAGGAAACGGAATTTATGCAGGGGATCTGGGAAATTATGATAATTTTTATTCATATCTTGGATATCATGGTTTTTTAATAGATCCATATAATAGAGATTCCATATCTTATATTTCGGCTCTTGATAATCTGGGGCAGACTCAAAGGCAATTTATCAGCAGGAGTGGTAACCAGGGAGAATACAATTTTTCTATCTCCGGTAGCATTCAGCATAAATTGTTCTTAGGTGCAAGTATCGGAATTCAAACTGTAAAATATGACGAAAAAAAGAGATTGGAAGAGATCGATACTGATAATACGATTCCTGATTTTAATTCTTTTTCTTTTGTTGAATCTTTATCAACTACCGGAACAGGTGTTAATTTTAAAATCGGATTTTTATACAGTCCTGTTGAATGGATAAGATTCGGAGGAGCTTTACATACACCAACTTACTTTTCGTTGAGAGATACTTATGAAACAAGCGTTCAGTCTTCTTTTGAAAGTTGGGGAAATACAGAAAGGATTTACTCTAATATTGGAATTTATAATTATGAATTGACAACGCCTTTAAGAGCTAATTTCAGTTTAGGTTTTATTATTAATAAACAATTTTTAGTTAATGTAGATTATGAATATGTAAATTATTCAAAATCACTTTTAAGGTCTGATGATTATACATTCTCAGATGAGAATAATACTATAAAAAATGCTTTCAAGTCTGCAAATAATGTGAGACTGGGGGCAGAATACAGATACGGGCCTTTGAGCTTTCGTTTAGGAGCAGCATACTATGATAGCCCATATAAATCTTCATTAATAAATAAATCTGCTTATACTTTTGTATATAGCGCAGGATTAGGAACAAGATGGAATAATACATACCTGGATCTGTCATATTCATTTATTACAAACAGTTACTATTATAGTATGTACTCAGGATATGGAGTTAATAGTCCTCTTGCAGAAATTACAAATAACGGTAACAGAATTACTGCTACTATAGGTTTTAAATTCTAAATTAATAATTCTTTTTTATAAAAAATTATGTCTGGTAATCTTTTGATTATCAGACATAATTTTAATTTATTAAAAAAAATCGGTGAAAAAATGTAACCTTTTAAATCTGTTTTCGTATTGATAGCGGATTAGAAAATAAAATAAAGATTGGAATAAGAAATGAGACAATTAAAAATTACGAAATCAATTACAAACCGTGAAAGTGCTTCTTTGGATAAGTATTTGCAGGAAATTGGAAAAGAAGAACTTATTTCTGTTGATGAAGAAGTAGAGTTAGCACAGCGCATAAGACAAGGAGACAGAATTGCTTTGGAAAAACTTACCAGAGCAAACCTCAGGTTTGTTGTGTCTGTAGCTAAACAGTATCAGAATCAGGGACTTAGTTTACCTGATTTGATAAATGAAGGTAATTTGGGATTGATTAAAGCTGCAGAAAAATTTGACGAAACACGTGGATTTAAATTTATATCCTATGCCGTTTGGTGGATACGTCAGTCTATTCTTCAGGCTTTGGCAGAACAATCCAGGATTGTAAGATTACCTTTAAATCAGGTTGGTTCGTTGAATAAGATCAATAAGGCATTTTCAAAATTTGAACAGGAAAATGAAAGAAAACCGACTTCTGAAGAACTGGCCAAAGTACTTGATTTACCGGAAGATAAGGTGGCAGATACTTTAAGAGTATCCGGACGCCATGTGTCAGTAGATGCTCCTTTTGTAAACGGTGAAGAAAACAGTTTGTTGGATGTATTGGAAAATTCTGATCTGCCAAATACTGATTCAAAGTTAATGGATGAATCTTTGTCTAAAGAGATTGAAAGAGCTTTAGCAACTTTAACCGAAAGGGAAAGAGACATCATAAAATTATTTTTTGGGATTTCCTGTCAGGACATGACTCTCGAAGAAATAGGAGATAAGTTCGGACTTACACGCGAACGCGTAAGACAAATTAAAGAAAAAGCAATACGAAGATTAAGACATTCGTCGAGAAGCAAATTATTAAAAAGCTATTTAGGATAGAAAATTAGCTGTAAAATATAAAGCCTGATAAAAACTTATCAGGCTTTTTTTATGATAATCAATTTGTTTTATTATTTTGAAAAATCAATAATTAATATTCCCAGTCTTCCGTTTAATCCCGAAACAGGAGCAATGGCTCTTATGTAAGTTTCATTGTCCTGTATGGTTATATTATCAGATATAAAGCCAGCACCGGGAAACTCAATGCCTTCATCTTTTTTATCTGTTGATAATAACACTTTCTGGGTGGAAGGATCAACTAATAGTATCTTTAAAACCTGAGATTCTCGAATAAAGCTTGTAAAAAACTGATCTACCTGATCAAGGTTATTTCGTATCATTTCACTGCGTACAGCCCACGAAAAAGCCAACATTGTTTGTTTTACAGATGTTTCTCTGATACTGTCGATTTTGTTTTTTGAGGAAGCAGTTATGCTTGCAATTTCTTTATTTGTATTTCTTTTATTAACATAGTTACTTATTAGTGCCCAAACAATAACAATGATCAATAAAATAAAAAGAAAAGAAGACATTTTATTTCTTTTGATAAATTTGATAAATTTTCCCGAATCTTGATTTTCGTTTTCCATAAATTTTTTGTTGAATTAAATATAATTACGGTTGTAAATCTAAAAAATATTATTTTATGATACAAAATATTATATTATAAAAGTTTTTAATATTCTCTGATTTTGTATATCTTTATAGATAGAGCAAAAATATATTCAGGGAAATAAAAAATGATGTGATTATAATTTGATAGTAGTATAAATTGAAATAAAAATGAAACTTTACATAAAAAATATGGTTTGCGACAGGTGTAAACTGGTAATAAGAAATATTTTAGAAGAAAAAGGGATTCAGCCGGTTTACGTTGAGTTAGGGGAAGTTGATTTAGGAAATATTGAACTTGATGATCAACAGATAAAAACTATAAAAGAAAAATTAGAGTTATTGGGGTTTGAATTGCTTGATGATAGAACAAGGCGAATAATTGACAAAATAAAAACGTTAATAATCGACTCTGTCCAGAATTATAAAGAACCGTCAAAAATTAAGTTCTCCGATTATATCAGTAAAAATGTGAACTATGATTATAATTACTTAAGTAAGTTATTTTCTGAAAGTGAGGGTATTACAATTGAAAATTATCATATAAATCAAAAGATTGAAAAAGTAAAAGAATTACTTATCTACGATGAATTGACTTTGAGTGAGATTGCATATAAGTTGGGATATAGTAGTGTTGCACATTTGAGTAATCAGTTTAAGAAAGTTACAGGTCAAAACCCTACGGAATTTAAGAAGATAAAAGATGTAAAAAAAAGGTTGCCTCTGGATAAAGTTTGATCTATATACATAAAATTATATAAGTTAATTAATAAATTCTGTAAACAAAAGGCATACTTCTTTTGTAACTTTGTATAAAACAATATTTTTAAAATTATGTCGCATACACAAAATAAAACATTTCCCTTATTAGGTATGTCCTGTAATTCGTGTGCTATGAGTTCACAGGCAATACTTAACCAACAAAACGGAGTGGAGAAGGCAGAGGTTAATTTTGCAAATTCCAGCGTGAACATTCAATATGATCCGGATGTTGTTTCTCCTGAAGAGCTGAAATCTGTTCTTGAAAAGATCGGATTCAATCTTATTATTGAATCTTCTGCTTACGAAAAAAAAAAGTAATTAAGGAAGGACAAATTGCAAATTACAGGAAACTGAAATTACGTACTATCGGGGCTGTAATTTTTACTATTCCTGTAATTATTGTAAGTATGGGATTTATGCATCAGCCGTGGAGCAAATGGGTTGCATTGATACTTACTGTTCCGGTAGTTTTTTATTTTGGTAATAATTTTTATTTACAGGCAATTCGCCAGTTAAGATATAAAAAAGTAACTATGGATACATTGGTTGCTGTGAGTACGGGAGTTGCTTTTTTATTTAGTGTATTTAATACTTTTTTTCCTGATTATTGGTATTCAAAAGGAGTAGAACCGCATATTTATTATGAAGCTTCTGCTTCGATAATAATGTTTGTTTTAATTGGTAAACTTTTGGAAGAAAGAGCAAAAGTAAGTACAGCTTCAGCAATAAAAAAACTTACGGAATTACAGCCGGATACTGTTATTATTCAGACTTCAGACAATAAAGAAAAAGTTATTGATTTAGCAGATATAAAAGTAAATGATATTATTATTGTAAAACCTGGTGATAAAATTGCAGTTGATGGTAAAGTTGTTGAAGGGACTTCATTTGTTGACGAAAGTATGATAAACGGAGAACCTGTTCCTGTCGAAAAAGTTAAGGATGATTTTGTTTTTGCAGGTACAATAAATCAAAAAGGAAGTTTTAAGTTTATTGCTGAAAAAGTTGGTGAGGAGACTATTCTGTCTAAGATAATAAAAACGGTTGAGGAAGCACAGGGAAGTAAAGCTCCTATTCAAAAGCTTGTGGATAAAATAGCATCTGTATTTGTTCCTGTAGTTTTTGGAATATCTTTTTTAACTTTCATATTATGGATAACACTGGGAGGAGAAAATGCGTTTAGTCATGCTTTATTGACTTCTGTTAGTGTTTTGGTTATTGCTTGCCCTTGTGCACTGGGGCTTGCAACTCCTACTGCCATTATGGTGGGAATAGGCAGGGGGGCAGAGAACAATATTTTGATAAAAGATGCCGAAAGTCTTGAAATTGCTCATAAAGTTGATACTGTTGTCCTTGATAAAACAGGTACAGTTACGGAAGGAAGACCAATTGTAACAGATGTAATAAAAAACACAGATGATTTTAAAGAAATACATTTTTCTGTTTTGTATGAATTGGAAAAGAAGTCGGAACATCCTCTTGCCGAAGCAATAGTTAATTATTTTGACAATATAGAAAAGGAAAATTTACAGACCGGCAATTTTCAGAGTTATACCGGTATGGGAGCAGGAGTAGAGTTTGAAAATAAACGATTTTTTGCCGGGAACAAAAAATTAATGATACAAAATAAAATAAGTATTCCTGAAAAAATTGAAAGTATTGCAGAGGTATTAAGAAGAGAAGCTAAAACGGTAATTTATTTTTCAGATTCTGAAAATGTATTATTGATTATTGCTATTGCAGATAAAATAAAAGATTCTTCTCATGAAGCTATTTCGGTTTTACAGGGTATGGGCGTGGAAATTTATATGTTGACAGGTGATAATTATCAAACAGCTCACACTGTAGCTATGCAAACAGGAATAAAACACTTTCAGGCAGAGATGTTGCCTACTGATAAGTCAGACTTTGTAAAAGAACTTGTGGGTAAAAAGAAAATAGTTGCAATGGTAGGAGACGGGATTAATGACCTGAATGCACTTGCAGAAGCAAGTGTCAGTATTGCAATGGGGAGTGGTTCTGATATTGCTATGGATGTTGCGCAAATAACGGTAACTACATCTGATCTTATGGCAATTCCTAAAACAGTATCTCTATCAAGGCAAACTGTAAAAACTATCCGGCAAAATTTATTTTGGGCTTTTATTTATAACCTTATTGGTATCCCCATAGCTGCAGGAGCATTGTATGTATTTAATGGTTTTTTACTGAACCCGGGTATTGCTGCGGCAGCAATGGCTTTTAGTTCTGTTTCGGTTGTTTTAAATAGTTTAAGATTGAAGTGGAAAAAGATCTAATAAGGTCTTTTTCCTGATTAATTATAATTTTTCCCGAAAATAAATTCCGAAATTGCAGAATTTTTGTGTTTTGCAAGTTCTTCCGGAGTTCCTGCAAAAACTAAATTTCCTCCGTTTTCTCCACCTTCGGGCCCCAGATCTGTAATCCAGTCGGCATATCTTATGACTTCAGGGTTATGTTCTATTATGATCAAAGTATGTCCCTGCGCCTTCATTTTGTCAAAGGCTTGTAACAGTTTATTTATATCATAAAAATGAAGTCCTGTAGTAGGTTCGTCAAATACAAAAATAGAAGGGGATGATTTTTCATGACTTAGGAAACTTGCCAGTTTTATACGTTGTGATTCTCCTCCTGATAAAGTATTTGATGATTGTCCGAGTTTAACGTATCCCAGACCTACATCAAGGTAATATTGTAATAATCTTGCTATTTTTTTCTCGATAGCAGTTTTGCCGGTACCGAAGAAATCGACAGCTTCACTTATAGACATATCCAGTATTTCGTGTATATTCTTATCATTGTATTTTACTTCAAGAATATCGTCTTTAAAACGTTTTCCGTTACAATTTTCACATACCAGATGCACATCAGCCATAAACTGCATTTCAACAGTTATTTCTCCTTCGCCCTGACAGGTTTCACAACGTCCTCCCGGTACATTGAATGAAAAATGAGAAGGCTTGTATCCGTTTACTTTGGCATATTGTTGTTCGGAAAATAATTTACGGATTTCGTCAAAAACCTTTATATATGTTGCAGGATTAGAACGCGACGATTTTCCTATAGGATTCTGGTCTATGTATTCAATATCGCTTATTAAATTTATATCTCCTGTTAAGTTTGTATAGTCTCCTGTTTTATCGGCATATTGTCCTAATATTTTTTTCAGTGCCGGATATAAAATTCCTTTTACCAGACTTGTTTTTCCTGAACCACTCACTCCTGTAACAACATTAATTACTCCCAAAGGAAATTTTACATTAATATTTTTCAGATTATTATGTCTGGCTCCCGTGATTTCTATAAAATTTTTCCACTTTGTCCTTTTTACCGGAATTAAATTCTTTATTTCACCGCGTAAATATTTTGCAGTTAAAGTATCGGCAGTTTTTATCATTTTATCTAGATCACCGGTGTAAACAACTTCACCTCCGAAGTTTCCTGCCAACGGACCTATATCAATGACATGATCGGCTGCGCGGATGATTTCTTCGTCGTGTTCTACAACAACAACAGTATTGTCACGGTCTCTAAGGGCTTTTAGAACTTTAATCAGGTTTTGCGTATCTTTCGGATGTAAACCTATACTTGGTTCATCTAATACATAAAGGGAACCTACTAATCCCGAACCGAATATAGTAGCAAGGTTTATTCTTTGGGATTCACCTCCCGAAAGACTGGATGAAAGCCTGTTAAGGGTAAGATAACTTAATCCCACATCTGCAATAGAATCAAGACGCATTGTAATTTCGTTGATCAGCCTTGAAGAAACATCTTTCTCAAAATCAGTTAAATCAAGTTCATTAAAGAATTTTTGCAGGTCTGAAATGGGAATATCAATAAGGTCTCCAATTGATTTACCATTGATTTTTACGAAAAATGCTTCTTTTTTTAATCTTTTACCTTTACACTGAGGACAAATTGTTTTTCCTCGGTACCGCGAAAGCATTACTCTGTACTGAATTTTCTGACGTTGTGATTCTATAAAAGTAAAAAAATCGTATATACCCGAAACTGTTTCGTTTCCGTTCCACAACAGGTCTTTTTCTTTTTCGGTAAGTTCAAAATAAGGGCGATGTATAGGGAAATTATATTTTGTAACTTTTTTTATAAAATCTTTTTTAAATTGTTGCATATAATCACCTTTCCAACAAACTACGGCATCTTCGTAAATGCTGAGGTTCTTATTGGGAACAACAAGATCTTCATCAATTCCCAGTATTTTACCGAAACCTTCACATTCGGGACAGGCACCAACAGGGTTATTAAAACTAAATGTATGTTCGGTTGGAATTTCAAATTGTATCCCGTCGGCTTCAAATCTGTTTGAAAATTCATGCCTTACCGGTTTATCATTGATATATGATAATATTATTGCTTCTCCTCTTCCTTCAAAAAAAGCTGTTTGTATGGAATCTGCAATTCTTATCGACTGGTTATCATCACTTTTTACAACAACCCTGTCGAGAATTACCAGAATTCCTTTATCTTTTATTTTTTTTGAATTATTAATAAGATCTTCGATTTTTATTATCTCATCATTTATAACAACACGTGTATATCCTTGTTTTGATAATAAATCAAGTTGTAATCCTATGTCCTGTTGTTTATTAAATATATATTGGAAGCAGATCAATACACGGGTACCATCTTCAAATCCAAGTATAGTATCAACTACATCGCTTACGGAATGGCGTTTTACTTCTGTTCCTGAAACCGGAGAAAAAGTTTTGCCTATTCTGGCATATAGTAGTTTTAAATAATCATATACTTCTGTAGATGTTCCAACAGTAGATCTTGGATTTCTGGTAATTATTTTTTGTTGTATTGCAATAGCCGGAGGAATGCCGTCAATAAAGTCAACATCCGGTTTATTCATCCTTCCTAGAAATTGCCTGGCATAAGAAGACAAACTTTCTACATAGCGGCGCTGGCCTTCTGCAAATAATGTGTCGAAAGCAAGTGAAGATTTTCCCGATCCCGAGAGAC
This sequence comes from Bacteroidales bacterium, assembly GCA_031275085.1. Taxonomy (GTDB): domain Bacteria; phylum Bacteroidota; class Bacteroidia; order Bacteroidales; family ML635J-15; genus Bact-19. The sequence continues at coordinate 38,850 of JAISPG010000028.1, read as the reverse complement.
CTGTAATTACAACTAATTTTCCATGAGGGATCTCAATATTTATATTTTTTAAATTATTAACCTTTACTCCACGTAAAGAAATACAATCGCATGAAATCATTATTGAATTAAATTTGCTTGCAAAGTTACCGATATTTTAACGAAAAGTCAAGATGACTTCAAAGTTAAACTTGTCTGGTACTTGGTTGAAACTATCAAGGAATTATTCATAAAGACCTTTAGTTATTTTTTATTAATTTTATAAGCATATTTATTCCGGTGTATGCACTTCTTAAGATATTAATGTTTCTGTCACTTGAGAAATGATATTCCCGGCTTATAATTTTATCTTTTGAAGCTACGGCAATCCATATTGTGCCTACAGGTTTTTCCTTAGTGCCGCCATCGGGTCCGGCAATCCCACTGGTAGCAATCGAATAATCTGTTTTTAGTAGTTTTAGTATACCTATTGCCATTTGTTCTACAACTGTCTGACTTACAGCTCCATATTTTTCAATATCTGTTTTGTTTACATTAAGTATATTTGTTTTTACATTATTAGAATATGAAACTATACTGCCCACAAAATATGATGAACTTTTTGGAATTGAAGTAATTAATGATGCAATTTTACCTCCGGTGCAACTTTCGGCAGTAGCAACAGTTTTTTGATTATCTTTTAACATTTTTCCCAATAATTCTTCAAGACTAATATCTTCTTCTGAAATCAAATTGTCTGAAACTATGTTTTTTAAGTCTTCGGTTTTCTGTTTTAGAATATTGTTTTTTTCTTCATCCGAATCGTAAATGCTTAGTCGAAGTCTTATATATCCGTAATTAGGCAGATATGCAACTTTGATGTAATAAGGTAAATTGTTTTCCCAATCTTCAATTTTTTCGGCAAGTATAGATTCCGGTATTCCAATAATTATAAAAGTTTTATGTGTTATTTTTGACTGTACAAAATTTTCAGTTAAAAATGGAACAATATGAGTTTCAAATATATACTGCATCTCTATGGGAACTCCCGGTAATGAAAAAATGAATTTTTCATTTTTTTTGAATAACATTCCGGGAGCTGTTCCATATTTATTCATCAATATCTGAGCATTTTCGGGGACATATGCCTGCCTCATGTTATTTTTATTAATCGTTGAATTTGTTTTTTCAAAAATGTTTTCAATATTTTTATATACAAGTTCGTCGTAAATCAATTTTGTATTAAAGTATTCTGCTAAAACATCTTTGGTAATATCGTCGTTTGTTGGTCCTAGTCCGCCTGTAATTAAAATAATATCGGAATGGGGAAGGAGTATGTCAAGACTGTTTGTTATCTGAGATTTATTATCTCCGATAGCTAATACTGTGTTAACCGTGATTCCTATGTCATTCAATTTTTTAGATAACCATGATGAATTTGTGTTTACAACTTGTCCGATTAATATTTCATCTCCGATTGTTAATATACTTGCTTTCATTTTTATATATTTTCTGCGAAATTAACATTTTAAAATATATGATATCTTAAAAGAAGTTTTAAGTTAGAGACTTTAGTACATGACAAAAAATGAAATATGTAAACATTTAATCCAATATACTGATGCCATACTTTTTTCCTAGCGGCGAAAAAAGTAACAAAACGCCTTTTGCGGCTGCGTGCACTTCGCTAAAAAAATGATTATTTTCGCTACAGGTTAGAATGTCCTCATTTCAATCGTCCTGTCTAACCTGCTTAACGCTTCATAAGCCTTTTTTTTTAACACTCATTGCCAATGCCGCTCGCGTACACGAACAAGTATTGCAACTTTGAAAAATATTTTTGTCATCTACTAAAGTTGGAGGCACATAACATAAGTAAGATCAGAGAAATTTATCAGTAATTTTATGCAAAGTAAAAAGAAAGTATCTGTTAATATTCTCTTTTTTCATTTCAAATTAGTAATTTTGTTTAATAAATGATTGGTAATTTACTTTGTTAATAAACTTTTTAGCAGGATTATTATTACTTGTGTTGCTTATATAGTTTTATAAAAAAGCTTTTAGTTTTTACAATATATATGAAATTAATAAATAAATTATGATAGACAGGCAATATATAAAATACTTTATCCCTTTGCTAATTATGGCGATAATTGTACCTTTTTCAGGATTTTCAATTAATAAGGATACTTTGGACTGTAGCGACAGGGTTTATGCTAAGAATATAAAAACAGTAAGAATGCACCAGTTTGATTGGGAATTGAGTTATCCTGTCATAGGCCTGAATAGTCCCAATCCTTTGTTATTTAGTTTTGACCAGTTGGAATCGGCTCCAATGGATTATTATTATACAGTAATACATTGTACACATGACTGGAAGCCTTCCAATCTTATGTTTTTTGAATATGCCGACGGTTTTGAAGAAAACAGGATCAGAGATTATTCCGACTCTCATAGTTCTTTTGTCCCTTACTCTCATTATGAACTCGAAATTCCAAATGAAGATATAGGGTTAAATTTTTCGGGAAATTATTTGCTTGTGGTTTATACAAAAAATGGTGATAAAGAGACAATAGTATGTACAAAAAGATTTATGATATTTGAGCAACTGGTAGAAATAGAGGGGAGAGTTAATGCTTCACCTGATAATATGTACCGCAAAACTTCACAAAAAGTAGATTTCAGGATTGACAAAAGAGGCTATGAGATTTATGATCCTACTACGGAATTAAAAATTGCCGTTCTTCAGAATTATCAGTGGAATAATGCGATTTTAAACGTACAACCTACATTTATGGATAATCAATATTTTATTTATGAATCGGACGATGCAATATTGTTCATGGCATCAAATGAATACAGATATTTTAATGTAATCAATCTGAATATTGAGGCCGAAAATGTAGACAGGATAGAATTTAAAAATCCGTATTATTATGCCGATCTGGTTCAGGATAAATCAAAATTATTTACTCCATATAGTAATTATACCGATTTGAACGGACATTATGCAATACGTACCGACAGGTATAATAATAAAGATTTTCCGGAAGTCCAGTCTGATTATGTTATAGTACGTTTTCAGCTTAATTATAATATACCGCTTAATAATGCAGATATTTATTTGTATGGTGAGTTAACTAATTATGAATTGAGCGATGAATATAAAATGCTCTATAATCTTGAAACAAGATGTTATGAAAAATTATTATTTTTAAAACAAGGATATTATAACTACAGGTATATAACAGTAAGCCAGGATGCTTCCCGGAAAGTTGACCATACTTTTTTTGAAGGAAGTTATTTTGATACCGAGAACGATTATCTGATCCTGGTTTATCATCGTAACCCCAGAAAATCCTACGACCAGCTGATCAATTTTACAATTTTTAATAGCAGGAACAACTGAAAGTTGAAAGTTTCCGGGATAATAAAAAGCAATACTTCTTTTGAGTAAAAGAAGTATTGCTTTTTATTAAAAGAAATATCCCTTTTATTAAAAAGGAGTACTTCTTTAATTAATATCGCCAATAGTAGTTTTATGCCTTCCGGACACTACCAATTTCAAACTATACAAGATTATATGAATTCTTAGTTATTAAATAAGTAAAAGAAATGTCTGTTAATAAGAACGTTGGGTATATATTTTTTCTACAATTTCTTAAATGACCTGATTTCTTCTTTTAGTTTTTGTATTTCTTCTTCTAATTTTTGAATGTATTTTTGTTGTGTCTCCAAAACAGATTCGGGAATTGAATAAATATTGTTATATCCTTGATAATTACCGGTAGCATTATCTTTATTTATGAAAAATTGATTTTCATCGGCTTCATAAATATCTTCAACCGGAACTTCCAATATCTGGGATAGTTTTTCCCATTCGCTGTAGTTGATCTTTGACGCACCTTTTTCCCTGCGGCAATAATTAGATTCGTCGATACACAACTTTTCTGCCATATACATCTGGGAATAACCTTTCTTTTTCCTTGCTTCAATAAGCTTTACTTTTTCCATAAAACTTTTTTTTACTTTACAAAGGTATTAATTTTTTATTAAAATTGCGGTTTCTCACAACTATTTTGCATTTATATTTCTTAGGTCATTATTTTATAGGTGGTTATAACTTGCAGGAGATCGCAGGAAATTCGCAAACCGTTACAAGTATTTATCAATTATTTTCATAATGTGAAATTGCAGTTTTATAATAGAGTTATTAACTTAACAGGACAACAAATTTTATTTTTTTAACTACAATATGCAATAATACTGCCAAATGATAAATAATGGCACAAGTCACAGTAAAAGATGACAAGCAACGTAAAAGAAAATAGAATTTTGAGCAAGGTTAAAAAGTTAATTTATTGTCGTAATATAAAGATATCTCTAAAAAAATATTGTAGAAATGTAATTAATTGTTTTACTTTGGTAGAATAAAGGCACAAAAAGTTCTTTTAAAAACAAAAGATGAACTGTTTGTTGATTTGTCGGTAAGGTAATGTTCCTTTGTGTGACTGGCAATTGATAAACAATAAAAAGAGGATGCCGAAAATCTTTAAAAGAGTAGGGGAAGAAAATAAAAAATAAATAAATATGAAAAGAGTAATTAAAATAGAAATTTTATTGTCTATTGTTTGTTGTTTAATTTTTATTAGTTGTGATAAATTTAATGAGATTAATCAAGCAGATAATAATGCAGAAATTATAACGAAATCACAAGTTCCTGATATGGGTAGACAAAAGTGGAGTGCAAAAGAAAAACAGTGTATAGAGGTACGGTACGATTGTCATAAAAACATTGATGTATATGGAGCTGTTTTAAAAGATTTTATATCAATTATTGAAAATAATGATTCTCAAAACACAATTACTTTTATTGACAAAAACTTTGAAGAGTTAACGACTTATATAGATGCGGAGTTCTTAAAAGCGGTTAAATCAGAAAAACTAACATTATCAATTGTAGAAAACAAAAAAGTAAATATAAATTATATTATTTTCAAATATAAAGAAAATGAAGAAGTTTTTTATGTTTACCCAATAGTTTCTAAATAAAAATTTTATTAGGAGAAATGTCTGTTTTAAACAGACATTTCTCTCTTTTTTGGAATAATTATGAAAAAAATATATATTATATCAATAATTATATTATTATCTTTTTATTCATGTAAAGAAAATAATAAAATAGTATCTGTAGTTAAATCTATAAATTTCAAAACAGATATCGTAAATGTTTATTGGAGATATAAAGGACTTTACTTTGATAAAAATTTACAACAAGAAATCGTTTATTTTTCAGATTTTGGACAATCATTTATAAAAACATATAATTTACAAGGAGGGCTAATTGATTCTATTCCTTTGGAAAATGTTTTAAATAAGTTTGTTGGACAAATTAGTTTTATTTATCCTTACTCAAAAGATACTATTTTTTGTGGGAAAGAAAATAAAATTTTAGTTATTAATCACTATGGAGATATTTATCATACCGTAAATCTTGACAGTATTCTCCCTGATCCTGAAAAATATTTATATAATTTAATTGGTAGAAGTATTCCGTACCAAGAAAATTCTTCAAATAAGATATTATTTCATCCATTTTTAAAAGAATATGAATTTTTGTCGAAAAAAAATAAATTAGATTTAGATTTAAAATCAGGAAGAGAATTTTTCCTAAAAGCATTTCATAATTCCCCGTATTTTTTAGAAATAAAAAATATTTTTTCAAATAAAATTGAATACAATTTTGAAATTCATAATTTTTACAAAGACTTTTTTACAGAAAAGGATGCTATGATGTATTCTGAGTCAAATTTTAAAGGGATAAACGATTTTATATTTTTAATATCTATTTCTAAAAATAAAATATTAAAAATCGATGCTAATAATTTTGATATTTTAAAAGAAATAGATGTAAAATCAAAATATACAGACATGGGAGCTTCAATTACTATTGAAGATGATTTAAATAATACTGAAAATTATAAAAAAAATGCTCTCTATGCGGGTTATATTAGTGAATTGTTTTATAATGAAAAAATAAAACAATATATGGTTATAGTAATGCATACAGTAAAAGATAAAGAAGAATATGATAAATATAATGGGTTTGATTATCGTCCATTTTCAATAATTATTTATGATGAAAATTTTGAAAACCCCAAAGAATATGTATTTGAAGCAAATATTTACATTTGCAGAAATTCTTTTATGTCGGAAGAAGGGCTTTGGATACAACGTAAACCTGAGAACCTTACAAAAGAAAATTACGGTATACAAACATTTGACTTACTTAAATTTAATTAAAAAAAATTATGAATCAATTAATTAAAAATTCGTTTATTAGTTTTTTTGTATTTGCAGTTTTTGCTTGCTCAAGTCCAAGACAAAAAAATTTTAGTCACATAGAAGAATATTTTGAAAATACACATAATTACAAATTTAATGATACAATAAATAAAATAGTTGTAATAGCAGAAGGTAGTGTTTGTGGTTCATGTGAAAACGCTTTTGCAAAAACAACCTATCAATATCTGAAAAATGACAAAACAATTTTTCTTATTACAACAATGGGAACAATAATTGATATTAACCCTTTTCTGCAAATGGATAATAATTGTTTTTTTGATTGGCAACTGAACACATCCGAATTCCCTGAATTCGAAAGTTCAAGAGTTATTTATTTAGAAAATAGCCAAATAGATACTATAGTTATTCTTGACAGCTCAATTTTATCTCAGCAATTAGAATACATAAAAAATAAACATTAAAATAAAGACCATGTTTTATATGAATTTTTGAAGAGGTTTTTACAAAAGCAAGTTATTTGCTATTTTAGAATCAAATATTTAAATTTTATGTCGTGTATAGGGATGCGACAAAACAATGACAAAAATACTTTTTGGGCAGCCCCCTTTTCACTAAAACTATAAAATTTCTATTTATGAAAAAAAGTATAATAACAGTTTTAATATTATTTTTGCTCATAGGTAGTTGTTCAAAAAGAAATACTACCCGGGATTATCGTGATTTTCTGGTAGAAGATATTATTGTGGATGAAAGTGATGAAGTAATTAGTAAAATACAATATTATTCTTTTGAAAAGATGTTTTATGGAGACACTGTAGAGAAATTTATATATATGGCCAATCTCCATAAACAATGTAAATACCAGTTGAAAAATACAGTTATCATTTATGATCTGGAAACAAAACAATTTGATACAATACTAAAAAACTATCATTCCTGCATAAGGAGATGTTATCCTGTAACCAGAGATTCTATTTTTTATATGGGAGCCTATGGAGATAATAATCTTTACTGTATAACAAAAGACAGCCTTTATACCTGGCATATACCTTCGGAGTTAAGCTTGCATGGATTCGGAAACGATTTTGATGTTATAGGCAAGTTATTTTGTGATAAGCTTTTCGTTTATGATAACTTATTTATTGTTCAGGTATCACCTCCTTTTGATTATGACAATAAGCGATATGTATATGATTATCCTTTAGGAATATTTTTCAGTATTGAAGATGGTCATTTAAGGTTAATTGCTCAAAAAGGTTATTATCCAGAAAAAGAATTGGAAAATAATTTTTATGCAGCTACACAGTTGAATATTGCTTACAATAATAAAACAAAAGATGTTGTTTTCTGGCATCCTATGTTGAATAAGGTTAGGATAGAAAATCTTGAAAACGATGAGGTAACTGAAAAAGAAATAAAGTCAAGGTATTTTAAAACTCCCGAAAATATTACACGCGATCAGCGCAACGATAATCAGTATTATAGGAATTATCACTGTACAAATAATGAATTCATTGACCTTCAGTTTGATCAATACAGGGATGTATATATCAGCACCTTAAAAATGCCAAGACTTGAAGAAAGTGAAGACAAAATGACAAAAAACTTAAAAGTAGCATGCTGCATACAAGTATTTGACAGTGAATTTAATTTTAAATATGAATTCTTTTTTCCTGATACTGTAGTAGGATATACCTTTCCTGTTAAAATAAGAAAAGATGGAGTTTATATGTTTAAAAGAGATTTTGATGAAGATAAGAGAAAGTTTGGTAAATTTATATTTAATTAAAATATTTATAATTGCATTTATTGTAATAAATATTATATCCTGCGGTTCCAAACAGTCTGGAACGGTTAATGATCTTAAGAAAGAAACTGAAGTTTTTTCATGGTATCTGGGTAAGTTGGGATATAAAATTGATGATGAAAAACGTTATTATTATTTGTTATCGTCAGTAGGGTGCAGTGGTTGCAAGGTTAATTTCGAATCTTATTATTCGAAGCCTCAAAATGCGACAGATAGTATTACAATAATAATGACTAAAAGGGCATACGACAATCGCAATGAAGAATTAATGCTCAAAACAATTATAGATACACCAAATATAATGGATAATCTTAACTGGGATTATGGTGGAATTATATACATAGAAACAAAGAATGAAAAAATAGAATGTATTTACAATTTTGATACCGAAGACGTATTAAAGCTTATAGAACACGAATAGACATGTTACGTCCTAAAGTTAACAAATTTCTACACTGTTTTATCCCTTTAAATTTTAGAATATGTTCTAATTCACGGAAATTTTTAACAAAATGAAATAACGAAAGAATGAGGTTTCATTGAAGTTATAGGTAGTAATACGCTACCTTACTATGAATTTGCCGGTTGTATTGCCGTAATGATATATATAAGTTCCTGGCAAATATCCCGAAACGTCCAATTTATATTGTTCCTTATGCGGATCAAGTGAAATTGTTTCAATTATTTGTCCGCTTATATTAGTAATGTTCATCATTAGCGAACTTTGTTCATCTATTTTGTAAGCAATATTAATGTGATCTGTAGCCGGGTTAGGAAAAATACCTATTTTATTAAGAATAGTATCAGATTTAGAGGCACCAGATCCATCTGTTATTTCATAAATAAGAAATTCATCGTTATTATTACTTGATGTTTTAGCAAAAAAATACTTTTTAGCTCCTATTTCGAATAAAAAGAATTTTCCACTAAACCTGCCTTCCTCCTGAAATAAAACACTTCCGTTTTCATTTACTATTGCAAAAAAGCCTAATGTAGTAAGTGTTCCAATATCAAAAACAAAGAACTCCAACAAATCATCGTTGTTAAAAAAAGTTTGTGTAGTATAAAACTCTTTACGATCATTATTATATAGCCACCCAAAACCATCGGTTGCCGCTGGCATTAATGTGCTAATATTTAATTCTTTATATAAAGTAAGATCATCGTTGTAAATTCCAATTTCGAAAACATAACCATTTGCCGATGCACTTTCATTACGTATCGACATCTTGGGATTAATCATCCATGAGTTTTCTAAAATCGGAAAACCATTGACATATCCTATATAATCAAACTGTCCGTATAAATGCGTTTGTATGAACATTATGAACAAAAAACTTAAGGAAAAGGCTGTTTTTTTTATTATACTATCTTTCATTTTTTTAGTTTATTATTTTAAGTATTTTAAATGTAAATAATAACACAATGTTAAATTTAAAAAATCTAATATACAACATGTAAAGCAAAATTCAAATAATTTTCAAATACTTTAAGTATAACAATCATAATGAAGGATTAATGCTCAAAACAATTACTAGATACATCCAATATAATGGAATAATCTTAACCGGGATTATAGTGGAATTATATATATAGAAACAAAGAATGAAAAATAGAATGTATTTTACAATTTTGATACTGAAAATATATTGAAACTTGTGGGATATCAATGGGCATCATTTTATTATCTGATTTTAAGTGCTTAAAATCAGATACTTTCAACTGATCAATGCCCGTCACTTATTTCTCCGCCAAAGTCTGCAATTATTCCGGTAACTTTTGTAACGATTTCTTTAAGTAATGATTCGGAATTAGCTTCGGCAATAAATCTTAAGTATGGCTCTGTATTTGATGGTCGTATGTTGAGCCACCAATCAGGATATTCAATCCTGTAGCCGTCAAAATCGTAAAAAGCATCAGGTTCTGCCAATGATTTATAATAATTTACAACGGCATCCATTGCTTTTTGTTTATTTTCTATTTTAAAATTGATTTCACCTGAATTTTGATATTTTTTTATTTTAGAAATTAGTTGAGATACGGAAATCCCTTTATCTTTCATTTTTGCGAAAACATGCAGTATTAATAAACATGCCATCATTCCTGAATCTGAGTAATAAAAATCGCGGAAATAATAATGTCCGGCAAGTTCACCACCGTATATTCCGTTAACTTCCTTGAGTTTAGTCGCTGCATAAGCTCTTCCGACACGCCACATGACCATTTCGCTACCGAATTGTTCTATATATTCGCCTACTGCTTTTGAAGTTCTGATATCTTCAATTACTTTTCCCTTAAGTCCTTTTTCTTCCAGAAAATAATGGGCAAGTACTGCAATCATAAGGTCGGGGGAAATAAATTCTGATTTTTCATCAACAAACATCACTCTGTCGGCATCTCCATCAAAAATAACGCCTATATCCGATTTATTGTCTCTTACATGCCTTTGAAGGTCAACAATATTTTTAGCAATTAATGGATTTGCTTCATGGTTAGGAAATCTTCCGTCGAGTTCGTCATAAATATATTTAGGGATATTTCCCAGTAAATCTTTTATAATTAATGCCGCCATTCCATTACTACAATCGATACTTATTTTAAAATTGGTAATTTTAGGAACATATTGTTTTAAAAAGTCAATATATGTATCTTTTATATTTATTGAATGTACTTTGCCTTTAATAGGAGATGGTTCTATTTCTACGGTTTCCATAAGATTTTTTACTTTGTTAAGTCCGTTATCCAGACCTATCGGTTTGGCATTTTTCCCGGAAACCTTTAATCCGTTGTATTCTGCAGGATTGTGTGATGCTGTTATCATTACGGAAGCGTCAAAACCAAATTTTGCTGTAGAATAATATATCATCGGAGTTGTTGTTAATCCTGCATCATAAACATCAACACCGGCGTCAGTAATACCTTTGATCAGGTATTCAAAAATTTCAGGAGATGATTCCCTGACGTCTCTACCAACAAGAATTTTAGAAGCCATTAAAACCTCCGGAAGAAAATATCCGATTTTATAAACATCTTCTTTATTGAAATCAGTGTTGTAAATCCCTCTGATGTCATAAGCCTTAAATGCTTTCATTTCTTTAAAATTTAGATTAATACATTAATTTAATTTTCTTTTTGTTTTGGTGGTAAATAAAAATATTCCAGATCTGTTCTGTCCATTTCGGGAACAGGATATTCTTTATATGTATTTTTTATAGATTTATTTATGTTTTCGAAAGTTATGTTGTAGTTTTCGGATTCAAAAACCAGCCTGTAAAGATTATATAGGAACATGTAGTCCATACCGGCAAATTCCCATACCGGGGAAATATCCTTTCGGCCTTGATTTTTTGGCCAGTTTAACCTTGATGAACTGGACCAGTACGGGTGATATTCAGGACGCCTGTAATCTGTTGATGGTCCGGAAAGTGGTGCTGTTCCAAGTAATTCAATGTAATATTTCATGTCATTTTCATAGGAGTCGATCCCCGGCTCATAAACTTTTTTATATTTATCTTTATGTAATAACACTAATACTAACGGATTATGTTCGTAAGTCCATACTTTACGTTTGTCTCCCAATAAATATAACAAGTCGTATGACTTTTTGTTCCAATTAATATCGGCAACACTTGCGAGTGCTCTTAACATATAATCATCCAGTCCGTCGGGGAGCGGAATGCCGCCAAATCTTAAAAATCTCAGGTCTTTGAAAAGTATTGATTTAAAAGCATATTTACTCAAACCTTTGTCGGATCCATCATTATGATATATATTTTTTCCGGTAATGAAATTTGCAGCTTCTGCTATTCCGTATGAATTCAGCCATACACCCATATCTTCTCCGTTACCTTCTGCTACAAGATCATTTGTTACAGGATTTAATATATACCAACGGGAGGAAATAATACCGGCAAGATGATTTTTTGAAGGTCGCGCCCTGAAATTATTTTTTGGTTTCAGAACAATTTTCTGTGAAGGATATTTAGGATTAATATGATTCAACAAACGATCGACAATATCATCAATCCATTTTCCAAAATATACGGTATTATCAACCCAAATGTCTTTGGATTTTAAATATTCGGGAATATAATTATTTATAAAATTTACTTCTATATTACTGACATCTTCGTCGTCGACGAGATATTTTACAAGAGCAAGGGATTGAAGCAAATAAATTATATTATCCTGACTCATTCCCTGTTTTGGAATAGCTCCCCTTTTAAAAACGGACACATATGTTTCGGTCCCGTCTTTTGTATCCTGAATATTACCGGGTTCCGACCTGAAATGATCATGATATTGCATCCAGAATCCTAAAGTAACATCATCACGTAACAAGAAACCGTTCATATCTTCAGGGTAATTGATGAAGCCGGGTTTATCACTATCAGATCCTTTTATATTATGGTATGTCCTTAGCAGATATTCAGAATACAGGTCTAGCCTTTCAAGGGCTATCATACTGTATAAAAGAAGTGATAATGTTTCCTGATAATCGTTGTTATTGTTTTTCAACAATCTGTATTCGGTAGAAAGTATTCCGAGCCAATGGTTAAAATTACTGTTCCCATCACTCCAGCTAAACCATGTAACATTCCCGTTTTCGTCAATTTGCCTGTCTACTGCCGGGATATTGGTCCCAAACTGTTCTACATCAGGGCTGACCAACATCCATTCCGATAATAATCTGTTCCTGTATGTAATATACTTTTCGTTCAGATCGCCTTGTGATTGTCCGTAAACGACCGAACAGATTACTAATGAGAATATTATGTATAATACTTTATGTATTGAAATATATTTCATTTAAAGTTAAAATTGGATGCCAAAATAATTATTTTTATTTTTTCATAAAACGATTTTAACGCTTATTTGTTGATATTTTTTATAAAAAAATGAGTAAATAAGATTTTTATATAATAATTTTAAAATCCATAATTCTTAATCTGGTAAGAATGAAGATTTTATTATTTACATATGTCTTTTTACTGTCGTGTTATGTTTCGTTTTCTCAGATGACTCATAAGGAGTATATAAAAAAATATAGCCCAATGGCTGTAAATGAAATGAAACGTTCGGGAGTTCCGGCAAGTATAACATTATCACAGGGTATTCTCGAATCCGGGAGTGGAAATTCATATCTTGCAACTACAGGCAATAATCATTTCGGGATAAAATGCGGCGGAAAATGGGATGGAGCTAAAATATATAGTGATGATGACGAAAAAAACGAATGTTTCAGGAAATATAAAAGTGTTGAGGAATCTTACAGGGATCATTCTGATTTTTTAAAGAATAATGTTCGTTATTCATTTTTATTTGAGTTAAAAACAACTGATTATAAAGGTTGGGCAAAAGGGCTAAAGAAAGCAGGGTATGCTACAAGTCCTACATATGCCGAAAAACTGATTGAACTAATTGAACGGTACGAACTTAATAAATATGATAAAGGAAGTTATAATATTGACGAAAGTAAACCTGTTGTTCAGAATACAGAAGAACAATCGGGATCAGGAAATGTAAAACGTCCGGTAGCAGTTCCAGATAATTTTAACGTTAATCTTAATGAATATGAAGTGTTGTCCAATAATAACACAGCATACATTATAATAAAAAAAGATATCGATATTAGCACTCTTGCCAAAGAAATAAATTTAATGCCATGGCAAATAAGGAATTATAATGATCTGGATAAGAATGACTTGATCAGGCAGGGAGATGTTATTTATATGAAACCTAAAAAGAACAGGGCAGAAAAAGGATTTGAAACTCATATTATACAACAGGGAGAAACGATGTGGACTGTTTCACAAAAATATGGAATAAAACTTAAAAAACTTTACAGCAAAAATAATATTGAATTTGGCATAGAGCCGGTAGCAGGTACTGAATTAAGTCTGAGGAAAAATAAAAGATAAAAATTATTTTACTTTAGGAAGATTTACATAAAGCTCACGACCTGTAAAATCGAAATATATGTTTTGGAGTTCATGTAAATATTTAATTCTGAATTTTCTAAAGAAATCCCATTCTTTTTCTCCAAAATCAATACCAAAACCTTCGTCGGTTTTATAAACAACAAAATCGCTTTTTGAATAGAAAATAGAGTTTTCAGTATCATTCTTTTCGTGTTCAAATTCACATTTCAAAAGAATTTCTTCGTCCAGTTCTACCGGCACAATATTACTGTACTTGTAAAATCCTACGGCAGTTTCTACAGATTCATATCTCAATTCTCTTATTTCAGTAAATAATGATTTATGGGAATTAAACCCGATTGGCAAATGCCCGGTGCATTTAACTATATTACCTATTCTCAGCTCTCTCGGCCTCATAATTTAAATCATTTTTATACAATTATTCAAACAGATTCTGATTAAAGATGTTTAGTTATATATTTTTTTATAAATGTAATATGACTATTTCTGTATTCGGCAATGAATTTATTTTCTGTTTTTATAAAATCTTTTTGCCTGCAATCTTAAAAAATAGTAAGTTTGGGTTTCAAATTTTATTTCATGGAAAAAATTGTAAAACTAATAGTAGGACAATCCGGAATATCGCCCAGACAGGTACAGAATACACTTGAATTGCTGGAAGGAGGAGCAACTATTCCTTTTATTGCAAGGTATCGTAAAGAAAAAACAGGGGGATTAAATGAAGAAGATATAGAAAAAGTACAAAAACTAAATAATCATTTTAAGGAGATATCGGAAAGAAAAGAAACTATATTGAATAGTATAGAAAAACAGGGAAAATTAACTGCCGAGATAAGGGAACAAGTTGAAAATTCCTGGGATTCAAATGTTCTTGAGGATATTTATCTGCCGTATAAGCCTAAAAAACGAACACGTGCAAGTATTGCAAAGGAAAAAGGTCTTGAACCCCTTGCTGATATTATTTTTAAACAGGATAATGTATATATTGAAAAAATTGCAAAAGATTATATTAATCAGGAGGTAGGATCTGTAGAAGATGCTTTGTCCGGGGCTAATGATATTATTGCAGAAAAAATCAGCGAAGATAAAACCGCACGTGAAAGAATACGTAATTTGTTCGCAGAAGAGGCAATAATTACTTCAAAAGTTATAAAATCCAAAATAGAAGAAGCCGAGAAATATCGTGATTATTTTGATTTTTCCCAGAAACTTTCGCAATGTCCGTCTCACCGTATACTTGCTATTAGGAGAGGAGAGAAGGAAGGTTATTTACGTGTGGATATTTCTCCTACACAGGAAAATGCTTTTAAAAGATTAAAATATTTGTTTATAAAAGCAAAAAATTATTGCTCAAATTTGGTAGAAAAAGCTCTTGAAGATTCTTATTCCCGTTTGATAAAGCCTTCGATAGAAACGGAGTTCTCTAATGAAAGTAAGGAAACTGCAGATATAACAGCCATAAACGTTTTTTCTGAAAATCTTCGTCAATTATTGTTAGCTCCGCCTTTGGGAAAAAAACGTATAATGGGTATAGACCCCGGATATCGTACTGGGTGTAAAGTTGTTTGTATTGACGAACAGGGGAATTTACTCCATAACGAAACAATATATCCGCATAAGCCGCAGGAAGAGACTGCTATGGCAATGAAAAAAGTAAGTTCACTGGTAAGTACTTATAAAATCGATGCAATTGCAATAGGAAATGGTACAGCAGGCAGAGAAACAGAGTCTTTTATAAAAAAAATAAGATTCGACAGAGAAATACAGGTTTTTGTAGTAAGTGAAGACGGAGCTTCTGTATATTCTGCTTCTGCAGTTGCCAGGGAAGAATTTCCACAGTATGATGTTACAGTACGTGGAGCAGTCTCAATAGCCAGACGATTAATGGATCCTTTGGCAGAATTGGTTAAAATAGATCCTAAATCTATTGGGGTAGGACAGTATCAGCACGATGTAGATCAGAAATTACTGAAAGATAGTCTCGACAGGGTAGTGGAAAGTGCAGTTAACAGCGTTGGTGTAAATTTAAATACGGCAAGTAAGCATTTACTTACTTATGTTTCGGGATTAGGTCCGGTTCTGGCACAAAATATTGTTGATTACAGAAAAGAAAACGGAGCATTTAAATTGCGGAAAGAACTTACAAAAGTTCCACGCCTGGGAGCAAAAGCTTTTGAACAATGTGCCGGTTTCTTAAGAATTCAGGATGCGAAAAATCCATTGGATAATACAGCTGTACATCCTGAATCTTACCACATTGTAGAAAAAATTGCAAAAGATTTAAAGAAAACAGTTACTGAACTTATTGCTGAACCAAAAGTATTAAAAGAGATAGATCTGAATAAATATGTAACTGAAGAAATAGGGTTACCAAGTTTAACAGATATAATAAAAGAGCTTGAAAAACCCGGACGAGATCCGCGTAAAACAGTTAAAGTACTGGAATTTGATAAGTCAATATATAAAATTGAAGATCTTCAGGTTGGAATGGAATTACCGGGTATAATAACCAATGTAACAAATTTTGGAGCTTTTGTGGATGTAGGTATCAAGGAAAATGGGCTTATCCATATTTCACAAATAGCAGATAAGTTTATATCAAATCCGGCAGAGGTATTAAAATTACATCAACATGTAAAAGTTAAGGTACTGGAAATAGATATTCCAAGAAAACGTATTCAAATGACGATGAAAGGAGTTGAACAGGTTTAATTGGAATTAAGAGTGAAAAATTAAGAATTAGGAATTAAGAATGTTTGTTATGCCCTAAAAGAGGTTGACATATTTATATTCTATTTTTTTAATTTATTTTTTCATTCCTGATTTATTTACGCTCCGGTCCAGCCACCGTCAACAGTAACAACTGTTCCGTTAACGAATTTAGCTTCGTCGCTGGCAAGGAAAACAGTAACATTTGCTACGTCGATTGATTCTCCTGTTGGTCCGGCTGCAACATACTGACTAAGCGCATACATACCTTTTTGATCCGGATGGGTTAATGTTTTCCCAATATTTGTATTCACTCCACCAGGAGCAACGGCAACGCACCGGATATTGTTTTCACGGTAAACAGATGCTATATTTTTTGTTAATCCGATGATACCGTGTTTACTGCATACATAACTAACGCCTCCGCGTGCACCAAACATACCTCCGACAGATGCTGTGTTAATTATTACTCCGGGTTTTTTCTCTTTCAGCCAGTAGTTAATACATAACTGGGAAAGTAATACGGGAGCTTTCAGATTGATATCCATTACCTTGTTCCAAATATTCAGGTCCAAATCATCAACAGATATAAAATTATCCATAATTCCGGCATTATTTATCAGAATATCAATAGTCCCAAATTTTTCCAATGTTTTATCTACCAGATTTTTCAAGTCTTCCTGTTTTGATACATCTGTTTTTACACCTAAAACACAAGAACTGTTTTTTTCTATATCTGCAACTACTCTGTTAATTGAATCATTATTCATGTCGGCAACAACGACTTTAATATGTTTTTCTGCATATAATTTTGCAATTGCTTCGCCCATTCCGGAACCTGCTCCGGTTACAATTGCAACTCTTCCTTTCAGACATTCCATAAGTAAAATATTTTTAATTAATAAAAATTCATTTACTAAGGTTAATTGATTTTCATGTCTTTTGTTTCGGAAAAAAAGATCTTTTTTATTTAAAGATTTATTATTTTCTAATATTATATTATTTTTTGATATTTTAATATAATAAATGTTGTAAATTGCGTTATTTTATATTGTAAAGTTAGCTTTTTGTATAAATATTTAATTTCTGCCTTATTTTGTAGTTTTTTCTCCAATTTTAGTTAAGACACTATCAACCGGTTCCCAAAGTTCTAATTTATTTCCATCAAGGTCTATGATATGGACAAATTTTCCGTAATCATAAGTTTCTATCTCATTAACTATTATAACGCCATTTTCTTTTAATTTTTTCACTAATGCTTCAATGTTATTTACCCTGTAGTTTATCATAAAATCTTTTTTTGAAGGCAAAAAGTAGTCTGTATCTTCTTCAAACGGACTCCATTGTAGATAATTTATTTCGTCGGGCCTTTTTGCATTTCTGAATTCAAACGGAGAACCATAATCGTTGATTTGTAAACCCAGATTTTTTCCATACCATTCTCTTGTGGCTTTCGGATCTTTAGTTGTAAAAAATATTCCTCCAATTCCTGTAACTCTTGGAGTCGTATCTTCTTCAAAGTTATTATTTGTTTCCTTATTTATTGCTGTATCATTCATATCTTTATTTTTTGTTATAAAATTACAATTATTAAACAATGTCAAAACTAACAAGATCGAAATAATATTTTTTACATTCATAAGCATAATTTTTGTGATGGTTTTATATTTTTTTTATCGCATCTGAATATATCTTTTTTATACTGTTTTTTTCCTCTTTGTTAACGATTTCCATGACAATATCTTTTAATCTGGAATTATGATTTGTCTTTAGTTTCAGTATTTCTCCAAGTGCATAGGCAGAACTCCACCTTACCACAGTTCCGGAATGATCTGTATTATCTATCAGGTTTTTGATAGGTGTATCAAGCTTATCGGGGAACATGTGCGCAATATTGCCAATTATCCTTGCTGATTCCCATTTGATCCTTGGAGTTTTTTCAGTCAAAGCTGATGTTATGAAATCTAACAATCTTTCATTTGCAATTTCCGGCTTTAGTTTTGTAACATGTTCAATAGCTTCTATACATGTTGCCTTGTCTGTTTCCTTAGCTTTTGATGCAAATGATAATAGTTCGTTAATACTTGTTTCTTTATTAAGAAGCCATTCTGCCAAAATTTCTGTTTTTTCCTTTGACTTTATTGTTTTATCTTTTAAGAGTTCTTCGATATTCATTATTATTGTCTGTTTAAAATAATTGATATAATTATTCCGGTTCCGCTAATTCCATGAGTTTGTTTATGGTTTTCCAATTACGGATAGTTGAAGTGTTGTCTACTTTTTGTAATATAGAAACCGCTTTAGAATTACGTATTGTTTTGTCAAAAAGGAAATATATATCCCGTCCGTTTATGTGAAATACTTCTTTTTCAGTGATGGCACTTTTTAGTTTTTTTATATTTTCATCTGAAATGTTATCTGCAGATAAAGAGACATAAAAAATTTCAGATTCCGAATTTGATTCGGCATTCCGGATTTCTTCTTCTGTAAAAGGATTTTGTTTTATTATTTGTTTAAACTCTTCTTCTGTTCTTAAAACTACAGGAATAGAAAGTCCGAATTCTTTTTTTATTTCCGATTCAATTTTTGACTTTAATGTGTTTTCATCAAGTTCAGACCCGAATATGATATTTCCGCTCTGGATATAAGTTTTTATATTAGTTAAGCCGGCTTTTTGGAGAATTATTTTTAATTCAGCCATTTTAACGATATTTTTTCCGCCTACATTTATTCCTTTGAGTAATCCGATATAAGTCATCATAAGGTTCTTGTTTGTTATAAAATATAAAATTATTTATGGTAAATTTAAATTATTTATATAAATGTAATAAGATTTATTGTATTTTTTTATGATTTGAATAATTTAAGAAACCCTTCTTTATAACTGGCAGATATTTCAATTTCTGTGTCATCAGATAAAATAACATATCCTCCGTAACCTTTATGATAAGATTTTATATAGTTTATATTTATAATATGTGATTTATGAACTCTTACAAAAGGATAGGGAAGGAGTTCGCTGAAATATTTCAGGAACCTGCATACCATTTTTTTGCTTTTATCATTGAGAAAAATATCGGTAAAATTACCATTTCCCTGAAGGCGTATGATATTTTCCATTTTTACAACTTCAAAACCTTCTAAAGTTGGAAGTATAACCTGTTGTTTTTCAGGTTTTGGTTCTTTAAAATTTTCGACGATTATCCTGTTCCGGTTGAATATTTCTTTATTTGTTATGTGTTCCTGAACTTTATTAACAGCTAAGATCAATTCTTCAATGCTTACAGGTTTCAAAAGATAATATGCTGCACTTTGATTTAATGCACGTAATGAATATTCGGAAAAAGCTGTTACAAAAATTGTTTCAAAATATAAGTCTTTGCAGGCATCAAGTACGTCAAAAGCATTTCCGAAAGGCATTTCTACATCAAGAAAAACCAATTGTGGCTGTAAATTGTGAATAACAGATATTGCTTCTTTACAATCATGGGCTTCTCCTATAATTTCGAGGCCGGGACAATATTTAACAGTATAGCTTTTCAGAACATCCCTGGCAACCTGTTCGTCTTCCACTATTACAGTTTTTATTTTTTGAGACATATTATATTAATTCATTTTTTTATTAATTACAGGGAATTGTATAATAACTACAACTCCGGTTTCTTTTCCTTGCTTTTCCGAAATGTTTATTGAAATGCCGGTATTATATATATTATTCAGCAGGTCGATACGTTCATATGTATTTTTTAAACCTCGTGATCTGTGTTCCCGCTGGAATTTTGTTTTTAATTCGTTACTTTTAGCTATCCCTACTCCATTGTCTTCTATATTTATTATTATGTTTTTTTTATCAGTTGTTATCGATAATTTCAAAAGTCCGGTTTCACTTCTGTATCTCAGACCATGCCATATCGAATTTTCAAGTTGCGGCTGTATTAACATATTTGGAACCATAGTGGAATCTGCATCAATAGAATCATCAATATAAATTTCATAATTGAATTTATCATTAAAGCGCATATGTTCCAGTTCAAGATATTCTTTCATATATTCAATTTCAGTGGATAATGGAATAAAATCCTTATTAGAATTTTCCATAATATTTCTCATTAACTTTGAATAAGAAGACAGATATTTATTTGCTTCAAGTTCATTATTCTGGGAGATAAATTGATTTATGCTATTTAGACTGTTAAATATAAAATGAGGATTCATTTCACGGCGTAACGACTGTAATGCAATTTTTTTATTTTTTTTCTTTATTGAGTATAATGCTTTTACGATAAAGAAAAGAGAAATCAATATTAATATAACAGATGTCAATAAAACCGTATTAAATGTATTTGACTGGGCGATTATCTGGTCTTTTAAATCTTTTTCTTTTTCAAGCTGTAAGATTCTTTCCTCCTGAACCTGAAAATATTTTTCATCAATTAAAGTGCTGTCGTTTTTTATTAAATCATCCAGGTTACTGATAAAATCAGAATATTTTTCAATAGCTTTTTCATAATCATTTATGTCTTTATATTTATTTACCAGCATTTCGAGGCTTTTTTTCGCATCCATTGTACGCCCTTCTTTCATAGCCAGATCATAAGCTTGATGTAATGCAAGTAATCCTTCTTCGGTCTTACTTGCGTTAAAATAGTTTGAAGAAAGTGTTTGTAATTGTTTTATTTGAATGTCGGTATTTTTTACTTGCTGTGCTGATTCAACAGCTTCCTTATTAATGTCAATAGCTTTATCTAATTGGTTGTCAGCTATATATATGTCAGAAATTTCTTTATATATTACGGCTGTTTTTTCAGGGTCTTTTTCAACTGTTTCCAAAGCCGATTGCAGATCATTAATAGCTCCGGTATTATCGTCCAGCTGAAATTTTGTTTGAGCCCTTTGTTGCAAAAATGTTACTTTTTCATCTTTATTATCTAATTCGTCGGCAATAATTATATTTTCTTCAATAAAAGCTTGTTGTAGTTTGGGATTAGAATAATTGGACAGTCTTTGGGCATCGTTATTATTTATATTTTTCATTTTTTTGTCGGAAGAATTACTGCTTGCCGAATTGTAAAACTTTATTGCTTCGTCATATTTATTCTGGGACTCCCGTATTTTAGCAAGTTCACGGTCTATGGCTGCTATTTTTTCTTTGTTATTTAGTCTTTTATAAAGTTCTCTTGCTCTTTTAAAATAATCTTCAGCTTTTTCGAAATCATTTTTTTTAAGCAGTTCTTTTGCCAGATCTTCATATCCTGATGCAAGGTCATTATCTGGTTGATTTTTTTTTAGAGAATTAATAACTTTGTCGGCCGAAGATTTTTTACTTTCGGTTTTTACTTCTTCATTTTGTCCTGTTAGAACAAGATTGGATATTAGCAATAAAATTATTAATATATATTTTAAGCATTTCATTCCTTGATATTTTATGGTGTAAAGTAAATATTTTTTTAAACATTTATAAACTTAATTTGCCAATTCATAATATGCTTTCACCCATTCTTCCCAAAATTGATTTTTTTTACTATATATATTTGGGCAGCTAACCAATTAAAATTTAATATTATGAAAAAGATTTTTTTAATGAATGTTTTACTGATGATTTCTGTAATATCTACAAACAGCTGTATAAGTGCAGTGAATTCCCGACCTCTGAATGAAAACCAGACAACTAATGAAAAAACAAAGATACAGGTAGCTCTTTTGCTTGATACATCCAGTAGTATGGACGGACTTATCGATCAGGCAAAAGCATGTTTATGGAATATTGTAAATACTCTGACAACATTAAAATTCGGCGGAACTGTTCCTGATATTGAAATTGCACTTTATGAATATGGTAATAATGGCATCCATACAAAAGAAAATGATTATATACGTCAGGTTATACCACTTACATCAGATTTAGATCTGATATCCGAAAAACTGTTTGCTTTAAGAACAAACGGAGGTTCTGAATATTGCGGAGCGGTTATCGAGAAATCTGTAAAACAATTGGAATGGGGAAAAGATAAATCTGATATGAAATTAATTTATATTGCGGGAAATGAACCGTTCACTCAGGGAAATGTCAACTATAAATCTGCAATAAAAGAAGCTTTGGCTGATAATATATATGTAAATACAATCCATTGTGGATATGCGGAAGAAGGCATACGTGGAATGTGGCAGGATGGTGCCGTAACTGGTAAAGGAAAATATTTCAATATAGATCATAACCGTAAGATAATTTACGTGGAAACCCCATATGACAAGGAAATAATGAAATGTAACGAACGGTTAAACTCTACATATATCGGATATGGAGAAAATGGAATTATGCGTGCGGAAAATCAGATTATTCAGGATAAGAATGCAGAGTCGGTATCTTCGGGTAATTATACGGAACGTGCAGTAAGTAAATCTAAAGCTGTTTATGATAATAGTTCATGGGATTTGGTCGATATGTATAAAAAAGACCAGTCGGTAGTTAGTACAATTGACAATAAAAAATTACCATCAGAATATCAAAATAAATCAAAAGAAGAGATTCAGAAAATTGTGGAACAAAAAGAAACAGAAAGGAAAGCAATACAAAAGGAAATTTCAGAATTATCTGTAAAACGTCAGCAATATATAGATTCTCATTCAAAAGAGGAAAAAGATGATGATCTTGGGAAAGCTGTTAAAGAATCAATTTTTGAGTTGGCACAAATTATGGGATATGATACTGAGTAGTATTTTTAATATGCAGAATTAATTACTTATTGATAACATGAGTCCGGCGTCAACAATATTAACACCGGGCTCATGTTATTTTTATATTCCTGTTTAATTACAATTATAAGCTATATTGACATTAAATTGTTTTTAATTATCCAATTTGTATTATCCTTCTTTTTTCTTAATTTTGACGTTTTTAAAAGAATATAAAATTTTAATAAATTTTGATAATGAAAAACAGCAAATTAGGATTGGATTTTAAAAAGGTAGAGGCGGCAAAACGTATATCCGGTAGTATTGCAGCAGAAGTACAAAAATTTGTTGATAATTATACAACAGTTGCTGTGGAACGTACTTTATGTCGTCTTATAGGAATTGACGGAGTTGATTCTAATGATGTTCCTCTTCCGAATATTGTAGTTGACCAGATTCACAGTGCCGGAGTATTAGGACAGGGAGTATTGTTTTATCTTGGGAATGCTATTATTGAAACAGGATTAAACCCACAACAGATTGCTGAGAAAATTTCAAAAAATGAAATTGACATCACAAAGCAAAAAATAAATCCTGTACTCCAGATTCACAAAGCAATAGAACCATATGTTCATGCCTGTATTGAAAGAATAAAATCAAATGTTGAAAAAAGGAATGGATATTTAAATAATCTCGGTGAGGGATCAAAGCCATATCTATATGTAATTGTTGCTACTGGAAATATTTATGAAGATGTTATTCAGGCTCAGGCAGCAGCACGTCAGGGAGCGGATATTATTGCAGTAATACGTACAACGGGTCAGAGCCTTCTGGATTATGTTCCATATGGCGCAACTACCGAAGGTTTTGGGGGAACTTATGCAACCCAGGAAAATTTTCGTATTATGCGTAAGGCACTTGATGAAGTGGGAGAGGAAGTTGGCAGATATATAAGACTGTGTAATTATTGTTCAGGTTTATGTATGCCCGAAATTGCTGCAATTGGGGCTCTTGAACGTTTGGACGTAATGCTCAATGATGCACTTTACGGAATATTATTCCGTGATATAAATCCGCAAAGAACAATTGTTGATCAATATTTTTCACGTATAATAAACGGATTTGCCGGAGTGATTATTAATACCGGTGAAGATAATTATCTTACAACTGCTGATGCATTTGAACAGGCTCATACTGTATTAGCATCAGATCTGATAAATGAACAACTTGCCTTATTTGCAGGAATGCCTGAAGAACAAATGGGATTGGGACATGCTTTTGAAATGAATCCTGAATTAGAGAACGGATTTTTGTATGAATTGGCACAGGCACAGATGACTCGTGAAATATTCCCTAAAGCTCCGTTAAAATATATGCCTCCGACTAAATTTATGACTGGAAATATATTTAAAGGACAAATCCAGAATGCGTTATTTAATGAAATTTCTATCTGGACAGGACAGGGAATTCAACTTTTGGGGATGATTACCGAAGCAGTTCATACACCTTTTATGTCTGATAGATATCTTGCAATTGAAAATGCAAAATATATATTCAATAACCTGAAAAATATAGGTGATGAGGTAGAATTTAAAGAGAATGGAATAATACAAAAACGTGCTAAGACAGTACTTGATGATACTTACGATTTACTAAGCGAAATAGAAAAAGAAGGATTGTTTGAAGCTCTGGAAAAAGGAATATTTGCAGATATTAAAAGGTCTAAAACAGGAGGAAAAGGTTTAGACGGGGTAACTGCAAAGTCAGAAAATTACTATAACCCATTTATTTTGTTAATGAAAGGAGAGAATAAATAATGAGTGGCGGATTATATTCAATGGATCAGCGCAATTTTGACCAAACGCTTGATTTAAAAAAAGTAAAACCTTATGGTGATACTATGAACGATGGTAAAACTCAGTTAAGTTTTACTCTTCCTGTTCCGTGTAATGACGAAGCTATTGAAGCTGCAAAACAATTAATGAAGAAAATGGGATTTGAAAATCCTCAGGTAGTGTATTATAAAGAGCTGACAGAAGGATTTACTTTTTTTAATTGTTATGGTTCATGTACGCATATGGTTGACTATACGGCGATTAATGTTCCAAAAGTTGAGTCAACTGTTATGGATATGAAAGAAACAGATGAATTCATAAAGGAAAATATTGGGAGAAAAATTGTTGTTGTAGGTGCCAGTACGGGAACAGATGCCCATACTGTTGGTATTGATGCAATTATGAATATGAAAGGTTATGCAGGACATTACGGGTTGGAAAGATATGAAATGATTGATGCATATAATCTTGGCAGCCAGGTTCCCAATGAGGAATTTATTGCAAAAGCGATTGAACTAAATGCAGATGCACTTTTGATTTCTCAAACAGTAACACAAAAGGATGTTCATATAAAAAACCTTACGGAATTAGTAGAAATGCTTGAAGCTGAAGGTTTAAGGGATAAAATCATTTTAGCTTGCGGAGGTCCTCGCATTTCACACGAACTGGCAAAAGAATTAGGTTATGATGCAGGTTTTGGAATGAATACTTATGCCGACGACGTTGCTTCTTTTATTGCACAGGAAATGAGTAAGAGAGTAGAAAATTCAAAATAAAAAATTAAAGGTTAACGGTAAAAAGTTAAATAATTATGACACAATATTGTATAAACTTTTAACTTTGTACTTTAAACCCTCAATAAAAAATATATTATGGATAAGAATCAGATAAGGGAAGTTATTGCCAGAAGAGCAGCATTAGAATTTAAAGATGGCGATGTTGTAAATCTGGGTATAGGTTTACCGACTTTAATACCTAATTATGTGCCTAAGAATGTAAAATTAACATTACAATCAGAAAATGGATTATTGGGGATGGGTCCAACGCCTCAGGCAGGAAAAGAAGATGAAAATCTTATTAATGCAGGCGGTGGGTATATTACTGCAGAATCAGGTGCTTCAAGTTTTGACTCTTCCAGATCATTTACAATAATCCGTGGAGGTCATGTTGATTTAACAGTTTTAGGAGCAATGCAGGTTGATGAAAACGGAGACCTTGCCAATTGGATGATTCCGGGAAAACTTACTCCCGGAATGGGTGGAGCAATGGATCTTTTAGTTGGTGCAAAAAAAGTAATTTTAGCAATGGAACATACAGCTAAAGGTAATCCTAAGATATTAAAAAAATGTACATTGCCGTTAACAGCAAAAGGACAAGTAAATTTAATTATAACAGAAATGGGAGTTATGGAGGTTACCGATAAGGGCATTGTCCTTAAAGAGATACACCCTGAATTTACCGTAGAACAGGTGCAGGAACTAACAGAAGCGGAGCTGATTATCGATTCGGATTTAAAACCGATGAAATAGTGAAATTTGTATATCATGTTGAAGCATATTAGAAAATATTCAATTCTATTAATCATTCTTTTTATTTTGAGAATAATTCTGAATCTTTTTCTAATACATTTTTTATATAGGGTTTTGTCGCATTTTCAGATAGATTATGAAGATACACGACATATAGTATATCTGATAAATAGTGCTATCCCTTATCTATTAAGTATTATCGTTGCAGCAATAATCTTAATTGATTTATTGAAAAATAAAATCAAAGGAATTCCTGTTGTTTTAGTGGCCTTATTTTCTATTCCTGTGGGAATGATTTTCTTTTTATTTTTAATCAATAATAAAATAAAAAATAATGATAGATAAAGATTTTAATACATTAGTCAATAAATATGCTATTTTGCTTTTTGTAGGTTATTTGTTAACTTTTTTATTTAATTCTGTTTTACCTCGACTTTTGGCAGAGGAAGTCTTCTCAAATCTGTTCTTAATTTCAGGGATGATTACTCTTATTACAAACATAGTTGCTTTAATTTTGGTGTATAGAGATTTTAAAAGATATAATCTGAAAAATAATTTAATTATAGTTATAACACTATTTTTCTCATTAGTTGGGGTTACGATGTTTTTTATTACTTTGAATAACGAAATAAAGAAAACTTATACATGTTAACTAAAGTATTTTGCAATACTTTGCTAAACAAAAAGATAAAATAATACAAAACTATGTTAATTCCGGTAAATTGTCGCAGATTTTTAAAATTTTATTAACTTTACGTAAAAAAATATAATATGAAAAAAGTATATATAGTTGCAGCTAAACGTACTGCAATAGGAAAATTTGGTGGTTCTCTTTCAACACTTTCGGCGGCAGAAATTGCATCGGGAGTTATAAAAAACATTATTGAAGAAACTAAAATTGACCCTTCTAAAATAGATGAAGTAATAGTTGGAAATATTTTATCTGCAGGTCAGAAGCAAGGTGTAGCACGTCAGGCAGCAATAAAGGCAGGGATTCCTGATTCTGTGCCCGCATATTCTTTGAATATGGTTTGCGGTTCGGGGATGAAGGCAATTTCCAACGCATTTTCTTCGGTAAAAGCAGGAGAAGCCGATCTTATACTTGCCGGAGGTACAGAAACAATGTCGGGAGCAGCATATATACTTCCGTCTCATATTCGTAACGGAGTTAAAATGGGTGACATAAAAGCGATTGACCATATGGTCTATGATGGTCTGACAGATGCTTTTAATGACTATCATATGGGAATAACTGCTGAAAATGTTGCTGAAAAATACAATATAACACGTGAAGAACAGGATAAATTAGCAGCAGATTCTCAGGTAAAAGCAGCGAAAGCTCAGGACACAGGAAAATTTAATAAAGAAATTGTTCCTGTTAATATAGTGACCCGTAAAGAAACAATTGTTTTTGATAAAGATGAATTTATAAACAGAACAACTTCTTTTGAAAAACTTGGAACTTTACGTCCTGCATTTAAAAAAGATGGTACTGTAACTGCCGGTAATGCCAGCGGCATAAATGACGGAGCTTCTTTTGTTCTAATTGCTTCTGAAGATGCATTAAAGAAATACGGACTTAAACCATTAGTTGAAATAGTTGCAGTAGGGCAAGGTGGTGTTGCTCCTGAAATAATGGGAATGGGACCGGTTCCTGCAATTAAAAATGTTTTGAAGAAAGCAAATATGAAACTTTCGGATATGGAAGTTTTAGAATTAAATGAAGCTTTTGCAGCACAATCTCTTGGTGTAATGAAACAATTATCCGAGGATCATGGTGTTTCTGCTGAATTTTTCGAAGAAAGAGCAAATAAAAATGGTGGTGCTATTGCTTTAGGTCACCCAATAGGTGCTTCCGGTAACAGAATTACAGTAAGTCTTATTCATGAAATGAAACGCGAAAATAATACTTATGGGCTGGCATCTCTTTGTATTGGTGGAGGTATGGGAACGGCTATTATCCTGAAGAATACAGACTAAAATGAAAATATAATCAATATTGCAGGCCGGATATATTAACATATCCGGTTTTTTTATAAATAAAAACTGCCGGAATCCGAAGATCCCGGCAGTCCAACTAAAAACTAAAACTAAAACAAATCAACTAAACTAAGTCTGAACTATTTATTTTTTTATAATTTGAACGCATAATAAGCAGAAGACCCATTTGGATAAATACCTTCAATAAACAGACCACCATCAGATTTTTGTATTGCATTTTCAAGATCTTCAACTTTAGATACAAAATTATTATTAACTTTTACGATAATAAAATTCTTTTTAATGCCGTTTGCCGCAAATTTTCCTGCAACTACATCAGTTACCTGTAAGCCGTTTTTGATTTTAAGCCGGTTTTTTTCGTAATCGGAAATAGGTTCGAATCTTGCACCAAGTTTATCGATACTTTTTGATTTTACCAAACCGGTATCTCCGTGTTTATTCTGCATTATTACTTTATATTTCTTTATATCTTTTCCTCTTTTTATTGTAAGTTCAATTTCATCGCCGGGACGGAACTGACTGGTGTGGCCTAATAACTCTGCACTACTGTTTATTCTGTGATTGTTAATTCCCAGAATAACGTCATTTTCCTTTATGCCGGCTTTATGACCGGCACTGTTTTGCCAGACACGGGCAACATATACTCCTTCTGTATTATCAATGTTGAATTTTTTTACAACATTAGCGTCAATATCAATGAGGTCCATTCCGAGATATGCTCTTTGAACTTCTCCGAATTCAACAAGATCGGCAACAACTTTCCTTACAATATTAACCGGAACAGCAAAAGAATAACCAACAAAAGATCCGGTTCTGGAAGCAATAGCAGTATTTATTCCTATTAATTCCCCTTTGGTATTAACAAGAGCTCCTCCACTGTTACCTGGATTTACTGCCGCATCTGTTTGAATAAACGATTCAATAGCCATATTATCGGACATAATATTGATATTACGGGATTTTGCACTTACAATCCCGGCAGTTGCAGTGGATGTAAGATTAAAAGGATTTCCGATTGCCAAAACCCATTCTCCTATCTTTATATCATCGCTATTGCCATAGTCTATGTATGGAAGATTTGTAGCTTCAATTTTTAATAAAGCAAGATCTGTAGTAGCATCGCGTCCTACTAATTTGGCAGGATAAGCTTCTCTGTTACTTAAAACGATCTCTATTACTTCAACATTTTCAATTACATGATTGTTTGTAACTATATATCCGTCTGATGAAATTATAACTCCGGAACCTGATGACATTATAGGTGTTGAATTCCTTGGAGTTGTTCCGAAAATAAAATCATACAATGTATAATTCGGTTGATTATATGTAGTTTTTACGTGCACAACTGTCGGAAGTCCTTTTTCAGCTGCATATGTAAAATCCATCGACATGTTTTCAGAATAAGACGGGTATGATACTGTTTTAAATTGCGTGTCATGGCTTTTATTATCAAAATAATCCGAAACAAGTTCATGTTCATTGTGAGAATTATTATCCTGATTTATGTGTGTAAATAAAAATGCTCCAAGAATTCCCCCGGCTAAACCAACTATTAATGGTGCAATTAAATTTTTCAGTTTCATAAATTTTATTTATATTTAAAATATTATTTTTATTTTTAATTACTAATGCAAATTTTGTGCTATTTATTTTTTATTTTATGATTTTAACAAAATTTTATGATTTTGCATTTTGAAAAATATCATGGGGCAGGAAATGACTTTATAATCATTAATGGTTATAATAATGTTGTAAGATTAAGTGAGGATCAGGTAAAATACATGTGTAGCCGTCGCTTTGGAATAGGTGCGGACGGGCTTATCATTATTGAAAAAGTTGACGGATATGACTTTAGAATGAGATATTATAATTCTGATGGCAAAGAAGCAAGTATGTGCGGTAATGGAGGAAGGTGTGCAGTAATGTTTGCTTACAATAATAACATAACAGGTACTAATCTTAATTTTATTGCTTCCGACGGACCTCATTATGCCAAAGTTATTAATGATGAAGTTGTAATTTCGATGAATAATGTAGAAGGGATAAAAATATATGATGACGGATTCTTTTTAAATACAGGATCTCCACATTTTGTCGTATTTGTTGATAATATTGATAATATAAATGTCACTTTGTCAGGAAAAGCTTTAGCAGATGACAAAAGGTTTGTTCCTGATCGTACAAATGTGAATTTTGTTGAGTTCAAAAATGATATTGTTAAAATTGCAACTTTTGAAAGAGGAGTGGAGGACGAAACTCTGGCATGCGGAACAGGAGTAGTTGCTGCTGCTGTAATTATTAATTTTACAGGGAAAAAAACAACTGATAGTATTGAATTATTTGCTAAAGGCGGAAAACTTAAAGTTGATTTTCAAAAAGAAAATAATAAATATGAAAATATAAAACTTTATGGGCCTGCAAAATTTGTTTTCAACGGAGATATTGAATTAATTTAATTTTTCATTTTATTAAATAAAAAAAGTACAGATACGATTTACATATCTGTACTTTTTCAAAAAATATGCTATTTAGAGATGTTAATTTTTGATGAATAACTGTGTCCTTCTATCCAATAATTAATTATATACAATCCATTGGATAAATTGTTAACATCTAATGTAACTGAATAATTGCAGACTTCTTTCTCGGTGAGTAATTTCCCTTCCGGGGATATTATATTTATTTTTTCAATTAATTTTGATGAACTTGAAAGAGTAATATTATCGTAAGCAGGATTTGGATAAATTGAAATATTCTCTGTAATGTTTTCCGGAACATTTATATGTTCAATATCAATTTTATTTGAAGCTTCGGATTCTCCACAATCATTCGATGTTGTGGCATGATATCTGCCGATTTCGCTTATTTCATAACGAGACGAAGTTGCACCGTCAATAAGAATATTGTTTTTATACCATTTGATATTTTCTTCTATATCTGACTGTAAGAATATTACGTTGTTTTCATCTTCGCGTGTAATAACAGGAGCTTCCGGAATTGTATTTACAGTTAGGTTCATAGTTACAATACTATCACAACCATACATATCTTCAAGTGTTTTAGTATCTACTATTGTTGTAGTGTAATCAGTACCTTCCCATGTATATGATTCTCCTTCGCAAATATAGTGGTTAAAATCAACCGGTTCATGGGGTGTGGTTATAATCAGGTTCATAGTAACAACACTATCACAACCATTTGTTCCTTCAAATGTTCTTTCATGATGGCCGCCTGTTGTATATTGTTCACCTTCCCATATGTAAGGTACTCCTTCGCATGTATATGCTTCGAATGAACCTTCGCGGATTTCTCTTATTGTGAAATTTAATGTTACAAGAGTGTCGGTAGAATTGTTTGTAATTATAGTATGTGTATATTCACCTGATTCTGTGAGTAATGTCCCATAAAAATAGTATCTTTCATTTGAACAAGAGAAATCATCTATAGCAGGCAGGGTGTACAGAGTCGATTCAATGATTCTTATATCATCAATAATTACATTATCATAATATTCGCTTATACCCTTAAATAAAATATATGCTTCGTCTAATTCTGTTTCAGAAAGGTCAACAATATATTCATACCATCCATCAGTATCTTCTTCCGGCTCCATCCACGGAACTCGCGGAATACTGATCAGTTCTTCCGCATCTTCCATATCAGGCATGTCATTTATAAATACATCTACTCCTTCAAATATAGGATTTCCGTATCCATCATATCTGTAAACTGAAAATACCAGCTTTTTTCTTTCTGCTGAAGATAAATTAACTTTAGGAGTTATTAAAACAGCACTATGGTTTTCGTCAATATTTCTTGAATTAAATAAAGCGGCTCCTGATCCGGAATTTGTATTTTCTGTGGTTCTTATCCACTGAATATTGTCGGTACTTCCTGATATTTTTTTATAATCCCAGCACCTTGGAGGAAAATACACACCGTCAAAACTTTCGGAAAAAGGTAATTGTTCAATATAGGCAGAGCATGTTGTTGTAAATGTTGTGGATATATAACTACTTTCATTCTCTGAACCACATATGCTTTTTACTTTTACTTCGTATTTTGTACCTGGCATCAGACTGTTTATATCAGTATTAGTTCCTACAAATGGTATATCAGTCCAATTGTTTTGTTCAAATATGGAATATGATATTATAAATGTATTATTTAAATCTTCTCCTTGTTCCCAGCTTAGAGAGACATAGTCATCAAATGCTGTTGCCAGTAAGTTTTGAGGAACCTGGCATGATGCAGCAGTGGTAAATGTTATTGTTGATGTATATTCACTGCTTTCAGATACGGAACAAACGGATTTAACTTTTACATTATAAATAGTATTTTGTGAAAGTTGCGAAAAAGTATAAGAATTTCCATTGTGTTCAAATTCGTTCCAATTTTCTTCTGTACTAACTTTATACGCTATTTTTACATCATCTGATGAATTTGGATTTGTCCATGAAATTTCAGCACCATTCACTGTAATTGATGATGTAATTGCTTGTAAACCAACAGGAACAAGACATTCGTTTGCTGTAATTGATAAGTTGTCAATAGCAGCAGCAGGCTGTTCCTCATCTCCTTCATACGATTCATTTGTCCATGCAAAAACTAATACTTTATTTCCCGCCTGATTTGCAGGTATTATAATTCTGGCATGCTGCCAGTTGTTTGGAGTACAGCAATATTCTTCAAGGTAAGAACCGTATATACCGTCGTAATAATCAGGAACAGTTCCCTGAGGAAATAAACCTACCCGTAACCTGTCTTCATTTGCAATACCACCTACTTTATAATCGAATTCAATTATCATTCCTCCGGAAGGAACTAATACAGTCTGGTAAAAAAATGAATTGGGTCCCCACATACTGCTATAGTCATTATCATCCCAATATGTTATATATACACTTTGATCTCCTTCATAAGCGACATAATCTCCAACTTCCCAATACTGCATTGCGTCATCTTCGGTTAGCCATTCGCTAAAAAAACGGCTGGCATCTTCAAAATCTATGTTATATGGAAGACTGGTTATTTGCGCATTCATGTCCTGAAGGCCGGTTTGCAGAATTATAAATATTATTGCTGCTAGTAATCTGTAATTAAATTTTTTCATATAAATATAAATTAAACATTTCCCTACAAAGATACGAAAGATCAGAAGCCTTTGCAATCACTAATTATGGGGATTTATATCAGGGTGATTCGTAATACTGCATACTGCTTAATTTTAATATAAAATGACTTAAATAACAATAAAATTGTTATCTTTATATCCTGAAATTTTAGTAAGTGGATGATCGAATATTTTGATAAAATCCTGGAAAGTTTGCATTTGCCGTTTTCAGATCCGGTCCTGGTTTTTGCTATTGTATTGTTTATAATTTTATTGGCTCCCCTTGTTTTTAAGAAAATAAAAGTCCCGGGAATAATAGGTTTAATATTGTCAGGAATAATTATAGGACCTTATGGATTAAACCTTATTGAAAATAATTCTGCTATAAACTTGTTTTCTACCATAGGTTTGTTGTATATAATGTTTATTGCCGGACTTGAACTGGATATGAATCAGTTTAAAGCCAATCGTAACAGAAGTATAGTTTTTGGCTTTTTTACCTTCACTATTCCGTTACTTATAGGATATCCTGTTTGTCATTATATTTTAGGCTACAGTATTACTTCAAGTTTACTTATTGCAAGTATGTTTTCAACGCATACTTTAATTGCTTACCCTATTGTGAGCAGGTTGGGTATAGCGAAAAACCAGGCTGTGGCTATTACGGTGGGCGGAACTATTCTTACCGACACAGCAGTACTTATGATACTGGCTGTTATTATAGGTTATGATCAGGGGAATCTTTCAAATGAATTCTGGATAAAACTTGGTATCTCACTTACTGTATTTTCAATAATAATGTTTGCACTTATTCCAAGAATTTCAAAATGGTTTTTCAGAAACCTTGAAAGTGAAAAACATTCCCATTATATCTATGTGCTTTTTGTTGTATTTCTGGCAGCTTTTTTAGCGGAAATTTCTGGTCTTGAACCGATAATTGGAGCTTTTGTTGCAGGATTGGTACTAAACAGGATGATCCCACATTCTTCAGTATTAATGAACAGAATAGAGTTTATAGGAAATTCTTTATTTATTCCTTTTTTCCTTATAAGTGTGGGAATGATGGTTGATCTTAGGGTAGTATTCAGCGGATTTGATACTTTAATTGTGGCTATAATTCTTACTGTTGTTGCAATAGTCGGAAAATGGATAGCTGCATTTTTTACTCAACAGGTTTTCCGGTACTCCCGGACTCAGCGGAAATTAATATTCGGATTGAGTAGTTCTCATGCTGCTGCAACATTAGCAATTATTATTGTCGGTCATAATGTAGGAATTATAGATGATAATGTGTTGAACGGAACAATTATACTTATTTTGTTTACCTGTATTATTTCCTCGTTTGTTACAGAACGTGCAGCTACAAATATTATTCTTGAAGAAGAGAACGAAGACCTTGAAAAAAGAAAAGTTGTTTTTACAAAAAATGAACATATACTGATTCCTGTTGCAAAAATAGAATCATTGGAAAGATTATTAATTTTTTCGGATTTAGTCATTAATAGGACTTTAAAACATGAAATATCTTTATTATCAATTGTTCCTTTTGATAAAAACTCGGAGATAAATGTGGTTAAAGCTAAAAAAGCTTTAAATCCTGTTACGGTTCAGGCTTCTGCTTCGGAAGTAAAGACCAATGCAATAGTTACGGTCGATCATAACATAGCAGGTGCGATATCCAGGATATCCAAAGAAATATGGGCAGATATTATTATTATGGGATGGCCTCAGCCAACAGCCCCAATTGATAAGTTTGTAGGGACTACAATGTCGAGTATTATTGAAAATACAGATATTACTATATTTACATGTTATTTTAATAAAGCTCTTGAAACTCATGATAATATTGTATTAGTGTCGTTGCCGCTATCAGAGACAGAAATCGGTTTTTTACTTTGGTTTCAGAAAATAGCAGCTCTGGCGCAGGAATTATCTAAACCTATAATATATTATTGTGACAAAAAAACAGAGGAAGCAGTAAGGAGAGTTATTGTTTCCAAAAAACTTGATATTCTGGTGAAATTTGAAAGAAATGAAAATTGGGATAATTTTAATGAAATATCTGAAAATGTAGATTCCGATGATTTGGTTATAGTTGTTTCGACCAGACCGAATAATATTTCATACAGAGGAGTGCTGGAAAACCTTCCAAATAAGATGGTCAAGTCATTTTTTTATAATTCCCGCATTATTATTTATCCACAGCAGGAAATACTACACCATACAATTGAAGTTTATGATGATATATCTTCTGCACCACTTAACAGGAGTATTGAGACTTACGATAAAATCAGGAGATGGATCAGTTACAGGATTAATAATATAAAAAGGAATAAATAGTTTATTGTTTTTCCGGCATATATTTCCAGAATCTTTTCGGCATATGTTGTCTGTGAAGTTTCAGGTTAATCCTTTCTTTGATTGTTACAGATTTGAAATAACTTTTCCATAGTTGCTGAAACAGTTTTTCGTCTTCCGACATAATGCTTTCGTCAAGTTGTCCGTTTGGGAGATTAAGGTCATTGTCCAGTGTTATTTCAACAACTGATTTAAGATCATAATAAAAGCCATATTGTCTTTTCGTGTCGTACACAATCCATTTTTGGTCGGCAAATCTGTCTTTAAAATAAGCGAGAGACAAAGGAAGAGCATTATAAACAGGAGATAAGGGGGCGACATAAATATCATCTGCGGTTTTTTGAAAACGGGCAAATTGTTGTAAGTACATTTTTTCTTTACTTACTTTCAAAGCAATTTTTTGTGTTTCCAATAGATCAATATCGGCAAAATTCGTTTCAATAGAATCTTTATTGTCAAATATCTTTTTTATAAGCCTCAATAAAAGTTCATCAGTGTTTTCCAGTTCGGACAACCATGCATACATGATCATATTAAATGCCCTGACAGACAGTTTTTTTCGCAATCCTTTCCAGACTCTTGTTGCAGGTTCTCTTTGTGTTGTGATAATATAAACTTCGCTGGTAAATAAAGGTTCAATATCATTCAATCCTAATAGTTTTTCAGGAAATATTTTCCGGTTGTATGCTTCAAATACGACACATAACAATCCGTCAAAAGTTTTATCGTAACGAAAAACTATCATTTTTATTCAGGGAAGATTATTTTCAGTTGATCAGGATCTTCTTTAAGTTTCCTTTTTTTCTTTTCTGTAAGTATTTTTCGGATATATTCCGGTTTTGCTTCATTTACTGTAAATACCGGTAGTTCGTTACATGTAATAAAATATTGTGCTTTTTTCATAACGACACCAATTTTTTTCAAATGATATGCATTTAGTTTTCCATGCCTTCTTGATGCAACGATAATATTTGCAGATTTAACTCCAATACCCGGAACCCGTAGTATCATATGATAATCGGCCTTATTAATGTCTACAGGAAAAGATTCGGGATGTCTTAATGCCCACGATAGTTTCGGATCTATTTCCAGATCAAGGTTAGGGTAGGAGTCATCAACAATTTCATCTACCCGGAACTGATAAAAACGCATAAGCCAGTCAGCCTGGTATAAGCGGTTTTCTCTTACCAGTGGAGCCTGATTTAATGCCGGAAGTCTTGAATCATAAGAATTAACCGGGATAAAACCTGAAAAATAAACACGCTTCATACTTGGTTTTTTATACAGGGCATCCGAAACATAAAGTATTTCCTTGTCGTTTTCGCCGGAAGCACCTACAATCATCTGAGTACTTTGACCTGCAGGAGCAAAACGCGGTGCTTTACGGAATTTTTGTTTTTCTTCTTTACTTATAAGAATACCCTGGCCAATGTATGACATGGGTTGCAGGATGCTTTTGCGATCTTTGTCGGGAGCTAGTATTTTAAGATTTTTTTCTGTCGGAATTTCTATATTAACACTTAAACGGTCGGCATATAATCCGGCTTCATGAACAAGTTCGCGGCTTGCTCCCGGAATGCTTTTCATGTGTATATACCCGTTGTAGCGGTAAACAGTCCGTAATTCTTTTACAACTCTTACCATCCGTTCCATTGTATAATCGGGATTATTAATTATACCGGAACTCAGAAACAAGCCTTCAATATAATTTCTGCGATAGAATTCGATTGTAAGCTCCACCAGTTCCTGTACAGTAAGTGTTGCTCTTGGAATATCGTTGGTTTTACGGTTTATACAATACGCACAATCAAAAATACAGTAATTTGTAAGCATTATTTTTAATAATGAAACGCAACGTCCGTCTTCGGTAAAACTATGACAGATTCCCCAGCCTCTCGCACTTCCTATTTCTCCCGGCTTATTCCTGCGGGTTGTTCCGCTTGAAGAACAGGAAACGTCGTACTTTGCCGATTCTGCCAACACTTTTAATTTATCCAGAACGCTCTCTTTCATATTTACAAAGAAAAGCAATTCAACTGAAAAAATATTCTAAAATTTTTCTAAATATACAAAAATGATAAAATTTAATATGTAAATTTTAAGTAGTTAATTTTCACTGGTTTAGTTAGAATGTATTAATATTCTGATGTTCAACAGTATTTAGAAAAATATGTTTTTTTATTATAATTTTATGATTAATAAACCTGAATTTTGGATAATAGATTCAATATAAATGTCAGATATAAACAAACTGAAATTTTAAAAGTTTTCGGGGATTTTGCAAAGCAAAATCCCCGAAAACCTTATAAATCCAATACAAGTTTGCAACCTGGCAGGGTTCTCGCTGGTTTTTGCCATGCAAAAACCAGCGAGAACCATTACACAAATCATTACTTATCCAAAACTCAGGTTTACAGGTTATCAATTTCAAATCCCTTAATCATTTTATTAAAAAAATATATGCTCCACTTCTGATACAGAGCTTGCATATGCAGCTTAAAAGGATATCTGATATCATTTTTTATGATATTAATTGAATAATTATTTGTATTAATATAAAAATAACATATATTTACACTCTACAAATCTTAATAAATATCATACAATAGAAATATGATAT
>JAISPG010000025.1 GCA_031275085.1 Bacteroidales bacterium | reverse complement strand
TTGTAGAATACCAATTTGTTTCCGCAGCTTATAACAAGAATGTTTCCGTTATCTGTTTCTGCAAATTGAATATTGCTTCGATTTCGGTCTTCCGGATTTAATATTATTTTAGAAGTTTTTACTAATTCAAAATCATAAACAGAAGGTTCCGGTACATTTTTTTTGCATGAAAACAATACTAAAACCAACAAGCTAATAAAGACAGTATTTTTCATTTTATATAATTTTAAGATTTTTCATTTATATATCTGTTATTACTATTTTAGCGCATCAATAGTTCCGGGGCAGCAATATATTACTTTATCTCCTTTCCAACAGTTTAGTGCTTTTCCGTCACAAACATATTCAACTACACCTCTTCCATCTTTCTTGTCCAACGTTCCTGTTGCATTTGGATTACAAAGTTCTTTTGAACCGGAATCTGCCAGAGTTACAATATCAAATAAAATCTGGGCAGGGTCGTAGGCATTGGCATACAATCTGCCGACATTGCCATATTCGTCAACATATTTATCGTTTAAAGGCGGCATATTGACGAAGTAGCAGCTGCTGTAAACTTTCTACGAGACTTCCGCCGTCATTTTGCCAATATGATTGTTAGGTGCAGGTGTTTCTCATGACATCTTTAAAATTCTATTCACAAGATGTAATATCTAAATATAACTCTACTCCTAATGGTATTTCAAAGCCATTTTTTAATTCTATAAAATCAGTGGCTTTTAAAGAAATATTTTGTCCAACTGACAAAGAGGAAGCACTACTCAAACTAATTGATTTTTTAACGGCATAATAAAATGTATTATAATTAGGTATTTCATTAACAACTGTAGTTTTATCGCACTTTAAACGATAAGCATTTGCTTGGTCAACATACATGTAATTTGGAAATATGGAGCTACTAGACACATTGCATCCCCAACCATTTGGAAATAATGCTACGTTAATAATAATATACATCGGATTTTGAATACCAATCCCGCCCATATTGTTATTTATTGACCTTACTGGATTACGATCTACATACCAAGTAATTTTATTAGCGGTCCATTCTACACCATACCAATGGTATCCTGTGGAATAGTTAGACGAATGTGGAACAGCTTCCGAACTTCCATAAGCATCAGATGGACATTGAAACCCCCAATGTACTCTACTTTCAACAGTATTTGTTTTACAACCAGATGCTTCAAAAACATCTATTTCATTATACCAACAACCTGTATTTGTTGAACCAGAATGCCAAAACCAAAAAGCAGGCCAATACCCGCTACTTGCAGGTAATTTAGCATAGATTTCATAATAACCGTACTTATAGGCTAGTTTAGATCTAATTTGACCTGAAGTATAGCTGTGTATACCTGTATATTGGCAACTAGGACATCCACTCACTCCTTTTGGACAAGGATAATTTTGTTTTTTTGTTAGAAGTAGCAACTTCCCATTCTCAGTATATACATTAGTATTGATATAAACCTGAGGTTCATCGCCATGTATATGGTTATTTGCTTTATTCCACCGTACTGTATTAAATGATGTAAAATCATCTTGAAAAATCACGATCCAATTTTGATCCTGAGACGGATGTTGTGCAAATGTAGGAAAAACAAATATTCCTGTCAAAATCATTAACATTAATTCTTTTTTCATTGTTATTTACTTTTTACTTTTTTGCCTTTATAATTGATATTTATAGTACTATTAGGCGAATAATCGAAATAATATATAAAAAGGCTATCTTCTCTAAAATTTCCGTCAATTCTTGGTCTTTCAATACCATTATGATCATATATTTTTTCAAAAATTCCATCGTCATTGACTTTTACATCACATTTTACCCCATGTGTATATTCGTCAATATTTCTTTCTGTTATTTTTAGAAAAGAATCACCTTCTGTAATTACATCTACAATTACTACTTGTTCTTCAAAATGGATTTTTTCACATTCATAAGTTCCTATCCATTTATCACGATAGTCTTTATTCTTTTTACAAGCACCTAAAGCAAGCATGATAACGATCATGGTGACAATACATAAAGTGAATTTTTTATTAAATGTTTTCATAACTATATCTTTTAGAATTATACTACAAAAGTACATGAAAAATCTTATCTGGTTAAAATCATCTTTTTGGTATCTACAATCGCATTATTTACCAATAATGTGTACATATACATTCCTGCCAATAGTTCCGAACCTTGAATAATAATTGTTCCTGTACCTTTAGTAGTTATCATATAAGATTTAATTTCTACACCTTGCATATCATGAATAAGCAATTGTGCTGATGTTGAACTTTGAGGTATTTCAAAATAGACTTCCGTATTCATCGAAAAGGGATTAGGAGCATTTTGAAACAATTTGGCATTTTCAATACTTCCAGTAACAATTGAACTTTTCTGCTGATTTTCGACATCTTTTGTTTCATAATCTCTTTCGAGAGGTGAATTATTTGTTGGCAGTGTATTCTCAGAGCTTGTTTTACAACATGCATCAAGTCGCCTTTGCAATTGCTCAATTTGTACCTGCTGTTCTTTTATTGCTTCCGTCAATACAGGAATCAAATCCGTATATGACATGGCTTTAGTGCCATCTGGCATATCTTTTACTACCTCCGGAAAAATTTTTTCAACTTCCTGAGCAATAAAACCTAAACGAAAATCCTCTTCATTCATTAATTCCATATCATTCTTTTCTTTGTTTTCGTCTTTATATTGGAATCTAACACCATTTAAACTCATCACCTTTCCTAAAACTCCTTCAATTGGCGTAATATTCTGTTTTAGAGTAATATCTGAACCAAAATATCCGCCTTTCATTGTCCAAAGATAGCCCTCACCACACACAAAGAATACATCTTTGTTGTAATAATAATTCCATAAATTATAAGAACACGAAGATTTTGTTGGAACATAAACTCGTAGTGCAGGCCACCAATCTTGAGTCTGCGCATGAATCGTTACTTCTCCATTATTTTTAATTTTCAATTGTGCACTTGCGTTTGCTGTGATAGCAAATAATGCTATCAAAAAAAACATTTTTTTCATAATTCTATGCAATTAGCCTATACGTTGCGAGGTTTTAATTTATAAAACATAATAAACTTTTCAGTTTTAGTGTTGTATTGTGTTTTTTCAAGAGATTTTGAACTGTTATTTTTTTGTTCTGCTCTTGCAGAATCATTGATCTTATTATCAATCTGTCTCCTCCGTTGCTATTATTCGCCGCTTGCACCTAACAATATTAATTCGGCTTTTAATTCGGTTACGGCTGCTTCGGATTCGATTGATATCTCATCTTTTGTGCAACCCGTAAATTGCAAGGAACATATTGCAACAACTGCAATAAATAAAGATTTTAATGTTTTCATATTATTTAAATTAAAAATTTTAAGAACTTCTATAGATTAATTTTAAGGTCTTTATCGGAGCCGAAGTTCATTAAAACTCTTCTAAAACTCTCTGCATATTTTTCAAAGTTAGAATAAAAACCTGAAAAATTCAATAAAACTATTTTTATTATCTGTAAAATCTAATTTTTATCCTACTTTTTTAAGTGTTCGGCAGTTTTACTCCGTATTTTTATGGGAACAGTTACAGTTTTGTTTATATATTATGGCGGTTTTCCCGTCGTCGGATTTTCAATTTTTGCAATAAAAAAGCGGACTCACATTTATCCGCTTTCGAGGTTTACCACAACC
The DNA here is from genome assembly GCA_031275085.1 of Bacteroidales bacterium. Classification (GTDB taxonomy): domain Bacteria; phylum Bacteroidota; class Bacteroidia; order Bacteroidales; family ML635J-15; genus Bact-19. Next base: position 45,503 of record JAISPG010000025.1, on the reverse strand, counting down.
TTTGTCCCAAATAAAGCAAGCCCGCATCTCTGCGAGCGTTACAATATTCTCAGGACTTATTTTAGTGGTAATTTCGAAAGCCTGAATATAGTAAACGCTATTTATATTTTATATGTGCTTTATACACATTTTTCTTTTGTTTATACCATACGCAAAATTTTAAATAAAAATCAACGACTAAGATACGAATTATTTTTTAAATTACAAATTTTTCCTCCTAAAAGTTACATTTACTAATTGAATTTAAGATTTGCTAATTGAACTTACAGTGAATTTATATCGGAACATTACTTATCTTGTTTAATTGTTTTAAATATCAACTTTATTAATTGAAAATGATGTTGATTAATAAATTCTTGATATTTTTACAAAACATATGAAATCTTTTAAACCAAATATATTTATAATATTATTATTCGTTTGTTTTTCAGGGTATTCTCAGAAAAATGAATATAAAAAATATATACATGAATATCTTGAAATTTTCAATGAAAACGACACTAATATTTTTGATAATAAAGTCAAAGATTACAGGATGTTCATGTTAGGAGAATATCATTTCAGAAAAGAAAATGCGGAAATTTTCATGAAAGTCTTTACAAATCTTTATCAAAATGCAAATGTCCGTATAATTTTTATGGAAACAAGCATGGCTCACGGTATGATATTGCAAAACTATCTGGAAACAGGTGATGAAAAAAGCCTTGATTATATAACAAGAGCATCTCAATTTCCAAAATTTCATTACGAAAAATTAAAGCACTTTTATGATAAATTACCAAATGATGATAAGTTTCACATTATTGGTGTGGATCTGGATAATTATGATATGAATACAAATTTCGTTTTTATAGCAGAACTGTTGTTTAAAGATAAAAAAATGCCCGAAACATTAAAGTCATCGTTAAATACTCTGGCTGGTATAACAGAAATAAATAATAAAAACATTAAACCTATGGTAAACAAAATTTTTGACGATTTCCAAAATAACAAAAAACAATATTATTCTATATTATCAGATGATTATATTGTTTACAGGGACCTTATATACAGGGCAAAGAAATCATTGAATTTTGAATATTATAATTATAACAGAGGTCAGGACAGCATTCCTCAGACAATGAGAGAAAACTATATGTATAATAATATTGTTAACAATATTAAAAAATATCCTGATTGTAACTATTTTGGACAATTTGGTCTGGCACACATAGGGTTAACCCATTTCTTACTTATTCCCGAAGAAAAAAATATAGAATCTTTTACAACAAAACTCAATACACGTGAAACTTCACCGGTAAAAGGTAAAGTGTGTTCTACTTCTATTTTATATTACAACACAAATGTTATGAGTTTTAACATAGAGAATTATAAGGTCATATCTCAATTGACACAATTGATGTATAAAAACAGCATGAAGAAAAATTTTCCTGCAAAGGCTTATAAGCTGATCAGAAAAAATACTGAAAAAAATAATATATATATATTAAAATTAGATAATGAAGATAGTCCGTTTATTGAAATAGCCAGAAAGAAATTTCAGTATATTATAATTGACACATGAAAAAATAATTATATGAAAATAAAAAACTTTATATTTGACTTAGGAAATGTGATCCTGAATATTGATATAAAACTATGCGAAATAGCTTTTTCCCAATATGGATTAAAAAATTTTAGCGTATTATATTCATTAGCAGCTCAAACAGAAATATTTGACCGCCTGGAAACGGGAATGATATCAGCCGAAGAATTTTATAACGAATTTCGTGAAATCACAAAAACAGATTTATCTGATAAAATAATAAAAGATTGTTGGAATACACTGATAGTTGATTTTCCTCCGGAAAGAATAGAATTATTACAAAAGTTAAAAAATAAGTTCAGGACATTCGTTTTAAGTAATACAAATGCCATACATTACGATTATTATACAGGTATGTTGCAAACACAGTTCAGAATCGACGGACTGGAAGCTCTTACTGAAAAAGCATATTTTTCCCATAAGGTTGGAATGAAAAAACCCTATCCGGATATTTATAAATTTGTTATTGATGATGCAGGAATTAATCCGGCAGAAACATTATTCATTGATGATAACTATGAAAATATTTATGCTGCCGAAATGCTTGGAATCGAAACAATATGGTTAAAGGACAATAACCTGACGGAGCTGGAGATCTGGGAAAATTATCTTAAGTGAATAATAAACTAATTCCTATAGCAACAAAAAGTACAGATTCAATGATGTTCATAATATAAGGCATTCTGGGCTTTTGCATTATTTTCTCAGAAAGCTTATCTGCAAGGATTGCAACAGTAGAAAAAATAATAAAAGCCTGAATAATAAATAAAAATCCCAGAAAACATATTTGAATAGCAGTATTAGGTGAGTTTATATCAATGAATTGAGGAAAAAATGCAAGAAAGAACAAAATGACTTTAGGATTCAGTAAATTCATAAGAATACCTTTGGTATATAGTTTCCTGGAGTCTATTTTTTCATAATTTAATCTGAATGAAGCTTTATTTCTTCCCAAAAAAGACTTTATCCCAAGAAAAACCAAATAAGCAGCTCCGAAGACCTTCAGTAAAATAAATGTATCCGGTGATTCTTTTATTAAGACCGAAAGCCCCAGACTTAATGCCGCAATATGAAAAATAAGTCCGGTACAAAGTCCTGCTGCAAAAACCATACCGGCTTTCTTGCCGCGTGAAATGCTTTGTGTAAGGACAAATAAAATATCCGGTCCCGGCATTATAGTTAAAACAATTGCTGTAGCTATAAATCCCCAAATGTTCATAATAGTTGAAAGTTCGTGAAATTAAAAATTGAAAGACAAAGTTATAAAAACTTTCAGTTAGAGACTTTTAACTTTCAGTTTTTTTATTGCCTGTCGGCCGTCTATAGCACTGGAAACAATACCTCCGGCATAGCCGGATCCTTCGCCGCATGGATAAAGTCCTTTAATATTTATACTGTTAAAAGTTTCCGTATCTCTTAATATTTTAACAGGGCTGCTTGTTCTGGATTCCACTCCTACAACTACGGCTTCATTTGTTAAAAATCCTTTCATCTGTTTGTCAAATTCCTTAAATCCAGATCTTAACCTTTCTCCAATAATTTCAGGAAGCCAAAAATGTAACGGACTGTTTATCAGTCCTGGATAATAGGAACATTTCGGTAAATCCGAAGAAATCTTTCCTTTTACAAAATCTCCTAATCTTTGTGCAGGAGCAGATAAACCCGATGCACTATTTTGAAAAGCCATTCTTTCAAAATATTTTTGAAACTCTAATCCCGAAAATATTTTCTTTTCGGAATAAGAATAAAAATCTTCAGGGCGTAATTCCACTACAATACCGGAATTAGCAAACGGAGAATTTCTTCTGGAATTGGACATTCCGTTAACCACTATTTGTTCTTTATCGGTAGAGGCATTTACTATTGTTCCTCCCGGACACATACAAAATGAATATACTCCTCTTCCGTTTATTTGTTTTACAATATTATATGTTGCAGGAGGAAGATATTCTCCACGACCGGAACGTTTATACTGAATACTGTCAATTAGTTCCTGAGGGTGTTCTACACGTATCCCCATGGCAAAACCTTTTTCTTCCATTATAACAGCCTGCGAATCAAGAAAATAATAAACATCCCTTGCAGAATGCCCGGTAGCCAGTATTACATTTTGTGCCTGAAAACCCACTCTCTCAGAAGTTATAACCCCATGAATTATGCCTTTATCAATAATAAGATTTGTAACTTTTGTATTAAAATGAACTTCTCCGCCACATTCAATGATCTTGTTACGGATATTTTTCATTATGACCGGTAACTTGTCGGTTCCTATGTGCGGGTGAGAATCTATTAAAATATCTTCCGGTGCCCCGAAAAAATTTAACAGTTGCAATATTTCGGTAATATCTCCGCGCTTTTTGCTCCTTGTATATAATTTTCCATCCGAATAAGTTCCGGCTCCTCCTTCTCCAAAAGCATAGTTTGATTCGGGATTCAAAATATGTTCTCTGTTTATTTTTGCAATATCATGTTTCCTGTCGTCTATTGATTTGCCTCGTTCGAGCACAACCGGTTTTAAGCCGCAGAGCAGACATTCAATTGCTGCGAAATATCCTGCAGGACCGGCACCAATAATTATAACAGCTTCTGATCTTGAAACATCTTTAAATTCAAATGTTCCCGATAAGGCAGGAAACTGATCATTACCTGTTACAAACTGTAATCTGACATTATATTTAACTCCTTTACGCGCATCAATAGATTTCCTGATTATCCTGAAATTTTTTATATCGCCGGGAGAAATATTACATTTATCTGCTATTGAATTTAAAATATATTCCTTATTGAAAAATTGTGACGGGGAAAAGATAAAGTCTATTTCTTTAAGCATTCTTACTTAATTTTTTATATAGCTAAAATGGGTTAGTCCCACCATTTGATTTTGTCAATTTTTCCACCTTCAAAATGGAACGACAAAATCAGCATTCTGGAATTTAGTCTCTTAAAATATTCAGTATATTGTGTATTATCGTAAGCAACTGTATTAAATATTCCCCATGATCCTTTAAGTTCTATGCCAAACATAAAATATTCCAGAAAAAAATCAACTCCCATGCCAACTTCATAGTAACAATCAAAGGGTTTCAATCTTATTTTAGGCATATCGTCAGGGTTTATTTTTTTCTGTGAAGCCATATCTATCCTGACAGATCCTCCGGCAATTAAAAAAGGACGCCAGTTATTTATGCGTTCTGCCCGGTATTTCAACATTATAGGTAAATCCAGGAATGCAGATTCTATCATCATTGAATGTCTGCGTAATTCACCCTGTTTTTTATGTTTGTATACTAACATACGTTGACCAAAATTAAGTCCGGGAAGAAATCTTATATCAAAGTATTTTGCCAGGCGTAGATTTGCTATCATGTTTACATTAAATCCGACATATCTGTTAATCTCTACAGCATAAACAGTATCATGAGGCGTACTGATCAAAAAATTGTCTGAAGGTCTGATAACAAAATCCATCATATTAAGCCCTAAAGAATAACCAAAGTGTGCCGTTTGCTGGTCAAGTTTAGGCAGATTCTTAGGTTTTTCTCTTTGAGCGAATACAGATATACTCAAAAAGCTTAATGATATAATTACTATAAATTTATTCAATGTATTTTTTCTACAAATATATAACTGTGTTTTTAAAAAATTATTATTATGTAATAAAAACTTTAGATTTTAATTATTTGTAATATCAAAGTGAAATATAATTCATGCTTAAATATTTCCGCGTTTATGACTTTGGTTTCGCTCAGTCACCGGTGGTTGAGTCGATCCCTGAGCGGAGCCGAAGGAGAAGTTGAAACCACGAATTTAAACTGAATTATATTTCACTTTGATACAATATTATGATTGATGTCTTATCCTGCTGTTTTCCTGAAAAATATTAACAAAACGAACTTTATTTAATGTTTTCATAACTTTAGTTTGTTTAAAATTTGCAGTAAATATGGTTATATGTTTTGATTTAAAAATTTTAAAAAAACAAAATATCTTATTTTATATTTAAGATTGGTAATGAAACAATTTTCTGATTAGGATATTTAATTTTATTTTTGCGAATAATAAAATAAAAAAAATAATTTATGAAAAATTGTATTTTGGTTATAGTAATGTTTACATTCCTGGCCGGTTCATGTGTAAATAAAAAATCAGATAATGAAAATGTGGAAACGACTGTTACGAATAACCACGAAGAGGAATTTGTAAAAATTAACGCAACAGACATTCCTGATAATGTTATTAAACTAATAAGCCAGGACTGGATGTTGATTACTTCAGGGAACAAAGAGTCATTTAATACTATGACTGCCAGCTGGGGTGCATTAGGTGAAATATGGGGAAAAGATGCAAGTTTTATAATGGTAAGAGATAGTCGTTATACTTACGAATTTCTGGAAGAGAATGATTATTATACATTAAGCTTCTTTTCAGAAAATTATCGTGATGCTCTTCAATTATGCGGAACAAAATCAGGACGTGATACCGACAAGGTAAAAGAAAGCGGATTAACATCATTAGAGCTGGAATCAGGAACTATGGCATTCGAAGAAGCCAGATTGATAATCGAATGCAGGAAACTTTACTCAGAACCATTTAAGAAAGAATCTTTTACTGATGATGAACTTTTTGAAAAAATCTATAATGAGGATGATAATTCAATCCATACTCTATATATCGGTGAAATAACAAATGTGTGGATAAAAAATTAAAAATTTATTTTATATATAATACTAGAAAATAATTATTTAATAAGTTTGGAAAACAATTGTACGTATATTTTTTCAAAAATATATTTCAGTTTTATAAATTGTTTTTATAACTTTGCACGGATTTTTTGCAAAAAAAATTGACATATTAAGAATGAACTACTTAAGTCAATATAGTATACCTTTGAATGGTCTTGATAGCAATAAGGAATATAAATATTCATTTGTTGTTAACGATGCTTTTTTCGATTTTTTTGAAAAAAGCTTAATAAAAGGTGGAAGTCTTGACGTACAAGTAAAATTAAATAAAAAATCGACATCATTGAACATGGAAATACGAATAAGTGGTAATGTTGTTCTTCCATGCGACAGATGTCTTGATGATTACAACCAGGAAATTGATTTTGCTGATAATATAGCAGTGGCATTAAGTGATGAAACTAACTTCGATACAAATGAAGATTTTGTCACATTAGACAGAAATGCCAATGAAATTAATATTTCTCAGTTTATTTATGAATTTTCGCATTTCGCCCTCCCTTTTATTCATTATCATCCGAATGATAAAAACGGGAATCCGACATGTAATCCTGAAATGTTGAGAATTATAGAAGAACACAGTGTCCATATTTCAGAAAATAACATTTTTGATGTTGTTGATGCAAGATGGGAAAAGTTGATAGAGATAAAGAAAGAAAATGATGTAAATAACAATTAAAAAGAAAAACGATGGCACATCCAAAAAGAAAAACATCAAAACAAAGAAAACACAAACGTCGTACACATTATAAAGCAAGTTTACCTACACTTGCAAAGTGTTCAAATTGTGGAGCTACCGTACAATATCACCATGTATGTCCGGAATGTGGATATTACAGAGGAAAACTTGCAATTAGCAAAGAAACTGTTGAAATAAATTAGTCATCCTATCGTGAAGATCGGCATAGACATAATGGGCGGAGATTATGCACCTGAAGCAATATTAAAAGGTGCTATTCTTGCAAGAACAAAGCTAGATGCTGAGGACCGATTGTTTTTATTCGGTAATGAAGATCAGATGAAAAAAAGGATCGCTGAACTAAATTCAAATCCTGCTGATTTCGTTCTTATTGATTCCAAAGATGTAATAGAAATGGGAGATGATCCTGTCAAATCATTTAAGGAAAAACAAGATGCAAGTTTAGTGAAAGGATTCCTTTATTTAAAAAACGACTTAATAGATGGATTTGCAAGTGCAGGGAATACTGGTTCCATGCTTGTAGGAGCAACTACAGTTATAGGTGTTGTCGATGGAATTATACGTCCCTGTATATCATGTTATTATCCTAACAAATCAGGAAAAAACAGCCTTATACTTGATGTGGGGATTAATGCTGATGCAAAACCGGAAGTTTTATATCAGTATGCATTGGTAGGGAATCTTTACGCCAAACATATAATGGGTATTGAAAATCCTAAAGTCGGCTTGTTAAATATAGGATCAGAAGAAAGTAAGGGAAATACGAATACTAAGCTCACATACCAGTTGATGAAAGGAACTAAAGATTTTAATTTCATCGGGAATGTAGAAGGTATCGATTTATATAAAGATGATATTGTAGATGTTATAATAACTGATGGTTTCACCGGAAATATTGTGTTAAAACACACTGAATCATTTTACGAAATCGTTAAAGAAAGACATATTAGTGATGCTTATTTTGATAATTATAACTATGAAAATTACGGTGGGACTCCGGTGTTGGGAATTAACAAAACTGTTGTAGTAGGACACGGAGTCAGTAATGAAATAGCTATATGTAATATGATTTTACTGACAAAAGAGATCGGTAAATCAAAACTTTCGGAAAAGATTACCAAATTATTTTCTTATGGCACAAGTTAGAGCAGCAATAACAGGAGTTGGCGGATACGTTCCTCCATATATTCTCACTAATGAAGAATTATCTAAAATGGTAGATACTTCAGATGAATGGATAATGGAACGTATTGGTATAAAAGAAAGACATATTTTATTAGAAGATGGTAAAGCTACTTCAGATATGGCAACAGAAGCTGTAAATCAGCTTTTGGAAAAGACAAACACATCTCCTGATGAAATTGACATGCTTATATGCGGAGTCGTTACTCCTGATATGCAATTCCCGGCAACTGCAAATATTATTTGTGACAAAGTAGGAATAAAAAATGCTTTCGGATATGATCTTAATGCAGGATGTTCCAGTTTTCTTTTTTCACTTGTTACTGCATCAAAATTCGTAGAAAGTGGTTCTCACCGAAAAGTTATTGTAGTTGGTGCAGATAAAATGTCGTCGATTGTAGACTATAATGATAGAAATACTTCTCCTATTTTTGGAGACGGTGCCGGAGCTGTATTATTGGAACCTTACACAGATGGTAATGGACTCATTGATTCCATAATGCATGTAGATGGATCCGGACGTCATCACCTTCATCAGGTTGCAGGAGGTTCATTGAAGCCTGCTACTTTTGAAACAATCCTGAAACGCCAGCATTTTATATATCAGGAAGGACAACCTGTTTTTAAATGGGCAGTTTCAAAAATGGCTGATGTGTCGGTAAGAATGATGGAAAGATATAATCTTACACCGGAAACATTGAAATATCTTGTTCCACATCAGGCTAACATGAGAATTATTGAAGCTACTGCGAAAAGGATGGGAGTAGGGACTGATAAAGTAATGATGACAATTGCAAAATATGGAAATACTACTTCCGCAACTATTCCTTTATGCTTATGGGAGTACGAAAAAGAATTAAAGCCGGGCGATAATATTATAATTGCTACATTTGGAGCCGGTTTCGCATGGGGCTCTACTTACATTAAATGGGCATACGACGGAAGTAAATATGCAAAATAATCTTTGAGAAGATTATTTTTATTATCCAAAAACCTCATTGAGAATTTTTAATGATTTAATTTCATGTTTACCTAATATGTGTAATTCATAATATCTTAAGAAGATTTCCAATATTCTTTTTCGCAGGATATAACTAATTTTAAATTCTTCTAAATTGTCATATGATAATTCAAGTAAACCGGATAAAACCTTACTTTCGGGAATTTCCAAAGACATTTCATTGTATGTAAAAACAGGCAGGAACATTCCTTCCACATAATTGAAATATGGTGTTTCTTTACAAAAATTATTAGTCATTCCAAACCCCGATATTTTTGCAAACTCCTTAAGGAATAATAAATGTACAGCAGAAGAGTTTTCTGTTTTTTCAAGTAAAGAAATTGTTTCTTTAAAAAACATATATAGATTTTCATGTGGTTCCTCTTCCTTTACTGTTTTTAATATTACTTCTGCAATGAACTGTGCAATACAGGATTTAAATATATCGTTTGCAATAAAATTAAGAACCATTTTTCTGCCACAGTACTTCACTGTCTGAACATTCCTTGTATTCTTAAGTTCTACTTCTGTTTCAATAATATTAAGAGGGAAAAATAAATTACGGTTTACGCTATTGTTGTTTTTTTTATTTTTTGGAATTTTTATTATTGTGGCAAAACGTCCGTACTCGAGACTGTAAAGATTTACAATAAAAGAAGAATCTCCATATTTTATTTTATTAAGAACAATAGCTTCGGTTTTTACAGACATTTCATATTTCAATTTATTACCATAATTTTTGTAATATCTGTTTTTGATCCTGTTTCATTTGTAGAAAATACAAGATATATACCGGTTTTTACTTTGTTTCCAGTCATATCTTTTCCATACCAGACTGCCTGCCCTCCGTCTGATTTCACTTCATAGACCAAACTGCCCGTAATATCTGTAATTTTTACGTATGATCCGGCTACTAATCCTTTAATAACAATAGGTCCGTCATAATTTTCGCGCACAGGATTAGGATAAGCATACACATCTGTATAGTTTTCTTTTCCTTCTGTTGCCAGGTTTTTAAATGATATAATCCCTTTTGTCGTACCAAAGAATACTTCTCCGGTTTCAGGTACTATTGTAGAACATAAGATATTGTTATCCAATAGCGGACTATTATCTGTATTAAAATTATAAAATTCCTCTATTCCGTCATCACTTGTATAAAAAACACCTCCTGAACGTGTTCCGAACCATTTCTTATTTGCTCCGTCGACATTTATAGTAGTTACTATTTCATTTTGAAGAAGAAGGTCAGCATTATTTGTTCCGTCGTTTCTTGGAATTTTTATCTGGCGGGCAGTAAAACTACCGGAAGTAAAAACATTATCAGGATTGTAATAAACGGCAACACCTTTATCTGTTCCAACCCAGATATAACCATTTTTATCTTCAGCTATAGCATTTACATTATTATTTATTGGTTCTCCTTCTTCGTTTATGATATTTATCTTTCGGTATTTGTCATCACTTTTATCTTCAAATGTTCCATTTTCGTTAAAAACAATTATTCCGTTACCACCAGAAATAATAGCCCATTTGTTATTACTTTGAGTAACTATTATTTTACCCATGTTATAAGAACTGTTAACAGTTGGTGAATAATCAAATGCATACCAGTTGCCTTCCGGCGTAAGCACATGTAAATTCGGCATTGCCAAGGAAATTGTAACCCATAAATTACCTTTTTTGTCAAATGCGATGCCTCCTGTTCTGACCCAGTTATAACCTGTGATTTTCTTCAATGTACTGTTTTCTTCGTTATGTAATTTATATAATTCATTATTTCTGAATTCATACAGACCATCCTGCCATGAGGCACAAAAATAATGAGATGGATCTTTTGGATCTATAGCAATTCTGACTAAGTCACCGGAAACGCTTAAACCCGGGGTATTTGAATGTGTCTGAGTAGTCCACCTTTCACCTTCAAATTTATAAACCATTGAATTTACCCATTGCGGCACCATTGATAAGTTATATCCGCCTGCAACTCCATAAACTTTATCTCCATAGGAGTCCAGATCAAAGATTTTTGAGGATAAGGGACCACTAATAGATGCTCCTACTGATCCCCAGCTATCAAAAAAATATCTGACCAAACCTGCATTTTTGTCGGCAATCCATAATTCATTACTATTATCGGGATCCAATATGGCCATGGACGGCATTGCCGCATAATTAACCCCACTTACGGCATATGTCCATATATTTCTGTATTGAGTAAATGTTTTGTCAAATAATTTTATATCACCATACATACAAACCAGAAACGTATTTTCATCACAGGAAATCGAATATACATCATGAAGGGGCATAGTATTGTTGAAATATGTCCATTCTTCACCGTTGTAAACCATAAGAGTATCCGCATTTGTTTGAGATTCGTCGTGATAGTTCACAACCAGCTTATTATCGAAATAAACAAGTTTATCATATGTTTTTCCTGACATCCAGCTGAATTGTGGTTGAGTATTATCAGAAATAATTTCCCAATTAGAATAATTCAAAAGATAATTTCTTAAATTTCCTTTGTATACTCCATTATTTGTCGCAGCATAAATATATTCTCCATTTACTTTAAGATCATTTACTGATAAAAAAGAGCCGTTTTCTCCAATATACCAGGTTTCTTTTATTTCTTTTCTGGCAAGATCCAGCACAACAATTCCAAAGCCACATCCTAAATATGCATTATTTTCAAAAAAGGCAATGGTATTTATTGATTTCTCGGAGTTTATAGATTTACGTTTAATATCGCTTATATTTATTATGTCGTTTTTATATATTATATCGATATTTCCGTTGGCATAGCCTATCACGAGACAGTCCAGTTCTTTACTGTAAGCCATTCCCCTTATGTCAACATCGTTTAATCCTGTGATTTTTGACACTTTTTCGGCTTCATAATTTAGTTTATTGTATTTCAACAGACCTACCTCTGTTACCATGTATACATCATTTTTTGCCAAAACAAGTTTTACTCCATTAGTATATGGCAAATGATCTCTCCATTGTCCGAGGCCAACCTGCCCGAATGAAAAAAATGATATTATAAAAAATATGGAAAAATAACCAACGTAATTTATTTTGCTCATTTATTGAATAGTTTTTTAATTAATATATAAACTCTATTTTCTTAATTTTATTTTTATTATTTATACAGAGTTTTCAAAAAATCAAACATTCTTTGTATAGCAATGGCTCTGTGGCTGATTTTGTTTTTTTCGGATGAGTTAAGTTCTGCAAATGTTTCAGAATAATCTTCCGGAATGAATACAGGATCATATCCAAACCCATTTTTACCCTTTATATTTTCTGTAATTTTTCCGTTTATAATTCCTTCAAATAAATATTCTTTATTATCAAATATCAAAGCAATTACTGTTCTGAATCTGGCACTGCGATTATTTTCATTTTCAAGTTCCCTTAAAAGTTTCAGAACATTATCCGTCGGATTTTTCCCTTCTCCTGCGTACCTGGCTGAATATACACCCGGGGCACCATTAAGAGCATCGACTTCGAGACCGGTATCGTCTGCAAAACAATTTATATTATATTTTTGTGAAATAATTCTGGACTTTTGTAAAGCATTTTCTTCAAGCGTTTCATAGTCTTCCGGGATATCTCCTATAAATCCAATGTCGCTCAGGCTTAGTATGGAGTATTCTTTTGAGGCTATTTCACGTGCTTCAATTAATTTATTTTTATTATTGGTGGCGAATATTATTTCCCGATCCATTTCTTAAAAATCTATGTTCCTTATTATTTGTCTGATAACTTCAGGAAAATATGTATTAACAACTTCTTTTTTATCATCCAGATAAAAAGGGATTTTATTTTCTCCAAATCCTCCATGAACCAGTTCACCGTAAGAATCAAACAAGCTAAAATGTACCTTTAGTGTTCTTGTAGCATTAGGATCGCCTGAAATATATGGACTATTATAATCACCTTTTATTTCAAACTGATTTATAAAAAGAAAATAATCTATATTACGTTTTTTAGCGATTTCTTCAAGTACTTCAGGCTGGTGGAATACAATATGGAGGTATTTATCACTTACGGGTTGTTTTTTTCCAACAAGTTCGCCATTTTCTATGCGTGTTTTTGCCTGATATAATTCTTCTTTACGCCGTTCTTCTTCTTGTTTTTCTTTTCTTTTTGATTTTTTTTGTTTAACATCATTATCTTCCGGACGGTTTTGCATGGCAAATTCGAGTTTATAGCTGATTATTGAATACAAAGCACTCAAATCATCTTCTGTTTCTCTTGTACTGGCAGCCGATCTTACTATAAAATCAGTAATAACACATGAATCCATCAAAGAGTTATATAATTGCCTGTTAAATTCTTCCCTGAAGTAATTCATCAGCTGGTCATGGGTTAATTTATCTCTTTTTGCCATTATTTCAGTTGCATCATTGAAATATATATACGGATCAAACGGTACAAGTAATATTTTTTTTGATTTGGTTTTATTAGTACTAAAATCCAGTTGTTCTTGGGAAAATGCAGAAGCACAACAATATATTCCAAGAACCAATAATAATATCCTGCAAGTTATTTTCATCAGAATAAATTAATTATATCGTTACCTATTATAAATATCATTAATCCGAATAATATTATCATTCCTATAATTTGCACTACTTCCATAAATTTATCGGATAACTTGCGACGTGTGATTGCTTCTATAAACAGGAATAATGCATGTCCGCCGTCTAATGCCGGTATTGGCAATATGTTGACAAATGCCAGTATCATTGAAATTATTCCTGTAAGCTTCCAGAAACGTTCCCAATTCCACACTCCACCATATGCTTTTGCAATTCCTATAGGACCCGATAAATTTTCTCTTGCACTCTCTTTTCCGCTGAAAATGAGACCAAAACCTTTTATATTTGAGTGTACAGCTTCAAAAGCATCATTCCAGCCATATTTCATAGCAGAAGCAAAATCATACTTTTTAAGTTCATAAACCGGATGCGATGTGTAAATTCCGATTTTTCCACTATTATCGATATGTACATCTAAAGTATCATAACTCATTTTATTATCAACAACAAACTTTAGATTATCATTTTTACTGTACATTAATATTTCACGCATTTGACCGTAAGAACGAATATTCTCGCCATTTATGTATAAAATTTTAGCTCCTTTCCTAATCCCTGCATTGTAAGCAGGAGATTCCGGTAATACACTATCAACAATAAAAGAATGGTTTTCCATGCTTATTAATGCTCCTCCTTTTCTCAGATATGAATATATTGTATCGGGCATTTCGATATTATGTACAGTACCGCTACGGTCAACAGTAACTTCATTTGCAAAATATAATTTTGTAGAAAAAACATCTTCATATCTTTCAACGGGCTTACCGTTAATTGCAATTATCTTGTCTCCATTTTCAAATCCAAGATATCTTGCATAAGGATATGCGTAGATACCTTCAGGAACATTTTGTACGGGAAGATATTCTTTTGTGAAGCTTAAATGAGAAAATGTTAATATAAGAACTCCTGCAATAACATTCATGACAACACCGGCAACCATAATGACAAAACGCTGCCATGCAGGTTTTGACCTAAATTCCCAATCTTTTGGTTCTTCTTTTAGAGAAGCAGTATCCATTGATTCGTCAATCATTCCTGCAATTTTAACATATCCGCCTAAAGGCAGCCATCCAATACCGTATTCGGTATTTTCCGGATATTTTCGCCAATCGTCGTCAGGTAGCAGATTTGTATTTATAGTTTTATAAATGTGACGACCTTTTTCATCTAATATTGGCTGACCATATATATCTTTTTCTATTTCAAGAGTTTCAAGATTTTTTGCAAAAAATTTAAATTGCCATTTTCCGTTAACTTTTTTGAAACGAACTAAAGAAAAAGTAGGATTGAAAAAAATGTAAAATTTTGATACTCTTATCCCAAATGACCGTGCCGCAATAAAATGTCCGAATTCATGTATCAGTACCAGCAATGATAGCGACAAAAGCAGCTGGCATGTCATTATTAATCCACTCATTATTTTTTTATTTTATTAAAAATTTCTAACGTTTTTATTCTTGTTATATTATCTGTTTGAAAACAATTTTTCAAATCCGGATCTTTAATAAAGTCCACTTTTTCAATGGCTTTTTCTATTAAAACAGATATATCTGTAAATTTTATTTTTCCTTGTAAAAATAACTCTACTGCTATTTCATTTGCCGCATTCATAATACATGGGGCATTTCCTCCTGTTTTCAGACAATCGTAAGCTATCTGTAAATTCCTGAAAGTTTTAAGATCCGGTTCTTCAAAAGTTAAAGTATTATTCTTGGTAAATGAGAATAAATTTTTTTCGGAATATGTTCTGTCGGGATAATCAAGTGCAAACTGTATAGGGATCCTCATATTCGGAACTCCCATTTGAGCTTTTATTGAACCGTCCTTAAATTCTACCATTGAATGTATAACAGACTGCGGGTGTATTATAACTTCAATATTATCAGCAGCGATTCCAAAAAGCCAGTATGCTTCTATTACTTCCAATCCCTTATTCATAAGGCTTGCAGAATCAATGGTAACTTTATTTCCCATTGACCAGTTGGGGTGATTTAAGGCTTGCTCCGGCGTAACAGTTTCTAAGAATTCAGTTGTCTTTCCTCTGAATGGACCTCCCGAAGCTGTCAGAATCAGTTTTCTTACATTTTCAATACGTTCTCCCATCAGGCATTGAAATATTGCAGAATGTTCAGAATCGACAGGGATTATAGCTGATCTGCTTTTTTTCAATAATTCATGGATTATATGTCCGCCGACAACTAAAGTTTCTTTATTTGCAAGCGCAATGGTTTTATTCGCTTCAATAGCCCTTACGGTAGGCAACAGTCCGGAAAAACCAACCGTAGCTGTAAGGACAATATCGACACTGTCTATAGCAATAACCTGAGAAACAGATTCTTCACCTGCAAAAATTTTCACTGGATAGTTTTTCAGTGCTTCTTTAACATAACTATATTTTGTTTTATCAGCAATAACAACCATGTTAGGTTCGAACTCAACCGCCTGTTTTATAAGTAAATCTGCATTTTTCCCGGCAATCAATACTTCGGCAACGAACAATTCGGGATAATCTCTAATGATTTCCAATGCCTGTGTTCCTATTGAACCGGTAGATCCTAATATTGCTATTTTTTTGGGTTGTTTCATTTAAAGTCTATATAATCTTCAGGATTTAATGGTACTCCTTTTTTCCATAATTCAAAATGAAGATGTTCTCCTGACGTATATTCACCGGTATTTCCATAAACGGCAATTGGATGTCCAACTTCAACATATTGTCCGACAGAGACCAACACAGATTTATTATGTTTATAAACCGATACCAGATCATATTTATGCTGAATTATAATTGTATAACCATTTTTTAAGGTATAATCCGAAGCCAGAACAGTTCCGCCTAAAACAGAATAAATAGTTGTCTCTCCTGAAGATGCAATATCTGTACCGTAATGATTCTTATGTTTATCGAACGAAGATACTATATATCCTCTTAGCGGCGGGAATAATGCCGGCATTATTTCTTTGGAAGATATTGAATACTGTATATTTTTATCTGTACTTTCACTACTATCTTTATCCCTTAAAACTTTCTCAAGTTCTTTTACCGGTTGTTCAACCTGAGGTTGAATATCTTCATCAATTTTTTTAGTATTTTCCGAAGAATCTACGGTTTCTTCTATCTGTGGTTCTGTCGTAGAGTGAATAATTTTATTTGTTTCCTTCCTGTTTGCCAGGGGATTGTTAAAATCTTTTATTTGTTGTTCGGTCAGGTGTTGAGTAGGGACAACATAATCCTGATCTATCGGGATTTCATCAAAAATTAAATCATGGATCATTTTCATATATAAATCCCTTTTATCTATTTCCGCTATCAAACTATCCGTTCTTATTGCATTTTCATATATTAATATTTTAGTTTCTTCTGTTGGAAAGTCCGGAAGTGTTTCTTTCAGAGATGTATATGCTATTATCACATATGATATACAAAAAAATAATGCTATTGATAATAATAATACAGAGATAAAGCCTATACGGTTAAAACGGATTTTCCATATTACATCATAACTTTTACCATGATATAAGAATAGCTGGAATTTTTTAGAAAACCATCTTATTAGCCTGTCTCTTTTTTTAGCCATTATTTTTTTTTACAAAGATAGAAAATAAACTAAAAAATTAGAAATGAAGAATTAATAATTAGAAGCGAAGAATCATGAACTAAAAATTGATCTGTAAGATTTTAAATATTGAGAATTTATCTGCAAATAGTAAATAAACATATAAAAGTTACCATAAATCTTTATTAGAAAGATTGTTTAAGATTTTAAATAACCTTTGATATCTTCCATAATTTGTTTTGCCAGGTTATCTGCATTTTCCGGATTCTGGCTTTCAGAATATATTCTTATTATTGGTTCTGTATTTGATTTTCTAAGGTGAACCCATTCTTTAGTATCGGGAAATTCAATTTTCAAACCGTCGATAGTTTGTGTCGGATAAATTTTATATTTTTCTTCAATAGATATTAGAATTTTGTCAATATCCATTTTTTCGTCCAATTCTATTTTATTTTTCGAAATGAAATATTCAGGATATGATTTTTTGATTTCCGAAACCTTTTGTTTTTTTTCCGACATTAATGATAAAAATAGTGCAATTCCAACTAAAGCATCTCTGCCGTAATGAGCTTCCGGGTAAATTACTCCGCCATTACCTTCTCCGCCTATCACGGCTTTGGTTTCTTTCATTTTTTCAACAACATTTACTTCTCCTACAGCAGCAGAATTATAGATCATTCCATATTTTTCGGTTATATCACGTAATGCCCTTGTTGATGATAAGTTTGAGACGGTATTACCCGGAGTTTTAGACAAAACATAATCAGAAACAGCAACCAACGTATATTCTTCACCAAACATTGTTCCGTCCTCACATATGATTGCAAGTCTGTCAACGTCAGGATCAACAACAAAACCTACATCAGCTTTTTTTTCTTTTATAAGTTTTGAAATTTCCGTAAGGTTTTCGGGTAGAGGTTCGGGATTATGCGGAAAATTGCCATCAGGAGTGCAATATAGTTCAAAAATGTTAGTTATGCCTAAACGATTTAATAATTTTGGTATAGCTATGCCGCCGACAGAATTAACACAGTCTATTGCAACTTTGAAGTTACATTCCTTTATTTTATCAATATTAACTAAAGATAGATTTAAGATAGAATCTATATGAATATCTTCATAGTTTTTTCGTTCCGATGATTTTCCAATGTTTTCAATATCAGAATACCGGAAATTTTCTGATTCTGCAATTTCGAGTATTTTACTTCCTTCTGCAGCATTAAGGAATTCACCTTTATGGTTTAATAATTTTAGAGCATTCCAATTTTTAGGATTATGGCTGGCTGTAATAATAATGCCTCCGGCAGCCTTTTCATTTGCTACTGCGAATTCGGTGGTCGGAGTTGTTGCAAGTCCTATGTTTATAACATCAAATCCTAAAGCCATTAATGTGGAAACAACAATATTCTCCACCATTTTTCCCGAAAGTCTTGCATCTCTGCCAACAACGATTTTTGTACTGTTATTTTTATTGTTTTCTTTTACCCATATTCCATAAGCTGTAGTAAACTTTACAATATCAATAGGGGTGAAATTATTGCCGGGACAGTCGCCAATTGTGCCTCTTATGCCCGAAATGGATTTTATTAAAGTCATAATTCCGTTTTTTTTCACAAAATTATAAATTTATATTAATTTATTCTTTGTCAAATCGAAGTCATTTAAACTTTTTTATTTTAAAATATAATTGCCCTAAAGTTTCGGTGATTCTGATGAAAATCGAAATTTGCATTGAGTGGTTGAATCTACAGAATAATATTATACTTTTTTCTGCTATCAACTTTTTTTACTAATTTCGCGATCTAAAAATCTGCAATATGGAATATAATTTCAGGGAAGTCGAAAAGAAATGGCAGGAGTTTTGGAAGAAAAACCAGACTTATAAAGTGAATATAGATAATTCAAAACCAAAATATTATGTTTTGGATATGTTTCCATATCCTTCGGGAGCAGGCCTTCATGTCGGACATCCGTTAGGATATATTGCTTCCGACATATATTCGAGGTATAAAACACACAAAGGCTTTAATGTGTTACATCCTATGGGATATGATTCTTTCGGGCTTCCTGCTGAACAATATGCTATACAAACAGGAACTCATCCTGCTGTTACTACTGAAAAAAATATTGAAAGATATCGCAGCCAGCTGGACAATATGGGATTTTCTTTTGACTGGAGCAGAGAGATAAGGACAAGTAATCCGGAATATTATAAATGGACACAGTGGGCATTTATAAAGATGTTCAATTCATATTACTGTTATGATGCAAATCAGGCGAGACCGATTGAAGAATTAATTGATTGTTTCGGGCAGCAGGGAAATAAAAACCTGAATATTGCTTGTTCGGAAAAAATAATATTTACTGCCGGAGAATGGAATTCAATGTCGGAAAAAGAGCAACAGGAAACATTAATGAATTATCGTCTGGCATATCTTGGAGACTCTGTTGTTAACTGGTGTCCCCAACTGGGAACAGTTCTTGCAAATGATGAAGTAATTGATGGATTATCTGAGCGTGGCGGTTATCCTGTGGAAAGGAAAAAAATGAAACAATGGTCACTTAGGATCACTGCTTATGCACAAAGATTATTGGACGGGTTGGATAAAATAGACTGGCCCGACCCATTAAAGGATATTCAGAAAAACTGGATCGGAAGAAGTGAAGGAGCTTCAATATTTTTTGAAATTAAAAACAGTGATAAAAAGCTGGAGATTTTCACTACCAGGCCTGATACTATATTTGGAGCAACATTTATGGTGTTGGCACCTGAACATGAAATAGTAGCCGGGATAACAACTACTGAATATCAAAAAGAAGTAGAGGATTATGTTTGCTGGGCTAAAAACCGTTCCGAAGTTGAAAGAATGGCTGAGAAAAAAATTAGTGGCCAGTTCACCGGAGCTTATGTAATAAACCCTCTTACCGGGAAAGAAATTCCTGTTTATATTGCCGATTATGTTTTGATGGGTTATGGAACAGGTGCAATTATGGCTGTTCCGGCGCATGACAGCAGAGATTTTGCTTTTGCCCGCCATTTTAAGCTACCTGTTATTCAGGTAGTGAAAAAAGCAGATGAAAACATAATTCCAACTGAAGAATGGGCTGAGTCCTATGACTCCAAGGAAGGAATAATGATTAATTCAGGTTTCATTGACGGATTAAACGTTCAACAGGCTATTTCCGCAGTTAATGATAAAATAATGGAAATGAAAATTGGCGAACGTAAAATAAACTACAGATTGCGCGATGCAATTTTCAGTCGTCAGCGTTATTGGGGAGAGCCGATCCCTATATATTATAAGGAAGGAATTCCTTATGTAATGGATGAGAAGGATCTGCCTCTTGAGCTTCCAGAAGTAGATAAGTATCTACCTACAGAAACAGGTGAACCTCCGTTGGCAAGGGCTAAAAAATGGGAAACAAAAGACGGGTATAAACTGGAAACTTCAACAATGCCTGGTTTTGCCGGTTCTTCAGCATATTATCTAAGGTATATGGATCCGGATAATAATTCCGAACTGGTATCCGGGAAAATAGTAAATTACTGGCAGAATGTTGATCTGTATATGGGTGGCAGAGAGCATGCAACGGGACATCTGATTTATTCGAGATTCTGGAATAAGTTTTTATTTGACCTGGGAATTTCTCTTAATGATGAGCCGTTTAAAAAACTTATAAATCAGGGAATGATCCAGGGACGTTCAAATTTTGTTTACCGGATTGTAGGTACTAATAAGTTTGTTTCCTATAATCTGAAATCGGAATATGAAGTTCAGGAACTGCATGTAGATGTCAATATTGTTGATAATGATATTCTGGATATTGAAAGCTTCAGGAATTGGCGCCAGGAATTTTCGGATGCTGAATTTATTTTAGAAGAAGACGGAAAATATCATTGTGGCTGGGAAATTGAAAAAATGTCCAAGTCTAAACATAATGTAGTTAATCCGGATGATCTGATAATTAAATACGGAGCAGATACATTACGTATGTATGAAATGTTTCTTGGTCCGATAGAACAGGCGAAACCCTGGGATACTAACGGCATAGAAGGAGTTTCACGTTTTATAAGAAAATTCTGGAGGTTATATCATGATGAAAATAATAATTTTGATGTAAGTAACGAAAAAGCTTCTCCTGAAGAATTGAAACATCTTCATAATGCTATAAAAAAGATTTCTGATGATATTGAAAGATTTTCATTTAATACCGGAGTAAGTACTTTAATGATATGTATCAATGAACTGGGAAAGTGTAATAAAATAGAAATACTTGAACCTCTTGCCATACTTATTTCTCCTTATGCTCCTCATATTGCTGAAGAACTATGGAGTTTGCTTGGTCATAAAGATAGTATAACAAAAGCTGACTGGCCTGTTTATAATGAAGAATATACAAAGGAGAGTAATTTTAATTATCCGGTATCATTCAATGGTAAAACCCGTTTTATGCTGGAGCTTCCTTTGAATTTTGATAAAAATGAGATTGAAAAAGCTGTTCTTGAAAATGAAAATACAAAAAAGTGGCTTGACGATAAAGAAGTTGTTAAAATTATAGTGGTTCCTAAGAAAATTGTTAATATTGTTTTAAAATGATAAAAAAGTATCAGGAAGTTTTTTATTTAGAAATAAAATTACTATCTTTGTAAAAAGATAAAAGATTGGACTATGAAAAAAATAATTACTTTTCTACTTATAATAATAATGACCGGCTTCTGTTATGGAGTTTTGGCCCAGACTTCATTTATTGTATATGACGAACAGGATAATGTTATAAATAATGGGTCTAACGTTTCTTTAACAACAATAGTCGGAGGTACGGCAGTTTATAAAGTAAAGATTAAAAATAATTCGGCATCTGCAGTAACAGCCAGGATCTATAAAACTATCGTAAGTGAGGTTGAGGGATCATCAAATACCATTTGTTCGCCTATTACAAATGCTGGCGGAGGATCTTGTTCAATGGGAGCAAGAACGGCTCCGTTCACATTGGCAGCAGGAGAACTTTCAGGATTTGCCGAATTGGATTTTAATCAGGGATCCAATGCCGGAACTTCAGTTATAACATATAAAATTGTTAATGACAATGATGAAAATGATAATGTGAGTTTTACTGTTAATTTCTCTACTGAATCATCTTCAAATATGAACTCGGTAAATAATTTCCTTGTATATCCGAATCCTGCAAGTACAAACTTTACCATACAATACGATTTTGGTCCTTCATCTTATGTTGAAGTATATAATGTATTAGGAAAAGTTGTTGCTCAAATAAATCCGCGTTCTGCTAAATCTTCGGTAAATATTGATTGCAGCAAATGGGAAAAAGGATATTATTTCTGCAGGTTATATAATGAGAATAAAGTTGAAAAAACAGTAAAACTGGTTGTAGTACGATAACAAAATGATTAAAATATAAATCCCGGTCACTAGCCGGGATTTTTTTTATGGCTGAACATAATAAATTAGGAAAAAAAGGAGAAGATCTGGCTTCAGATTTCTTAAAACATAAGAACTATTCGGTTATTGAAAGGTCATGGCATTATAAACATAAGGAAATAGATATTATCGCTTTTGATAACGATGTACTTGTTTTTGTTGAAGTTAAATCCCGTACGGATAATTACTGGGGTAATCCAGAAGAGTTCGTAACTAAACGGAAACAGAAATTCCTGATTGAAGCTGCCGAACAGTATATTAATGAGCAGAAATTTTCCGGAGAATCACGTTTCGATATCATTGCTATAACTTTTGGAAAAAATGATCATAAAATTGAACATATAGAAAATGCCTTTTATCCATAAAAAAATGTATTTGTAACCATGTATATTGCTGGTTGAATATAACTTAATGATTAAAATATTCAATATTTTATTAGTAATAAAATCCGGTTCAAATAAAAATTAGATAAAAAAATTAATTTTTTGTTTGTTTACTAAAAAAAATGATTTACATTTGCAGTCCCAAAGAGGTACCATAGCTCAGTAGGTAGAGCACAGGACTGAAAATCCTGGTGTCCCTAGTTCGACCCTAGGTGGTACCACAGCCCCGCAAAAGCGGGGCTTTTTGTTTTTGTTTATTTTTTTTAATATATTGTCCTGATAAAAAATGACTGATGAATATAAAAAACTCCAGACAAAAAATTCTTGTTAAAGCATCATGGGTAAGTACTGTTGGGAATGCTGTTCTATCGTTATTTAAAATTGCAGTAGGGCTGATTTCGGGAAGTCTTGCCGTGCTCAGTGATGGAATAGATTCTGCAGCAGATGTTGCATCTTCGGTTATAATGCTTTTTACATCCAGGATAATAAGCCGTCCTCCCGATAAAAAATATGTATTCGGATATGAAAAGGCAGAAAGTATTGCAACAAAGATTTTATCACTTATTATTTTTTATGCCGGAGTACAAATGCTTATTTCAACTGTTAAAAATATTTTTTCGGGAGATCCGGCAGAAATTCCCGGTATTTTAGCGATCTATGTTACAATATTTTCTATAATAGGAAAGCTGCTTCTTGCATTCTATCAATACTATCAAGGTAAAAAAGCTGAAAGTCCAATGCTCATTGCCAATGCCAAGAATATGCGTAATGATGTAATTATTTCGGCAGGAGTTTTATTAGGATTAATTTTTATCTTTTTGTTTGATATGCCGATACTTGATTCTGTTACCGGTTTGATTATCAGTATTTTTATAATTCGTTCGTCTGTTAAGATTTTTATGGAAACCAATGTGGAATTAATGGATGGTATAAAAGATGATTCAATATATGAAAAGATATTTGAAGCCGTGGAAATGGTGCCTGAAGCAACTAATCCTCATAGAGTAAGGTCGCGTCAGGTCGGGAGTTTATACATGATAGAAATGGATATTGAAGTCGACGGTGCATTAAGCCTGAATGAAGCTCATGAAATAGCCGAACGTGTTGAACAGAATATCAGGGATATAGTAGTAAATGTATATGATATTGTCGTGCATCTGGAACCTAAAGGTATTTCCCAGACTTCGGAAAAATATGGTATTGATAAAAATAACTTAAAGTAAAATAATAGGAATAAAAAAGAGGTTGTCTAGAAAACTTAAAATATGACAACCTCATAGTCTGCAAGGATTTATGTGAAACTTACGGATGATTGGACATAAATCTTTTTACCATTCAAAGAAATTATCCAGCTGGCTATCAAGTAATGAAATAAATTCTTCGTAGTTTGAAGGCTGATTTCTGTTTTCAAAGAATACTAACATTCCTACTATCAGAAAATATAATTGTTTCTTTTTAATTTCAACCTGTGCCGAATTTATTATTCCTTTTTCTTTACAAACATTCCAGTGTTTTTCGCATATTCTGTCCAAAAATGTATAAATAAGTTCGGATATTTCCTTTTTGTTGCCGGCATTGTTCATTTTTTCTAAAAAGAAGAGTTCGAAAATTCCCGGATATTCTATTAAATATTCAACATATGATTTAGTAATAGCATGTATTTTTTCTTTTCCGTCACTAATATTTTTTATTTTTTCTAATATTGAACGTTCACATTCATCCTGAAAATCCCTGACACATAAAAATATAAGATCGTTCAAATCTTTAAAATAATTATACAGAGTAGCATATGAATATCCTGCCCTGTACGAAACGCTGCGGACATTTATACTTTTTATCCCTTCAGCTTTCAGCATTTCTTTTGCTGCCTGAATGAAATAAGTTTTCATTCTTTCTTCCTGAATTTTTTTTCTTTCCATTTATGTTTGCTTTGATAAAAATATTAACAATGCAAATATAATAAACATTGTTAATATTTGCAAATTTTTTCTAATTTTTTTAATATGAGCTATGAATATTCTAATTTTTTAAAATACTTATAGGATAGTAATATTAAGTGAATAAAGAAATTTCAGTATATTTTATTCCCTTATCAAGGGCATTGGACAATTAACATAAAATTATGTATTGGCAAGGAAAACAAATATTATAGTCAACTTATTTTTATATAATTTTTTTCGGTATTTGATTAATGATGTTATTTTTGTAAGTAATTAAATTATAAATAAGTCCGTGATGACAGAGAAACAATTTAAAAAGCTGGATATTATTTTTGGTTGGGCTGCTTTTCTTATTGCAGCTATTGTATATATGTTGACATTGGAACCGACTGTCAGCTTTTGGGATTGCGGGGAATTTATTTCTGCGGCAAATAAACTTGAAGTAGGACACCCTCCCGGTGCTCCGTTTTTTATGCTGGTTGCCAGATTTTTTGCAATGTTTGCATCTGATGCTACACAAGTGGCATATATGGTTAATACTTTTTCGGCTATGGCAAGTGCTTTTACTATAATGTTCCTGTACTGGTCGATAGTATATTTTGCAAAAAGAATGATTGCTTCGGATAAAGATTATTCAATAGGAAAAGTAGTAGCAATAATAGGAGCAGGGATGATAGGAGCAATGGCTTATACATTTTCCGATACATTCTGGTTTTCTGCCGTTGAAGGAGAAGTATATGCTTTTTCATCCTTTTTTACAGCTATAGTATTCTGGGCGATACTGAAGTGGAGCGAAATTGAGGAACCTCGTGTTGCTGCCAGATGGATATTACTTATTGCTCTGCTTATAGGAATGTCGATAGGTGTACACTTGTTAAACTTGTTAACTATACCGGCTCTTGCTTTTGTTGTATATTACAAGAAGTTTAAACCCAGCCTGATCGGATTTTGTATAACAATAGCAATTTCTCTTTTTGTTATTGCAATATTAATGTGGGGATTGATACCGGGAGTAGGGATAGTCGCATCTGAGCTGGAATTGTTATTTGTGAATAAATTCGGCATGCCGTATAATTCGGGATTGATCATCTGGGTTATTCTGACTATTATTAGTTTAGGCTTAAGTATTTATGTAACGCAATATTCCAGTAACACAATAATTAAGATAATTATGCCATTATTAAGCTTAATAATAATCGGGGCACCATTTATATCAGGAAATACGTTTGTTGACCTTTTAATTATTATCGCATTAGGAATCGGAGCATATTTACTTGTTAAAAATAAAAAAGAGCCTTTATTGAACTTGATTGTAACTTCATTTGCTTTTATTATGATAGGCTATTCAAGCTATGCAGTTATTGTTATACGTTCAAATGCAGATCCTCCTATGGATCAGAACAGTCCTGATAATGTTTTTAACTTATTATATTACCTTAACAGAGAACAGTATGGAGATCGTCCGTTGGGATATGGAGAATATTATAATGCACAATTTAAAAACTATGAAGCAGTATCTCCATATTATATTCAGCGTAATGGAAAATATGAAATAGTAGGTTATCGTGAAAAAGCAATTTTTGACTCCAAAGATTGTACTGTTTTCCCCCGTATGTTTAGCAGAGACCCTGAACATATAGAAATATACAAGAGTTACGGCGGAATAAAAAAGAGCCAAAAGAAACCCGGCTTTTCAAATAATCTGAGTTTCTTTGTTAATTACCAGATGAACTGGATGTATTGGCGTTACTTTATGTGGAATTTTGCAGGCCGGCAAAATGACATACAGGGAGATGGAAGTGTTCTGTACGGGAACTGGAAATCAGGGATAGATTTTATTGATAATCCGAGACTGGGCGATCAGGATATGTTACCCGACCATTTAAAGGATAATAAAGCAAATAATAAATATTACATGCTGCCATTATTGTTAGGGTTGATTGGGCTGGTATTTCAATTGTTCAAACATTTGAAGGATTGGTGGATAGTGAGTTTATTATTTATATTAACGGGGATAGCTATTGTTGTTTATCTCAATCAGACTCCTAATCAGCCAAGAGAGAGGGATTATGCATATGCCGGTTCTTTTTATGCATTTGCAGTGTGGATCGGATTAGGAGTTGTTGCTGTTTATGAATTGTTGCGAAAATTCTCTCCCGGAATCGTTGCCGGAAGTGTTGCAACGTTAATATGTATCCCTGTTCCTTATATAATGGGAAAAGAAAACTGGGATGATCATGATCGCAGCAACAGATATATAGCAAGAGATTTTGCTCATAATTATTTAAATTCATGTGCACCTAATGCAATATTATTCACTCATGGTGATAATGACACATTCCCGATCTGGTATGCACAGGAAGTGGAAGGTATAAGAACAGATGTAAAAGTATGTTGTTTGCCTTATCTGGCATCTGACTGGTATATCGACCAGATGAAAATGGAAACTTATGAGGCTCAGCCTATGCCGTTTATTCTGACACGTGATAAATATGAACCTTTAGTTAGAGATGTCTTATATTATGCTCAACCGGACAGAAAACAGGAAAAAGGATATATTTCGGTTGATAGCCTGGTTAATTATATGACAAATGACAAGCTTAGCATATATAATTATGGCAGACGGAAAGAAAAAGAAAATTTAATGTACATTTATCCAAAGAATAAAATATATCTCAGAACAGATACAGAAGTAGTATTGAACAATGGAACCGTGTTGCCCCGGGATGCCGGAAATATAGATACTATTATAAGAATTGATCTGGACAGGGATAATATATACAAGAATGAAATGATGATATTGGATATGTTGCGGAATAATAACTGGGAACGTCCGGTATATTTTACTTCCATAAATTCACGCCATGTTATGGGTTTAAATAATTATTTCCAGAACGAAGGGTTTGCATACAGATTAGTTCCGATAAAGTCAAATTCACAAGGCAGGATTAATGAAGACATATTATATGATAACCTTATGAATAAATATGAATGGGGTAATATGAATGATCCTGATGTATTAATAGATAATACTATTTCACGTACAACAAAAGTGGTTAAAATAAGGGAAAATTTCAGTAAACTTGCTATTAGTCTTGCAGCAAAAGGAGATACAGTCAGGGCGAGAAAAGTAATGACGAAATGCGATAGCATTATGCCTAAAGAAATACATACACCAGGTTATTTTGATATTAATTATGCTGATGGATGGTATGCGGTTGGAGATAATGAGAAAGGAGATGATTACCTGAAAGAAATATTTAAGAACTGTTCGCAGGAGCTGGACTTTTTTGCATCTCTTGATAGAAATATGCAAAAAATGAATTCGCAGTCTATTCAAATAGCTGCCCAGTTGTTCTATAGGGCATTAAGGTCAGCAGAAATTAATAACAGAGCAGAACTAAGTTCGGAAATGAGTGATGTTCTGGATGAGTATATGAGACATTTTGAAAGTGTATGGCAATAAAAAGGGAACTGTTTAAAGTTTATAAATCATTAACTGTAAGCAGATCCGCTAAACGTTAAAAATATTAAAATCAGAGAATTAGATTTTGATTTTTCATTGAAATTACCCCGTTTTTAAAGTTTTTTCTTTAAAAACGGGGTAATTTATTTTATCATTTAAATCTCTAATAAACATTCTTTTTCTGTCTTATTCCAGATTTTCCATGCCATGTCAGCTTGTTCATACAACATGGTCAATCCGTTCATCGTTCTTGCACCTGCATCAGAGCATTTTTTTAGGAATAAAGTTTCTGCGGGATTATATACGAGATCGAAACAAGTGTGTTCGTCCCCAATAAAATTATAGGGAATATATGGACAGTTACCGATATTAGGATACATTCCTACCGGGCTGGCATTAATAATTAAATTATGGTTTTTTATAGTTGCTTCGGTTATGTCGTTATAGGCAAGTTGTTTAAGACTTAATGGATTCCTGGATACTACTGTATAAGGAATGTTCATTTTTTCCAGAACGTATGCACATGTCTTTCCGGAACCTCCGCTTCCGAGTATTAAAGCTTTACATCCGGCGGGTAAATCCAGTTCTTTAAATGTTTTTTCCAGTCCGTAAACATCTGTATTATATCCTTTTAGTGTATATGAGTCATTATCGCGGTCTATACTGATCACATTGACTGTCCCCAATTTAATGATCAAAGGGTCCATATCATGTAAATAAGGAATCACAAGCTCTTTATACGGAGTAGTGACATTTAGTCCGCACAGGTTTTTATGGCTGGATATTATATTTGTAATTTTATTTATCTCTGATATAGGAAATAATGTGTATTTAACATCTTCAATTCCTGATTCTCTAAATTTATTTTCAAAATATTTTTGCGAATATGCATGTCCCAATGGATAACCAATCAATCCGAATTCTTTCATATTATATTACAAATCTAAAAATATTTTATCCTTCAAAAAGGAAACGATATTATTATTTTAATATTACTCACTGGCCTTAATAACTTGTTATTTTTTTATTTGTTTTAATTTAATTGAAATAAACTCAATAGCAAAAATTAGAATAAAACCAATTACCATGTATAATATAGCCATAAATAATTGATTATCACCGCCTGTTAATGTTTCAAACTGTGCAGGAGAAATATTTTTTTCCGTTAAAGGCTTTACAATTCCTTCACTATTTGTGAAAGTTGTTAAAGTTTCTTTCCATGGCCATATTTTGTTTAAGGAACCGAACATAAAACCTGTAAGCGAAGCTAATGTAATCATTTCAAAATGTTTGAACAGCCATGAAAGTACATTTGAGAATCCTATAATCCCAATCAATGCTCCGGCAGCAAATATTAAAATAATTGTAATATCAAAAGTTTTTACTGCTTCCAGTATAAAATAGTATTCTCCCAGTAAAACCAAAATAAAACTTCCGGAAATTCCCGGTAATATCATTGCGCAAATAGCAATTGCCCCGCAAAGGAATATATACCAGTAAGAATTGTCTGCATTTAGCGGAGAATTTCCGGGTGAAGTAACAAAGAATGCTATTATTGTAAATATAAGAAATGCTATGATAGTTTTCCAGTTCCATTTTACAGATCTACCTACAAAAAAAGTAGAAGCAAGGATTAGTCCGAAAAAGAATGACCATACTAAAATGGGATGATTATCAAGCAGATAAGTCATTACATGGGCTAAGGAAAAAAGACTTGTAACAATTCCGGCTACAAGGCAAACAAGAAAGGTTCCGTCAATATTTTTCCAGAATTCTTTGAATCGTCCGGTAAAAAATAATTTTAAATTGGATAGGTTTATACTTTTTATTGCTTGTATAAGTCTTTCATAAATTCCTGCAATAAAAGCAATTGTACCACCCGATACTCCGGGAACGACATCTGCTGCTCCCATTGCAATCCCTTTGAAAAATAAGAGAAGTCCTTCTTTTATGCTCATAATAAAAGTTTTTTTGCGAAAATAATTATTATATATTTTTTAAAAAAGGTAGTTGGGCTTTAATTTGAATATGTTATCAACAATATTAGGTTAGGAGTAAGTTTGTCGATAATTTGTTTGATAGATGAGGTAATGAATAATAAAAACTTGTTTTATTTTTTTCATTCAAAAAACTTTAAAAATATAAACTTAAATAATCTCTTGGATTATTTAGAAAAAAGCAGCGAACTTGAATATAAAAAGTCCGCTGCAAGTTTGTGTGTAATCTTATTTTTGTTTACTGAACAATAATTTTCTTTATTTCTGTAGTTTTATCGGTAACTATTTTCACAAAATATATTCCGGCCGGTAGCGAGGATATGTTTACAATAGTTTTATCATTGTTTAGTTTTATTGTATTTAACAACTGTCCCTGAACATCTGATATTTCTACTGTTATTATTTTTAAATTATCTGCTATTGATATTTTCAATTGCTCTTTGGCAGGATTAGGATAAACTTCTATTTTGGCAACATTGGTATTTTCTACAATACTATGGTTTTCACGAACTACTTTAACTGTATATGTTTCTGTTGCTTCTCCATCTTCGGCAGTTACCATAATTGAAAATATATTTTCTCCATAATCCAAACTTTGTGTACCAGTGTCGCTGTCTTCGCTGATTGTTGCATTTGAATCGCCTGGTGTTGCAGAAATTTCAATTGTTTCAATTTCGGGCTCAATATTTACAGTGTAAATAAAAGTTTGCGGATCGAATTCAGGATCTAATATTCCTTCTGAAACGGTAAGGTTTGATAGAGTTGCATCGTTGTTTAATACATTTATTGTTTTTGTAATGCTTTGTGCCGGAGAATAATATTCATTTCCCGGTTGCACGGCTGTTATATTAGCATTGCCGGCCCCAATAATTTGCAATTCGTTTCCGTTAATTATTATTGCCACATTTTCGTTGTTCGAAGTATAGCTAACAGTTAAACCGCTACTTGCTGTTGCAGTTAATTCAACAGGTTCGGGAGTTATTATGAAATCCGTAAATGTTTGCTCCCATGTAATAGTCTGAGACTGCGCAATTCCGTCATGTTCATATGCACCTATATCGATTCTATCATTTACAATACGTGGATTTCCTGCAATGTCAGTATCAGGAATATTTAAACCTGTAGTATCGGGAATTCCTGTATTTACACAAGCTGACTCACCGGTTATCCGCCAATCGGCATTGGCAATAGCCATATTGGTTGCTGCTCCCACAAATGTGGTAGGATTTGTAAAAAACGGATAAAACTTATTTTCATCTGTTCCGGAGTTGTCTGCCTCAAGAGTTATATTCTCATTTCCTGTATAGCCACCTTGCACGGCACAATATGTAACAATATGAATTCCGGAATATACATATATTTGTTCAAAATCTTCTCCTTTTTTATTACCCCAGATTATACAATTGGTTAAGGTGCCGCCGGAAGAACAATATATTCCGCCGCCGGAAGAATTTGCTTTATTGTTGCTGATATTACAATTAATTAAGGTACTACCATAACCATAACATATTCCGCCACCCCGACTTGCTGTATTATTGTTAATATTACAATTGTTAAGTATTCCGCCAGCGTTAAGGTAAACTCCGCCGCCAAGACGATCTGAATATGTTGCTTTATTGTTGCTGATATTACAATTGTTTAAGATACAGCTTTTATAACAATATACTCCGCCGCCGTTACCATAAGAACCTGTAGTAGTATTGTTGACAATATTACAATTGTTTAAGGTACCGCCCAAATCACAATATACTCCGCCGCCGCCCATCCAGGCTGTATTATCTCTGATATTACAATTATTAAGTGTTACGCCTGTCGTGATATAAGCTCCGCCACCACCACCGCTATATCCGTTTTTCAATACAAAACCATCCCAGGTAGTTTCTATGGTAAAAACAGAGTGTTGATAAAGAACACGGCGATAACTATTAATACTTCCATTTGCACTTAAAATAGAAGCCTGCCCTGTGACAGTTTGACCGTAAGTAAGTTCTGGGCGTTCTGCTAAACTTGTTTCGGTACCGGCAAAACCTCCGTAAACATTTACACCTTCTTTTATTTCTAATTGGGCACTAAGGTTATAGGTGCCTTGCTTCACAAAAACCTGGTTGCCGGAGCTTGCCGCATCCACTGCCGCCTGCACGTTTTTTTTTGCAGTTGCCCAGCTTGTGCCGTCGTTGCTATCATTGCCATTGGGGGATACATAGTAAACAGGTTGTCCCATACCAGCCGCAAACAGGGTAGATAATAAAATAAGAGTCAGTAAAATTTTTTTCATAATAATGTATATATGAAATTCATAATTTAATTGATATTGTAAATATACGTTTTTTTCACTATTGTGTGAAAAATATCATTCAAAAATTTAATGATTCAAAAGGTTAAACAAACTATAAAATTGCTTAGGTTAGTATAATCGTAACGTATTATGTCGTTTATGGCCGCCGCAGTTATGAGTTTACAGAACTTAGCGCACTGTACAGACAATAGTAGAAGTGCGATTTTCAGGAGAAACAGCGAGTATTAAAATTAATTAATTTTTGTTTACTGAATAATAATTTTCTTTATTTCTGTAGTTTTATCGGTAACTATTTTCACAAAATATATTCCGGCCGGTAGCGAGGATATGTTTACAATAGTTTCATCATTGTTTAGTTTTATTGTATTTAACAGCTGTCCCTGAACGTCCGATATTTCTACTGTTATTATTTTTGAATTATCTGCTATTGATATTTTCAATTGCTCTTTGGCAGGATTAGGATAAACTTCTATTTTGGCAGCATTGATGTTTTCTACAATACTATAATTTTCTCGAACTACTTTAACTGTGTAAATTTCTGATGTTTCTCCATCTTCGGCAGTTACCATAATTGAAAATATATTTTCTCCATAATCCAAACTTTGTGTACCAGTGTCGCTGTCTTCGCTTATTGTTGCATTTGAATCGCCTGGTGTTGCAGAAATCTCAATTGTTTCAACTTCGGGCTCAACATTTACGGTGTAAGTAAAAGTTTGCGGATCGAATTCAGGATCTAATACTCCTTCTGAAACGGTAAGGTTTGATAGAGTTGCATCGTTGTTTAATACATTTATTGTTTTTGTAATGCTTTGTGCCGGAAAATAATTTTCATTTCCCGGTTGTACGGCTGTTATATTGGCGCTACCAGCCCCAATTATTTGTAATTCGTTTCCGTTAATTATTATCGCCACATTTTCGTTGCTTGAAATATAGTTAACGGTTAAGCTGCTACTTGCTGTTGCAGTTAATTCAACAGGTTCTGAAGTTATATAAAAACCATAGAAAGTCTGTTCCCAGGTAATAGTTTGAGACAGTGTAATTCCATCATATTCATATACTCCTATATCTATTCTGTCGTTTACAATACGCGGATTTCCTGCAATGTCAGTATCAGGAATATTTAAACCTGTAGTATCAGCAATTCCTATATTCACACAAGCCGACTCTCCGGTTATTCGCCAATCGGCATTAGCAATAGCCAGTCTGCCGGCAGAGTTGGTTGCTACTCCCACAAATGTGGTAGGATTTGCAAAAAACGGATAAAAATTATTTTCATCTGTTCCTGAGTTTTCCGCATTGAGAGATATATTACTATCTCCTGTATAGCCGTCTTGTACTGCACAGTATGTAACAACAGTAGGTCCGGAATATACATATATTTGTTCAAAATCTTCCCCTTTTTTATTACTCCAGATTATACAATTGGTTAAGGTGCCGCCGGAAGAACAATATACTCCGCCGCCATTAGAACCTGTAGTACTATTGTTTGTAATATTACAATTGGTTAATGTACCACCAAAAGAACAAAATACTCCACCGCCATAACTACTTGCTGTATTATTAATGATATTACAATTAGTTAAAATATCGATAAAATAACAATATACACCACCACCATACTGTGATGTATTATTGCTGATTTCACAATTGTTTAAGATACTTCCAGAATAACAATATACTCCACCGCCGCTATAGCTAGATGTATTATTGCTAATAATACAATTAGTCATGGTACCTCCTTGATTACAATATATTCCACCACCAGAATAAGTTATGGCACTATTGTTGGTAATATTACAATTGGTTAAGATTCCTCCTTGATTACAATATACTCCACCGCCATTTGAAGCTGTATTATTACTGATTATACAATTATTAAGCTTTCCGCTTGCTCTAAGATAAGCTCCACCACCATTATCAGCATATCCGTTTTTTAATACAAAGCCATCCCATGTAGTTTCGGTGGTAAAGGCAATAGATTGATTAAGAACACAACGCATACTGCTTTCACTGGCATTTGCATTTAAAATAGAGGCCTGTCCACTGGCTGTTTCGCCGTAAGTAAGTTCGGGCCGATCTGTCAAGCTTGTTTCGGTACCGATAAATCCGCCGTAAACATTTACGCCTTCTTTCATTATTAATTCGGCTGCTAGGATATATTCGCCTTGCGCTACCCAAATTTTGGGTTTTTCTCCAATTACCAATTCAGAAGCATTTAATGCAGCTTGAATATTAGATGTGGCATTTTCCCATGAAGAACCATCGCCTGAACCGGAATCTCTGGGTTTTACATAAATTACGGGTCCCGGTGTGCTTATGGGTACATTTTGTATTTGTACTTCTATTACTCGGGCATACTCACAATATCCGTTTATTGCAGGAGCTGTTACTGTTAATCGAAATATTCCGCCACTTATAATCTCAAGCGTATTATCATTTATAGCTGCAATCCCTTCGTCGCTGCTTGAATATATTATAGCAATACCTTCATTAGTTTCTCCAGGCAAACCAATGCTTTCGCCGCCATATCTCAAATCAGTCAGCAGGTTGCCTAAATCAAGTGTTTGAAGCCTTCCGCCATCCTGCATCTCATAGGCTCCAATATCTATCCTGCAGTTCATAATACGTGAATTACCTGCAATGTCAATATTAGAAATATATAACCCTGTAGTATCAGGGTTTCCAACATCGACACAAGCCGACCCGTTCATTATTTGCCAATCTGCATTTACTACAGCCAGACTGTCGGAAGTATTGATTGCCGGACCTGCAAATGTAGTAGGATTTGCAAAAAACGGATAAAATTTATCTGTATCTGTTCCAAAGTTTTCTACTTCGAGATTTATATTATTTTCGCCTGTATATCCCCCCTGTATAGCACTATATGTAACAATAGCAGCACCTGTATTCATTTGTATTTGGTAAGGATTATTAGGATATAATGTAATAGCATTACCCCAAATTATACAATTGCTTATGGTGTTGACGCCAAAAACACAATATACTCCACTACCCCCATAACTTGCAGTATTATTAATTATATTACAATTTATAAAAGTAGTGCCACTCTGATAAAACAATACTCCACCGCCATGAGAAGAAGGACCTGTAGCGGCATTGTTACTGATGTTACAATTGGTAAAAATTCCACCTTGATAACAATATATTCCACCACCACTAGAACTTGCTCTATTATTGCTGATATTACAATTGGTTAAAGCGACGCCAGAAAAAAATGCTACTCCACCGCCATCATTATTTGCTGTATTATTAATGATATTACAATTGGTTAAGGTACCGCCATCCATACAACATACTCCACCACCATCAGTACTACAATTATTATTGCTGATATTACAATTGGTTAAGGTGCCACCTTGATAACAATATACTCCGCCACCATCATATCCTGATCTATTATTGGTAATATTACAATTATTAAGTTTTCCGCCTGCTTTAAGGTAAGCTCCGCCGCCAGAACTATTAGTGTATCCGTTTTTCAATACAAAACCATCCCAGGTAGTTTCGGTGGCAAAGGCAAAAGATTGGTTAAGAACACGGCGTTGACTGCTTTCACTGGCATTTGCATTTAAAATGGAAGCCTGCCCGGCGGCAGTTTCGCCGTAAGTAAGTTCTGGGCGTTCAGCTAAGCTTGTTTCGGTACCGGCAAAACCGCCGTAAACATTTACACCTTCTTTCATCTCTAATTGAGAAGTTAGGATATACCCGCCTTGTGCTACCCAAATTTCGTCGCCGTTATTAGCGGTTGATACTTCCAATGCCGCCTGCACGGTTTGTTTTGCAGTTGTCCATGTAAGACCGTTGTTGCTGTCGTCGCCATCGGGGGCTACATAATAAACAGATTGTCCTATGCCAGCCGCAAACAGGGTAGATAATAAAATAAGGGTCAGTAAAATTTTTTTCATAATAAATATATATGAAATTCATGATTTAATTGATATTGTAAATATACGTTTTTTTTCACTATTGTGTGAGAAATATCATTCAAAAATTTTATCGGGAGATAGTGATTCAAAAGGTTAAACAAACTATAAAACTGCTCCGGTTAGTACAATCATGTTCAACGCATCAGTTAATTTATGGCTGGAAGCTGCTATGGACCTAAAGAAATTAGCAAAATGTTGCGCAATGCAATAGTGAAAGTGTAGTTTTCAGGAGCAATAAAAGTAATTCTATTATATTGATATTATTGATGCACAGTTTTTGCATTTATTTTTCAGGAATAATGTTTTTCTGTTAAGAAATAATTATGATAACCCTTTTTTACCAAAATATCCAATATCTTTTTATAATGTCTTTTGTTAGTATGAAGCTTACAGTGTGAATGAAAATAGCAAAAGCCTGCATTCACAGGCTTTTACGTAATGAGACAAATGAAAATATTTCTATTTTTTTAGTTTGTGATGGTTTTGAAGCAATTAATTGTCATTTTTGTGAGGCTGTCCTTCCTTCGCGTTGTGCCATCACATTTTTATAGCGTGTTATATTGGCATTCAGTTTATTTATAACTTCGGTAAGTGTGTGGTCATTTTGCAGTATTGTTATCGCCTCTATGCGTCTGATGATTTCTATATAACAATCCTCAATTTCCTTGCGCAGATCTTTCATTTTGAGGCTTGTTTTCTGGCTTGCTTCTTCGTTACGCTGTAGTATTAGTGTTGAAAATTCCTGATTGTTTTGGTCAAGCATATCGACCCATTCCTGCAACTCTAAAGTTTCAATATCCGGTGCGAATTTTCCTCTCATTTCCTGTAGAAAATTATGTATTAAGGCTGTTTCTTCGCTATAGCTTTTTTTGGAAATATTACCGTACTGATTAAAAACCATCATCAGATTAATTGCTGCCTTGCGTTTTTCGGGATTGAAATGCGATTGCATACCTTTAACAACATTGCGGAAACCCAGAAATGTGGTGTCGCGTTCTACGTCTGCCTGAGCAATTTCGGTTGTGTACCGGCTTTTCCTTATTTGTTCCAATACGTCATCGGCATTGTTGTATAGCTCCAAAAATTTTTGGTATTGTTCGGCAATGCCCATACTTTCCGGCGGATACTCATTTATTATGGATTTAAAATCTGTAATATACTGGAACAATTCTTCATTCCTCAGATGTGGCATGTGTATTTTTTTGATTATCATATTAAAAAATTTTAAGGTTCATATTTTTTTTAATTCTGTAAAAATGTTTGTTTTAAGTGGTAGGTAGATAAGATAATGTTGTATTACAAGTTAGGATAATATTAAGAAGATATTTCAGGATATTCCGCAGCTTGCGGAAATGTGCTGCCGTGTGTCGGCAAGGTTCCGCAATTTGCGGAAGTGTGTAGAAATTTGTCAGCAGGGTTCCGCAACCCGCGAAAGTGTGCTGAGATTTGTCGGTAAGGTTTTGCAACCTGCGAAAGCATGTAGTAATTTATCGGCAGGGTTTTACAAATTGAGGAAAGCATGTTTACTGTTTTATTACCCGATATTTTATTTTTTGAATAGCCCATGTTGAATAATTTTTAATATTTTCAACTTTTAAATTCTTCGAATCAGCAGGTTATAATATATAAAGTAATTAAATTTTATTTGTTTTTATAGTAATAGAAAAATTTATCTTACTTATAGCTTATAACAAATATACGAAAAATTAATGTTTTTAGTTATGAGTATTGGAATATTTTTAGGTGTATGTCTTTTAGATTGTAATTTTCAATTGTTAATATAAATACGACATTGATTACAAAGGGTGAACTATAAGAAATGCTGAAATTTAACATAATCTTTAATTCTTAACCTGAGTTCTGGATAAGTATTGAGTTCCTTAAATGTTCCTGCTGGTTTTTGCATAGCAAAAACCAGCAGGAACCCTGCCAACGTCTCAACATAAGTTATAAACTTGCGCAGGATTTATGAAGTTTTCGGGGATTTTGCAAAGCAAAATCCCCGAAAACTTTTAAAACTTCAGTTTATATCTGATATTTATATTAAAACTATTATCCAAAACTCAGGTTCTTAAGTTTCTTTTTCTTAAATTTACAAAAGAAAAAGTTACATTTACTTGTTGAATCTACAGTTGATTTTATTTTTGTATAAAAACAAATTATTATTTTACTTGTTTTTTATAATTATAAAAGATTTACATTATGTTAGAAAAAGAATTTTATGGTAATACATTTGAGACATGGTTGATCTCTTTGGCAATTATTATAATTGCTGTAATAATATGTAAGCTTATTTCTTTGCTTAATAAGCGTGTTATCAGGAAAATAACAGCCAGAACCAATAACAAATATGATGATATACTCTTTCAGACACTGGAATCTCCGTTTTTATTCGGAATAATGTTATTTGCTATATGGATTGCTATAAGCAATTTGAGTTTAGGTGACGGGGCAAAACCTGTAATTACTAAAGCATATCATATACTGGCAGTTTTAAATGCTACATGGTTCTTGTCAAAATTTGCCGGTGCTATTATTGAAGAACAGGAGCGGAAAAACAGGGAAAAACATAATGAAAATAATAAACTGATACCTATAGTAAAACGTGCTGTCGTTAGTTTGATCTGGATTATCGGGATTGTAACGGCACTTAACAATGCCGGAGTAAATGTGGCAACACTTTTAGGTACATTGGGGATCGGAGGTATTGCTTTTGCCCTTGCAGCCCAGGATACAATAAAAAATATGATCGGAGGGATGACACTATTTTCCGATCGTCCTTTCAGGATAGGAGACCGTATAAAATTTGACTCTATCGATGGAAATGTTGAAGATATAGGATTAAGGAGTACAAGGATCCGGACATTGGATAAACGTATAATAACCATTCCGAATTATAAGATCGTTGATGCTGCTATAGAAAATATTACAGGAGAACCACGCCGTCGTGTAGTTGTAAAACTAAGCCTGACATATAGTACAACCCCCGGAAAAATGAAAGAGGCTCTTGATATCCTGAAACTTATGCCTAAAATAATAAAAGAAGTAGATACTAAGGATATTGCAGCTGATTTCACTGATTTTGGAGATTCTGCACTTGTAATTACTTATATTTATTTTATAAAAAAGTCTTCTCCCAATATAGTTAGTACTACTTCACAGGTAAATACGGAGATATTGACAAGATTTAATAATGCAGGTATTGAATTTGCATTTCCTTCACAAACTATTTATTTTGATAAGAAAAGTTTTAACCTGAATGCCGGCACTAAAGCAGGTGATGAGGACGCAAACGACAGGGTATATAAAGAAGATAATGATACTAAGTAACGACACCATATAAAAGAAACAATCAGGATAATAAGAAGAGTAAATATTACCTGACGGGTGAATAAGTAAATAAGATTCTTTTAAGTATATCTTTATTCATTCATTTCCTCATAATCTTATTATAAATCTTTCAAATTTAATTATAACAATTTACGTAATTCATAACTTACGTTAAGTATATTTTATTTTCTTATATCAGATCAGTGACTTTGTCTAACAGTTAATCCATTATCCCGGTTACACTTAAATGTTACATATATATTGGTATTACAAGTTTTATAATATAAATTACAAAATATAGGATAAAAAATTAAAAACTTATGTTCTCCGATAAAAAATTTTGTGTAGTTTTGTATGTATAAATTAAGTTCTGTTTTATATCTTAAGTAAATAAATATGAAAAAAGCATATAATATAAAAATACTTTTGTTATTTATATTATTGTCCGGCACTGATGTTCTAAGTCAGGAGAATTGTGGTGTAGTATCAGTGAATACATCTCATTCCGGCGAAGATTACAATTATATCTCCAAAGAAAAAATTTCCCTGAAAACAGGATTTTCGTTTAGCTCGTCAGGAGGTAAAGTATTCAATGCCAAAACAGACCCGTATATGCTTTGTGAACTGTCTGCCCGGGAAGAATATAACGAGACAAATCCATACCAGCACAGTAAAAATCTTCCGGTCGGTACAATTCCCGGAGCAGCAGGAGTTTCGGCAACAGGAGCCGCAACATATGAGATCCCTGTATTTGTAAGCCCCGGAACAGCAGGAATGGAACCGTCCGTATCTATTGTTTACAACAGCCAGTCGGGAAACGGACTTTTGGGTGTTGGCTGGAACCTGTCCGGTTTGTCGGCAATATCCATGTCACCCGACTTATATTACAGTGAAGGCCATTTTGAAGCGGTTAAATTTAATAATGACGGAAGCACTAAAGATAAATATGTAGAAAAATATTCATTTGACGGTAACCCTCTTGTATTTACAGGAGAATCCAATAATACTGAGGAATTCAGGACAGAACTGGAGTCATTCCGTAAAATTACTTTTACCGGTAATAAATTTACCGTTCAGACCAAAGATGGAATAAAATCATATTACGGAAGTAATGATAATTCCCGGTTAAAGTTATCTTCTGAAAGCGGTAACAGGACACTGGTATGGTATATAGATAAAATAGAAGATAATAACGGAAATTATATAAAATATGAATATTATGATAATTATAATAATGAAAAACTGATAAAGAGAATATCCTATACCGGAAACCAGAACGCAAATCTGGCTCCATACAATCATATAGAATTTTATTATGCCGAAAGATCCGACAAGTCTTCTAATTATGTTAGCGGAAAAGAATTCAAACAATCAGTAGTGCTTGAAAAGATAATTGTGAAACATATGGGCTACCTTGTTAAGGAATATAAATTCGGATATTTCGTAGACCCGTACACCAAACTGAATGAAGTTACCGAATATAACGGGTCGGGCAGCAAGTATAATTCTACTGTAATTGAATGGGGGGAGAAAGATTATGGTCTATCTGTGAGTGCTATTGATAATTGGAGTGAGATCACCTGTTCAACCGGTTGGTATAATATAAATACTCAAAGGGTTACAGGAGATTTCAACGGAGACGGAATAGATGACCTGATAATTGCCGGTAGTTTTTTTGATCCGTCAAATACTACTGATATTTGTACGTCAGGGCGCTTATACTTAGGTTCTACCGGCGGTCTGGTTTTGTCGGAAAAATTCTCAGTACCTTTCAAAGCAACTATTTATGTTATCAGAACAGGACCTGACCATTTTTATTATACCGGTCTGGACAGAAAAGATGTTATTGTTTTTGCTTCAAGAGATCCCCTTTCGAGGGATCGGGTAGGAATACTGAAAGAAAATAATATATCCGGATATGAATGGGAAATAAACAGTACAGGTACCAGTTCAAAATATGAGATATTTATTCCGGGAAACTTTTATGAAAACGGAACCCCATGTTATTTAAATACTTATACATATACTGAAAATTGGGATAATGAATCCTGGAAAAGGCTGTCGAATATTGAGATAAGATATGTTAAAGATGATGGAAACATAGGTTATAAAAATATAACAAATCCGTTCAACAATTCGGGAAAGTATCATATATTAGACAGAAACAGCAGCCGTGACAATTTCCCTAAATGTAATATAGATTTTGACGGAGATGGTGTTGCAGAAATAATAGGAATCCATGAAGCAAATGGTCAAAAGAAAGTGCGGATATATGAATTTGACAAATATACTGAAGATTTTGAATTACTATATGATGTACCTTCTTCTGTCATAGATCCGGTCAATTTGCAAAGCAACAATAATTGGTTCCTGTTCGGAGATTTTAATGGAGACGGAAAAACAGATATTTTTTGTAAGTTAATCAATACCTATTGGAAAATCTATTATTCTACAGGAAAAGGTTTTACAGAAGGTTCTGATTTTACAAGTGAATTAGAATCAAACAGCGGCAGTGATCCCAGCTACAAAATATACGTTGCGGATATGAATGGAGACGGCCTGGCTGACATTGTAGAGTTTAAAGGATATGACCAGAATAATCAACGTATAAATAAACTTTTAATTCATTTGAATACCGGAGACGGATTCTATAAGATTGAGAACGGTACCATAAATTCTTACATATCAAACGACGAATATTTTACTATCGGTGATTTTAACGGAGACGGAAAAAAAGATATTATATATTTTGCCGGCCTTTTAGAGCAACAATTTAAGATATCCGGTTTTATGTTGAATGATGAAAGTCGTTCCGTAAAAAAAATCACAAACGGAATCGGTCATAAGACAGAATTTGATTATGCTTTAATGACTGAATACAATACGGGCAGTAACGGAATAAATATATACAATGATGATTATAATTATGTTTCGCTGCTTTCACCATTAAAAGTAGTAAAAAAAATCAGGCAACCCTCGGGAATAAATAATACTATGTCCGAATCGGAATATGGATATAAAGACGGTCTTATTCATATAAAAGGCAAAGGTTTTTTAGGATTTGAAGAAGTTCATTCATCAAACAGTACTCTGAACAGGTTCACAAAAACCATTAATAAATTTGATTTTGCATATAGTGCTGTAAACGAAACAGAAACGATTGTACAAACGATTGATAATGAAAATATCTCAAAAGACAGAACAAAATTTCTAATAAGGCAAATGGCGTCTTCGCCTCCCGCCTGGATCTGTGTAGTGCCCCTGTTTACAAGTTCATGGGACTATCTCTACGGATCCGACAATGATTCCACTTTAACAACTTATGAATATTATAACCAGACCGGCGGTACTTTTCTTGGGAATGTAAAAAAAGTTGAGACCAACCATACCGGTTGTTTTACAACAAAAACCGAATATGAATATA
Organism: Bacteroidales bacterium; assembly: GCA_031275085.1. Lineage (GTDB taxonomy): Bacteria > Bacteroidota > Bacteroidia > Bacteroidales > ML635J-15 > Bact-19. The sequence continues at coordinate 1,900 of JAISPG010000025.1, read as the reverse complement.
ATCCGTCCTGTTTATCCCTTGACAACTGGAATATCTCGAAACCTGTAAAAATTACCGAATCACGTATACAGAACGGAACACATGCCATGCGGAATATTCTGACATATGACAATAAAGGTAACCTGACTGAAACAACAAGCGATTCCTATCCCGTGTCGGGAGGTTATCCCTTAAGAAGAGTCTATAGCTATGATGCATGCGGTAATTTATTGATGTCAGGCGGTGTAGGCAAGGTAGTGATTGAGGCAATAGACCAGTATCGTACGGAAAGATACGAATATGACGAACTATATCGCTTTGTTGTAAAAAAAATTGATAAAATGAATATGTCCGAAAACATGAGTTATGACCCGTTTTTTGGGAATGTGCTTACAAAAAACGATATTTTCGGTAACACAACAACATACAGGTATGACAAGTTCGGAAACCTTATACAGGTAATTTCGCCCCGTGATAATGTTACATCAATTTCCTGTTTATGGTCATCCGGACTAAACGATGTCGGAGTATATAAAATAATCACATCATCAGACGGCGCACCAACAATAAGATCTTACTACGATATACTTGGCAGGGAACTACGTACGACTTCAGACTTTTACGGAGAAACTTTGGTTACAGAAAAAACATACAGTCAGGATGGGCTTGTGGAAAAAGAAAACTTACCATATTTTGAAAATTCTCCAACAGATAACTACAAAGAATATTCCTACGATAATAATAAGAGGCTTACATCTGTCACATCCATGGGATTAACTACAAACTACATTCACGGTTCAGAAACTCTTGAGACCATATATCCCGACAGTAGGCAGGAAACAAAAAATTATAACAAAGCAGGTCAGTTAACAAGCATATCTTCATTTAATGGTGATGTTTCCTATACTTATCATTCCAGCGGAAATCCGTCGGGTATCACAGCCGGCGGCTCTACTACAATAATGGGATACGACAAGTATGGTAACCAGATAAGGCTTACCGATGTAAATACCGGGCAGGTAAATTATACATATAATGCCTTCGGGGAACTTATTATCCAGACCGATGCAAAACTAAACAAGTTCAGGCTGTATTACGATACCGGCGGGCGACTGGTCAAAAAAGAGTGTTATAACAATCCTGAATTTACGGTCAACTATACATATTACTTTTCCCATAACAATCTGTGCCTGCTTAAAAAAGAAGAAATGGGTAACGGCACATATAAGGAATATGAATATGATGAATATGCAAATCCGGTAAAAATATCGGAATATATAGATGGGGAGTTATATACTCATGAATACACCTACGACCGGTATAATAATTTAATATCATATAAAAGTCCTTCATCATTCACACTGACTAATCATTATGATCCTCAAGGCTTTCTTGTCAGGGTTGAACACAACGGAGACGTCATATGGAAATTATCAGGAAATTCCGTTAATGAAATGGGGCAGTTTCTGAATTATAAATTAGGACCAAACGAAATAAATTGTATATTTACGTACAATAATTATTATGAACTTACAAGTCAGAGTTATGGTCAGGATTTTCATTATTCTTATGAGTGGGATCATAATGAGGGAAACCTTTTGAGCCGTACGGACAATATAACAGAAATGCGCGAAGAATTTGAATATAACGACAATATGGACAGGCTTACTGGCTGGATGGTTTATGATGCACCTTACAACCAACCGATCTCCTCGTATTCGGCTGAATATTCTCCCAATGGTAATATACATTATAAAACAGATATTGGCTATTATACATATGATGGCACAAAAATACATGCGGTTACAGAAATAAGCGGAGCAGAACCGGAATTTGTACCGGAAAGGAACCAGATAACAGAATATACGCCATTCAATAAAGTATCGTCAATAACAGAGGAAGACCCGTTGACCGGAGAAGT
>JAISPG010000003.1 GCA_031275085.1 Bacteroidales bacterium | reverse complement strand
GTAGATAATTGTCCCCGATTTCATCTTCCGTGGGTATATTCCGAATGAAGCTTCGGTTTTCATAAGATCCTCCTTGGCTCACGGCCAAAGGGATGTTCAGTGCCATTTCATGCGAAAAGGGGATAAAGTGGGTGAAGCCGTCCAAGGGGGCTTGACCTGACCGATGAGATAGTTTAAGATTTACAAGACATTTTTATATATAGAAAAATAGTTTTATGGGCATATTTCTATTTTTATATATATGATTTTGTCTTATAATGAAAGATAAAGGAGCTATTTACGGACAAAAGCCGTTCAGAACCCCCTAAGGTATCGCAAATGGAAACGGGAAAACCGGAATCTACAAAAACCGAAACCGTGGAAAACCCTTTCATAAATGTAAGAATTTCTGATGTTCAAAAGGCAATCTACGAAAGAATGCGCACTTACGCGGGGGAAGGTGGAAAGGGTATAGACGGCGTATGGAATGCCATTGACCCTCACTATAAATATCCTGATAACGCTAAACTTGAAGGGATGAAGGATGAATATGGCAGTACGAGAATAAAGAAAGGTGCTTTTCGACGAGCGGTCAGCCGCCTCAAGCGCAAGCCTATGAATGAAAATATGAACTTTGGCATGAGAGGCAATATTCTCCTGACTCTCAATGTTCTTGAAATCCTTGGACTGTTTAACCGTGAAGAATTGCTCAACATTTCCCGAAAAAAGAGAGGCATGAAAGAATTCATTGTCGAATCACATTACAAAATAGGTATTTTAAATAAAAAAATCAATGAATTATCAAAATTACTGGAAATGTCATTAAAGAGACCCCCGCGCTTTTCAGGGTTTAAAATAGCCAATGATTGGGAAGATATTTTATTTAGGACCCACGAAATTGTTGTTAACAACAAACTTGACCCTGATTTTTATCATAATAAAATAAAAGAACAGATAGCCACTGTTGCAAGAAATCTACCAAATAATTCACCTTTTATTCTTTCAATTTACAATCTGCTTTATGATTATGAAGAATATTTTTATCAGGATAAAATATTATTTAATTATTTTCATAAATTAACACATACTGAAATGTTTTATTTTATGAAAGCGTACAAGTCAATCTCGAGTCCCCTGTATGTTTTATATTTCTTCCTAAAAATGAACAAGCGGTTTATTATCGCGATAAACAAGGACGACAAGAAGCATGGCGTTGAATCATTTAAAATTGAGAAAAAACGAATTTATAATGAAAGTTATGATAGATTTGATGAAATGGAAAATGAGAATATTAAAAAGTTGGTTCGTGATGGAAACGTTGGCATATTTTTACAAAAACTTAATAATGAAATATATAAAATCACAAAACAGATCATCGCATTGCAAGATTATTATAAGTATAAATTGAAAGATGAATTTTATGATAAAAATTATGCTTATGCGAAGGAATGCATAGAAGCTTTTTATAAGTTATATATACAAAAGACCGGAATAGACGAAAATAAATTAAAACTGTTTCTTGAAGAAAATAAATCGAAAAACATAAAAGATATTTTTGAATTAATATCATTAGGGCGTCCTATTATTTTTTATGTATCCGAAAAATTGTTTTTCGATATTGTAGGAATAAAAACGAATCTTGCTAGCTATGAGGATTTATTGGTACGTGTATTAAAGGAATAGTTTATGGAATTATCAGAAGTGCAGTGCAAAGCGATTGGTCATATAGAATATTCCTTTGAGCATAATATTAATCCTATATGTTCGTTGGATATGGGCTCAGGAAAGACACGGGTGGCATGTAAAATTATTGCGTCATTTCACCAGAAAAATAGAAGATATTGTGTTTTAATTATTACAAAATCATCTTTGTTTAGAAAAACATGGATAAAAGAATTAGAAGAATGTAAAATTGAAAATATTTCAAGCTGTATTATTTGTTTGCACGGTAAAGAAAGGGAAAAATATTTGGGTAAAGATGCTAAATACTCATTTTCTGATAACAAAATAATATTGACTTCTTATGACACCCTCGTGAAAGATATAGAAAATAATCGCTATAACATGGAATATATTATTGATTTAATGGTCATTGATGAAATACAGTTGTTTATGAACAGCAATCGATTAACAAAAAGATGCAAAATAATATCGAAGTTACCAGCAGTAAAAAAGCTTGCGCTTTCTGGTACACCTATACAAAACACTTCATTGGAATTAGGGCTAACCTATTTATTTCTTAATGAACCAATGGAAATACCCATAAGGGGGAAAATATCAGAAAACACATTAAAATCAGCAAAGGACAGATGCCTGGAGAACAATGCCATTTTTTATCTTTTTGGAGATAAAAAAGGCGACTATAAAAAGCATGAAACAATTTTATGTTTACCTGTAAACCCGGTAGCATTGTCATTCACGAGGGAAAAATTGTCCGGTTCTCAAAAAAGATTAATGTATTTATCCCATCCCGATTCTGTATATTATAAATATGGCAAACAACCTGAAACTGTGTTCTGTACAAAAGTTGAAGCGGTTAAGGCTATTGTAAATAAGAATAGATTGAATAAAACAGTTGTTTTTTCCCGGTTTATTAATGTTTTATATGCCTATGAAGACATGTTTGTTAATGAAGGAACGCGGGTGATTATGGTAACCGGAAAAGATAAAGGAAGAGAGTTAAATGAAAAACTGGAATTATTTGAATTCTCTGATTGTTTTAATGTATTGCTAACTACGTTACAAAAATCATCAGAAGGCTTAAATTTTAGCTTTGCAAATCATATTATTATTCTTGAATTCTGGTGGAATCCGCAAAAAATATTTCAGGCGATGAATAGAATAAATAGAAAGGATCAAAAAAGTAATATTTTCATTTATCTACTTTGTTATCACGACCAAAAATGTTTTATCAAAGAAGAATATGGAATGTATAAAAAGATGAGAGATAAAAACGAGGATGCAAATGAGGTATTGGCAAGTGATAATGTAAATAAGGGGATAAACATACGAAGTCTACCAGAATTCATTACTATTAGCGATATGCAGACGTTTGAGACGGAGCTTACCGAATGCTTGCTGGAACTGTATAAAAATAATCATACATATAAAGATTATTATATAGAAGAAACACATGAAGAATCATTTTATAAAACTGTTGAAAATATCAAAAACCATCCTTTAATGAAAAAGTATATGCATGAATTCTATCAAGGTGCTATGGAAGAAGCAATTAAAGAAAGTAATGCTAATTGGGCAAAGCAAAATAGGACTAAGAATCCATACAATGGCGTTTAGCAACCACTGTATGGATTGTGTAACTATCCGCCATTCCCCCAAAATTGCTCCACCGATGGCCGCACGTTCTGATAGGCTATCAGCCGTTCCATGAGGATCGGGTTGTCATAGTGGTCTGTCATGGCAACTGATCGGTGCCCCACAAACTCCCGCAAAACCTGTTCCGACAGCAAGGTACGCATCCGGGTGTTGTAGGTATACCGCAAGCAATGGACGGTCAGACGGCGGTTCTCATAGTCGATACCGGTGTTTTGAAGCCCGTAACGGAAGCGGTCAAGGATGTAGTAGTTGGCAATAGGCTTACCGTGGTACGAAAAGACCAATCCGGGAGAGTCAGGGCACTCCG
>JAISPG010000068.1 GCA_031275085.1 Bacteroidales bacterium | reverse complement strand
CAGGACATTACCTGAAATTAACAGGATGATCGAACATACTGTCAGAAAATAATAAAGTTTTGTTGTGTTCATAGGATTTGATTTTTTATTGGACTTTATTTTAGCTTAATTTTAATTATATTATTATTTATGGTTAGTCAGATATTACATTATCAATAACTATTTTATGTTGTAAATATACATATTATTTTTTATATTTATACTATTTATATTTATAAAATATTATTTTTTAATAATTATTATTATAACATTCTTTATCTATACATCTTACAATGCTAATATTTTTTTATAAAAAGACCTGTTGTTAATAGTATAATAAAGTTATGTATTATTTTTATACGAAGAAATATTTTCTGATATTTTTTTGCGTTTTTTTATTATTTACTATAAAACTACTGGTATAAGTACATTTCAGAAGTGACCTTTATGATGGTGTTATTTCAGAAAAAAGAGTAATTCTCTTAACGAAAAGAAACTTTCATTTTATATAAAGCAATATCCCTTTGGGATAAAAGTAATACTCCTTTTACTTAAAAGCAGTACTGCCTTTAAGTAAAAGGAATACTGCTTTTTGGCTATACAAAAAAATAAGAAACATAATGATATGGTAAAGTGTGATGTTTTAACATAAAATATCTATAACAATACACTGCTGAACCGCATTTATACTTATTTCTGCATCGTTAAGTAATCACCGTACAACTATCACAATATAAGCGATCCTGACAATTAAGTATAAATCTACTTAAAATCCTATCAATAAACCAATAAGACCAACTATAAGACCAAGAACAGCGCTGATACCCTTCATTACAAAAAAACTTTTCCTTGATTCCGCCAGGAGTGGTAAAGCGCCATGTCCATCCTGAACTATACTGTTTGCCAGTAAAATACTAAAAGGAATAGTTCCCTGAACAAAAAGTACAACAAAAATCAAATGTGGTCCCGATTGTGGAATAAATCCTATCAAAACTGCTATCAATAAAGCTATATAAAAATTCTTACTGATCCAGCTTTCCAGATCAGTAATATTCAAAATAAACCCTATAACTATCAAAGTAACAATTATCCACAAAAATATTTTAGGTAAGTGTTTTTTTATAATATGTTCCCATAAATGCTCTTTTACAAAATGTTCATCTGAAAATAAAATGATAAACAATAAAACTACAGAACATGAGATAATAATTATTTTAATAATATCGCCTTCTCCATGATGACTATGTGCACCATTTTCATGATCATGTATATTTTCAAAGCTATTATGCTCATGAGAACATTCTCCTTCATGATGTAAATGTGTATGTTCGCAATCTTCATGGTGATCATGTGTTTCGGAGCTTTCTGTTGAAGAGATGTTAAATATAAGCGAATCCGAATGAGAGTGACCTATCCATCCTGTAAATGTAAGCAGAATAATCACAAAAATGATCGAGACCATATAAATGCGGTATCTGTCAAAAGAGATATTTTTAAAAGATAAAATTCTGTGATTATCTGTATCACAATCATGATCATGGTGATGCACTACAATAGCAGTATTGTTTCCTATAAAATCCTTATTTTTAAAGATATTATCTGTTAAAACACCTGCCAATATTGCTAAAACTGCTAAAATTACAAACAAGATCAAAGCCTCTTTAGGCATTACAGCCAGCATAAAATAAGCCTCATCACCTGATGTTGCAATCATGGTAGCAACCAATGCTCCAAACGACAGGAGCCTTTGCGAATAAAGGGATACAACGGCAAATGTTCCCACGCATCCGGGAATTATTCCGAGTATAGTACCCGCAATTATCTGAATATAAGAATTTTTATTTAATAATTTAATTAATCCTCCGCTTGTTGCAGCATTGATAAATTCTATCAAAAGCATCATAATGATCACAAAACTAGTGATCATCAATGTATCCTGAATAACTCCAATCCAATTAATCATCCTGCAAAATTATATCTTATTCCGGATTTTCCTCAATTTTTTCAATAGAGACTGCAATTATTTCTATACGCCTTTCACGTGCTGCAGCAGGACTATAAACCGAATTCCTGGGATCATTGGGATCATCACTTACATTAGCGTCTGCAAGTGTTTTCCCGAAAGCAACAAACTCATATGTCAACAATCCTGTTTGCTGATACTGGCGTAAAATTCCGTTTTCATACTGATCGAAAAAATTAACTAGGCTGGATATTCTTCGTTTTGCAAGATTATTGTTATACTCCACAGTATTCAGCGGGCTTGTATATCCCTTAATTGTTACTATAACTTTCTGTCCGCTTTCGAGTAGATTTTTCATAAGACTGCTAAATTCCAACAGTTTATTATAATTTTCCTGCACATTGTACGAAAAATAATAATCTATACTGTCTATTGCATCCAGTCTTCCTTTTTTTGATAAGCCTTTCGAATAAATTTTACGGTAATTGTCCTGCATGTTCAGATATTCATAATAAATATCACTATAATTTATTGTCGTCAGAGTATCCCATGAGTTAGGATTTGGATAATCATTATGAAAATATAAAACTATAGGTACCAGTAGTTTTGTTCGTGTTATAATATTGGTAATACGTTGCTGCTCTATTTCTTCCTGATCGATATCTTCTTTTACAGTATGATAAAAAATATCATTACAACAACTTTGATGACTTAAAGCTAGCGCTGCTTTCCGGTTACTTGTTAAAAATGCGATCTGTTCTTCGGGATAAATCTTATAATAAAAATCATTTTGTGCCGAATTTAACGGATAACCAATATTATTTACAGTACCCCAGTCTTTAAAATCTCCTTTTATATAGAAAATATCATATCCACCCATATTTTGATGCCAGTCGGAGCTGAAATATAAAACGGAATCTTCTGTGTTATAATATGGAGTTATTTCATTTCCGGTTGTATTTATAACTGAAGTAGTATCGTAAAAATTGGCAAATAATTCATTTTTAACTTCCGGGCGCCCTATATTTATAATCCTTCCATATTCATTTCCGGATAAAACTTCACAAAAATAAATATCAAAACCACCTTCACCATCCGGTCTGTCGGACGACCATAATAATATATCATTTTCCTTTTCTCTTTCAACCAAAAAAGGATGTGTTGAATTATATCCGGAGATATTTATTTTTTCCGGCAGTTTGCCTGGTTTTGTCCATTTGCCATTTATATAATCTGATGAATATATATATGTGTTTCCTTCATTATAAACATCGGATATTGTAAAATATATCTTATTTCCTGCCGAATTTAAATTAGGATTTGATATATCATATCCTAATTTATTTATTATCGTATCAAAAAGTTTTGCTTTAGCCGAAGGAACATTAAAATCCGAAAAATATATTTTTGATTCATAATATTTTACGGAATCTATTAATGGCTTTATGGAAGAAAACAGCAAAACGGAATTTTTTGTATAACCTGGCGAGAAATCACTATATACCGAATTTATATTTGTATCACATTGTTCTACTATATAGCCATTTGGGGTATTATACATTTTCCATGCTATTTCGCAATCAAATATTTCTTTTTGCGCTCTTGATGTAAGTATTTTATCCTCATCTTTTTTAGTAAAATTGATATACCTGTTAAAAAAATATTGTGCTCTTATATAATCTTCATTTGCTTTAAGCATCATAGCATAATAAAATATTGCCTCAGGATATTTTGCAGGAACTTTATCAACAAGAATCCTATAATATATTGCGGCATCTACATAATCATTATCCATACGTAATGCCTCTGCCAATGACCATACAATATTATACATACGTCCGTCATATGATAATGCATCCTTATAAAGCCTTGCTGCTCCATAATAGTTTTTCCCAGAAAATTCTTTATCTGCCGTAGCAATAATATTAGCCATTTCCCTGTTCTGTGCCACAGAAATAACAGGCAGTATAATAAATATAAATAATATATAACAATAGAACTTTTTCATTTGTCAGATAAAATCCGGACATTTACGGTAATGTGGGGTTTCAAATATTTTTGCCTTATATATAACATAGATCAGGGAAAATTCTATTCCTCCTTTTCCCCTGCTTATCCTTGTAAGTTTAGAAACATTTATATCATAATTCATACTTAATTTTATGTTATTATATTTTACTCCCAGGCACAAAATCGCTGCATCCCTGGTCCTGAAAAGTGCTCCAAAATAAAGTGATTGTAAGCCTGCCAAGCCGTAATCATACCTGCACATTGCCCCTAAATTATATTCTCTGTATTTTTGTTGCAACATTATCAATAAAAGCGGTTCAATCCAAAAGTTATCGTTAAGTGCTATATCTGCCCCACCACTGATAGTCCATTTTATTGGTAAATAACGGTCTGAATTATCATAAAAGCTTCTTCCGGGCATATTTATATGTAAAACAGATAATCCTATTTGCGGTATAAATCCCGGATTGTTTTTATAAATTATATTTAATCCAAGGCCCAGATCAAAATAATTTATCCTTTTATTATCCCAGACTTCTTCGGTAAAGTATTCGGAATTATAATATTCATTCTGGAACTGGTCTCCGAATCTAAGATTTTCAAAATCTATTCCATGAAAAACATATCCTACATTAAAGCCTAAACCTGCAAATAACCCATGTTCTTTCAAAACAGGCAAATAATATGATCCGTTCAGATATAATTGTGTTGTTCCGAATTTTCCGTCTCCGGCAATATCGTTATTAATCTGTAATCCAACTCCTGCCAATGAGTTTTTAATCCAAAGATCATTAATTCCCATATCAAAAGATCCTGCAAATGTCCTGTATGCATCAGCAAAAGATTGCCACTGATTTTTATTATTCAGTATAAAACGGTAGTCACCATCAAAATTTCCGGTATTAGCCGGATTTACATTCAAAGGAGATGCAAAGAACTGGCTAAAATGTATATCCTGGGCTTTAACAGTAGATATACTACAAAATATTATTATGAAAGAAATATATATAAATATATTTTTCATTACATTCAATTGTTTTGTAAAGTTACAAAATATTATTGAATTTAATAAACAATTAGTATAGTAGTTTATAGCTTTCAAGAAAAATGATAAACTTTTATAACAATATAATCTGAAATATTATACAAAATATATTTAAAGTTAAAAATGAAATAAGGAAACCATTATTTACGATTCAATTAATTTATTTATAAAGTGCTGGTTTTAATTCACTTTACTTTCAGCTATCAATTCAAAGCTTTGCGAAAATCATCACCCGTAGGATCCTGGAATACTCTTAATTCAAATTCAGGTATTATTGCAAGGACATGATCAAATATATCAGATTGTACTCCTTCGTATCCAACCCATTGAGTTACATTGCTAAAAACATATATTTCCATAGGAATACCTTCTGCCGTCGGGCTTAACTGACGAACAAGGAATGTCATATCTTTATTTATCTTTTCATTATGTTTAAGATATTCTTCAAGATATTTTCTGAATATACCAATATTAGTCAAATGTCTTCCATTCATAACAATATCATCACTAACATTTAGTTTTTTATTATAAGCTTCAATTTCTACAGTCTTTTCAGAAATATAATCCTTTAACAAATAGAATTTTGATAACTTATCCAGTAACTCCGGGGAACAAAATTTTATACTTTTCATATCAATATTTACAGAACGTTTAATACGTCTTCCTCCTGATTCTACCATTCCACGCCAGTTATTAAAGCTTTCTTTTACAAGTGCATAAGTAGGAATAGTAGAAATAGTTTTATCCCAATTCTGAACTTTTACAGTATTGAGAGTAACTTCAACAACATTACCGTCTGCATTACGACTCGGCATTTCGATCCAGTCGCCGATCCTGACCATATCATTTGCAGTAAGTTGTACTCCTCCGACAAATCCTAAAATTGTATCCTGAAATACCAGCATTAAAACTGCCGTCATTGCTCCAAGACCTCCGATAATATATGTAAGCTCTCTGTTTAATACTAAAGATAAGATCAGCACAACCATTACTATTGCCAGTAGTATTTTTATTACCTGAAGAAAACTTTTAATACTTGTTCCTTTTTTTTCTCCAATGGTCATTTTATAAATATCATCTACCGCATTTAAAAAAGAGCTTATTATTAAATAGAAAAGAATTATAAGATATATTATACAAATCTTGCGTATTATCAGAACAATCAGTGTTGATTCGGGAAATGCAACAACAATGGTATAATATATAATCAGCACCGGCACAATATGTGATATTTTGTCAAAAACTTTTCTACTTAATATAATATCGTCCCAGTTTGATTTTGTTTTTTTTACTATTTTCCGGATTATTTCAAGTACAATTTTCTTGGTAACAAAATTTGCCAGAATACTTATAAGAACGATCCCTATCAAAATAATAATTATAGAAAATATTTCCGATAAATTTTCTTTCATACCTAGATTTATCAGCCACGACTCTAATTTAAATAAGAATGTTTCATTAACCATATTTACTTTTCTTTATTTGTTATATTATAGAATGTAAAAGTATTTAAATAAATAATTTTAAATATGTATATCTTTTATAAATATCTGAAGGAAATTCTGATTCATGAAATTATTTTCAAATATCTGATAACAGATATCAAAAGAATTATAATCTTTTATGTAATCGTAATATTGTCCGAAGTTGAATCCTATACCTTCTATACACCTGTTGTCACCTAATTGCTGAACCAATTTTACTTTAAGATGTTCTCCTTTTTTTCCTACTTGTTTACCACATCCGTTATCGTATATCCTTCTCGACACAAAAGTAGGAGTCATATTTTCTGGTCCGAAAGGAGCAAATTGTTTCAATATTCTGTAAAATTTTGGAGTTATGTCTTTTATTTCTATTTCCATATCAGCATTAATAACAGGGATCCGTTGTGCTTCTGTTATAGTTGAACGTACATATTCTTCAAATCGTTCTCTAAAAGCATTTATATTCTCCATTTTTAGTGTTAACCCTGCTGCATACATGTGTCCGCCAAAATTTTCCAGCAGATCGCTGCATGCTTCCACAGCTTCATAAAGATTATATCCCGGAACGGATCTGGCCGAACCCGTAAGGAAACCATTTGATTTTGTAAAGATAATCGTAGGACGATAATATGTTTCTGTTAAACGCGAAGCAACTATACCAAGAACACCCTTGTGCCACGATTCATTATAAAGAACCGTCGAATATGTATTCTTGGAAATCTCGGATTCTTCAATCATTTTTAAAGCCTGTTCCGTAATATCCTGATCCAGTTCTTTCCTGCTTGAATTAATTGTGTTTATTTCAAAACCCATTTTTTCTGCATAATTACTCTCCTCGGCAATCAAGAGTTCTACCGCTCTTTTTCCTGACTCTATCCTGCCTGCGGCATTAATTCTCGGACCGATTTTAAACACTATATCATTAATCTGAATTTCTTTATCAGTCAATCCGGCAATAGAAATAATGCTTTTAAGTCCCGGACAAGGGTCGGTATTTAACTGCAACAATCCGAAATGAGCAAGTATCCTGTTTTCCCCTGTTATAGGAACAATATCAGAACCTATACTAACCACAACCAGATCTAGGAACTTTACTAAGTGACAATAATCTCTTTTTGTAATCTGGCAAAAAGCCTGAAGGAATTTAAACGCAACACCACAGCCTGAAAGATTTTTATATGGGTAATTACAGTCGTTTCTTTTGGGGTCCAAAATGGCATAAGCATTAGGAAGTTCCTCTCCCTGGTTATGATGGTCACAAACAATAACATCAATGGATAACTTTCTTGCAAACTCAATTTCCACATAATCTTTTATTCCGCAATCAACAGCAATAACAAGACTTACTGAATTTGCAGACGCATATTCCATACCATCGATCGACATTCCGTAACCTTCAGTATATCTGTCGGGAACATAATATAAAATATTTGGATAAATTGCTCTTAAAAAACCATATATTAAAGCTATTCCGGTAGTTCCGTCGACATCATAATCCCCATAAATCAAGATATTTTCCCCGTTCTTTATTGCTTCATTCAATCTCGAAACTGCTTTTTCCATATCCTTCATTAAAAAAGGGTCATGTAGATCAGACAGTTGCGGACGAAAAAAAATACGTGCCTGCTCATAAGTTTCTATGCCTCTTTGTACTAATAAGCCGGCAATTTTTTTATCAATATTTAAAATATTTGAAAGTACCTCGACCTTTTTTAAATCACCTTCCTGCTTAACTACCCATTTTCGTTCTATCATAAGAAACATAGTGTTTAGATTACAATAATAACATTTTTATTTGTTTTTTCCACGTCATTATGCAATAATTTATTCTCACAAAAGAGGGGTTATATTTTTCAAATACTTTTTATTGTAACAATATTTATCCAAATAAAAATATCTGGTTAAAAAGATCAGGTGCATTTGTTAAAAACACTTTATTATTTTAATTTTGCAAAAAACAAAGTAAAAAATATATGAAATTGTTAGAAGGAAAAGTTGTTTTGATAACAGGAGCAGCAAGAGGTATTGGAAAAGCAATAGCTGTTGAATGCGCAAAAGCCGGTGCAGATATTGCATTTACCGATGTAAAAAAAGACGAAAATTTTACAGGTCTCGAAAAAGAACTGACTGGATTAGGTGTAAAAGCAAAAGGTTTTGTGTCAAATGCTGCCGATTTTGAAAATTCTCAAAAAACTGTTGATGAAATAGTTAAAGAATTTGAAAAAATTGATGTATTAGTAAATAATGCCGGTATTACAAGAGATGGTTTATTAATGAGAATGACCGAAGAACAATGGGATCTCGTTATAAATATAAACCTTAAATCAGTATTTAACCTTACTAAAGCTGTTCAGAAAACCATGCTTAAACAGCGTAGCGGTTCAATAATAAATATGAGCTCTGTTGTCGGAGTTTCAGGTAATGCAGGTCAGTCTAACTATTCGGCATCAAAAGCAGGAATTATTGGTTTCACAAAATCAATTGCAAAAGAATTAGGATCAAGAAATATCCGTTGCAACGCAATTGCACCAGGGTTTATTGAAACCGAAATGACCGAAGTTATTTCTGAAGAAGCAAAACAGGAATGGTATAACAAAATACCACTGCACCGTGCAGGTCAACCTAAAGATGTTGCCAACCTCGTTATATTTTTAGGCTCCGATATGTCTGACTATATATCCGGACAAGTAATAAATATTTGTGGCGGAATGAACACATAATTTAATTCAGTTGAAAGTTGAAAGTCAGAACCAAAAACTTTCAACTTTCAATTTTAAATTTTCAACTAAAATAATTTGAATCTCTATTTTGAACATTCTCCTTTTTTAATAATACTGGCTGTAATAGTTGCTGCCGGATTATCTTTTTTTTTGTATTATAAAGACAAAACATTTTCCGAACTACAAAAATGGAAAAGAGTTTTAATGTCGGCTTTACGCTTCTTATTTATTTTTATTATTCTTGTGCTGCTTCTGAAACCTGTTTTTAAAAGTTCAAGCACTATTATTCAGAAACCTATCATTGTTCTTGCCCAGGATAATTCAAGGTCAGTAGTTTTTAATAAAGATTCTTCTTTCTATAAAAATGAGTATAAAACTGAAATAAACAGGCTTATAGAAAATCTTAAATCTGATTATGACGTTCATTATTTACAATTTTCCGAATTTACGACAAACGATTCCATAATGGATTTCAGTGGGGAATTAACAGATATTTCTTCTGTATTTCCCGAAGTGATTTCACGTTACTCCGGCATGAACCTTGGTGCTGTGGTATTAGCCACTGACGGAATATATAATCGCGGAATTAATCCTGTATATGCAAGAAATATAAATGTTCCTGTCTATAGCATAGCTCTGGGCGATACTGTTTCACAAAAAGATCTGATACTTAAAGATCTGATGCATAACAGGATTGCTTTTTATGGAAACTCATTTCCTTTAAGAATATTTATAGGAGCAGAAAAAACAGTAGAAAAAGAATCTGAAATAATAATAAGCCGGAATGGAAAAGTTGTGTATTCTTCAAAATTTGAACTTCCCGAAAATTCTACAGTTAAAACTATTGAAACAGAACTCCCCGCAGACCAGCTTGGGATACAACAATACGAAATACTGCTCAAACCGCTTACCGACGAAATTAGCTATGATAACAACCGTGCAACATTCATAATCAACGTTATAGATAACCGGAACAAGATACTACTGCTTGCAAATTCTCCACATCCTGATATAGGAGCTATACAATTTGCATTAAAAGATAATCCTGATTTTGAATTAAATATACAGTACATAAATGAATTTAAAGCAAATATCAAAGATTTTGACCTTGTAATATTACATCAGTTACCATCGGTTCAAAATGTTGCAAGCAATGTGATGATCGATATAGAGAAAAATGCTGTTCCTGTATTATATATTCTTGGAACATCGTCTTCATTAGATGTTTTTAACAATCTGAATACCGGATTTGAAATCAAAAGTATAAGTAATAAAACAGATGATGCTGTTCCGTCATATAATCAAAATTTCTCATCATTCAGTCTAGATGTTGAACCAACATTTTTTAACCAGTTATCTCCGTTAAAAGTCTTTTTTGGAGACTATAAATACACTGGAGATACTAAGACCCTGATTTTTCAAACAGTAAACGGCATAAAAACAGAAAAACCGTTAATTGCATTCAACGAAAACAAAAATGTTAAGAACGGATTTATCCTTGGTGACGGGATATGGAAATGGAGAATTGACGATTACAGGTACAATTCCGAACACAAAGGCTTCAACAGTCTTGTAAACAGAATAATACAATATCTCATAGTAAAAAAAATACAGGATAAATTAAGTATTGAAGCAAAACAGATATTCAGCGAAAACGAACCTGTCATCATTAATTCCGAATTTTATAATGAAGCATTTGAAACAGTTTCCGACCTTAACATAGAGTTGATTTTAAAAGACGAAGAAGGCAAAGAATTTAAATATACTTTCGGAAGTTTCGGAAGTGGTTACAGATTGAACCTTGGCAGGCTCGCCAATGGAAAATATCAATATACCGCATCAACAATGTTTGATAATAAAGAATATACTGCAACAGGAGAATTTATTGTACAAAAAATAAATATAGAATCTTTGATTACAACCGCAAACCACGGAATACTTTACAATCTTGCTGAAAACACAGGAGGAAAAGTTTTTTATCCTGAAAATATTTCCGGAATAAAAGAAAGCCTGAAAGAAAATTCAAACGTAGTAAATGTTGCATATACAAAAGATAAGCTTTATACAATTACAGATTTATACTTCCTTTTCTTTATTATTCTATTATTTGCAGCAACCGAATGGGGATTAAGGAAATATTTCGGAGGATATTAATTCAGATTATGTAAATAACGAATGTGGTCTGTTAACCGGCATTGTTTTTACCTTTCTATCATAAACCTGCTCGATTTACTATAATCTCTTTCAACCGAATTTATCATTCCACTATCAAGATATTTTTTTAAATCGGATTTTAAAACTCTATAAATTTCATTATTAACAAAATAATCCGAATCACTCATAGTTGAAACAAAACGATTATATTGAAGATAACTATGTAATAATTCAACTGTATCGGCATCTATATTTTTAACTTTTAAATAATAATATATTGTTGATTTATCCTCATCTTGTCTAATCAAATAAACATCATTAATCTTTGGATTAGCAATATATTCTGCTTTTTGTTTTTGAGTATTTATGTTTGATATAATGACTGTAGTAATAAATATTATAACCAGGATTACTCCTGTGTATAAATAAATTGGCGTCCTTGTTATGGATAAATAGTAATCTCTTTTCTCACCATTAAATATATAATTACATTTTAAACATATTGAATTTATTGTCTTAATACCAAACGGAAATATGGGAATAAAAAATATATGAAAATATTCCCGATATACTGAAAATATTTGCCCACGACTATTGCAATTATCACACTTAACGTGACGATCATTATACTTTTTAATCCTAATTTTTCGCTTTCCGTAAAAAAGTATCATTTCCTAATTAGTTTTTTGTGTTCTTGTCGAACAGTTAATTTTTATATTCTATTGTTCAGTATTAACGTCTGCTATCAGTTTATGCTAAACAAACTCATTGCTGAATTTGATTTTAGAGTCTTTTATTTGTACAAAAATAATACCATATTTTGGAAATAATTTATTATATACATATAATTAATTTTTTGTCATGTACTTATTAAAATTACTTTAGTTTGTTAACATATATAATAATAATTTAATATTTATTTTCATGTAAGTTTTATATTAAAGATAAGAAGGTCATTTACATTATAATAGAACAAAATTTTAGTCTAAAAGTATTTACTGAAAATTAAGTTTACTCTAATAAAAAATATTATTTTTGCACTCTGAAAGTAAAAATACAGTAAAATTATGTTTGAAAACTTATCGGACAGGCTCGAACGATCCTTCAAATTACTAAAAGGGGAAGGTAAAATTACCGAAATTAATATAGCTGAAACCTTAAAAGATGTAAGGCGCGCACTACTTGATGCCGATGTTAACTATAAAACAGCAAAACAGTTTACCGAAAAAGTCAAAGAAGAAGCGATCGGGCAAAATGTAATAACTTCTTTGAAGCCTAACCAGCTAATGGTCAAAATAGTTCATGACGAACTGGCAAAATTAATGGGAGGCACGGCTGTTGATATAAACCTGAAAGGAAGTCCTGCAATTATACTTATGTCGGGGCTTCAGGGTTCCGGTAAAACAACATTCAGCGGTAAACTTGCAAATATGCTGAAAACCAAAAAAAGTAAAAAACCTTTGCTTGTTGCCGATGATATTTACCGCCCTGCTGCTATAGAACAGCTAAAAGTACTTGGTGAACAAATAAATGTTCCGGTATATTCCGAAGACGACAATAAAGACCCTGTAAAAATCGCACAAAATGCAATAAAACATGCAAAACTTTATGGTAACGATGTTGTAATCATAGATACAGCAGGTCGTTTAGCTGTGGATGAAGAAATGATGAATGAAATAGAAAACATCAAAAAAGCTGTCAATCCGCAGGAAATTCTGTTTGTTGTCGATTCAATGACCGGTCAGGATGCAGTAAATACGGCAAAAGAATTTAATGACAGGCTTGATTTCGACGGTGTTATACTAACCAAACTTGACGGAGATACCAGAGGTGGTGCTGCATTATCAATACGTAGTATCGTAGATAAGCCTATAAAATTTGTCGGTACCGGAGAAAAAATGGATGCAATAGATGTATTCCATCCGGAACGTATGGCCGACAGAATACTTGGTATGGGGGATATTGTTTCTCTTGTAGAAAGAGCACAGGAACAATACGACGAAGAAGAATCCCGCAAATTACAGAAAAAAATAGCTAAAAACCAGTTCGATTTTAATGATTTTCTGTCTCAGATAAACCAGATAAAGAAAATGGGTAACATAAAAGAACTTGCTTCTATGATACCAGGACTTGGAAAAGCAATAAAAAACATTGATATTGATGATGATGCTTTTAAAAGTATAGAAGCAATCATACATTCAATGACCCCGCAGGAAAGGGAAAGTCCTGCACTTATAAACGGCAGCCGCAGAAAAAGAATTGCCGACGGAAGCGGAACTGATGTTGCCGACGTCAACAGAATACTAAAACAGTTTGACGAAACTAAAAAAATGATGCGAATGATGACATCAAACAAAACACAAAAAAAATTAACTAAAAAGAAATAAATTTTACTTATGGATGGCTTCGACTCCGCTCAGCCACCATAAAATTCAATAAGCGTAATTTTGCTTGGTTATCATAGTAAAGCTGAAACTTTATAAACTAAAAAAACATGGAAATTATAGACGGCAACAAAATTGCAAAAGAAATAAAACAGGAAATATTATCAGAAACTCAAAAAATAATAGAAAAAAAAGGTAAAGCTCCTCATCTGGCTGCTATATTAGTAGGCCACGACGGAGGAAGCGAATCTTACGTAAATTTCAAAATAAAAGACTGTGAAGAAGTTGGTTTCGAATCTTCTTTGGTCAGATTTGAAGATGATGTTACAGAAAAAGAACTTATTTCTGCAATTGAAAAACTGAATGACGACAAAAATGTTGATGGTTTTATTATTCAGTTACCGTTACCAAAACATATTGATGAACAAAAAATAATTGAAGCAATAAGCCCTGATAAGGATGTTGACGGTTTTCATCCTGAAAATGTAGGAAAAATGACCATAGGACTACCCTCTTTTATTTCCGCAACTCCATTAGGCATAACATTGTTACTGGAAAGATGTAATATAAACACTTCCGGCAAACATTGTGTAATCATAGGAAGAAGTAATATTGTCGGCAGACCATTAAGTATATTGATGTCACAAAAGAAAATGAATTCCACTGTAACTGTTTTACATAGCGGCTCAGAAAATCTTAAAGAAATTTGCCGTAGTGCCGATATACTTGTTGCAGCAATAGGAAAACCGGATTTTGTTACCAAAGATATGGTAAAAGAAGGGGCTGTTGTAATTGATGTCGGAACAACCAGAGTACCTTCCGATAAAACAAAGAGTGGTTTTAAATTAACCGGTGATGTCGATTACGAAAATGTCGCTCCGAAATGTTCATATATCACCCCTGTTCCGGGAGGCGTAGGACCAATGACAAGACTTGCTTTACTACTGAATACTCTTGAAGCAGCAAAAAAATGATATAAAATTTTTTCTGCAAAATTGACAATATCATGTTTCAAATACGAAAAGCAAACTTAAAAGATATTGATCAAATCAAAATCCTGTTTAAGGAAACAATTTTATATATCAACCACAAAGATTATGCCGTAGATGAAATAAATGACTGGATTTCCTGTGGCGAAAATGATAACAGGTGGAAATCACTCATAAACGAGCTATATTTTATTATTGCAGAAAATGATGAAAATATTATTATAGGCTTTTCTGCAATCTCAAAAGATGGATATTTAAATTCCATGTTTGTTCATAAAGATTGTCAAAATGCCGGAGTTGCCACAACCCTATATAAAGAAGTTGAAAAATATGCCATAAATAATAATATTCATAAAATTACTTCCGAGGTAAGCATAACTGCCCTGTCTTTCTTTGAGAACAAAGGTTTTCGTATAGATGAAGAACAGAAAAGAATAGCAAATAAACTTTATCTTACAAATTATAAAATGAGTAAAGAGCTGGTTTAAAATTAAAAGTAGTAAAACTATAAAGAAAGCTTATTAAAATACTTTTAACAGTATACAAAACGATCATAAATAGAGTTAAGGCAAATATTCCTGAGCACTTAAATTATCCAAACCGGATTTTAATTAAAACCTCCGGATTTAAAAATATCAGTACGTTTATTAACACACATTATAGGAATTTTCTTGTATAATTCAAGATGTTCGATTTTCTTGATAGCCTTAATATATTCTCTGTAATTATGAGTCATAATTAATATTATATTAGCCTGTATCTCTTCAGCAAAAGAATAGATCTCATCCGCAAAGTTTTTTGAAGAATCCAGATTTTTCCATTCGTAATCAATTAATTCTTTGTTAAGTAAATCCTGCATAAATTTTAAATTACTTGACAAAGATTTTGATTTATAACTGTCTTTTTCGGTATGGGTAAGAATAAAGGCATTACTCTTAAAAAATGTATTCAGATAAACTATCCATTGAGCTTTTATCCTTGATGACTTTTCATAATCCAAAGGAACAAGGACTTTACTATACTCTCCGTAAATAACAGGACTTTGAACAAGTATAAAAGGTATTTTAACCAGCTTTTTTACAACTTTCATAGCCTTTTTTATATTCTTTATTCCGTGAGTTCCCATTACTGCAAGGTAAGCATCAACTTCAAGACCATATTTGTATATTTCTTTAAATAAATTACCTTTTCTCGCTGTTACAATAATTTTAGCATCTTTATCCTTATTAAATTTTTCAGCAATTTTCGATAATTTTTCTTCAGCTGTAACAATATCGTTTTCATTTTTTACAATATGTAAAAGGTGAATCGGTGTTTTTGTTGCCTTACTTATCATGTAAGCATGCTCAATTGCAAAATCCCCCACCTCAGTAAAGTCATGAGGTACCAAAATACATTTTTCCATAATAAGAGTTTTTTAGTTGGTAATATTTTATTATATAACGAATTTTTCCTGTAAAAGTTTCATTACATAACAAAAAATTAATGAAAAACTTTTATCTTCTTATGATCCTGTGATTTTATTAATTTCTAAACAATCTTATTTCAGTAAGTTTGTCAATAATATAAAATCAACAGGTTTAAGCTGTTCGGGTCTTAATGCAAAAAATGGATGATCTGTAGGAGTATCTGTTGTAATAAAGCTTTTAAGCGAATTACGCAAAGTTTTACGTCTTTGATTAAATGAAATTTTTACTACACTGAATAGTTTTTTTTCATCTACATCTTCTATTTTATCACGAAACCTTGTCATACGAACCACTGCTGATTTCACTTTAGGAGGAGGATTAAATACATTTTCACTAACTGTAAACAAATATTCCACTTTATAGTATAATTGTATCAAAATGCTCAATATACCATATGTTTTATTTCCATGAACCGATGCTATACGTTCTGCAACTTCTTTTTGTATCATTCCGCACAATTCCGGCACCATAGTACGATTCTCAAGCATCTTAAAAAATATCTGACTGGAAATATTGTAAGGGAAGTTTCCAATTATACATACTTCACTTTCAAAATATTTATGTAAATCCATTTTTAAAAAATCCGCATGGATAAGATGAAAATTTTGTGTCAGATTTTCCTTTAAATATTCTACAGATTCAATATCTACCTCCACCAATGTAAGGTCAAAATTCCTTTTTAATAACTCTTTTGTCAGCACACCTGTCCCGGGTCCGACCTCGAGCACCGGAACATTATCCGGATTTACCAAAGACATTGAAATTTTGTTTGCGATATTATTATCTGTAAGAAAATGTTGTCCTAAATATTTTTTCGCTTTAACCATACTTTAAGTATTATTGCAAACAATTATTATCTTTGCAGCACAAAAGTAACATTACAAATTGAAAAAAACTATTAAAAATATTCTCAAATTCTTAGGTTTTATTCTGCTTGGAGCTATATTATTTTATCTGGTTTATAAAGATTTTGATTTTAATGCTTTTTTTAAAGAACTTAAGTATGTTAATTATTATTGGTTCATACCTGCATTTCTGCTTACAATCCTCAGCCACACAAGCAGAGCATTAAGATGGCAGATGTTGCTTAATACAAACGGAGATAAATCCCGTTTTGCAAATTCATTTTTTGCAATTTTAAATGCATATTTCGCAAATCTGGCTCTGCCGCGGTTAGGAGAAGTAACCCGTTGTGCATTGGTCTCAAAATATGACAATATAAGTTTTTCGAAAGTATTGGGAACAATGGTAAGCGAAAGATTAGTAGATATTGTTATAATAATTATGCTTACCATATTAGCATTTGTTCTCCAAACTTCGGAAATAAAAACATTCATAGCCGAAAATCCGGGACTTGGCGAGAATCTTGATAAAATTTTATCGCCAAAAGTTATAATTCCTGTTATTTTAGTGTGTGTTGCTTTATTATATTTTGTCATTCTAATTGCCAAAGGAAAATTCAACCGTATAAAATTTTTTGAAAAAATATCCAATTTCATAAAAGGATTCTGGATTGGACTCACCAGCCTTAAAAATATAAAGCGCCCATTCATTTTCATATTACATTCGGTAATTATATGGGTATTATATTTTCTTGTTTTTTATATATGTTTCTTCGCATTCGAAGGGTTTGAGCAGTTAGGTATTTTAGTGGGACTTACTGTATTTGTCGCCAGCAGTTTCGGTATGCTTGCCCCTTCTCCTAATGGTATTGGGGCATATCATTTTATGGTAATACAGGCATTGATGATTTACGGAATAAGTAACGAAAAAGCAGCATTTTTTGCTCTTGTAGTCCACACTATGCAGACTTTATTCGCTGTCATCGGCGGTGTTATATCATTAATTGGAATTCCTCTCGCTAATAAAGATAAATAATGCCGGATAAAAAAATATTAAGAAAAATATTGATTATTCTTATTAAAACTATTGTAATTGCCGGCGCTTATTACTTTGTATTCAAAAAAATATACAATTCTCCCGATCTGGAAAATATTAAATATTATTTTTCTGATATGGGCTTGTTCATGTATATCACTTTATTTTTGATCATAATTTTAATGTTCTTAAACTGGAGTATTGAATCTGTAAAATGGAAAGTACTTGTAGATACTCTCGAAAATATAAGTTTTATTAATTCATTCAAAGCTATCTGGACAGGAATAACAGTTGGAATTGTAACCCCAAACCGCGTAGGAGAATTCGGAGGAAGAATATTATTCCTGAAAAAAGAAAGCCGGCTAAAGGCAACTTCTCTTACCCTGTATGGCGATTTAAGCCAATTTATAGTTACAATTATCTTCGGAATAATGGGTTTTTATTTGATTTCATCCAATATTTTGTTTTATAACAGCGAAGTAAAACAATTTGAACAGTTTATTTGGGGTTTAGCTGCAATAGTTATTGTAATTACATTGTTTTTTTATTTTAATATAAATTTCTGCCTCAATAAATTAAATAATGTCAAAAAATTAAAAAATATATCTGAAAAATTCACTCCCGACCGGGAAATAAGTTTTAATCTGAAAATAAAAACCATATTGTTCAGTATTATAAGATATATAACTTTTTCAGTTCAGTTTTATCTGGCTCTTTTGCTTTTTGGAGTTGAAATAAGTATTATTGACTCATTAATTGCGACTTCCAGTATTTACCTGAGTCTGAATATAATACCAAATATCCCCTTTGCCGAAATAGGATTACGCTCTTCATTTGCAGTTATATTTTTAGGTTTTTATACAGATAAAATTACAGCAGTTGTTTTAGCTTCCTTATTGATATATATTATCAATGTAGGGATTCCCACATTAATCGGTGGACTGTTTTTACTAAAAAAGAAACGTATTACACAGGAAGCCTAGAAATACACAGAAAATAAAAAATCTAAAATTCCATTATCCCTCCAAACGGATTGCTTTTTCTCCATTCTAAAAATTCCTGAAAATTTTTAACACCGTCTTTTAATACAGCCTTATAATATTCTATTCCGTGAATTTCTTCGGAATCAGGAGTTTGATATTTTAATTGCAGAATTATGTTCCTTGTTTCTTCTGTTAATTCTTCAAGTATTTTTTCTGCCATATTTTCTGCAAAACCATCAAAAGCCGAACCTTTTAATATATGAATCATATCGATCTGCCATATTTCATTGCCAACATCCGAATACCATACATGCCATTCCAGACACTTTTCTTCCGTATCAATTAAGTTTACATATTCTACTTTTTTGATAGTTGGGTTTTCAGATATTTTTTGAATCGCTTTAAAACTATCCGATATTAATAAAGGATCTGAATATATATGAAAATCTATATCGCGATGTTTCACCAAGAGTCCTGTTTTAAGAGAACCGACCAGATTTATATCTGCTCCTACAGATTTCCATGCTTCAATAATACCTGTATCATTGATAATCTCAAATGCCTTTTTTTGCTGTTTTTCAGCAAGTTCCAGAATTATTTTCATAATATCGACAGGTTACCGTTAAAACAAAATAAAAACTTGTTAAAATAATATTTTTCAATAACAAATAAGTTTCTCTTATTTTAATTTTTGTTATATACTTGCCGAAAATTTTAATATGAGATATATTTTAAATATATTTTTATGTTTCTTGTTTTTTTGTTCTATCTCAAACGGGATATATGCAGCAAGCCTGCAAAAACCCAGAAATCTATACATATATGGATATTCAGGAGATGAACAAACACAAACAACAGGAAAAATAACAGATACTCCTATAAGAGTTATGGTAACTGATAAAGATGGATTTCCTGTAAGCAAACATAAACTGCTATTTGAAATAATTTCATATCCCAAAAGTGCTTCAGGTTTTAAAGTTCAGCAAAAAGAGGTTTATACTGACAGTCTGGGGATTGCAGAAAACTTTTTTGTTGTGGGAGACAAAGAAGGTACTTACGAAATACTTGTAAGCTCAACTGAAGATTGCGATGCAAATAATCTTATATACAAAATTCACGGCAGAAAAAAAACATGGATTATTTATCTGATAATGGGTGTTTTAGGTGGTCTGGCATTGTTTCTTTATGGAATGAATCTATTAAGCAAAGGAATGCAGGCTGTTGCAGGAAATAATCTTAGAAATCTTTTAAAACAATTTTCAAAAAACCGCTATTTAGCATTTCTTGCCGGAATTATATTTACGGTTATTGTTCAAAGTAGTACCGTAACAAGCGTTATGCTGGTCGGATTTGTAGAAGCAGGTCTTATGAGTTTTACACAAACACTGGGAATGCTTTTGGGAATAGGAGTCGGAACTACAGTAACCGCACAGCTTATTGCATTTAAAATTACCGATTTTTCTTTATTATTCATTATTTTAGGTTTCGGTTTTACATTATTTTCTAAAAATATCAGACTAATAAATATCGGAAAATCTATACTTGGGTTCGGGCTTTTGTTCTTTGGAATGTATATGATGTCAGATGCTATGGAACCATTAAAAAGTACAAATCAGTTTTTAAATATTCTGATAAAACTCGAAAATCCGTTAGTAGGAATAGTTATCGGATTTCTTTTTACTGCATTAATTCAAAGCAGTGCTGCTTTTATAGGGATTATGATAACTATAGCATCACAGGGATTTTTAACTCTTGACGCCTGTATTCCGCTTATTTTAGGGACCAATCT
Organism: Bacteroidales bacterium; assembly: GCA_031275085.1. Classification (GTDB taxonomy): domain Bacteria; phylum Bacteroidota; class Bacteroidia; order Bacteroidales; family ML635J-15; genus Bact-19. Next base: position 14,528 of record JAISPG010000068.1, on the reverse strand, counting down.
GGGTACAGGGATCACTGCAATATTAGCCAGCCTTAATTCAGGCAGGGAAGCAAAAAAAGTAGCACTATCATATACTTTATTCAAACTGATAGGTGTTCTTATTTTTATATGGTGGATTCCTGAGTTTGCAGATTTCATAAGAAAAATTTCACCTAAAGCTCCTGAAGGATTGTCAGAATTTGAACTACTCGGCGAAACTGTACCACGGCAAATTGCAAATGCGCATACTGTCTTCAGTATAGGAATATCAATTATTATATTACCTTTTGTAAATCAGTTTGGAAAGCTTATAAACAGGTTATTCCCCGAAAAACATGTGGAAAAGTCCGAACCATATAAACTTAAATATATCAATTCAGCTCTATCCTCCTCTCCCGCCCTTGCATTAAGTATGGCGAAAAAAGAAACCGACAGGATGGGCAAAAAAGTAAAAGAAATGGTATCTTTATGTTTAAAACCGTTCTTTGATAAAAATGACGAAAATGTTCTTAACAAATGGCAGCAACTTGAAAATGAATCTGATTTTTTAAAAGAAAATATTAATAAATATCTTGTAAATGTTGGCTCGGAAAATACCGACGAACAAATACTTAACGAAGCCTTTCAGATCATGTATGTCATTAAAGAGCTTGAAATGATAGGTGATATTGTAAATACTAATATTCGGCATCAGGCAAATAAATGGATGAAAAGTGATGCCGTATTTTCCAGCCAGGGTAAAACAGAACTGGAATCTTTCCAATTAAAGGCATTAAAACAGATAAGCCGGTCAATGGAAGTTTTTAATGATATTAATCTTGAAAAAGCTCAACATGTAAAGAAAAAATTCAAAAAATATTCTGAGCTGGCAGAAGAATATGAGAAATCGCACTACGGCCGACTAATACAAAATTATGAAGATTCACGGAAAAGCTCGGAAATACATTTGGAACTGATAGGATTATTAAATTCGGTCAACCGCCACGCAACAAATATTGCACGAATTATGTTAAACTGGAAATAATATAATAACTTTACAGATCGCATAACCCATTAAAACATTTGGTAATGTAAAATCAGATCATGAAGATTTTATGGCAATAATAACCAGTATATTATTTAATAGATAATCCTTGATTTACATTATAAATACAAATAATTCGCAACAAAATGATTAACACATCAAAAGAAGAGATTGACAGTATAATAAAAAACCTGAAAATATTTTTTTCTTCCTGCCGGACCAGAGATATTAATTTCAGGATTGAAAATTTAAAACGTTTTTACAAAGCGATCTTAAAATATGAAGACAAAATTGCCGAAGCTCTCTGGAAAGATCTTCATAAATCGCACGAAGAAACTTTCCTGACTGAAACCAGCATTGTTCTGCAGGAAATAAAAAACCATATCAGACATCTTAAATCATGGGCAAAACCCAAACGAGTACCGACTCCTGTTCATCTTTTTCCGTCATCAGGCAAAATTTTGTATGAACCTCTTGGTGTAGCACTTATTGTTGCTCCATGGAATTATCCTTTTCAATTATTAATGAACCCTCTTGTCGGAGCAATTTCTTCAGGTTGTTGTGCAATGCTGAAACCTTCGCCTTATACTCCCGAAACAGCAAATGTTATGAAAAATATAATTCATGAAACATTCGACCAAAATTACATAAACATTGTACAAGGCGACAGAGAAGTAAATCAAATACTATTTGAAGCACGTTTCGATATTATATTTTTTACCGGAAGCCCTGCTTTAGGTAAGGTTGTAATGGAAGCAGCATCAAAATATCTTACTCCTGTAGTGTTGGAGCTAGGAGGAAAAAGCCCGTGTATAGTAGATAAAGATGCAAACATAAAAATTGCCGCTAAACGCATAGCTTTCGGAAAATTGATCAATGCAGGACAAACTTGTATTGCTCCGGATTATCTTTATATTCATGAGTCGATAAAAGACAAATTTGTCGAAAATTTCAAAGAGCAGGTTAATATTATGTATGGTAATAACTGTAAACAAAGTAAATATTATCCGCGCATAGTAAACCAAAAGGCTATAGAAAGACTGAAAAAACTTATGCAAAATGGTAAAATAATTTTCGGAGGAGAAGTTGATGAAGATGAGCGTTATATCTCTCCTACTCTGATCGATAATGTGAAGCCAGAATATCCCATTATGCAGGAAGAGATTTTTGGCCCTATATTACCTGTAATGACCTTCAAATCCATCGAAGAAACAATAAACTATATTACTTCACATGAAAAACCTCTGGCATTTTATTATTTCGGAAAAAATAAAAAGGCAAAGGAAATTCTTAACATCACTACTTCAGGCGGAGGATGTGTAAACGACACTTTAATGCATATAGTAAACCATCATCTTCCGTTCGGAGGCGTAGGGAACAGCGGTATGGGCAAATACCACGGTAAAGAAAGCTTTCTTGCTTTCAGCAATAAACGGTCGATTGTAAAAACCCCAACATGGATTGATCTGCCTGTAAAATATGCTCCGTTCAAATATTTTAATATTGTAAAAAAAATATTGAAATAAGAACAGTATCAATATATTATATATAAAAATAATTATATCAAAAAATAGATTTTCTACTTCTTTTTGTATGGAAACAAAAAGATATCAACCAATGTTAATATCTTTTGAAAATATATCTCTGAAAATTTTCTACTTTTTTAACATCACACAGTTCAAAATTATTAAGTTTGTATAATAAGTTATTATAAATCATTACCGGCATGAAAAAAACAAATATTATTTATTGGATTACAGGAATTGCACTAGCTGTCACTTTAGTTTTTGTCATAATAAGCATGAGCAAAAAAGACAAAAAAGATATAATCATTTCCGATCCGTCATTATTTGCAGAATATATTTCGGCATATACAAACAATATTATATCAAAAAACGATAATTTGACCGTAAAACTCACCGAATCGTTCGCAAATTCTGTAAAAAATAAAGATGTTTCAATAATAAAAACAATACCGGAGGTAAAAGGTACAGTTTCCTGGAAAGATGAAACAACCATAGAATTCAAACCTGAAACTTCATTTAAATCAGGCGAAAATTATATTGTAATATTAAATCTAGGAAAACTAAACTCAAAAATTCCAAAAGAGAACAGAGAATTTATATACGCCATCAATATAAAAAATCAATTTCTGAACGTTAAAATAGACCAGTTACCCACAACAGACAGGGAAAATTTTACAACACAAGATGTTTCCGGACGTATAAAATTAAATGATGTAGAAAATATCGAATCTGTCAAATCGTGTATTTCTGCTAATATTGATGGAAAAAATATTGATTTCATAATTGAAAAGATAAATGATTTAGAATATGCTTTTACAATTCATGATATTGTAAGGACAAATAATGACCAGACATTATACATAAACTATAATGGCAATCCGATAGGAGCAACAAATAAAGGGCAAATAAAATTTCCCATACCTCCTGTATATGAATTTAAAGTTCTTGATATACAGGTCTATCAATTTCCGGAACAATACATAAACATTATATTTTCAGACCCTGTTGAAGAACAACAATTACTTGAAGGAATAATAACTCTTGAAGGAATAAATAATCTGAAATATATTATTGTTGACAATAATGTAAAAGTTGTTCCTCCCGAAAGATTAGTTAAAGATTATACACTTGAAATAAACAACAGTATAAAAAATATTCACGGGAAAAAACTAAATAACAGTATAATAAAAACTGTTACATTTTTAATGCGTAAACCCCAATTAAAAACAAATAATAACGGAGTAATTCTTCCGAGTATGTCGCGAGGGCAGATAATTTCTTTTGATGCAGTAAATATCAAAGCTGTAGATATAATAGTTACAAGAATATATGAGAATAATATCCTCCAGTTCCTGCAAACCAACAAATTATCAGGAAATTCATATCTCGACAGAGTTGGAAAGGTCGTTAAGTCAAAAACCATAGATCTGCGACAAACAGATGTAAACAATTTTAACGAATGGAATAGTTTCTATATTAATCTGAGTGAAATAATAAAGACAGAACCCGGAGCAATTTACAGGATCGAAATTGGATTCAGACAGGAAAATAGTATATTCTCTTGTGACGGCAGTAATAATACAGAAGATGACATAACAATAATGGATGAAAATAAAACATGGGCATGGTTCACAGATTATACTTATTACAACTACCATTTTCTGGACGAAGACAGCTATAGTTATGATGATTATTATGACGACTATTATTACGATGATTACTATGATGACTATTATTGGGACGATGATGATTATGAAAATCCTTGTTCAAAAAACTATTACGGTTATAAAAAAGCAATAAAATTCAACATACTGGCATCAGATATAGGGCTCATCGGTAAAATCGGCAAAGATCATAAAGTCAATGCTTTTGTGACAAACTTATCAACAACGGATGTCATTCAGGGTGCTACAATAGAAGTATTTAATTATCAGCAACAACTAATAGGAAAAGGAAGTTCAGACAGTCAGGGAAAAGCAATAATAAACTTCAACAAAAAAGAAAAACCATATTTCTTAACAGCTACATACAATAATCAAAAATCATATATAAAACTCGAAAATAATGAAGCATTAAAAACAAGTGAATTTGATGTTTCGGGCGATAATGTGCAAAACGGCACAAAAGCTTTTATATACACTGACAGAGGTGTATGGCGCCCCGGTGATTCCATATATGTAGGATTTATAATTAACGAAACAATGGAAAAATTACCAGTAGGACATCCTATTGTTTTTGATGTAAAAAATCCTAAAGGTCAGGAAATATACAAAGAAGTTCAGGGGAAAAATGAAAAAGGATTTCATGTATTTAAGTTTAAAACAGACTTAGATGCTCCGACCGGATATTATTATGCAACTTTTACGATGGGAGGAAAAACTTTTACAAAAAGCCTGATGGTTGAAACCATAAAACCAAACAGATTGAATATTAATTTAGATTTCAACAAGGATTATCTGACAGGAGACGGTTCCGTAACTGCAACAATTGATGTCAAATGGCTTCATGGGACTGTCGCCTCCGATCTTGAAACAGACGTAACAATATCACTATCACAAACTTATGAGCCATTTAAAGACTTTAAAGACTATAATTTCTATAATCAATATTCAAATTTTGATTTCCGGACATCATCGTTATTTGAAGGTACTACGGATTCTAACGGACAAATAAAAACTCCGGTAAAATTCGACAAGGTTAAAAACGCACCCGGAGTTTTAAATGCAAACCTTATAACAAAAGTATTTGAAAAAGGAGGAAATTTCAGTATAGGAGAAAAATCAATAATCTATTATCCGTACGAAACATTTGTAGGAATGGAAATACCTGAACAGAAAAAATCCTATTCCCTGCCGCTAAATAAAAAGGTAGATCTCAATATTGTTACTGTTGACAGAAACCAGAAATTACAAAAAGAAAAAAGACAGGTAGAAGTTTCGGTTTATTTCCTGAAATCTTCATGGTGGTATGATTATAACAGTAATTCCGTTGATTACATAACTGCAAACTATAATAATGCTATAAGCAGGGAAACAATTACAACTATAAACGGCAAAGCCCAAACAACAATTGAGTTCGATACTAATGGCTCACATCTAATTGTAGTTAAAGACTTAAAAAGCGGACATATTTCTTCCCAAACCATTTATGCAAGCAGGTACGCATATTCAAGATCAGATGCATCAGAATCTGCCGAGATATTGAAAATCAACGCTGATAAAGAAAAATACAACGTTGGCGAAACAATAAATATAAATATTCCTGCAAGTAGCGGTAAAGCTCTTGTTAGTATAGAAAATTCAAGTAAAATCATAAAAACATTCTGGGAAGAATCAGACGGAAATAATTTAAACATTAGTTTCACAGCTCTTCCGGAAATGGCTCCAAATATATATGTGAATATTACTTTCATTCAAAAGCACAGTAATGCAAAAAATGACCGTCCGATAAGAATGTACGGGATCATTCCTGTTTCCGTAGAGGATCCGGCTACCCGCTTACACCCTGTTATTAACATGCCTGATGAATTGAAAGCAGAAAGTAAAGTAAAAATCAGCGTAAGTGAAAAAGACGGAAAACCGATGACTTATACCATTGCAATGGTTGACGAAGGTTTGTTAAGTCTTACCCGCTTCTCTACCCCTAGTCCGTGGTCATATTTTTACAGTAAAGAAGCTCTTGGTGTAAGAACGTGGGATATTTATAACCAGGTTATAGGAGCATTTACAATAGATGCCGGAAAAATGTTAAGTATTGGCGGAGGTGCCGGTGATTTTTCGCCTGAAAATATGAAACAGGCTCTGCGTTTCAAACCAATGGTTAAATTCCTGGGACCGTTCAGGCTCGATGCAAAAAAATCCCAAACTCATGAAATTCAGCTACCACAATATATAGGTTCCGTAAGAACAATGGTAATAGCAGCAGAAGAAAATTCTTTCGGATCTGCCGAAAAAACAACTCCGGTTACACAACCATTAATGATATTAGGAACTGCTCCAAGAACATTAGCAGTAGATGAATCTTTCAAACTTCCCGTAACGATTTTTGCCATGAAACCGGAAGTAAAAAATGTGACTGTAAGTGTAAAAACAAATGGACTTTTACAGATTGAAGGTAACTCTTCAAAAAATGTAACATTCTCAAAAACCGGTGAAGATTATATAAATTTTGATCTGAAAACAGGTACAAAAACAGGAGTTGCTACAATTGAAATAATTGCAGTTTCAGGAAGCAATATCTCAAAATACAATATCGAACTTGATGTCAGACATGTAAATGTTAAAGTTACAGATGTTATTGACGGCGTAAAAAATGACGAAGACTTCAAATTAGAATTTGAGGCTTTAGGCATAGAAGGCACCAATGAAGCACTGGTAGAAATATACAGTATTATGCCGTTAAATCTGGAATCAAGGCTTGATTACCTTATAACATATCCGCATGGTTGTATAGAACAAATAACTTCTGCCGCATTCCCGCAATTATATCTGGATGCTTTACTACAACTCGATGAAAAGCAAAAAGCTCTTATACAGCGTAATGTAAATATTTGTATAAATAATCTTGAAAAATACATGGTAGCAAGAGGAGGTTTTTCATATTGGCCGGGCAATAGTAATGTTTCAGACTGGGGAACCACTTATGCCGGACATTTTATGCTTGAAGCCGAAAAACAAGGCTATACAATTCCTGCAAATATGAAAACCCAATGGATAAATTACCAAAAAGAAATTGCATCTAAATGGACAAATAATGGTCATAATTCCCAACTTGAACAAGCATACAGATTATACACATTAGCGTTAGCCGGACAAGCTGACCGTAGTGCAATGAACAGATTAAAAGAAACATCTGCCTACGATGCTGTGATATGGAGACTCGCACTTGCATACTCAATAAACGGAAAAGAAAACATTGCTAAAACAATGATAGAAAATCTCAGTCTACAAGTTAATGATTATTTACAACTATCAGGCACATTTGGTTCTTCGATAAGAGATAAAGCTATGATACTTGAAGTTTTAACAGAAATCGGCGAGAAAGAAAAGGCATTTCTGGTTTACAGGGATATTGCAAGTATACTTGGCTCGAACAGATATTGTAATACTCAGGCTACTGCCTACTCTTTAATGGCAATATCCAAATTTTCAAAAAAATTCAGCTCCTCAAATGCTATTGATTGTATTTATAATATTAATGGAAAAGATTTTACGGTAAAAACATCCAAACCCACATACAGCGAAAAACTCACAATAAAAGAAAAAGATGCTAATAAATTCGTTCTCAGATCGAATAATAATGAAATGCTTTATATCAGGATCGTAAGAAAAGGTATTCCTGCTGCCGGTAATGAAACTGCAGAATCATCCAATATAAATATGGATATAAAATATACTTATTTTGACGGCACTCCGATAGATGTGACAAATATACCGCAAGGTACTGATTTTATAGCAACAATTACTTTGAAAAACATATCTCCTTCATATTCAACATTGAGCAACACAGCTCTTACTCAGGTATTCCCTTCAGGTTGGGAAATAATAAATTCCAGAATGTTCCCAACCCAGTTAGGTAACCAATCTTACTATGAATATCAGGATATCAGGGACGACCGCGTTTTAACATATTTTGATATGAACCGACATTCTGTTTACACTTATCATGTAATGCTAAATGCAAGCTATGAAGGCACTTATTACCTTCCGGCAGTTGTATGTGAAACCATGTACGACAATGCAAATTATGCAAGAACAAAAGGAATGTGGGTAAAAGTCAGAAACAATTGAAAATTGGAAGTTGGAAGTTATGAGTTTTGTCATAACTTCCAACTTAACTAACAATATTCAGTTAATAAAATTTTAATGAAAAAAAATAAAAATAAAATAAAAGCGTTGTCAGATTAAAATTATTATGTACTTTTACACAGTTATTTTTTACGTATTATAATGAGGAATATTTTTATAAAATTTATTGTTTTTTTTATCTTTTCCGCAATTATTTTTTCTTGTGGGCCACAAAAAAGCCAATTTGAAAAATTAAAAGATAAATACGAAAATAAAAACTTTTCCGATTGCAAAAGCTACATAAAAGCATTAAATGAAGTTACCGACATTTTTCTGGATGAACTCGAAAAACTTGTAATGGAAGAAGAACACAACTTTTATGAAGTTGGGAAATTATTTGACGAAATATACAGTCAGGCAATATTATTTGAAAGTGAATGCCCTGAAATGTTTGAAAACTACGATCAAAGAATTATTTCTGAATTTGAAGAACGCTTTCCCCAAAAAGATATAGAACCGTCTGAAGTTTTTCCACCAAGGTCAAAATCAGAGAATTACAAAAAATTACGGTTAAAATATAAAGACCTGAATTTTGAAAACTGTAGTGAATACCTTAATGCTTTAAATGATGCAGCAGATGTCTATCTTACGGAAATTGACATACTTCTGAATGATTTAAACTATCTGGATAACGTTTATGAAGTTGAAGTATTTTTTCATAAAATATACGAATTATCTTCATCATTTGAAGAAGAATGTTCCGATGAAATTGAAGAATTCAATTATACTTTCCAGACAGAACTTATGGAAAAAGTCCAGGAGCTGGAATCCACAAATGACTATCCATATGATGAAGAATACCTTGATGTATACGAAGAAGATGAAATTATTGAATAAAAAATATGTTGTTTAATTTTTAAATATGTTATTATGAAAAGAGTTATTAGTTTTTTATTTGTTGCAGCTTTTTGCTTCACATTCTTTGCATGTGGCGGAGCAAAAACTGAAAAGGCTACTGAAAATGAAGTAGTAGAAGAAAAAGTTGTTGAAGAAGCTCCGGTTGCTGAAGAAGTAACTTTTGAAGAAACTGAAGAAGAAGTACCGGCAGAAGATTTAGCAGAAGAAATAACAGAATAATAATAAAAATTATTATTCAGAAAAAGGACAGGAATTCTGTCCTTTTTTTATATTTTCACAATCGATTATTTAATAATATTACAATAAAAATTAACGTTATTACTTAAAGCCAAAGAAATGAAAATAAAATATTTTGTATTATTTCTGACAATAATTCTGTTTCTTTATTCTTGTTCCGACAAAAAAAAATCAAATACTGATACCGAAGAAATAACAGAAGCAACAGAACTTGAAGATCTCCTGATAAAATATAAAGAACTTGAAGTAAAAAATTGTGAAGAACTTTTTGCTGTAGGTAATGAAATGATTGACGTATATATAAAAACGATCAACAGAGCCTACGAAGGAAACGAAAGAGCTAAAAGCGATCTTCTTGATTTTGATATTTTTACAAATAAATTTGATATTGAAGCAGCAAAAATATCTGCTGACTGCCCTGAAGAATTCAAATCCTGGGCTGAAAGCATAGAAAAAAAAATGGAAAAAGAAAAAGAAAAACTTATGGAAATATTAAACAACGATTTTCATGAATATATAGAAATTGATAACGAAATATTAGACGATCTTGACCGGCAGCTGAAAGAATTGTATGAAGATATTGAAAAACTTAATAATGAAGGAAAAATATCAGAAGAAGAAATAAAAGATACTGAAATAATAATATAAATTCATTTTTTTTAATGTTAAGTATTTGTATTCCAACTTATAATTATGTAGTTAAAGATCTTATCGAAGATTTAATCAAACAATGTGAAATTTGTAATATAAATTTTGAAATAATTATAATTGAAGACGGATCTAATAAAGAATATTATGAGCAAAATAAAAAAAATTTGTTACAGAAAAAAAATGTATATCATATAATTTTACCTGAAAATATAGGAAGGAGCGCAACCAGAAACATGCTCGCTTCAAAGGCAAAATATGAAAAAATATTATTTATTGACTGTGATTCTAAACTTCCGGATTCTCAATATATAAAAAATTATATAAAAAACTTTAATCATAATGTAGTTTGTGGAGGTACCATATATGTAAAATCACAAAAAACTACTGATAAGATATTAAGATATAAATATGGCGTAAAAAGAGAGATGATCAAAGCATCAGAAAGGAATAAAAATTCTAATCAATCATTTGCAACAAACAATTTCTTAATTTCAAAAAATATTTTCCAAAAAATACAATTCAGAGAATTTCTAAAAAAATACGGTCACGAAGACAGTCTCTTCGGATACGAATTAAATATTAATTCATATAAAATTCATCACATTGATAATCCTGTAATACATGTGGGATTGGAAGATAATAAAACTTTTCTAAAAAAAACAGAAGATGGAATATCAAATCTTATATTAATTCAGAAAAATGATAAGATTGATATTAAATTTACCGATGAAATAAAATTAATAAAAGCTCAAAAAAAAATTGATAAATTAAAAATAAATAAGCTGATCAATAATTATTTTAAGAAATTTAAAAAAAAGCTGATCAATAACCTTATTAATACAAAAAATCCATCCATCCTATTATTTGACCTGTACAAGCTTGGCTATTACAACGAAAAGCTATTACAACAGAAATATAATAATAATTAAATCTTCAATTACTTTTTAGTTTAATATCTAGGATTATTTAAGAAAATTTATCATTTTTGTTTCATAAAATGGAAGCATTTGTTTTTAAATAAAAAAAAATATTATTTTTATACTTTAATGACGCAACCATTTATTTATTTCTTAGTCTTATATATAGTTAATGTAATTAAAAAATAATAAATTAAATTCTGTATTATATGAAAAAGCTACTTATTATCAGCATCTTACTATTTTTTAGTATTTTGACATTTGCTCAGAGTATAGAAATTGACTCCCGGCTCAAACAATTTTATGGTGAAGATTATTTGCAGGAGTTATCACGCACTAAACCAGAAAATATTAATTATCTTAACTGGTATCTTGACAATTCATATTCAGTGAACGAAAATATTGATGCGATAAAATATGAATCACTACCTTACTTAAAGCATCTTGATCCATCTACAAAAGAAGAAGGAGCGGTTGTTGAAGATATTGATCCCAATAATTTCAATATTCTTTTCTATTCTATTGAAAGATATTATGACAGACCTGCCATATACCGGATAGGTAGCAGTGGTAAAATAATATTCTTTGATTCTGTCAAAGATCTTACGGCAAAATATAATAAATTTTTAGGTTATTAATTTACATACAAAAAATTTTAAGATATGAAGACTTTTTTCACATTTATAGTATTGATGTTACTACTTTCATTAAGTGCAGCATCTCAAACGTATACATTAAATTCTTCACTGAATAACCAAACAATAACAACCTGTGGCGGCACGATGTATGATTCGGGAGGTCCGACCGGAAACTACGGACACAATGAAAATTATACCGTCACAATATGCAGTGATAACGGAGGTACACTTGAACTTAACTTTACCACGTTTTACCTGGAATCCCCAACCTGGGACAATATGAGTATCTATGACGGACCAAGTTCATATGGATATCCTGCATTAGTAGCAAATGCAGGTAACAGGACTTTGCAAGGAGAAACAATATCTAGTACGGGAACATGTGTAACTATAGTATGGCATACTGACGGAAGCATGTCGTACGATGGTTTTGCAATGAATATAAGCTGCAGATTTCCCTGCCAGGAGGTAGAAATAGGATCTTTAATAACCGATCCGCCATATTATGAAGGAGAAGATGGATATTCATATATTGATATATGTCAGGGAGAATCTATTACAGTAACTGCAACAGGAGTCTATCCTGAAAATAATACAAATTATGCACAATCTGATGCAACTTCTACTTTCACATGGAACTTTGGAGAAGGCGATCTTTTGGACGGTTCCACAGTTTCTTATATATATGAAGGAATAAGAGGCTATGAATTAGGATTAATGCTCAGAGATATTCAAAATTGTAGTACCGGAATGAGAAATACAGACATTCGTATAAGGGTTTCGACAACTCCTGTATTTCAAAATATTTCATTAGGTCCTGATATTCTTTGTCCGGGCGAAACTTTATATTTATCAGGATTTGCTCCTAACGGAGGATTACCCGGACATAATATAGAACCAGTACCTTCTCATATGACTTATGGTTTATCAAGAGCAGATACAGTGTTCTTACCTGACGGTTCGGGTGTTACATATAACTCTCCGCTGACTTTTTCCAATTTTTCTCCCGATGCAACAGTAACAAGCATTGATGATATTCTCAGTATTTGTACAAATATGGAACATTCATATATGGGTGACTTATCAATGAGATTAAGATGTCCTAACGGCACAGAAGTACAATTCTTTTCCCAGGGAGGAGGAGGAACTGTATTAGGAGAGCCTGTCGCTTCCGGTTTACCTGTAGACAGCAACACATCAAACATTACTCCCGGTGTAGGATATGATTATTGCTGGTCACCTACTTCAACGAGCGGAACAATTCATCAATCCACTAACTGGAATCAGATATCAAACTATGTTGACAGAATAGGACAAACCAGTACTGGTACAATAAATCAACTTCGTCCCGGAACTTATCAAATTTCCGGAAACTGGAGTAGTTTCATCGGTTGTCCATTAAATGGAACATGGACAATATTCATTACCGACCATTTAGGAGCAGACAACGGCTATATCTTTTCATGGGGTATAGAACTACGTGAAGACCTTTATCCTACAGGATGGGAATATGCTCCGGTAATAACTGAGAATGATTGTGTATGGGAAGGAAACAATGTACAAGGAAATCTGGCATATCCGGATACTCCCGGAGTTCTGGATTATACTTTTACAGTTACCGATAATTTCGGATGTGCATATGACACAACTTTACAAGTAACAGTAAGAGATTTTGATGATCCTATCTGTTGTTCAACTCCGGTAGCAGATGCAGGTGATGATGCTCAGGTTTGCGGATACACACATACCCTTAACGCAAGAATGCAACCAAATAACACAGGAAGCTGGCAAGTAATAACATCTTCCATACCTTCAGGAGCAAGGGTTCCAACATTTGCAAATCCAAATTCTCCTAATGCTACTGTGACTGTATATGAAGAAGGTATTTATCAATTTGAATGGACTGAAATGGATAGATTCCCATCATGTAGTAACAGTGATATTGTAACTATAGAATTCAGACCTATACCTACATCAACATTCTCATACACCCCTATTTTATGTTATGGGGAATCTACAACTGTTACATATACAGGAAATGTGGGAGCAAGTGCTACTTTTAACTGGAACTTTAGTAACGGCATAATTGAAAGCGGAAGTGGAATCGGACCTTACAGGGTAAGATGGGCAAATGCTGGTATACATAGTATAAGGTTACAGGTCAATTATCATTACTGCAGTTCCACAGAAACTATATCAAACCTTGATGTACCAAGCTTACTATCTTTTAATGTAATAACAACAGATGATCCGTGTTTCCAATCATGTGGAGGAATAGCCGAACTGGTAATACAGGGAGGTAGATTACCATACACATACTCATGGACATCGCCGACTAATGTTCTGGATAACTTATGTGCAAACGATTACACTGTTACTGTTACAGACAACAACGGCTGTACTGCAAGCAAACCATTTTCTATAAGTGAACCAAATGAATTGGTTATAGCAGCTTCAAGCTCTACAAATCTTTCCTGTTATAATTCTTTTGACGGAGATATCAGTATTACCGTTGCCGGTGGAACAGGTAATATTTCTTATATATGGTCGGATATTGGTGCAGGAATGTCGGAAAGAACCGGATTAGCTGCTGGAAACTACCAGGTTACGGCAATTGATGCTAATGGTTGTTCGGTATCTGAACAATTCACTTTAACTCAGCCTAATCAATTATCGGTTACTATTTCTCCCGATATTGCCATATGTGAAACAACACAGGCCGTAATACAAGCACAGGCAATGGGGGGAACTCCTCAATATACATATTATTGGGATATGAGTAACGGAAGCGGGTTTGCTCCGAATAATTCTACATTGATTCTTACTCCGGATACTACTACAAGATATTTTGT
>JAISPG010000061.1 GCA_031275085.1 Bacteroidales bacterium | reverse complement strand
TTTTATGTAATTTTGTGACATAAAAATTAAGTATTGGACAGAAAGTATAATTAAAAAATAATTAAAAGTATTATTGTTATGAAAAAAAGTTTAATATTTTTGTTAGTGTTATTTACAGGAGTGTATTCATATTCCCAATCCCAGAGTTCCGGATATTTACCAAAATTCGGCACAAAACTTAGTCTTGAAAACAGTATCCTTTTTGAAGATGCCAACTCTCATATCGGTATTGGGACAAAAACTCCGGTAGCACGCCTGGAAATAATTTCGCCAAAAGGAGAAGTTCCAATGGTAAGATTTAGCAATAGCGATACAAAAAGTACCATAGATATAAAAGGATCGTCAAGCAGCAGTTCGATAGTAAGTGTAGAGTCAGGTCATTCCTTAATGTTTGAAACCCATTCAGCCTCAGGGGATGCTAATACTAATCAATTAATATTACACGATAATGGGGCAGTTAATATAGGCGGCACGTGGTTTTCCGCTGCTACCCGTGAAATGATCGAAGAAGATACTATTGCAAAGTTCCCTGAAAGATCAAGTAAGTCCCGCATATTATTATATCATGTTAATTCATCAATAGCAGGAATAATGAATGCCAAAAAAGGTAATGCATTAATGCTTACAACAACCAAATCAGGTGGTGGAGTAAACGCAAACCAGTTATACCTCAAAGCAGACGGAAATATCGGAGTGGGAACCGCATCTCCTTCAGCAAAATTTGAAATCTACAACGGTACCCTTAAACTTTCCGGGACATCGGTCAGTACCGATGCAGGAGCAAAACTCGTAATAGATATGGGCAATAATTACAATAATTTTATAAAGCTGGAGAACAGTGGCGGAGTACAGTTCAAAGTTAACGGCAGCGGAGTAGTTTATGCAAAAGAAGTTAATATAGTTGCAAATATTCCGTTTCCCGACTATGTTTTTTCAAAAGAATATAAATTAATGCCGCTTGGCGAACTCGAAAATTTTATTCTTGCGAATAAACACCTTCCTAATGTGCCATCAGCCAAAGAAGTAGAAGAAACAGGCATCAACATGGGATCACTTAGTAATATATTGCTCGAAAAAGTAGAAGAACTAACCCTTTATACTATACAACAGCAGAAACTTATTGAAGAATTGTCCGGAATATTGGAAGCTCAGAATAAAAGGATAGAAGAATTAGAAAACAACGGTCAAAAATAAAAGCCTTATGAAAAAATATAAATATTCAATAATATTGATATTCATTTTTGCGTGTAATATTGCTCATTGCCAGATAAGTTTTGAATATACATACGATAATGCCGGTAACAGGATATCCCGTACAGTAATCACACTTTCCGAAACCAGGATGACAGATAATGATTCAATAAATCATCGTGGAATATATCCCGGCGGGGAAGATATTTATTCTGATATTACCGGCATATATGATCAGAACGAAAATACCAGGATGGCACTGGAAGATGTAATAATAGATATTTACCCGAATCCGGTACAGGGAGAACTAAACCTTGAAGTTAAGGGAACAGGTAATTTTGAAAAAGTATTTTTCGAAGTGGTCGACTTAAACGGACGTATGATATCCAATAACAGGCTTAAGTCATCTAATGCCAGCATAAATTTCAGTGGTATGCAGCAGGGAGAATATATTTTACGTTTGTTTGTAAATGATAGTTATAGGGAGTATAAGGTAATTAAGAATTAGGAATGAGAAATTAAGAATGAGAAATGAGAAATGAGAAATGGAAAATGCGATGAACTGAGCGACGGCTGGTGAGCGCAGTCGAACCAAGCCGAACCAGACCAAAGCGACAGTCGAACTGTAGTTAAGTATCCGGTACTGTTTATTGAGTGTTTTAAATTTAATAATGTTATGAGAAAAATATACATAATACTTATAATTATTACAATGTCTGTATTTTCATTTGATAGCTTGTACTGTCAAAGTGAGGGTTCGTGTAATATACTGGAGTGTACGGGAATATATAATGGAGAGAGCTTTCTGGAATCTAAAGAGCGTGTAGTTTTAAAGACAGGCTTTTCTTACAAAGCAGAAAATAATAGCTATTTAAAAGCTTATGTAAACAGTAACAGATCATGTGATATAATTCCATCCTATAATGACGAAAATTATTATACACATAGTACAACATTTTCAGTAGGTGCAATACCGGGAGTTGCCGGAGTAAGTCCTACAGGAGCCTCAACTTACGAAATCCCGGTATTTGTAAGTCCGGGAGTGAACGGAATAGAACCGCAGATATCCATACAGTACAACAGTCAGGCAGGTAATTCACTTTTGGGAAAAGGATGGTCACTGCAAGGATTATCAAAAATAGAACTTGATCCTAATGTTTATTATCTGGATGGCTTTAATGAATCGGTGAAAAACAGTGGCAGTACAGGTAACCGCTATCAGGAAAGATTTGCATTAGACGGGAACAGGCTTGTTCTTATATCCGGGAACTTTGCGGCAAATGGCTCAGAATACAGAACAATAAATGAAACCTTTAAACAAATAAAATATTACAAAACCGGTAATGATAGCTATTTTGAGGTAAAAGACAAGAACGGAATGATATATTATTATGGAAAAACCGGTAATTCGAGGATAGGAAGTGCAGGTACAAAAATATTATCATGGTATTTAAACAAAGTTGAAGATCCTAATGGAAATTATATTGAATATGAATATGAAAACTATTCGGATGTTTATGAAAAAGCTGTAAAAAAGATAAGATATACAGGTAATGGCGATCAACTTCCTTCTAATGAGATAGAATTCTTTTATATTAACCGCAGTGATTTTTTCCAGAAAAAGATGTGCAGCCAGACATTATACAATAAAAGAATACTGGTAAAAATTACAGTAAAAAGCAGTAATTCGCTTGTAAAATCATATGAATTCAGATATTCCAAAGATCCGGATACAAAATTAAGCGAAATAGTAGAAAAAAGCGGAGATGATAAAAGATTAAATTCAACAGTAATAGAATGGGGACAAAAAGACGAAAGCTGTTTTACAAAACCGCATAATGATATGGTTACAGCATTTTCTGTTCATTCGGGAGGATTCTTCTATGATGGCAACGAAAATTACAATGATGATTTTGATATGAGTAATTTTTCTTCTGCAAAAATAACTCCTTTAACCGGAGATTTTAATGGCGACGGAATAACAGATTTTGCAGTATATTACAGGAATTGTCCTAATAGTTATGATGATTGTCTGTATACAAGTGGCTGGCTGAAAGCATATACAGGAAAAAAAGGCGGAGGTTTTACTCCTTCTGACAGGATCCATATTGCAAACAATAATGCGAACGAAAAAAGATTTACAGTTGGTGATATTGATTATGACGGTAAAGATGAATTTATTGAGTACAACAGCAAAGATATAAATGGATACAATGACGGAAATTATAATTATTATCGAAAATTAAGCCAGCAGAATACATTCGGTTCACGTCAGCAGATTACCGATTCATCTTCCGGACCGATAAAACCTTCTTTTGGGAATTTTTACGGAAACGGAAAAGTCAGCTTTTTGAAATTTTATGATAACAACTCAAACCACAGATATTGGTCTATAGACTACTACAGTGATAACGACGATTATCATTATTATATTTACAGGCAAAAAAAATCTTTTATGTCCCAATACGTTACTTTCTCTAATCAGATATATCAGAATGGTTTTACGCAACCGATAGATTTTGACGGAGACGGGCATACAGATGTTTTTGGTATTGTCGGAAGTAATATAGACGTATCGGAAATTGTTTTGAATAATAATAATTTTTCTGCAGTCAGTATGTTCAATGTTGGTACAATAATAGATCCGCAGGACTATCAGCTTAATTATGAAAAATACAAATTCGGCGATTTTAATGGTGATGGAAAAACAGACCTGTTAAAGTATCAGGAAGAAAATAAATGGAGGATTTATTATTCGGACGGAACAGAATTCAACACAAGTTATTATGATGCAATAAGTCTTGAGTCCGGTACTGTCGGATGTTATAAGCAAGTCTACGCAATAGATATGAATGGAGACGGAATTTGTGATATTGTAGAGCAAATCGATCAGAAATTTAATATCTGGATTACAATCGGCAATGGTAATTTTCATAAACTTGAACACATAATCCCTTCTTCTGTTGCAATGCAACCTTTGAAATTTTTTGGTGATTTTAACGGTGATGGAAAAATGGATCTTATTTATTATGATGACAATACCAAATCTTTAAGGATCCTGTATTTCATGCTGAACGACAAAAGCGATATGGTAGTAAAAATTACTGACGGGCTTTTATATGTAAATGAATTTGATTATATACCGCAGATATGGAAAATGGATTTATATAATGATGCTGTTACAAATATTACATATAAATCAAGCAGGAAATTTACATCTCCGCTTAAAGTAGTATCAAGCCATAAAAATTCCACAGGACTTAACGGCAGTGCTTCTATGAAAAACACAAAATACAATTTTCTGGGTGGCTGGTCGCATGTACAAGGGAAAGGATTTATAGGTTTTAAACTGATAGAGACAGATAACGAGGTAGATAATAATTTTAGAAAAATTATTAATGTTATAGATTATACAAATTATCTTATTTCGGAAGTAACAAAAACTGATTATCTGTACCGGAGTACCGGAAATCCGGTAGTAAGGGAATATACAAAATATCTGGTGCGTAAAATTGATACAAATATTCCTGGTTATATTGCAGTTTTACCTGAAAAAACAGAAAATATTGATTATTTATTACATAACAATAATTCTACAAAAACTACAATAACATATCAGAACCAGTTAACCGGAGTATTCCTAGGAAACATAAATTCTATAACTACAGATTATTCAGGAGTTTATACTGAAACCACAAATTATCAGGACTATTCATCAGCAGGAAGCTGGTGTCTTTCCAGACCTCAAATTGTTATTACACACAAAACACGGGATAACGAAACAAAAGGTATAAAAAATACATACACCTACGATAGTAAAGGACAGGTAGCAACATCTGTCCGGGAATCTTCTCCGGTAGCCGGTGAAAAACCATTAACAACAACTTTTACATATGATAATTTTGGTAATGAATTAACAGTTGCACAGACCGGTAAATATAATATAACCGGCGAAACCCAAACCAGGACAATAACTTATCAGTACGAACCTACCGGTAGGTTCGTAAATAAAATAACAGATGCAGCAGGATTAGTTACAGAATATCAATATGACAGTAAATTCGGTAATAAGATCTGGGAAAAAGATCCGCTTGAAAATATAATAAACTACGAATACGACGGTTTTGGAAACTTAACAAAGGTCATAACTCCATTTGGGAACACTACAGTAGATATAAGCTGGGCTGATGTCGTTAATTTAAAACTGGCATATTACGAAAATATAACAACAGACGGAAAACCTGATATTCAAACCTGGTACGATATTTTAGGCAGGAATGTTAAAACAAGGACGAACCTTTATAACAAAAACAGTTTCATGTTTAAAACCTATAATCAGGACGGTACACTTATGGAGGAAAGTTTACCATATTTTGGAACAGGTACGATTAATTGGAAAACATACGGATATGATTTTTATAAACGACCAGTAGTAGTAACAGAATTGGATCTGGAAACTTCTGTCTCTCGTGCAGCTACATCAATAACTACCCGATACCCTGATGGTATCTCGGAAGTAAAATTTATCAATCCTGCAGGAGAATCAAAACAGATAATTTCTACAAACGGGGAGATTGTATATACTTATAATGCATTTGGAACATCTAAATCTATATCTGCCGAAGGTTCCGTAACTACAATGAACTATGACGAATACGGCAATCAGACTGTATTAACAGATCCAAATGCAGGAACAACAAGTTACGTTTATAACGCATTCGGAGAACTTATCAAACAATCCGATGCTAATGGTAACGAATTTACAATGGTTTACAATCCTGCAGGACAAATAGTGGAAAAATTATGTAATAATAATCAGTTCAGTACAACATATACATACTATACATCCGGTAACTATAAAGGCTTGTTGCAGAAAGAACAGATGGGTAACGGCAACAGCAGGGAATATGAATATGACCAGTACGGAAATATTTCAAAAATGCACGAAAAGATAGACGGTACGGTATATACTCACGAATATACATATGATGATTATAATAATCCGGAAACTTATACATATCCTTCCGGATTCAGGATAACAAACGAATATAACAGCTACGGATTCCTGACCAAAGTATATAAAGGAAATACCAGAATATGGGAATATAAAAATGTAAATGAAATGGGGCAGGTAACAGAATATACGCTTTTTGGTACCAGCACTATAGATGCAAAATATACATTTAACGATTACTTTGAACTCGAAAATATAAAAATATCAAAAAAAATTAATACAAAAATATTTGACTATGATTATTCGTTTGACCATAATACAGGTAATTTAATGAACCGTAGAGATCTTTCACAATCACAGGGTTTGTTTGAGGAGTTTACATATGACACCAAGAACCGTTTGACATGCTGGACGCGTTTTGCAGACGGCTTTGTCGGAATAGGAACAGCCGGCTATGCTAATAATGGTAACATTAATAACAAAGCAGGAGTTGGAGCATATACTTATGATGATGATAGATTACATGCTGTTACTGAAATAGAAAGTCAGGGAATATCTATGATAAATACAAGTGCTCAGGATATAAGCTATAATCCTTTTCTTAAAACAGAAAGTGTGTACGAATCGTTGGAATTTTCGGATATATATTATTCTATAGTTTATGGACCTGATCAACAGCGTAAAAAAACACAATTTTATGATAACGGTAATTTACAAAGAACAAGAATATACAGTGGTCTTTATGAAAAAGAAACTATAGGTTCACAGATAAGAGAATACCATTATATACCTACCGGTAGCGGTAATGTAGCAGTGAATATCAAATATAACGAAGACAATGATACTACTTATTTCTTGATAAGAGACCATTTGGGTTCCATAATGAAAATAGTACGACCAAACGGCAGTATAGCAGAAGAACACAGTTACGATCCCTGGGGTAATCACCGCAATACTCTTTTTGGTGGAGATCTTGATTTTAGTACAACACTGGGTATAACCAGAGGCTTTACGGGGCATGAAATGTTACCGGAATTCCAGCTTATCAATATGAATGGGAGGATGTATGACCCGGTGATAAGTAGGGTGCTAAGTCCTGATAATTTTGTTCAGGATCCAAACAATGCGCAGAATTACAATAGGTATTCGTATTGTTTGAATAACCCGTTGAAGTATTGGGATCCGAGTGGGTGGTTGTATGATTGGTATTTGAACTTAAAAGAAGGAATAGTTGAACATATTGAAGGGAATGATGACCTTTTTGATAAAGGGTATGTTCATTTAGCTGGAGATGATGCTAATATACAAGACATCGCCAATTCTTTAACTGTACAGGGATTTCAATGGATATACGACACAAACACAGAAATTAATATAGGTGAATCAAGATTTAGGGTAGATACAGAAAAGCAATATAAAGGCTGGGCAATGATGATGCAGACTGATGCTATGCTTACGATAATAGGAATAGGTTCACTACCTCCAAATTTACCTAAAACTAAAGTCGGTACTTCGGGATTGTATAATGCTGGTAAAGGATTAGCTTCCGCTAAGGGAAGCAGTAACGTTTTGTTAAACACTCCAAAGCAATTACAGGCTAAGTTTAAACACGCAGGTGATTTTGGTGTATTGGGCAATTATAGTAAGGTAAATGCAACCAAATTTAGTTCTGCCATTAATAAGCATATAAATTCCACAGGAGTTCAGACTATTAACGGAACATATAGGGGGCAGTCTGTTATTCATTACTTAAATCCAAATACAGGACTTAATGTTATTTCCAGCCCTTCAGGTCAATTCATTAGTGGTTGGAAACTCAACCCTACACAATTACAAAATATTCTTAAACACGGAGGATTATAGATATGAAAGCCAATAACGAAAATAGAAGTATTGCAATAAAGTTTAGTGAAGAAGAAGCCCTTATTTTACTTGAATGGTTACACAACTTCAATGAAGAAGAACACCCTACTTTGTTTCAAGACCAATCAGAAGAACGAGTTTTATTTGATCTTGAATCTGAATTAGAAAAGGTTGTTTCGGTTACTTTTGATAGTAATTATCAAGAAGTACTTTCTAGAGCAAGACAAAAGATACGAGATGAAGAATAAATCAAAATCCCGGACTTACCGGTAATGTATCAAATTAGGTCATTAATTATGATATTTAACGAGCAACAACTAAGATTTTGGAATAATATGATTAGCACCATCGAAGATTTTCGCAAGGAAAAAATCCAATATGCTACTTTAGTTTATAGCTTAGAAGCTATGTTAGATGCAGGAGAATATAAAAATGAAACTCTTATTAAACAATGGTATGACTATTGGACTCCTTTAGAGATTATATCTGCCACAAAGGGAAATAATGTAACAGTTGAGGAAGTAAATAAGTACTTATCATCAATGGAAACGTTTTTAAGAAATACCCAGTCATAGTGGATTTTGTTAATCCGCTACAAAATAATATTGGGAATTACATTCCACAATAAATATGTTACACATTTGCCCAAGTATATTTTTACAGATAGGCAAAGACACACTCACACTTTGCCCAAAGTCTCACTTATACTTTTGGCAAACGTAAATTTACGTATAGTACAACGTGAATACACAGATAGGCAAAGTGTCAATGATACTTTAGTAGAACGTGAAAACATACATAGTAGAATGTAAATTTATATATAGGCAAAGTGTAATAGCCCTCTAAAATTTAAGTGTGGGGAAAAAGTTATTAACAATTAAGGAGTTTTGGCTTGTGTTCCGCTCCTCGTCTGTTTTTTCGCCGTTTTCTTTTTCTTTTCTTTTACCCTTGGAGTTCCTAGCTTTGTCTGCATTTAATGTTAACTTTGTTGTTGAAAAGCCTATAAAAATGAGCAGTTTTTGTAATTATAATATTACTATAACCTTTACAGAAAACCTGACCTCAAACTTTTGTGCTGAAAACTCGTATAGAATATTCCTTAATATGAATGGTAGGATGTATGACCCGGTAATATCAAGGGTGCTAAGTCCTGATAATTTTGTTCAGGATCCAAACAATGCGCAGAATTACAATAGGTATTCGTATTGTTTGAATAACCCGTTGAAGTATACGGATCCAACGGGGATGTTGATAGATGGATATACTATTGATAAAGATGGCAGAATAGAATGGGTTGATAAAACAGGGGGAGATAAATATGATGTGTTATATAATAAAGAAGAATATTATAATCATCCTGAAAAACGCGGATATTATGATTATACAGGAGAAAAACATAATATAGGAATAAGAATAGATGACACTGGATTGTTACCTGCTTTGAGTAAGGCTTCAGAATATAGTCAACAAGCCTATCCAGATGTTAATGCAAAAAGGGTTTGGAAAAAAGATACTGAAACTGGAAAATATAAATGGCATTCAGAAAGAACTATGATTCCTGGCTATTATGGAGAGACAAAAACAATGTTTGATGCAAAAAATTTATTTAGGTTTACTGCAAGTAATTCAACAGTAGAATGGTCTATTGCTGGATTTAAAAATGGGAATTGGCTTGTTGGTACACTAAGAGAAGGATCACAAGCTATATCATTATGGAATATTAATGGATATCGCTTCGATGATATTATTTATAAAGTACATAGTCATGGAGGAAATGTCCCTAGTTATGATTTTATCCCTTCTAATAATGATATGATTAATGCAAGATCTTTATTAAAAATAAATCCATCAGCAGAATCATGGCTTTTTATGCCCCAAAACCCCAATGGAAAATGGAAACTTTTAAAATAAATATAAAACAAAAGCTATTTTGGTTATTACTAATAAGTATAGTTAGTTTAATTTCTTTAACAAGTTGTAATAATAAACACATTGAAGAAAAACCAATAAATGAATTAACTATTTCAGAATTAGTAAAAGTAGCTTATGAATCAAGAAATGATGATGTTTTTCCAGAATTATGTCAACTATTAAATGATTCAATACTTGAAAGCAACCACTTTTGGTTACAGACTATAACAACAATCAATAAAGAAACTAAAACGGTTGACTGGATGTTTTTGGTTGAATTAGGGCATCTTCCAGAAATATCTACTCGGTTAATATTTGATGTTTGTATAAATAATGAAGGTAAGATTCTTATAATGAATGAACTTTCAAATATTAATGATATAAAAGGATTGGCAAATGAATATAAATTCAATCCCAATAGCATCGACAAACATATTACAAATGAAATTATATATGTTGATTATTTTGGAGAAGTTGAAAGGTCTAATGTTGGTTTTTTATTATCTACTGATGTAAAAAGCAAGAACGGTTTATCCATAGAAGAATGGGCTTTATTTTTCCAATGTATGAATGAAATGGTATCAGTATTTGAAGATAAAAAAAATGAAATTGCTACTGACAAATGGGGTAAAAAATTTGATTTGTTAGATTATAACCAAAAACTTGTAGTAATTGAAGTTGTAGGTTTTCATTTATCTTTATTTTTCGATTATAATTGTTTTGACATTTCATAGTTTATCCCAGTCTTATCGAATTTTGCTAACCGAGTTTACGAGCTCGCTGGAAGCAATCTGCTACAGTAATAACACAAGGATTTATATCCTGCAATAAAACATAAAACCTCTCGAAAAACGGGAGGTTCTTTTTTGAGTTCCGTCTCCATATCCATATTCCACCATACCGCCAACATGCCACCACTACGCCGAAGTCCCCGAAAGACGAGAACCCAAAAGCTACAAGTAAAAGCGAACAATCATATATTCCACCATAAACTAAAAATTAAAAATTAAACGCAAAATTGAGCATTTGCTACCATACGGCAAGGGTAATACGAGCAGTTTAAAACCGTCCTTGCTTTGGTGGTCGCTTCATACTCTTGATTTTTAGCGTTAATTTTTAGTTTAAATAATCCTCTAAAAGATAATGACCTACTGGAATGACTAGTCGTAGCGGATTAACAAAATCTGCTACTGATATGGCATTAAGAATTACATTCCGAAATTAACATCAAAAACCTCAGTCCTTGGTAAAAAACTCACAATCCTGGAAAATTGTTACGTACTAAACTTATTCATACATAAACGGTTTAATTCCGATATCGATTAAATTTTTCAATTAAATTTATGGAATTAATTTTATTTCAACATCAAAGTATTATAAAATAAAAAATATAAATATGAAGCCAATACTTGTAAAATTTATACTGTTTCTTTCAACATTGTTATTTTCAGCAGAAGTTAGTGAGAAAAATATTATATCCTATATACCGGCGGTTGATTATGAAAAACATTGGAAAGAAGTAGAAAAGTTGGAAAATGATGCTCTGCCTCAGTCGGCATTAAAAAAAGTTTTGGAAATATATGACCTTGCAGTTTCGGAAAATAATGAAAAGCAAATAATAAAATCTGTAATTTACAGATTAAAATATATAAGAATACTGGAAGAAGATGGTTACGAAAAATCCATACTTAAACTTGAAGAGGAATTAAGTAATTATGACGGTGCTACACGTGCGTTCATGCATTCTCTCCTGGCAGTAATGTATGATGATTATTATAACAAAAATGTATATAGAATAAACAATAGATCGGAAACTTTTAATTTTGAAAATACAGATATAAAAACATGGGATAAATCAAAAATTAAGGATAAAGTAATTAAGAATTTTACACTGGCTTTGGATGAAAGATTAAAAGACATAGGAATAGCAGAATATTCGGAAATAATAATAAATGCATCTAAAGTGACAGAAGATTTTCCGACACTGTATGACTTTGTTGCATATTATGCAGTAGAAAAATTATCCGCAACATATAACCCGTACTGGTATTTTGATGCTGGAAATGAAGACAAACTTGCTGATATATCGTATCTTAATGATATGGAATCTTTTATCGAACTTCCTGTTGATGGAGATTCTCTTTCATATAATAACACAATAATAAAAATATATCAGAAATGGTTGAATTTCAGATTACAGGATGAAAAAAATATAGATGCATTAATAAGCACTGATATTAAGAGACTGAATTTTGTAAAGAATAATCTTTCGGAATCAGGAGTAGATAAAGCGTGGGAAAATACCATTGATAAACTAAAAGAGAGATTTAAAGACTATCCTGAAGTTTCTGCTGTAAATCATGAACTTGCATCATATTATAATGAATTGGGAAATCGTTACGACTTCAGAGAACAGGGAACTTTTCGCTATAAACTATATAAAGTTAAGGCAATATCTTTATTAGATGAAGCATTGGAGAGGTTTCCTGCTTCAAAATATGTTCCTGATTGTCAAAACCTTAAAAATGAGATAGAAAAACCTTATTTTTCTTTTCAAATAGATAAAATATCTGTACCAAAACAAAAAATACCTGTTCGTATTTCTTTTACAAATACAGATAGTCTTTATTTTTCTGTTTTGAAATGTGATTATGATGATTATATGAGTATAAACGCTTCAGCATATGAAGAAAAATACGTAAACGAAATAAAGAAAATATCAAAAACAGTAAGATCCGGTAGAATAAACTTACCACAAACTTCGGATTATAATGAACATTATACTGAATATTTAATAGAGCCGTTGGAACATGGATTTTATATAATCTTTTTCCACGCAACTCCAAAACTAAGCATAGATAAAAATTATCTGGCAAATTCAGCTTTTTTTATTTCTGATTTAAGTATTACTTCAAATTCATTCAGAGGTTCGGAATATTACGTATTTGACCGTAATACGGGTAAGCCTGTTGAAGGAGCATCTGTTGATGTTTTCAGAAGAGAATATGATTACAAAAAAAGTGAATATATATACATAAAAGATGCTACATATAAAACAAATAAGAATGGATTTGTTGATTTGAAAGATTCACATAAAGGAAGATTCCTTTCAGTAAGAATTAATGTAAAAAAAGGTGATGATATAATATCGGAAGGATCGTACCTGAATATGTACGATAATGCAGATCCGGTAAAACATTGTAATGTCAGCATTTATACCGACAGGGCAATTTATCGCCCCGGTCAGACAGTATACTTCAAAGGAATAGCGATAAACTATGACGGAGATAACAGAGAAATCAATACAAATTATTATAGTGATGTTAAATTCTTTGATGTTAACAGACAATTAATAAGTTCAGTAATGGTAAAATCAAATGAATTCGGAAGTTTTAACGGATCCTTTGAAATACCTTTGGGAGTTTTACCCGGTTCATTTGAGATCTCGTGTTCCGGTGGAAGTAAATATATAAGAGTAGAAGAATATAAACGCCCGATGTTTGAAATAAGCGTTTTACCAGTAGAAGGAGAATACAGGTATAATGATACGGTTACAGTTGATGCAATGGCTGTAACTTATGCCGGAACTCCGCTAACTGATGCAAAAATAACTTATAACATAGAACGTTTACAAAATTTCGGATCTTTCATGAGAGGCTATTCAATGGAAACAAAAGAAATCTGTTCCGGAGTTTCAGAAATTGGCGAAGATGGAAAATTTAAAATTAAATTCGCTGCCGTTGCAGACGTTCAGAATGATGACGGACTGAACAAATATATTTATTATACCTATAGAGTTAATATATCAGTAACGGATATAAATGGAGAAACACAGACAACATCCACATCCGTGAATGTATCATATAAAGCTCTGGAGATTTCTGAAAGTATAAAGCCAATAGAACTGAAGGAACAAATGGACAGTATTATCATAAGTGCTGTAAATCCTTCAGGTATGCCGGTTCCTGCAAATGTTGAGATAGAAATAGTTAAGCTAAAAAATCAGGAAAAGCTTTTGACCGGGAAAAACTGGGAAATTATAGACCTGCCAATGTATTCGCAGTCACAATGGTATAAAGAATATCCAGGTTATGAATATGGCAATGAAAATGACTTTACTACATGGAAACCGGAAAAATCAATGTTCAAAACCAATATAAATACATCCGTTACATCCAAGATAAAACCTGACAATGTTGAAAATTGGACATCGGGAGTATACAGGATAATAATGCAATCAAAAGACAAGTGGGGTAATACTATATTGTATTCAAACGAATTTATTTTATTTTCTGTAAAAGATAAGAAAACACCTTATAAGGCTACAAACTTTTTTATATCTGATAAAACTTCGGCACAACCGGGAGAAACTGTAAATGTATATTTCGGATCCGAATTTAAAGATGTACATATTTTGTATGAGCTGGAATTTAAAGGCAAAATTCAAAAAACCGAAATAATAAAATTGAATTCTGAAGTAAAAAAGCTTGAAATTCCGATAACCGAAGACTGTAGGGGAGGAGTGACAGCTAATTTTATGTTTATAAAAAACGGCAGGATTTATACATATAAATTACCTATATCCGTTGCCTGGAAAAATAAAGAACTGGATATTAAACTTATTACTTTCAGGGATAAAACTTTACCGGGAGCTGCTGAAAACTGGAAATTAAAAATTACCGATAATAATTCACAACCACAGAATGCAGAATTAATGGCAACACTATATGATGCCTCTCTGGATATTTTTGCAAAAAATCAATGGATACTTTCACTTCAACCTACTTATTCATCGATACTTGCATGGCAAAATTATAACTTCACAGCTAATTCCTCATATCAGTATTTTAAAGATTTTTATAAAAATGAACTTACCAGATTAGTATATCTGCCACAGTTGAACTTATTCGGACTAGCTGATAATATGCGTGGGTACTATATGAATAAATTATACGGCATAAATTCTGAAAGCATTGATTATATGGTGGTTGAGGAGTATTCTGCAGCAGTAGAAGAAGAATCTGTTCAGGCTTCTCCTAGAGACAGCAGATCAGAAGCTGATTATGCTTCAGCAGACATGGCAGTTGGTGGTGGAGCTTTGGAGCAAACAACTGCACAGGTTCAGATACGTAAAAATTTTGCTGAGACTGCATTTTTCTATCCTGCTTTGGTTACTGATAAAAACGGTGAATTATTTTTAAGTTTTACAATGCCTGAAAGTCTTACACGCTGGAATTTTATGGGATTAGCACATACAAAAGACCTGAAAGTAGGACAAATATCTGAAACAATAGTTACTCAAAAAGAATTGATGGTAATGCCTAACCTGCCGAGATTCTTCCGCGAAAACGATAAAATGACAATATCCGTAAAAATAAATAATGTGGCATCGGAAAATATTTCAGGTATTGCAAAAATAGAATTTTTTGATGCAGAAACATTGAAATCGCTTACTGATATTTTTCTAGGAACAACTTCTGCAACAACTAATTTTGATGTTGAAAGCGATAAAAACACATCTGTTGAATGGAATATTTCTGTACCTGTAAACATTAGCACTGTTGGTGTAAGGATAACAGCAGAAGGTAAAAACCATTCTGACGGTGAAGAAAGGATACTTCCGGTTTTAACTAACAGTATGCTTGTAACAGAAACTCTTCCTTTACCTGTAAGAAAATCAGGAACAAGTAACTTTACCATGGATAAGCTGAAGAATAGTAATTCTTCTTCAACTTTACGGAATTATAATTTTACACTGGAATATACTTCAAATCCGGCATGGTATGCGGTACAGGCTTTGCCTTATCTGATGGAATATCCTTATGAATGTGCCGAACAATTATTTTCAAGATATTATGCAAATTCTCTGGCAACTCATATAGCCAATAGTGACCCAAAAATAAAACGCGTATTCGATTTGTGGAAAACAACTCCGGGTTCGGAAGCATTATTATCTAATCTTGAAAAAAATCAGGAATTAAAATCTTTGTTATTGGAAGAAACTCCCTGGCTGTTAAATGCAAAAAATGAAACAGAGAGAAAACACCGTCTTGGATTATTGTTCGACCTGAATAAGATGACACAGGAAAGGAATTCGGCATTGCGCAAGCTACGGGAAACTCAGCAATATAACGGAGGCTGGCCATGGTTTAAAGGAATGCCTGAAAATTGGTATATATCACAGTATATCGTTACTGGTTTCGGACATCTGAATAAATTAGGCGTTTATGATATAAAAGAAGATAACGAAACATGGAATATGGTCGAGAATGCTGTACGGTTCATAGATTCAAAACTGGAAGAAAGTTATAATCATCTTAAAAAGAATTGTGACAAAAAGTGTATGGAAGGCGATAATTTGAGTTATACGCATATTCAGTATTTGTATGCACGTTCATTTTTTATCAATGATATTCCGGTTTCATCTTCGGTAAAAGAAGCTATGGATTATTACAAGGGACAGGCTGAAAAATACTGGAAAAGTAAGAGTTTTTATATGCAGGGTATGATAGCACTTAGTTTAAATAGATTTGGGAATTCGGATATACCCAAAAAAGTTATTGCTTCTTTAAAAGAACATGCTATTCATAATGAAGAAATGGGAATGTACTGGAAATATAATAATGGCTATTATTGGTATCAGGCTCCTGTAGAAACTCAGGCTCTTCTTATAGAAGCTTTTGACGAAATTACAAATGATCAGGCATCTGTAGAAGAAATGAAAGTGTGGTTGTTAAAACAAAAACAAACGCAAGACTGGAAAACAACTAAAGCAACTGCAGAAGCAATTTATGCATTATTGCTTAAGGGAACGGATCTTCTGAAGGAAACTGATTTTCCTGAAATTAAGATCGGAGATATGCTTATCAATGTCTCGGATCCTGAAATAAAAACTGAAGCAGGTACCGGTTACTTCAAAAAAACATGGAACGGAACAGATATAAAACCTGAATGGGGCAATGTAAGTATAACTAAAGCAAAAAATACTGTTTCCTGGGGTGCAGTGTACTGGCAGTATTTTGAACAACTTGATAAGATAACAGAATTTGAAGATACTCCGTTAAAAATCAATAAGAAATTGTTCGTAGAACGCAGGGAAGGCGGGAAACCTGTAATTATCCCTGTTGAAAATGACGGAAAATTATCAGTTGGTGATAAAATTAAAGTGAGAATAGAGATCCGTAGTGACCGCGATATGGAATATGTACACCTGAAAGATATGAGAGCAAGCTGTTTTGAACCTGTGGATTATATATCAGGATATCGTTATAAATCAGGCTTGGGATATTATCAGGCAATAAAAGATGCTTCAATGAATTTCTTTATTGATTATTTAAGGAAAGGTACATATGTATTTGAATATGATCTGGTTGTTTCGCAGAAAGGTGATTTTTCAAATGGAATTACAACAATTCAATGTATGTACGCACCTGAATTCAGTTCACATTCCGAAGGAGTCAGGGTATCGGTTGAATAATAATTGTTCTTTTTTGTATATGAAAATATGATGTTAATATAAAATTGTTTATTTAAGTATAAATAAAATATCTATTCGTATAAAAATCTTTTTGCTGCAATATATTCCTGCGGACAAATAAATTCTTTTGTATCCGGCATTATAGTATAACCTTTTCCTTCAGGATTGTACTTCTCAAAGAGATGTACTATTTTTTCCGCATATTCTTTTACATTTATTTCATTATTCTGATTCCGTTCTTCTGTTTTTACCGGAGCAGATATTGAAAAACGATGGCATAATTCGCTTTGCTGAGTATTTAAGGTTATTTGTCCCCAATCCTTAAAGTAATTACTCATATTCTTAAGCAACAGCTTAAAATTTTCGCTGTGATTAAGATTGAGATATGGAGAATTTATAAATCCTAGTTTTTCTTTTTCGCAGATTTTCTGGAATTTTTGTATCCATGACCAATATCTCGGATTATCCTGGTGAATAAATGGAAATATATTACAATTTAAATTATAATCATTATGTCCGAATGAAATATTCCTGAATTTAGGATGTTTAAATTTTGATATTTCTTCCAGATTCGTGAGCGCATCATTTGATTCCATAATCGGTATTACTTCATCAAAACGGAAGTCTTTAGTGTCTTTAAGAAAATTTTCCAATACTTCCGGTGAATTACATTTGGAAAGGAATATACTGTTAAGTTTGACATCTTTAATTACTTCCAGTGTTTGCAGGTCGTCAAAATACCTGTTGGTTCCATACTCGTTTATTCTGAAACTGAGAAAAGACTTCAACGTACGGGTTTTATACTTTATCAATAAATCAATTACTTTCTTTCTGTAATCAGACTTATATCTGTTGGTATCATTCTTTTTAAAATCTATTACTCCATCTTCAAAGTCGAAACACGATATTGTGTTCATTTCAGACAGTTTGCGGTGAAAATCAACAAATGCCTCTTCTTTAAATTTTATAAACTGATAAGATGTGATCATGTCCTGCTAATTTCAAAGTATTTTTTTTTTAGTACCTAGCTCCCAGTTTCTAATAATTAGTGCTTTGTTATTAATTTTAACTTCGGCTTGGTTCGGCTTGGTTCGACTTGGTTCGACTGCGCTCACCAGTCGCCGCTCAGTAGCCGTCGCTCAGCTCATAGCATTCTTCATTTTTAATTCTCAATTCTCAATTCTCAATTCTCAATTCTCAATTCTATCAAGTGTTATTCTTTTCTATTATTAAAATGCAAAGGGTCTCCTTTAAATCCATACCCTATAATTCCCCCTGCTGTTTCTATCTGTTTTTCGAGTTCCCGTATGTAATTATCTGTTTCCGGTGCTATTTCAGGTTTGCCTTTATATAAATTATAATTCGAATGATATTTTACAGGAGTGATATTAGGCATTATTACATTTGCTCCTACTTTAATTCCTTCTTCTCTTCCATGCGGATCAATTGCTTGTAGTGCTGTTGATGATGCAATATTAATATCTTTCATTATTATTCTTAGTATTGCAATCATTTTTAAAGACAGTTCATATCTTTTTTGTACCGGCAGTAATACATCCTTGTCTTTCCACAAAGGTGTATCTTCATGTTCCAGATATGGTCCCATACCGCACATATCTATATCAATATTTTTCATAAACAGAAGATCGTTTGCAAGATTTTCTGTTGTTTGATATGGAAGTCCTATCATAACACCGGTACCTGCCATATATCCGGTATTCCTCAGTTCATAAATTGCTTGTATGCGTTTTTCAAAATCGTGTAAAGTATCTTCAGGATGCATTTTATAGAATAAATTTTTGTCGGATGTTTCGATCCTGAGGAGATATCTGGTTGCTCCGGCGTTATGCCATCTTTTATATACTTCAGGTTTTTGTTCTCCCAGTGAAAGTGTTATTCCAAGTTTTCCTTCCGATATACTGGTTATTTTTTTTAACAGATTTTCTATTCTGTTTATAAATTCTTTATCCTGTCTTTCTCCTGACTGAATTACTATTGATCCCCAATTCCTGTTCAGGGCATAAGTGGCGGCAGCTATAACTTCTTCGTCGGTTACGGAATATCTTTCTACTTTTTTATTATCTCTGCGTATGCCGCAATAATAACAATTTTTTGAACAAACATTTGACAATTCGATCAAACCACGAAAATAGATGTATTTACCAACGTATTTTAATTTTGTTTCATGAGCTTTATTGAATAGGTATTGAGTCCCCTCAGGATCGGCATTAAGCAGAAAAACAATATCTTCTTTGTTAAGTTCGCTTTTGTTTAATATATCTACAACCTGATTCTTCATGATTTCCCTAATAAAAGCAATCAACTGCTTTTATTAGGTTCAAAGGTAAAATATTTATTGAAAAGATCGAAAAGATATTAAATATATTTTGTAGCATCATGATTTTTAATTTTTGCTCTCCTCTCGCTTATTTTTAACCGATTTACGCTCCGATATTTTTGACAAAAAATCTCCGGCTTAAAAATAAAACTTGTTTAAAAACGCTTTATTTGAAACTTTTTAGTTTCTCGAGAAAATATTGTTGATTTTTGAGGGTTGTGCAATAGTTACGATTGTTAGCAGTTCGTACATTGCATTACTTTATTATTTCAATATAATAGAAATCTCTCTTTTTGAAACAAAACCCAACAAAAAGAAACTCTGATTTATTTTGTAAATACTTATAGCCATTAATAGCTTCCTGAAAATAATCATATAATTCATTTGCCTCATTTTCATCATTTACAGGGAAAAGCATAAGCCTTAAACTTGTATTTGAAATTAGAAGTTTTTGGAAATCGTATTTTATTCCGCTATGTTTATCATTATTTTTATCATCTTATTTTCTCTTTTTCCATTCACACTCAACAATAAGAGGGAAAGTAAGAGGCATATATCCTTTATCTTCTTTTTCTGTATACCAATGCAAATCATACAACCATTCTCTATTTTTAAATCTATTATTATGCATATCTAAAAATTCTTTTGATAATCCATTAGAGTAAACTTTATAACCAAGATTGTCTCCAAGTTCAGTTAATACTTCAAATAATTTTGTTGTTCTTTTCCTGGCTTTATCAGTTGAACAGAAAAATGGCAAAAATAATTCTCCAATTTTCGAAATTATGCGTTTTGCTACATCGGTTGATACTTTAATATCTGATTTTGTTTTTGTATATAAATTCCACTCGTTTTTCATCATTTGCTCTGTTTTGTATGACCGATAACGTTCGGCGGCTTTGTAGTACATGGGAACACGAATGCTCGTGCGGGCGTGAACGTGTGAAAGTCCGACGGGGACTTTCTGCGGGCGTACACCTCGCATTATGGCAACCGGAGCGAAGCGTAGCTCAACAAAGTTAAACTGCATGTTACAGGCTGTGCATTCTTGTTTTTCAATTTACTAAATATTGTTATACCCACTTATTTACTTGTTCTGTTTTTTCTTCAAATTGCGAGGCAAGCGATTTCATTCTTGATTTAAGAATCAATTTTCTGCCTTCAACTGTACGAGTGAAAACCAATTCGCAATTACCAACAAGTCTTCTCCATTGATTAGCAAGATATTCTGCCAATGTTTTGTTTTTACCAAGCAATTCTGGAACTGAATGAAAATCTCTCTGTTCCAGAAATTTTAAGAATTTGTTTTTGCGAATGATTATGTAACGTGGATTTTCAACTTTTCCAATAATTTCGTGCAAATTTTTGATAAATACTGACTTTTCAAAAGTAGTTCCACCCTTCAAATAACAATAAACACAACCAAATTCATCTTTATCCGCTATCACGGAAAGTTTGGCAATGTCGCTATGAATTACACCTGCTTTTTGCAAGGAATTTAATAGCGCATCGCCAATATTTTGAATGTCTTTGGCAATATCGCGATATTTAAAATACAATTTCAATGTTTTCAATGTTTGTTTTCCGAAAAAACCAATAAAACCTAAAGCAATGAAAAGCAGAAAGATATATAAATCCTGTATATTCTTTATACTTTTTGCCATTCGCCCGATTCCTTGCAAAATACTCTCAAGATAAACGACAGCTGCCATTGATAAAGTTGCCAACAAATTAGCAATGGTTTTATGTAAATACATTGATTTTATCGCTTTATATTCTTTTTCTCCGCCAAATGGAATTTTGATTTCTTCTACCAACGATACGCCCTTTTCGAGTGCGATTTGCCAATTTTTCTGCAAATTCTCACGATTTTCTGCGAGCAAAAAAGTTTTGTTATTCTGCGTTGCGACTTCATCTTCTAACATTTTTTCGGGAAGATGCAAGCGGTTTAAACCGTTTTCAATTTGCGGATTTTCGTCAGTTGAAATGCCAACAAAACCTTTAAACCGCCGTTTCATTCGGTCGAAATCTTCCCCATTGTTTGTTGGATTCGTTGGGTCGATACAGACTATATGCCAAATATTTCCTGTTTTTTCAGTATCGCTTTTACAGGTACGAATTGCCCGTCCGCGCATTTGATTAGACAGTACAAATGAGCCGACAAAACTTGCCAATATGAGCGAATTAATTGCGGGAGCGTCCCAGCCTTCTCCAAGTAATGATTTTGTCCCAATCAGGATTTCGATTTCGCCCTGTTCAAAAATTCGCGTTATGATATTTACAATGTCATGTCTCAATTGTTCCGTCTGAGTTATTAACAGAAAATTAGTGTCAAATGGAACTGACGAGATATTTGCCTTTTCAATTCCTTGTATTTTAGCAGCTTGCTCAAAGGCAGGGCGTGCCGTTTTTGGAATAATGACTAAAGAACCTGTCAAAACACCAATTTTTTTATTGTTGTGATTCTCTCTCCTTAATTTCTCAAAGATGGGCATAATCCCCATTTTGTTTAATTCCAATTTGTTTTCCAAATCATTAACATAAAATTCTTTACGAATATAATCGGACAGGATTACCATTCGCAGGTTATTTCCCAAAACATTATACTCAAAATCAACAATTTCTTTTATCCCATTTAATTTACTGATACTTTGCGTTAAAAGTCCAGTAATTTTATGACTTTGAGTGAAAAATATCTGCCTTTTATCAATAATACCGTAACGTTTCAGTTTGTTTTCAAGCTCAGCTTGATGAGTTTCAAATTGTTTGAAATGACTGTCATTTTTATACAGATAAAAATTCAACATCGTTTCCGCCCATTGATAGTCGAATGTGGGAATAGTAAGTTTTTTGTTTCCAATAATTTCAATATGTTTTTCGGAAATTTCTTTGCAGTTGTGATTAAGAAAAATCAAGCAAGCGGAATAGCAAGCAAGATTATTGTAAATCCAATCCAAATTTTCATCTGGATTTTGCCATATTGGATGACTTTCGACAGCCTCAATCAAAGTTTTTTCATTTTTTATTTCCGAAAACACCTTTTCTAAATTCTGACGAAAATTTACAATTCCTTGATTTTCTTCTTTTGTTGGGAAAGTAAAATACATATAGTCTTGATGTGGACACAAATCTTTTTCCACAACCAATTCAGGGACAGAAATTTCTGCATCAACTACTCCATTGATTTCTATATATCGTTGCCATTCGACAGGTGTAACGTCATAAGGAGGTGTAGCTGTCAAACCTACAACAACAGGAGATATTTTCCCTTTTATCTTGATTAATGTTTGCCACCATTCATTTTTCAAATGATGAGCTTCGTCAAGTACCAATGTTTTTATCTTCTGCTCATTCAATTTTCTGGCAATTTCGTTCAGATTTTCATTTAACGATTTTTTATCTGTTTTAGATTCTTCTTCACTCGCCTCTTTATCTTCTTCGTTAATTTTCAAATTATTACAAGCAGCATGAAGTCCTTGATAGGTACTTACTGTTAGAAATTTTGGATTTCGAATATCGCGTGAAATCCAATTGGGCGTTGTTTCGGTTTGCAAAAACAATTCGCAAAACCGTTGTATCCATTGGTTACGAATAGCAAGTGTTGGTGCAAGAATCAAAGTCGGCTTGTTCAAACGCAAAGCCACTTCAAGTCCAAGTACAGTTTTTCCCGAGCCAGGTGGTGCAACAACGTGCAAATGGCTATCTTCCAAATGTTCTTGTAAATCGTCAAGAACACGTTGCTGATATTTTCGCCAACTGTATTTGAACTTTATATTTTCATTAAAACTCATTAACTTGTTATTGTATCTGTCTTTCTCTTAAATTTACCGCAAGTTCTCCTGCATTGCCAATATGCATGTTGTAGGCTGGCATTTTGTCGTGTCTCTTTTGAAATTTCAGTTTGTTATTGTAAAGTTAATTTTCTCTGTTTCTGTGTATGCAGAACTATTTTCACCTGTTTTATTGTAATAAACTTCAAGAATAACATAGTCATTGCCAACAAAACCAGTAGTCGGTTTGTAACGATATTCCACATTCATATTAGTACTCTCATCTCTAACAAGCTCACTTTCTTCGTAATGTTGTGTTTGAACAGTAATAGAGGCTCCTTCTTCATCTCCTAACACAAAAGTACGACTATAACTTTCAGTATTTTTTAAAGTTACATTAGTCTCATTACTTGCTCCTTGAATTTTGCATATTTCCGCTTTTAATGGATTGGACATTGATATGTCAAGGGTTACTACTTTTATTACTTCTCCCTCAATAAAAGAAAAACTGATTTCGCTTTGCTCAGGTAATGTTTCAATACACGATACGCATAAAATGGTAGCATCAATGACACAAGAACTTGATTTCAACCATTCTGTCAGCGATTGTAATTTTTCTTCGTCATTCAAATTGCTTTTCAAACTTGCCAAATAATCATTAATGATGGGTACTGTTTTGTTAATATTCTCTGTATTGAGATATGAACACAGTTTCTCACTGTCTATTTCTTGACCTTCTTTGTCGCAACCGACAAGTCCTATCAATAAAAGCAAAATTAATCCGATTAAACTTAACTGTTTCATATTTACTAGTTTTTAAAATTTATATTCTTACTTTTTTAACTTCTTTTTTCTAACTCTTATCAACTCAATACGCACACATAGCTTGCCGATAACATTATGGCAAACTGCTGGGTGTTCGTGTTTCTATTCCAACCGCTTTATTATTGTTGTTTTAAATGATAAATTTTCAATATCACGTTTCGTAACCAAAAAACTCTTATCATCAAGATATTTTTCTATGAATGGTAAATCAGGTGCATAATGAAAACTTCCTCCTATTTTTAATGATTTCAAAATATTCATATACATATTTGCATATTCAATAAAGTTTCCGTCTTTTCGTAAATGATTATGAATGAAATGATTTGAAAATCCTAAATTACTGATAATTGTACCCCACTTTTCAATCCCGTAATCAAAATTTAGCCAATCTGCTTCTTCTATGTATGGTAAATTGCTTGAAAATCTGTCTATTCCATATGTTTCAAAACCATTTATACGTAAATTTTTTATTAGATTTCCTGCTTTTCCGCAACCAATATCCAAAATAGGTTCCAATAAATGAATTTCATTCAATTGAAGAATATTTTTTTGTAGGTCTGCACTATATTCCGAACAAACAACTGGTTCTATAACAGAGTCTTTCCCTTGATATATTTCTGGTGAAAATGGATTTGTCTTTTCTAACCAAGTTTTCAGATTTTCATAATGAATTTGTGATATTATATCAATAGGATCTTCCTTTTCAATCAAACTTTGGTATAAATTCCAATAAATTGTCTTTAAACTAGATTTGTCCTTTTCTTGAAATGAAAAATACTGATTTATACGACAAAACTCCTGCAAAACTTTTTCTGTGGTATAGTCAATCAATAAACTCAAATCACTTGAAGTGATTTCTCCTAAATTAAGAATTGCTTTAAGCGTCGATTCTGTAAATCTCATTGTTTCATTAATCCCTTTATGAAACAGATTTTTGCTCTGATTAAATTCAATCTGTGAATCAATATATTCTTTCAACTCATTCATAACTTTACTCTTTCGCCCGACATGACACACAACTTGATTATTGGTGTACCTTTATTATTCCCATTCTCCCAAAATTGAATATATTGTGTACTTTTCATTACTTAAAAGAATATTAAAAAGTCAAGATTACTTCAATCTCAACTTTTTAATTGTGTTATTCGATCTTGTATATTTTATTGCTTTTTTCGTTTATACTTACAACGTAAATACCTTTGGGAAGATCCTCCAGCGATATTGTGTGTATATTTCCTCCTGCAAATTTTTGCTCGAAGATAATTATTCCCAGAGTATTTGATATTTGTACAGTTACTTCTCCGTGATAATTTTCTAAATTTAAATTAAGGATATCTTTTACAGGATTAGGATATATGTAAAAATCTGCATTATCATATAATATTTCCATTATTTCCACACTATTACGGATAACTTTTATATTGTAGTCTTTGAATGTAACTCCATCCTCTGCAGTTACGGTAATAACAAACGGATTTTCGCCATATTCCAGTGTTTGTGTTTCGGTATGGCCACTTAATTCAGCATTTATATCCGAAGTTGTAGCTATTATTTCTATTTCCGAAATATTATTCGCTACGTTTACGGTATAATTTGTTGTTTCGCTGTCAAAAGCAGGAGCCAGTATACCTTCGGATACTGTAAGATCAGAAAGATACGCATTTGTGGAAGCGAAGTTGGCTATCAGGATCGTATCATTAATTAATGTAAATATAAAAGGATTTTCTGTTGAAACTATTTCTCCGCCTTCACTAAGAGGTGCAGATGTTGTCCAGTTGATAAATGCACACCCCTCATTAGGAATGGCTTCTATCTCAACTTCGGAATTTTCCGCATAATCGCCGCTACCGTTAACAGTTCCATATTCTGTTGAGCCGGAACGTAACTCTACAGTATATTTTATTGCAAAATTAGCGGTTAAAACAGTATTATCAGTTAACATAAATGTAAATGGATTTTCTGTTGAAACAATTTCATCACTTTTACTTTGACCAGCCGAAACTGTCCAGTTTACAAAAATATAACCTTCATTAGCTATAGCCCTGACGGTAACAATTGCTTCGATATCTCCTATGTTTGTTATTATTCTTCCATAATCTTCATTATTTACGGATATACTTATATTATAACCTTCAAGGACATTAAAATCCTCCCATACCGGCGCAGTGCTATAAGCCGATGCCGAAGCAGCAGGAACAATCAGGTTACAGTCTGCCACATTTACGTTCTGGAAAATATTAGTTCCTAAAGTTATAGTAGCCGGGTCGGGATTATGACTTTTTATTGTAGACAGTGAGATGCACCAGTCAAATGCATTATCGCCAATAGAACTGAGGTTTTCATTAAGTTCTACCGAGGCTAAGGATTTGCAAGAATAAAATGCATTGTTTTCAAGAGTGCTGAGGTTTTCGGGAGTTTTTATTGAACCGAGAGAGTAACAATAGGCAAAAGCCCAACCTTTAATAGTATTAAGATTTTCAGGGAATATTACAGAATTAAGAGCGCGGCTGTTATAAAATGCACTGGCCCCAATATTCTCAAGGGTTGTTGGTAGTTTTATATGAATTAGGGAAGGAACCTGAAGATTATAAAAAGCACGTTGCGGCAATTCATTTGCAGGATAAGTTATATCTGTAGAATTACATGTCCCTTCGGTACCGCTATATTCAACTATACTCACATTTTCTATATCTAGATTTACTAATTTTGGTATACTGTCACGCATGAACTGAAAATCCCGTGCATCTATATTACCTGTAATTCGCAAATTTATTACTGTTTTTATATTTTCTATGGCTGATAAACTTCCGGCTTCGTTTAAATTTATTGTGGTATAAACCGGATCAAAAAGTGCAGTAATAACAGTATCGGAAGTTAATGTGATCGAATGCGGATTTTCTGTAGAAACAATTTCTTCAAAATTGCCATATATCCAGTTTGTGAAATTACCTTTATCATTAATTGCTTCCAGTATAACTGAATTTTCACTGTTACTGGAAACAGAAATACTCCCATAATTGAAATTGTTGGATTTTACTATAAGTTTATGTTCACCGATGCTGTACATTTCTCCTATTACAGGAAAATCAGACCAGACTGCAGCAGAACAGTATGATTCTGCACTTCCGGCAGAAA
Organism: Bacteroidales bacterium; assembly: GCA_031275085.1. GTDB lineage: Bacteria > Bacteroidota > Bacteroidia > Bacteroidales > ML635J-15 > Bact-19. Next base: position 14,714 of record JAISPG010000061.1, on the reverse strand, counting down.
CGATTAATGAACATTTTGCAATGGGGAACATATAAAATACATTTTTATTTATAGTAATGGGTGCCGGATTGTGATTTATGATTTTGGACAATGAAAAACAACCATAAAATGCAAAATTACCAATAGAATTCAAATTTTCAAAAAGTTCAACCGAAGTCAGTGAAGTACAGTCGGAAAATGCACTTTCTCCGATAGAATTCAGACTTTCAGGTAAGTTCACCGAAATAAGTGAACTACAATATTCAAATGCACTATTACCAATGGTTATCAGATTTTCAGAAAAATCTACCGAAACAAGTGAGCTACAGAAATAAAATGCCTGGTTGCCGATAGATCTGAGGTTTTCATGAAAACTTAATGAAATCATGGAAGTACAATCTGAAAAGGCATATTCATCAATAGTGATTAAGTTTTCAGAAAAATCTACTGAAACAAGTGAAGTACAGTTGGAAAAACTATACCCACCAATAGAGTCCAGGCTTTCCGGAAATTCTAATGAAGTAAGAGACCGGCAATTATTAAAAGCATATCTATCGATAAAACTCAAACCTTCGGGAAATTCAATCGACTCCATGGAACTGCAATAAAAAAAAGCATGTGCTCCGATAGAATTAATATTTGCAGGTAATTTCACTGAAGTAAGGGAAGTTTTGTCAAAAAAAGCACTTGCAGGAAATTCTGTAACAGCAAATTGTGCATCACTCATATCCAGAACTGATAATACTGTCATACTATTTTTCATAAATGTAATATCATCGGCATTTATAGTGCCGGTAATAGTAAGGTCGGTAATTAAGGCAGCAGGCGTTGTAAAAGAATAAGAACTTAATGTTCCGGCAGTTGCCAGATTTACAGTTTCGCTTACTTGCGAAAACAATACGGTAAAACTGCTTATGAAAAGCAATGTAAATAATATTTTTTTCATTTTTTATTTATTGATTATTAATGCAAATATAAAAATATCTGGATTTTTTTAAAATAAAAATTTTATTTTGAGAATATTACACTTCTTAGATTATTTTATTTTGTATATGAATTTCAATCCTGTCAAAGTTTCATATTCATGTCCGCTTTCCAGTATATCTTCATCATCTTCTTCGTAATGCCATATTACATCTACATTTGGTTTTCCGGTGAAATTTTTAAGGAGATCGTAAAGGTATTTTGCGGCACCTGTGTTAAAATAATCCAGATCAATATTTAAAGCCAGTTTGTTGTTGCAATTATATACTTCTGTTATAAACGGATTAATTCCATTAAAATATTCATATGGATTTTCAGGGATCAGGATCCCTTTGATTACGACAGTTCCGGATATTTTATCTATATTTATTTCCGGAGTTTTGGCTGTGGAAGGAATTATTTTATCCATTGTAGTTAAATTTTAATTTTATAAATAAATTATTTATTCCTTTATCTTTGATAGTATCAATGTAGATATTGTTTAGTGATTTTAATTTGCAGATAATAAGCCCATTACCGGTAGAGATATTTTCTTTGCAGCCTGTAAGATTATTACGATATAACTTTTTTAATTCCGGAACCGAAAGGGTATTTATTTTTTCAATAATATTTTTAATTAAGAGAAGTTTTTCGTCCGATACTTTTTGACAACTTTCTATAAAAATATTTTCATTTTCTGCATATATTTCAATTTTCATTTCACCATTATTATGCTTATGGTTATTTTGTATTAATTCAACACTGCAGATTATTATTTTTTTTCTTAAACTTAATTCCAGATGTTTGAGTTTTTCAGATATAACCAGATGAAAATCACTGTAATCGTTATTTTCTTTAAAAGTCAGATCTAACAATATTTTTTCTTTACTTGTCATTAACAAATGAAATAGGTTTCGGGATAGTGATTTGTTTTATAGCTTCAAGAGCAAAAAAATCAGTCATTCCTGATATATAATCTGTTACAATCTGAGTTATGCCTTCGTTATGTGAATTATAGAAATTATACATTCTTTCCAGGTAATCACCGAAATATCTGTCAAGTTCAATTTCGGAAATTTTATATTTTTTAAAATCATTTTTATTTTTCTCAAAAATATCTGTCAGATAAGAGAAAAGGTTATTTATTATTTTATCACAGAAACTATCATAATTTTTAAGAATATGGTGATTGTATATTTTATTATAATTAAAATGTTTTAATTCTGTTATTAATTCAAATTTTTCGTTAGAAAAGCCGATTTTATCTGAGTCTTTTGAATTTTCGATAAGATCAATTATCAGTGTATTTATGATCTGTCCGTTTCTGTTTCCCAGTTCTTTTTTTACTTTTTCGGGTACATCTTTGTCTGTGATAAAGCCTGCCGTATATGCATCTTCAAGATCTCTTCCCAGATATGCAATCTTGTCGGAAAATCTCATTATACATCCTTCATAAGAGCTTGCAATTGCACTTCTGTCCTTTATTTTATCAAGATCATTGATCGTGTCAGAAGGTTTTAAATATTGTTCGTCTTTCTCCCCGTTATGACATATAATACCGTCTTTAACTCCATAGCACAAATTTAGGCCGCTGCCGTTGTTTGTTAAATATTCAGCTTGTCTGTATGAGTTTATTTCGTGTACAAAAGCATTATTCCCTCCCAGAAGTTTATTTAAAGATTTTTCTCCTGCATGTCCGAACGGGGTATGTCCGAGGTCGTGTCCTATGCCTATTGCATAAGCCATATCAGGATCCAGATCCCAGCCTTTGGTATTAAGCCCTTTACATATTGTTGCCGCAATTGTGGCTACATGTAATACATGTTCGATCCTGGTACATATATGATCGTTTTCAGGTGCAAAAAATACCTGGGTTTTACTTTTAAGCCTTCGAAATGCCGTGGAATGTATTATTGCAGTCTGATCCCTGAAAAAATTACCTCTGATGTCGGTTTCACGCGGAATAGTACGTTTTGTATATATTTCTTTCGGAAGAGGATTTTTCATTTTATTCTCCAAGATATTTGTCGTATATGTTTTCTGCTTTGTAGTTTTTTATGTAATAAATTGCATCTTCAGGATTCAGTGCAATGTAATACAGTCTTTTATATGAGCTGTTTGAGAAATTTTGTTGGTACATATTTTCAAAATGTTCCAGTAATTTGTCAAAAAATCCAAGGGTATTTATAATTACTATTGGTTTATTGTGGTATTTTAATTGTTTCAAGGTAATAACTTCCAATAGTTCTTCCAGAGTTCCGAAACCGCCCGGTAAAGCAATAAAAGCATCGGAATTTTCCCTCATATATTCTTTTCTTTCTTTCATGTCGGCAGTTATAATCAGTTCCTGATGAATTCCTGAAACAATATTCGGTTTATTCAATCTTTCAGGGACAACTCCGGTTATCCGGCAATTGAATTGTGCGGCACTTCTCATAAGTGTACCCATTAATCCTATACTCCCTGCTCCGTGTATTATATCGTACCCATTTTTTGCCAGTTGTTCTCCAAGTGTTTTTGCAGCATTATGGTAAATCTCTGTAATATCTTCGCTGGAACTGCAAAAAACACAAATATTTTTTGTCATACTATTTAATTTATGGCTAAAATAGTTTTTATAGTTAAAAAAAACAACATCAAACTATTCTTTCGCATTTTATTATATATGAAGTCATTTAAACTTTTTTATTTCATCATAAATAATATTAAATATATTTGCCTTCAAGCCAGGCAGGCTCATACTTTTTTCTATAGCAAAAAAAGTATGCAAAAATGCATTTGCGGCTACGTCTACTTCGCTAAAAATATAATTGTTTGTCTACAATTTAGTTGTGCCCTTCTTAGAGTCGTCCTACTAAATTGCTTAACGCCAAATAATTATATTTTCTTAACGCTCACCAGACAATGCCGCTCGCATCGACAAACGAGTACTGCAACTTTTTCTATTTTTTAAAGTTTAAATGACTTCTATGTTTTATTTAGCTTATTTTTTTAGGGAAATTCTTTTTGATTGACAATAAATATGTTCTTTAACACAAAAACGAAAAACAAAAAATTGTGCATAAAAAATTATCTTTGTTGCATAAGAAATATAATTTTAATACAATAATTATAAAATCAATTAGTTATGGCTAAAAAGAATGTTATTATCATTGGAGCTGCCGGAAGAGATTTCCACAACTTCAACATGTATTTCAGAGGTAATACAGACTATAATGTGGTCGCATTTACCGCAGCACAAATACCGGATATAGATGGTAAAAAATATCCGGCAGTATTAGCAGGAGATTTATATCCTGATGGTATTCCAATCGTTGCAGAAGAAGAACTTGTAGATTTAATAAAAAAACATAAAGTAGAAGAGTGTGTCTTCGCATATAGTGATGTTCCTTATAACAGACTAATGAGTCTGGCTTCTATAATTAATGCTGCAGGTGCTAATTTTATTTTGTTAGGATTAGACGCAACAATGTTAAAATCAACAAAACCTGTAATTGCAACTGGTGCAGTTAGAACCGGAGGTGGAAAAAGTGAAGCTTCAAGAAGAATTGTTGACGAATTAAAAGCATTAGGACTTAAAGTTATTGCAATACGTCACCCAATGCCTTACGGAGATCTTGCAAAACAAGCTGTTCAACGTTTTGCTACTGTTGAAGATCTTAAAAAACATGAATGTACTATTGAAGAACTGGAAGAATATGAACCACATGTTATGCGTGATACAGTAATTTATTCAGGAATAGATTATGAAGCAATATTACGTGAAGCAGAAAAAGAAAATCCTGATGTAATTCTTTGGGACGGAGGAAATAACGATTTTCCATTTATCAGACCGGATCTTATGATTACTTTAGTAGATCCTCAAAGAGCAGGTCATGAATTATCATATTATCCAGGTGAAACAACTTTAAGAATAGCTGACGTTGTTATTATTAACAAAATAGAAAGTGCTGATTTAGAAGCTTTACAAACTGTAAGAAGAAACATTGCAACTGCTAACCCTAATGCATTAGTTATTGACGCAGTTTCCCCAACATTTGTTGATAAACCTGAATTGATCAAAGGAAAACGTGTTCTTGTTATTGAAGAAGGCCCTACTGTAACTCACGGGGAAATCAAATACAGCTATGGTAGCTTAACCGCTCAAAAATACGGAGCAGCTGAATTAGTTGATCCGAAACCTTATGCTGTTGGTAAATTAAAAGAAACTTTTGATCATTATCCGAATCTTGGTCCTATATTACCTTCAATGGGTTATAGTCCACAACAGGTTAAAGATCTGGAAACAACTATAGAAAAAACTCCGGCAGATTTGGTAGTTATAGCAACTCCAATTGATATTAATAGACTTATCAAGATCAATAAACCATCTGTAAAAATAGGATATGAACTTCAGGAAATCGGAAGTCCAAATCTAAAAGAAGTTGTAGATGGATTTGCTAAAAAGTTTGTAAAAAAATAGATTTTGATCTATAATTGAATAAAAAGCTCACAAATTTGTGAGCTTTTTTTGTTGATTGTAAAAAACACTGACTCATAATATTAAATTGTAAATACTTAAGTTTATTAAGCACTATTTTAAAAATACTTTACTTATTGTTCAAACACAAAAGGTTCTCATTTTGAGAACCTTTCGTGTTTACTAAAAATCTTATTTTATAAAGCTCAGGATTTATTCTTCATCTTTAATGCATCTTACGGATAATCTTACGGATCTGTGATAATTGCCCTCATACAGTTGGTTATTTTCTGATTGCATATATTTTGCCGTTAAATAGGTTCCATTTACAGTTGATGACCAGAACCATGCTGCTCTTCCTACAGTAGTAGATCCGGTACCTGTAGAACCACCTGCCAATGCTCCAAAACCTGTAGAATTTGTTGCTCCTGTACAATGATTCCAGGTAGGAAGTGTTGATAATTCACATCTTGTATCTTTTAAAACTTTGCCGGCTTCAGCTGCGTCAGGACCTCCTGTCAATCCGTCTGCAAGGTTTTTTAATATACCCCATTCGCTAATGGTAGGAACATGCCAACCTGCAGGACATAAATTTCCTGTTTGAACAGCAACTCCATTATATAGTGCACCATATATATTTCCATATTGAGTATTGTTAATATTCCAGGAATATCCGGCTCCATCATTAGTGTTTTGTGCTCCTGAAAGATAAGTGATAGAATTTCCATTTTTATATTTAGTAGTTTTTAAATTTCTGTCAAGCCAGCATTGGTCTCCTATTTGTACTCCTAAATATAAATTTCCATCTATGTCATAAACTTGTTCTCCTGTACAGCTTGGTGGACAATCTTCTGTAGAAAAAGTAATAACGAGCGGTGTTGCAGAATAACCACAATTATTATAAGCCCATACATAACGGGTATATGTTGTTCCGCATCCTAATCCGGTTTCTGTATGACTTCTGACTGTTCCTTTGTCAATTGCATTGGAATAATTATTTGTTGTACCCCACTTATATCCGGTTGCATTGCTTACAGAATTCCAATTCCATGTAATTTGTGTATCTGTTTTACTGTGGGTTCCTGCAGTAGGTGTTGCAGGAATTGTGTTCACATTAACAACTACACCTTGTCTGTTTGTACATCCGTATACATTGGTAACTACTACATAATATGTCCCTGCCATTGCTGATGTTGCATTTGTTCTTGAAGGAGTCCTTAAAGTTGAAGTCCATCCGCCGGGACCGCTCCAGCTATATGTTGCTCCGGTAATTACATTTGCACTTAAATTTATAGTTTCTCCGGGACAATAACTTGATTTATCGCAACTTGGAATTGGCGTATGTATTGGGTTTACTGTTACAAGTAGCTGGTTTGTCGCAGAACAGCCACTAACATCTGTTACTGTTAAATAATATGTTCCTGCTCTGGTATTAAAGCCGGATGTTAATCGTGAAATACTGCTTGAAGTAGAACTGAAGTTACCGGGTCCAGTCCAGCTGTAAGTAAAATTATCATTTTCAGGAGTACTTAATGATATTGTTTCTCCAACACAATACTCAGAATCTCCATTAATTGCGGCAGATGGTGTTAGCCCAACTGAGACACTAACAGCTGAAGTACCGGTACATCCATATGAGTTTGTTATTGTAACGTTATAATCTCCTGATAAAGACTGGTTTGTAATTGGTAATTGCGGACTGTGTACATTATTTGTGTAACCATTAGGTCCCGACCATGAGTATGTACAGCCACTGCAGGTAGGGAATCCAGGGTTAAGAGTTATTATATCTCCTGTACACGCCGCTACAGTTGAATGGTAACTGGTTGTATAGCCGGGGTATACAATAACACCGGTACTACCTGTTGCAATGCCTCCACTTTGGTTTGTAGCTGTTACATAATATGTTCCTGCCATTAATGTAGATGAAAAAACTCTGTTTGGCGAAGCGGAAGTTGAAGTCCATCCATTTGGTCCTGACCATGAATAAGTGTATGTCCCTCCTGTTGGTAATCCTTCAACATATAAATTGATTGTTTCTCCTTCACAATATGGTCCGGTATTATTTGCTGTTATGCTTATTTGTCCCTGAACTTTTATATCTATATAATCTGTAGCACATTGTATACCATTTATTGATACGACAACATAATATTCACCTGTCATATTTAGAGCAATATTTGATATTACCGGTTCTCTTTCAGTTGAACTCCAGTTATTAGGACCTGTCCAGCTATATGTTGCATAAGATCCAAATGCTAATGCCACTGCCGGCGTCGAAAGCTGAAGAGTACTTCCTACTAAAGGGAAAAAAGCATGTCCGCTAACACCATTGACAGTGATATCTGCATAACAAGATGCTTTGGTATTCTTTTCATTATTTATTAAACTTTCTCCTAATTCAACCCAGTTTATACCGTCAAAATAGTTTATTTTTTTAGTTGTAGTATTAAAAATTATAAGTCCTTCGGCAGGGTCTGCAATTGCATTACGTTGTTCCAATGTTAACCTTGGAGGTAAGAACCCCTTGCTTTCGGAGCTAATATCCAGAATAGCAGATTCATCGGCTTTTTCTATTGAATTATCATCCGAGATAAGTACTCCCGGAGATACTTCCTGTGCAAAAATATTTGTAGCTATCGTGAAAAGTGATAATAACAAACCTGTAATTAATAGTCTTTTTTTCATAATCATTATTTTTTATTATTAATAAATTATTTTTAATATTTTTCTATTTTAATATTATTGATATATTCTCCTGATATTATTTTTATGTAATATATTCCCGGCACAAAATTTGACAGGTTTATATTTTGAGAGCTTTCCGGTTGGGGAGTTAAGATTTCTTTTGTGTATACCAAACTTCCCAATGTGTTGTAAATAAATATTTCACTTTCATTTGAAGGCATACCTGAAGTTATTATATTCAACTCATTAGTAAATGGGTTAGGGTACACTACGAACAACGGATCATTCATATTTCCTGTTTCTGAATATAGTTGATCTTTAGTGCTTTTACCAATTGTAACAATAGCCCTGTCTGATCCCGGTATTCCATATCCAAACAGGAAATTATCTTCATAAAATTGTTTTTTTCCTTTACTCATATTGTCCCAGGTATCATTGTTGAGATAAACAACAATGTAATTTTCGTCAGCATTATTTGTATATATACCTACATCAGACCTTTTATCTGATCTTAAAACATAATATTCCGAATTACTAATGCTTTCTACTTCAGAATCTAATTTGCTGTTATCAAAAGACTCATAATTTTCATAATAGTACCTTGCTTCAGTCATAGCATATGATTCGGGTATAACAATAACAGGCGACCATATTTTTTGTGTATTATTAATAATATCACCCGTCGGGAAAACAAATGAACCTGAACCTGTTCTTTCCATATTTCCAAATACAAAACTGTTATTATTTCCTGCTTCGGAAACGGCATTTTCCAGGAATATGATCTTATTATCACCTGTTTTTATAATGCCATCCTTAAGGAATAAGTGTCCGGATAGTATGAGATCATCTGTTAAAATAATTCCATCATCCGCAGAGTTTTCAATTATCAGCACTTTGAACTGATTTTCCCCGCTTTTTAAAAGTTGAGATGACTTTCCGTTTAATGTTACGGAACCGTTCTCGCCATTTTCAAAAGTAGCTGGAGAGATGTTGATCCAATCTCCTGATACATCAATGTTTGAATTGAAATACAGGTAACTGTTCAGTTCTGAATTGCTGAAATCGTTAAGTTTCAGGTTTGTGCCATCATTTACCACTATTTTAGCGCCTTTGTTGACAAAAGTCTGCCCAAACAGGGAAAATGCCACACCTAAAAAAATTAAAATCAATAGTTGTCTTTTCATAACTTTATACTTTTAGGTTATTTATGCTTAAAAATGAGAATAACAAATATTTTTTTAAAACTTATGTGCAAGTTTTAATGATACAAATATGAATTAAATTAATATATAATTCAAATTATAGTCTATAAATTAATTATGTTGATAAACATATTATTTTTCTTATATATTAATTATATGATCTATTAATATAATATTAAATTATACTCATTTGTATGATAAATACTTTTTATAAATTATTGATTACTAATATGTATAATAATATTTTTGTAAATTATTTTATATGAAATAGGATTGATAATGCTTATAAAATATATTTAAATTCTAGCTCTTCTGTTTTTTATGTGATAATGCTATAGAAACATTATAAAAACCTGAATATGTAATTTTTTAATATAATTTTACAATTATATATTTACGTAATGTTATAATATTATGAAACAACCAAAATCATCTTATCCACAATAAGCATTATAACACAAACGTAAGGGATGGAGATACGGAAACAACTATGGGAAACTCCGGCAAATGCAACTCCAACTGATATTAATAGGCTTATCAGGATCAATAAAACATCTGTGAAAATGGGATATGAACTTCAGGAAATCGGAAGTCCAAATTTAAAAGAAGTTGTTATTTACTTGCTGCGCTGCGTGAAATTGGCCGTTTCAGCAGTTCGACTTCGCTAACTGACCGAAATACTCAATGGTCGCAGCTAAGTTGTCTTTTGCTAATTGGAATTTTATCCAAAATATTTATCCACTTAAATTTTATATTGAGCCACTATTAAGCTATATATAGAAAAAAATAGAAGGACACTTTTAAAGCATCCTTCTAAAACCACCATTATGAAAAACTAACTTTTAAGCTCCTGCTAATTTCATTGTATCTAAAGCAATTACTAATTCTTCATTAGTTGTAATTGTCATTAAAGTGACTTTAGAGCTTTCTTTACTTATTATTGCATCTTTACCTCTCAGGTTGTCATTTAATTTTGCATCAAATTCTATACCAAAATATTCCATATTAGTAAATACATTTTCGCGTATATTACAAGCATTTTCTCCTATGCCTCCGGTCATAATTATTAGATCTACTCCATTCATTGCAGCAGCATATGCCCCGATATATTTTTTAACTCTGTAAACAAACATATCAAGAGCTAATTGAGCTTTGTTATTTCCTTCGGAAGATGCTTTTTCAAGATCACGCATATCTGATGAGACCTCTGAAACTCCGTTAAGCCCGCAACTTTTATTGATAAATGAATTTGTTTTGGATGTATTAAGATTTTCTTTATCCATAATATATAATAAAGCTCCGGCATCAATATCACCGACACGTGTTCCCATTACAAGCCCTTCTACAGGGGTAAAACCCATGCTTGTATCGACCGATTTACCATATTTGATTGCACATATTGAAGCTCCATTACCAAGGTGACAGGTAATTATTTTCTTGTCTTCGATGTTCCAGTTTAGCATTTTACATGCTTTTTCTGCCACGAATTTATGACTGGTTCCGTGGAATCCGTAACGGCGTATTTTATAGTCTTCATACATTCTGTATGGTAAAGCATACATAAATGCTTCAGCAGGCATTGTCTGGTGAAAAGAAGTATCAAAAACTGCTGTCTGTATAACATTTGGAAGTACTTCAAGTATTGCTCTTATTCCAAGTAAATGTGCAGGATTATGAAGAGGGGCTATATCACTGCAGGCTTCAATTTTTGAAATTGCATCAGCATCAAGTAATACACTTTTAGTAAAATATTCTCCGCCATGTGCAACTCTGTGACCTACAGCATCTATTTCATTAAGAGAGCCTAATACTCCATGATCTTTATTTATTAGGGCATCAAGAACTAATTTTATTCCTACGGTATGATTTGGAATAGGTTGCTCTATTTCGTAAACTTTACCGTCAAAAGTTTTATGATTAAGCATTCCGTTTTCAAGTCCGACTCTTTCAATAAGACCTTTTGCTTTTACGGTATATTCTTTAGACATATCAAGCATTTGATATTTTATAGAAGAACTTCCGCAATTTAAAACTAATATATTCATTTGTATAATTATTAAAAATTTATAAAATAATTTATTTTTTCATTCCTGCTGCTTGGTTAGCTGTAATAGCAACAAGATTAACAATATCACTCACTGAACATCCTCTTGAAAGATCGTTGATAGGAGCTGCCATTCCCTGTAATACTGGTCCTATTGCTTCTGCATGAGCCATTCTTTGAACGAGTTTATATGTAATATTCCCGGTTTCAAGGGTAGGGAATACCAACACATTTGCATGTCCTGCAATTTTGCTTCCGGGAGCTTTTTTTTCGCCGATTTCAGGGATTATTGCTGCATCGCTTTGTAATTCTCCTTCTATCATCATATCGGGAGCCATTTCTTTTGCTATTTTTGTTGCTTCAACAACTTTGTCAACCATTTCGTGTTTTGCACTTCCCTTAGTAGAAAAGCTAAGCATTGCTATTTTAGGTTCAAAACCGGCAATGGCTCTTGTTGTATGCCCTGTTGCAACTGCAATTTCCGCCAGTTCTTTTGCTGTTGGATTCGGATGAACTGCACAGTCTGCAAAAACCATGATTCCGTCTTCTCCAAATTCTTTATCTTTTAATATCATTATGAAAGCACCTGAAACAACACTTATTCCCGGTAAAGTTTTTACTATCTGAAATGCAGGTCGTAATACATCTCCTGTTGCATTGTCTGCTCCGGCAACTTCTCCGTCTGCATCTCCGGCTTTTATCATAAGAACCCCAAGGTACAACGGATCTTCAACAAGTTTTGAAGCTTCTTCCCGTGTCAAGCCTTTGGATTTTCTTATTTCAAACAGTAAATCTGTATATTTTTCTTTATTTTCATGATTTAATGGATCAATTATTTTTAATTTGTCGGTATTTTTAAGTCCGTTTTCTTTAGATAATGTATGTATTTTTTCGGGATTACCTATTAATAAGATATCGGCTAAGCCTTCGTAAATAATCTGATCAGCGGCTTTTAGTGTACGTAATTCGGTTCCTTCCGGCAGTACGATACGCATTTTTTGATTTTTTGCGTTTTCTTTGATTTTTGTTAACAGATCCATTTTTTATTTTTTAATTTGTTATTAAATTTTATTTTATTTTCATATTGATCATTTCGCGACCATTAAGGTAAGCTTTTAAATTATCGCCTATTGAAACTTTTCCGACTCCTGATGGAGTTCCTGTATATATCAGATCTCCAATTTTTAAAGTCATAAATTTTGATATGTATTCTATGATTTCAGAAAAATTAAATATCATATCTGATGTGTTTCCGGATTGCATTATATTTTCATTTTGATAAAGAGAAAATTCAATGTTTTCCGTATTTCTGAATTCTTCAACCGGAATAAAATCGGAAATAACGGCTGAACCGTCGAATGCTTTGGATATTTCCCAAGGGAGTCCATTTTCTTTGCATTTTTTTTGTAGATCCCGTGCAGTAAAATCAATACCCAAACCTATAGCATCATAATACCTGTGAGCGAATTTAGCCTGTATATGTTTTCCCAACCGGTTTATTCTTAAAACAACTTCTATTTCATATTGTATGTTTTCAGAAAATCCGGGTAAATAAAAATCTTTACCATTCCTCAATAAACTTGATTCCGGTTTAAGAAAAAACACAGGATTTTCAGGATATGCAGAGTTCAACTCTTTTATATGATCTTTGTAATTAAGTCCTATGCAAATTATCTTCATCCTGATTTTGATAAGTAACGGGAAATGAAAAAAATTGTATTTTAATTTTTCATTTCCCGTTTAAGTTTATTTTACAGCAGGCATTTGGTCTTTAAAAATAGGAGACTTGACAACCTGAGCTTTTAATTTTTTATCTCTTATCCCTATAAAAATCTCAGTGCCATCTTTCCAGAATCCTTTTTTCAGGTAAGCCATACCTATACCTATTTTCATCATTGGAGACATTGTTCCTGAGGTTACTTCTCCGATTTCATTACCTTCGGAATCATAAACCAAATAATGTTGGCGTGGAATACCTCTGTCGACCATAACAAAAGGTTTTAGCATTTTTGTTACTCCTTCTGTTTTTAGTTTTTCATGATATTCTCTGTTTATAAAATTATTGCCATCAACAAATTTTGTGATCCAGCCTAAACCTGCTTCGATAGGAGAGGTTGTATCGTTTATGTCGTTTCCGTACAGACAGAATGCCATTTCAAGCCTTAAAGTATCTCTTGCCCCTAATCCGACTGATTTCAAACCGAATTCCTTTCCTGCTTCGATAACAGCTTTGTAAAGTTTTTCTGCATCTTTATTATAAGCATATATTTCACAACCACCGGCACCTGTATATCCTGTAGTCGAAAAAATAACTTCGTCTATACCGGCAAATTTGATTTGTTTGGTGGTGTAATATTCCATATCAATTACGTTTTCATCAGTGAGTTTTTGCATAGCTTTTAGTGCGTATGGACCTTGTACTGCCAGCTGGCAGATGTTGTCGGAGATATTTTCAAACTCAACACCAATTTCCATTCCCAATTCTTTTGCATATTTTACACACCATTCCCAATCTTTTTCAATGTTGGCGGCATTTACTACCAATAAATAATTATTAGCATCAAATCTGTAAACAAGAAGATCATCTACTATTCCGCCTTTGTCGTTTGGAAAACAGGAATATTGAACTTTTCCATCATTTAAATCAGCAACATTATTTGATGTGACTTTTTGAATGAAATCAAAGGCTTTCGGACCTTTAACCCAAAATTCGCCCATGTGGGAAACATCAAATAATCCGATTTTTTCACGGCAGGTAATATGTTCATCGTTTATTCCTGTAAATTCAATAGGCATGTTATAGCCTGCAAAGGGAGCCATTTTTGCTCCGAGTGCAATATGAAATTGCGTAAAAGCTGTATTTTTCATTATATTTTTTTATTTAATTTTTAGTAATTTGTGAAACAAATGTATGTAAAATAAAATGAAAATGAAATGATATTTCTAAAAATAATTTTTTATTGAATTTCAGGATAAATATGAAAGGTATGAAGCTTAAAAAGGTATTAATATCAATATTTTTATTTATTCTTAACAATATCAGTATCATATATAAAAAAAGTGACCCCAATATTTTAATGTTATATTGGGGTCGCTTCTGTAAAATAGTGATGAATTATCTTATTAATGTGACTGTTCCTTCTCTTGTATATTTGATACCGCTCCAGTCTTCAAATTCACAATACCACGAATATGCACCAGGTGAAAGCATATTGTCTCCGATATTTGAATTTCTGTTTTTTGTTCCATTCCATGCACCATCCGAACATGCCGTACAATCAGAATCGGGGTCATATTGGTTTGTTTCAAAAACAACATTTCCCCATCTGTCCTGAATAATAAGCATGAAGTTGTTTCTGCTGATACCGTTTCCGCAAGG
>JAISPG010000022.1 GCA_031275085.1 Bacteroidales bacterium | reverse complement strand
TAGTAAAACCTATGGAATTACAAACTCCCACTACAACAGGATACCATGATCTTGAAATAACAGTGACCGATGCATACGGAGAATCAAAAACTATCACAAAAACTGCATTTATACACGGCAACTGTAATTCGTATGTAGAAAACAACCAATCGTATAAAAACTTTAAAATATTCCCCAACCCTGCTACAGATAAAGTGTATATTGAGTTTTACGACCATTCGAAATATTCATGCGGTAATGCTTTAATAAATCTTTACACCCCGGACGGTAAACAAATTCAAAGCGGAGAACTAAATAATGTTCAGGATACTAAAATTCTTGATATTACCAATTTAACTGACGGAATATATATTATTGAAATTACAGACTGTCATGGAAACAAAACTTCAGAAAAAATAACTAAACAATAGTACCAAGTTCTTAGTACCGAGTTCCTGGTGGCTGACGCGTAAAAAGCAGGCCCCTCAAAAGCACTAGGTACTCGGAACTAGGTACTCGGTACTAGGTACTCGGTACTAAGAACTAGGTACTAGAATTATAATTTACGATCTTCCCAAATCACAGAATATTTTACATTATTCTCCATAAATGATCTCATCAATATTTTCCAACTGACCTATTATCCTGAATTCTGTGCGGCGGTTTTTCTGACGTCCTTCAGGATTATCGCTTCCGTCGGGATTAGTATTTGTAGCTATCGGGTAATGCCTTCCATATCCTTTGGCAACCAGACGATCTTTATTAATACCTTTGGAAATCAGATAATCAACAACTGATTGTGCCCTGGCCTGAGAAAGTTTATCGTTAAGCTGATCGGAACCAATACTGTCGGTATGGGAGCTTATTTCAACAATTATGTCCGGAAAAGTTTTCATTATCTGGTAGATAGTTATATCAATAGTATTTTTAGCATCTTTTGTAAGTTCTGCCTTTGTAAACTCATAATAGATATTCTGAACTATAATCGACTGTGCCGGGAAAGTACTTACAAGTATAGCATCAAGCTCAAGAGTATCTGAATGTGTAATATTCCTGGTTGTAAAAGCAAGACGTTTTTCTTTTTCATTAAAATCTCTTACCGTAATAACATAATCCATCTCCGGTTCCAGATTGAAAAAATATCTTCCGGAATGAGAATCCGTTTCCGATATTTTTATAAAATTTTCTTTACCTGTTTGAGCATCTACCATATAAAGGTTAACAGGATAATTAAACATCAATTCGATATCATTACTATGATCCAGAATATCAAGTCCAAGTGCCATTTCATTTTTATACTGTTGTTCTATACTTTTAAAAAATGTAGAATCCGTTATTCCAAAAACTTTTCCGGTCACTGCAATATTTATAAAATCGCGGTAAACAAATTCGTATATATCATCACAACAGGTTTCATGGCGTAAAGAGTATCCTCCGGGTCTGTTTGAAGTAAAAAAACCTCTCTCCCTGGAATCTTCCAGAATATAATAAAGATCATCATAACTTGAATTTATAGGATAGCCAACATTTACAGGAGCAGAAAAATCACGCCCCTCTCCTACTGCCTTGTAAATATCAAATCCTCCAAACGTAGGATGTCCGTCAGAACTAAAATATAAAGTTTTTGTATCAATATTATAATAAGGTGTAATTTCGTCTAAAACCGTATTTATTTTTTTACCACAATTTTTAGGTTCTTTCCACTCTTCTTTTTTAGGATCATAATACGAAAACCATATATCAGCCCCTCCTCTGCCATCAAGCCTGTCGGAGACAAAATAAAGCACATCCGAATTTACTCTGGAAACTCCTATAGCAGGCATAGAATTATTTGTATTATTTGTATTAATTACAGAAGGTAATTCAACCGGTTGTTGCCATTCATTATTTTCCAACCGGGAAACTAATATTTTACATAAAATTTTTTCTAAGTCAGGCTCCTTTTCACAACGGGAAAAATAAAATCTGTTCTTGTCTGCAGAAAAAGCTCCGTTTCCGGTGTTTATATTATTACCATTAATTATCGTATCAAATTCTCCCAAACTCTTCCAGGATCTTCCGTCACGTTTTGCTACATAGAATTTTCTTACCGGTAACTTGTCTTTATTTATATCATAATAATTAAGTTTATTTTCATTCAATGATGCATAAATCAGTTTATCTCCATCATAAGGCACAGGTGAAAATTCTATGTGAGGTTTATTTACAACTGTATCTAAAAGGTTGATTGTAACATTCAGGGCACTGTCTCTTTTTATTGCAGGAATATTATCAATAAGGTCAGACTGTACTTTAGCCATTCTTACATATTCTTTAAGTTCATTGTTCCTGCGGGCTTCTTTCTGAAAAAGTTCAAAAGCATATTTAGCATTGTCGTATTCTTCAACAGCCTGTAAAGACAAAGCGTAGTAATAGAGATCCATCAAATATTTTTGATTATCTTTTTCATAGGCATTATATAGATATTTTTTTGCTTCTTTATAATTCTTTTCTTTAAACAACAACATGCCAAGATCATGCTGAACATCAGCCCTCCCCGGTTTAATTTCATCATATATTTTATAATAATCTATGGCACTGAAAATATCTCCAAGTTTAAGCGATTTCTTTGCCTGCTTTAACAGCTTACCGGAACTATATTTTTCGATATTATCTTTATCATCAGACTGTGCAAAACCGAAGTTTACAAGTAAGATAACTAATAAAACTGATAAAACTATTTTCTTAATATCTGTCACAGGGTATCGTAATTTTAATAGGCTTTTTAGATATATCTTTATATATCAGGGATAATTCAATTGCTCCTCTATATTTTGTTGCTGCTCTCAAATGTGAAATATTAATATCATAACTTACTCCGATCTCAAACCCGAATATATTTACACCGGCAGTAGTTATTACAGCATCAAAGTTATGTAATGCCGTACGCGTATGTAATCCTACGAAAATACTCCTGAATATATTCTTATTAGGAATATAATAATATAATAATGATCCAAAAATCCAATCACTTGCTTTTTTATTATACATTGTAAGAAAATTCGGATTCAGTACCAGATTATCTGACAGGCTTATATTTAGACCACCGTTAAATACCATACGTATCGGCAATTTGCTTTCCGAAGAATTCAGAAAACTTTCTTTAGGAGTATTCAGATGAAAAATGGAAACTCCTGCATAAGGTCTTATATTACCGGAATTATATGAATAACTAATTCCAGCATTAATATCCGGATAGTTCAGGTCATTGTCATAATCACGAAAATTTGTTTGTAATTCAGGATCGAAAACCCCTGTTCCCGGATTGAACTGATCAGGAAAAGTCAGACCTCCGCCGGAAAAACTTTTAAATACATAACCGACCTGTATTGCAAAACTCAATGAATGATATTTTTTTATATGTCTTATGTAACTCGTTGATAGAAATATTTTATTCACAGTTAATTTACTATGGCCGGAATTATCATTTACTACAAACACCCCAAGCCCCAGATCCGATTTAGAATTTAACCTGAATGGTTTATCAAACCCTACGGAAATTGTACGGAACGGTACACCTATAGCACTCCATTGGGTACGATAATTATTCGAGAATCGCCAGTTTGCATCAAAAAAACCTGTTTCTGCAGGATTTAGCGATAACGGCGAAGCATAAAACTGGCTGAAATGTATATCCTGTGACATTAATGCAGAAACCAGGAAAGTACATTTAAAAATTATTATTACAAAAAAGCTTAATATTTTTTCCAATGATTATACTTCTTATTATTAAGTCAAATATAACATTTTTCCTCCATATCTGGAACCAAAGACGTAAAATATTTTTATATTCATTTAAAAAGGTGTTGCCAAAAAATCTGACAACACCTTTTTTGTATTTGGTTATTTTGTGTTTAATTCTCTAAATAATCCCTTTATCTTTTAACAATTCTTCCATTTCCTGCTGAACTTCTTTAGCTTTAACAGCAGCTATTTCTGCAAAATTTTCGGTATCATCAGCAAATATTATTGCTCTGGAAGAATTAACCAATAATCCACATTTTTCGTTCATACCATATTTTGCAACCTCCTGAAGGCTACCTCCCTGTGCTCCTACTCCGGGAACCAACAGAAAATGATCTGGCACTATTTTTCTTATATCCGTTAACATTTCTGCACGGGTGGCACCAACAACATACATCATTGCATTTTTATCCGCCCAATCCTGTGATTTTTTCAGAACATGTTCAAATAATCTTGTATTATTTTCCGTATAGTATTGAAAATCGTCAGCTCCTTTATTACTGGTAAGAGCTAAAAGAATGACCCACTTATCAGTATATGTCAAAAACGGAGTTACAGAATCTTCTCCCATATACGGCGCAACAGTTACAGCATCAAAATCCATACTTTCAAAAAAAGTTTTTGCATATAACTTTGATGTATTTCCTATATCTCCTCGTTTAGCATCCGCAATTATAAATATCTCCGGATATTTCGAACGGATATAACCCACTGTATCTTCCAATGCCTGCCATCCTTCAATACCAAGACTTTCATAAAATGCCAGATTTGGCTTGTATGCCACCGAATATCTTGCAGTTGCATCAATTATCTGTTTATTGAATTCAAAAACCGGAGATTTCAGTTTCAATAAATGTTTTGGTAATTTTTCAAGTTCAGAATCCAGTCCTGTACACAAAAAACTTCTCTTATTCCTGATTTGTTCAAATAGTTGATTGTAATTCATAATGTTTTTTACACAAAGTTATTAATTTATATATAAAAGCTTACAATTTTTTAAATAGATCGGAATCTGAAATTAAAAGTTAAGAATCTTTAACCCGATAAATTCAGGCACAGCAAAGTTTGCGAACGAAACAGCAACAAGCCTGTTAAAATCATCTGTTACCAGCTAAAATGTATTATGTAAAAAAATAATCTCCATCTCCATCCTGAACTATGTACGAATCTATCTGAGTAAATTCAAATGTACTGTAAATTTTGGCTTCCAGCTTCCGTATAAATAAAAAAGGAAAAGGCATGAGTTTTATTACTTTTGTGAGTTTTTTATTGTAAACAGTCATCATTGCCAGATTTTCATTAACAACATATCTTTTCAGCCATTTTGCAATTACTTTATATTCTATCCCGGAAAAACAAAAGTAAAGTGTTTTCAAATGTCCGTCACGTACAGAAAATATAAAAAAACCTAAAAAACGATCTTCCTTTGAAACTTTTACAACTTTATAATAAAACTCTTCCGCATATGTTGAAAAAATATATTTAAGATCATAGTCTTCTTCTTTGTCTGTAACCCAGGGATAGGAAAATATCCATTCCAGTTCTTTTCTTCCCCTGCCAAAAACAAATTCATGTTTATAGCTTTCTGCCATTTGCAGACAATCTTCATCAGGTTCAGATAAAACCTGAAAATTATATTTTTTAGAGATTCTTTGCGGATAAATAATTTTAAATAATCCGGAAATAAAGTATATCAAAATGTCACTTATGTACAAAAACAGTTTTAGAAACTTACTACTAACTAATCTTTTTCTTATAGAAAATTTAAAATACAATCTAATTCCCTGATAATTATAAATTTGTTCCAGATAATTTTTATTTGACTTAAGTCCTTCAGGAGAATAATTAGCCAGCATTAACTTTCCTGACCAATCCTGAAAAATTTCTTTAAATATTTTCCTGGCAATTCCTTTTCCTCTAAAGTCAGGCGAAACCCAATTTCCGCTTAGCCATCCAAATCTCATTTGTAGCCCATTAGCGTCAATTATATCTGCCCATATTGTTCTGAATGCTACTAATTTTTTATCGTCTAAAATATAGTATAATACAACATCTTCCGGTTTGCCGTGCGGATTATTTATGTATGAGATTGCTCTTTTATATGATATTGGTTTAATTTCAAGATTTTTATAAAAATCCGAATTTATAAAATTCTCTAATTCTATTAGTTTTACTTTGTTAATATTCATTTATAAAAGAATACAGGAAAATCCTTATTTTTTTATCCAACGTAAAGGGATTGGTAATTTATTGTATTTAAAATTATAATACTGTTCCGGTTTTGCTCCAAATCCTTCAAAAAATCTTGCAACTCCCGGAATTTTAGAGCCTTCAAAATCCAATAATAAAGGAGAGCCTGCAAATTTCTTTATTACGTGGTCCATAAGATAGTACATTGCATCATTTTCTTTTCCTTTCCCGTTTGTGACTCCGTTTATATAGACAACTCTACCGCAACCAACTACAAAAACCGCCGCCGCACACATGTTATTATCTGCATCAAAAACAGCACTGATAAATCCTTTATCCCTTGAAAGTAATTCGGGAAGCATTTTTTTTAAAATTTTGAGGCTTTTCTTATAAATATGAGAACTTTGATTTTTAATCTTATAATCTATATAGGTTACCCCCTTTATATATTCGACAAAGTGTAACTGATTGCAATAAGCTTTTTTAAGATGCCTTACAGTATGTTTTGTATATGTCCTGCAAATGTCTTCATATGATTGATTAAGGTCAAGTACCAGATTATTAACTGGTGTGATATCAATATCTGCCGTATTTACAACTTTATTATTACTGTTAAAATTAATTGAAACATATTTAAAATCAGACCTAACCGAATCGATGAATTCACGTGCGACATGCTCCGAAGGAGTCGGGAAAATACCTAACTGCTGGCAATAAAAAGGTTGTTGTAAAAAATTAATACCAACTTTTTTACTTTCTGTTAACGGCATAATATATTCATAATCACCATAAACATATGCACCCCAATTTTCTGAGACTACATCCAGATAACATGTGTGGGCATATATAAGAGCATTATCTGCCTCATCAATGACTTTGTTCCACTTTTCAAAATCAATTTCCGGATATTCATAATATTTTATATTCGATGTTTTAACCATAATAATCAGAAACTATTTTCTAACCACTTTGTTGCATTTGGTATCCAGTTTTTCTTCTTCTATCAGCTGATTTATTTGTTTTTCGGGATTTTCGTATGACGTTCGGAGCCCGCATCTGCATAATTCTGTTAATGGGTCTTTTTCAACAATATTGTTATAAAGTTCATTAATAGAAGGCATGGTTTTCATCTGAGAATATTCTTCATATGTATATCTTAAAAATGCAACATTTTCATTTATACCTCTGTTATCCAGAAGGTAACCGTCTTTTAATACCGTAGGTGTCAATAATGCATTACCGTCTTTCAGGTCCGAAGGATGCGGAAATGAAATAATTTCGGACTTATCATCGGATAACAGAACAGGAACAAGATTGTTATAATCTGCTTTTGTTTTATATATGATTAAAGGCGGACCAATTAACATTTGAGAAGGTTTTATTTCATCTGTTACATCCGGATTTGTTGTTTGTTTTCCTGATCTGCAACCTGTCATTATTAAACTTATTAAAACAAAAAAAAGTATAGCATGGTTTTTCATTATTCAATTTTAAGATTATTTCCTGCAAATATATAATTTTTATAGCTTTTCCGCAGTATTTTTGTTTATAAACAGAAAAAACAGAATTACCTGTTATATTCTCAGCATACCCAAAGGTCTGACAATGGAAAATGCCTGTGCTGTAAAATTGCTTCAACATTCCTGATATAAACCGGTTTCATCCGAAATTAACAGCCTGTATCCCGGATGTTATCCAAAAGGCATTTAAGTTGTTAATGATATTTTCAGGTTTTTAATTTTCATTACATTATTTTGGTTGATGTTCCTTTCTTAGCAAATCGTTGAGTTCTTTCACCGGATTAAATGTTACAAGCGGAACTTCTACGAATAATGTAAGCCAATCCGACATAGAACCGTTCCATAATCCCGGATGTTCAAATACTTTTATAATATTGCCGGAGTGAGTTTTTTCAGTAATGAAAAAAGAATTTTTATCTACAAAATCATTAAGGTCAAACTTTTGTCCTTCAGTATTTTTGAGATAACAAACCATATCAACAGGGTTAAAATGTGTGGAATCATTAAAAATCTGCTTCTGTATTGGGTCAGAAAGATCGATTTGTGCTTTTTCTACAATTTGGAGGTTTTCTTTCCCGGAAGAATCTTTTACCCAGAATGGTCCTCCTCCCGGTTCTCCGGTATTTTTTACCATAGCACAGACTCTGACCGGACGGTTTATGAAATTTATCAATTCCTGTATTGTTGTATTTTCTGTAAAACCGGCACCAAATTTCAGATTTAAGAATAATACTGCATTTTTAATATCTCCGACAGAAGGTGTATTGGTAAGTATCCCAAATATTTCCGATATTTTATCAATCAAAGAAATCAAAATACCTCCAAGAAGCTTTTTATATGGTATTGTTTCGCCCAGATAATCGCCATGGATAACATTATCTATGTTTTTTACAAATATGAAATCAGAATCCAGCTTATTCAAATTCTGTAATAATGAACCATGTCCTCCGGGACGTAACAGTAACCTTCCATCTTCTTCCCTGACAAGGTTTCCGTCTTCATACACAGCAACAGTATCGGTAGATCTTTCCTGATAAGAAAAACAGATATTCGTTTTTTTCCCTGACCTCTCTTCTATTTCTTTTAATTTGGCATCAAAACCTTTTCTGAATTCTTCCGATATTGTAAAATGTATCTTAATATTATCCTGTTCTCCAAATAAATTAAAAGCCTCAATAATATGTTCTTCAAATGCAGTTCTTGTTTCCCCGGGATATTTATGAAATTCTATAAGACCTTTAGGAATATGGGCATAGTTTAATCCTGAATACAGAATTTTATCTGCCATGTCATCAAGTCCGGATATCTGAACATTTAGTTTTTTCAGTTCACCGAAAAATGCAAATTTTTCTATTTCTTCAAATGTTGTTTTTACCGAATAAAATCCTCCGTCGTTAAGATTCTTCAAAACGGGTTCTTTATGAAAACTTATAAGCCTTTTGAACATACGGGTTGCCGCACCTGAAGCAGGAACAAATTTCTCAATATCAAATTCATCCTTTCGCCTGTCGTACAAGCTAATGTAAGTATTTATATCTTCGGGAACATAAATTCCGTTTTTTACAGTAGCAGCAGCACTCAGTTCCTGAAAATTATTGTTATTCTCCAATTTTTTTATCTGTTCTTCAACTTTTTCCTTCTTAATTCCATTAGATTCCAGAAATATTATATCTTCTTTTTTTAACATATTTATTCAGATAATTATAATTTAACAATAAAATCAAAATCCGTTGCCGGTATGTTTTCAATAATTATTCCTCAGACATGGCTTTCCATTTTTTCAAAAGCGGTATAGCTACAATTAAAATAAATAATAAAAATAATAATATATTGAAATAACCCAATTCCACTATATTATTATTAATCCATATATAATGGGAATCCTGATAATATAATGAATATTCATAACCATATTCATCACATACATTATATGAATTTCTAAGAAAAATTACATATCGGGTGATTATCAACGGGATTATCAACGGGAATGTCCATATTGACCAGTTTAAAGCTACACCTGTAATTAGTTTATTTCTTCGTTTTGCGATCCCCAAAACAGTAAATATCCAAAATATAAAAATGAAAACAAATGTCTGGGCAATCAGCAAACTATCCTGACTGTTATAACCGAAATTTCCGGAAATATTTATAAAGAAATATACTGCAAGAAATACAAATAATAAAGCCATGAGTCCTACAAAAGAAATAATCCATGTACGAAAAGTTGTAGTCCGGAATGTATATATAAGTATGGCAAAAAACAATGCTAAGTAGAAAAATAAAAGAATTCCTTCAGATGGAATAACATTGTTTTTTGATTTTAACAGATTGTCCATAGTAGTTTCCATATTATAATGGTAAACATGATCTCTAATTTTATATCTCCTGTTATATTGATCATATTCTTCGTTATAATATAATTCATGGTCTACAAAATAATAAGGAGGATTATAAATATAGTCAATCCATTGCTTTTCTGTAAATTTATAGCTAATTTTATATTTATCGGCAATTTGTAAATAAGAGGAAATTATTTTTTGTATCGAATCCTTATTTTGATTTTCCAAAAGACCGGCAGTATGTTTGGCGTAATATTCTGCATTTTTTACAGAATCTACCATTGTCAGACAAGCACAATAATTATATAGGCTATATAAATTATATTGTGTATTTTTATCATATTTTCCCAAATATAGTTTTTCCTGAACTGCTATTTCTTCATCAGTTCCATATTCATTATCATCATCATAATAATCCTGGTCAACATTACTTATACGCCTTTGTGGAAAATTAACCTTCAAAAGTTCTTCAAATTCATGATTGGAATAATATGGTTGTGGAAGGCTGTCTCTATATAACATATATTCTTCCGGATCTACATTTTTCCAGTTTTGATCATAATCATATCTTGTAATGTTCCAAACATACAGTTCAAGTACTTCATCTTCACTTACAAGAGTATCAAATACCAAAGCCGGCACACAACGGTTGGTACATGTATAATAGTATGAATTTTGCACCGTAAATGCTGCTGTTTTATTTACAATATCTGCTTCTTTATATAGTTCATCTGTGCTTACAATGCCGGAAATTCTTTGCCGTAAACCTTCTGTATAGCTTAAATAGAATGAAATACTAAAGAAACACACTACAAAAACAATAATAAATTCCAGAAATAACGAACCGTTGCTTTTGGGATAATATAACTTGAATGCATTTTGTTTAAAATATTGATTAAGCCATAGTATAAAAATAAGTATAGAGAGCAAAATCCCTATCCATATAAAACCACCCGAAAAATAATTATCAAATATGTAACTATGTAATTGATTAGGCGAGTAATATGACAAAAAACCTGCCAGATAGAAAATGAGATGTGCAAAACATAATATTATCAGCATCCATACTACACGCGTATTCCATATAAGTGGATAATTTTCCAGTAAATATTTATTTATTCTTTTTATCATATTTTTAATCTATAAAAAATCTACGACTTGATTTTGATATGTCACGTATATATGAAACCTGTACTTTTTCTTTTCCTAAAAGGTACATTACTTCACTGATATTTACTCCTTCCGGGAAATATGCAATATAGTTTCCTCCGTTGAAATGCAATTTTTCTAATCCTATTTGATTAAATAGTTCTTTTAGTTGATCCCGTGTGATATTTGCATCAAATTCTATTATTAATGATCCGGCTTCTTCTTCTTTTTCCTGTTTATTACTTTGATTAACAAGTCTTCCTTCATTAAGGAAAATGATTTTATCTGATACTTTTTCTACTTCATACAGTTGTTGTGAGCTTAATATCACTCCAAAAGGGTTTAATAGTGAACCCGACAAAAATCGAAGGTCTTCAAGTATTATCTGCTGAGCCAGAATATCAAGATTTGCCAATGGTTCATCAAGTAAAAGAACTTCAGGTTTCCTTAATAATGTACGAGCAAGTTCAAAACGCATTTTATATCCCGATGAAAGTCTTCCCCAATCCATTTTTTTATATTGCCAAAGCCCCATTCTTGCTAAAAGTGTAAGAGCCATCAGTTCATTTTCTTCTCCATGAATTTCATGTTGGGATAATGTAAACTGCAGGTTTTCCATTAAAGAACCACGTAATCTGTTTATCCTCTGCGGTATATATACTAAACGGGTTCTTAATTCATACTGATTTTTATATGACTTCGGGAAATTATATTCAATTGTTCCTGATGTAAGCCCTAATTCTCCGCCTAATAATCTCAACAAGGTTGTTTTTCCATTACCGTTCTCTCCTACCAAACCAACCATCTCGGAATTACTTACCGAAACATCCAAAGGACCTAATGTAAAATTTCCCTTTTTATATTTTTTTGAAATTCCTTCAGCTTTGATAATATCTTTAAGCGGGGCATCAGTGTATATAGCTTTTGCCTTATTAATTTTTTCAAGCAGATCGATAGCTTTTGATATTTCTTCACTGCCCGCTCCTTCTTCTGAAAGATTATACCGCCAGTCGGTAAACTCCAGAACTGATTTAAAAATATCCATGTTCCCGGTGTCCAGAGCACAGTCGATGAGTCTTCTGAATCCAAGATTCAAATCTCCATCCTGGTAAAACTGTGAGGTTTCGGACAGCCTTTGCTCAAATGTATCCATAGTATTCGTTCAAGTATATCTTTTTGCAAGAAACAAATTTTTTATAAAAGCAACAAGTATGATTTGAAAGTTCCTGATGCTTTGTTATTATATTGTTAGTTTTTGGGGTTGGTTCGGCTTGCTTCGGCTTGGTTCGGCTTCGCTCACCAGCCGACGCTCAGTAGCCGTCCCGTCGCTCACCAGCCGACGCTCAGTAGCCGGTGTTTACCGATCGCCGTTAAATAATCGTCATTAAAAATTTCAAAGTTATTGAAATATATTTAATGAGCTTTAAAAATCTACAAATGAAAAAATGATTTCCTAAAAAACTATTATCTTTATAAAATATATTTTTATGTCATGGCAAAAAAAGAGTTTACATATAATCAAGCACTTAAGGAACTGGAAGATATTCTTGCCGAAATCGAAAATGAGGATCTGGATCTTGATTTACTAAGTACAAAGGTAAAAAGAGCTACATTTCTTATTAAAGAATGTAAATCCCGTTTAAAAAAGACTTCTGCCGAGATTGATGAAATTTTAGGTGATTGGGAAAATATTGAGAATTAACAGTTTAGCTGGTTTAAAGAAATTAATACTTATATACGAAACTTTACTTTCTGAATGATAATTATTAAAATATACTAACAAGAGGTTTTATTATATAAAATATAAATAATTTTTCATATTTTTATAGATACGAAATGTATTTTTATACAAAACATACATTAAATTAGCGTTATATTCTTTAATAATATTTGCTATATATTATTATTTCCGGTTTATTTATATGAAACGTTCCGTCACGGCTATGACGCATGTCATAGCCGTGACGGAACAATTTATATCAGAATAGACTTCTTGGTTTTAGTATCCTAAAATATAGGCAAACATCAATGGAGCTACTATTGTTGCATCTGACTCCACAATAAATTTAGGAGTGTCTGCATCCAGTTTTCCCCAGGTTATTTTTTCGTTTGGAACTGCTCCCGAATATGATCCGTAGCTGGTTGTAGAATCACTTATCTGACAGAAATATGCCCAGAAAGGAGTTTCTTCCCATTGTAAATCCTGTATCATCATAGGTACGACACAGATCGGAAAATCTCCTGCAATACCACCACCTATCTGATAAAAGCCTATTCCTTTTCCTGCAGAATTTTTACGATACCAGTCTGCCAGAAATGTCATATATTCGATACCTACTTTTAAACATTTTACAGATATTTCGTTACGAATAACTGCCGCTGCAAATAAGTTTCCACAAGTACTATCTTCCCAGCCGGGAACTATCATAGGAAGGTTTTTCTTTGCTGCTGCCAGCATCCATGAGTTTTTAGGATCTATTTCGTATTCGTCTTCTTTTAATTCTGAAAGTAATATTTTATACATGTATTCGTGCGGAAAATATCTTTCTCCTTTTGATTCGGCTTCTGTCCAGACTTTTAATAGTTTTTTCTCCAAAACACGGAATGCTTCTTCTTCGGGAATACAGGTATCTGTAACTCTGTTCATTCCTTTATCGTACAAATCGTGCTCATCCTGCGGACTTAAATCACGATAGTTAGGAACTCTTACATATTTGCTGTGAGCAACCAGATTGAAAATATCTTCTTCGAGGTTTGCTCCGGTACATGTAATGATCTGCACTTTATCCTGCCTTATCATTTCGGCAAGTGTTTTACCAAGTTCTGCAGTACTCATTGCTCCTGCAAGAGTGATCATCATTTTGCCACCGTCCTTCAGATGTGCAACATATGCTTTGGATGCATCTACCAAAGCTGCGGCATTAAAATGTTTAAAATTATTCTCAATAAAATCTGAGATAATACCTTTGTTTTCCATTTTTTTATTTTTCTAATATGTAAGTTAAAATTTTATAATATAATTTTGCTGCTAAAAAATCGGATGCCGGGTTATTTTCCTGCGGTGCTAATTCTACAATATCAAAACCTATAATATTTTTTTGTGCAGCTAGCCGCTTCAATAAATCCAGAGTTTCGTACCAGAATAAACCACCGGGTTCGGGAGTTCCGGTAGAAGGCATAATTGACGGATCGAAATAGTCGAGGTCTATTGTAAGGTATACATTTTCGGTAAGTTTATCAACTACTTCCTGCTGCCAATCATTCCTAAGTGCAATATTTTCTGCATAAAATATTTTAGACTTATTTATGTAAGGTTTTTCTGAAATATCCATACTTCTGATACCTACTTGTACCAGATTTGTATTTTTTGATGCCCAGTGCAAAGCACATGCGTGATTAAACTCCGAACCGTGATACTCCGGACGCAGGTCGGAATGTGCATCCAGTTGTAAAACACTCAGATCCTTGAATTTTTCATTTGCAGCCATAATAGCTCCTATACTCACCGAGTGTTCCCCTCCTATCATGGTAAAAAGTTTTTCTTTTTCATAAAAGAAAGAGGCTTTTTCTTTTACCTGCATAGCCATTTTTTCCGGATCATCGCTGCATTTTAGAGGTTCATCAAGCCAAATGCCTTTTTTATATACTTCCGTATCTGACTCCAGATCGTATATTTCCATATTTTCGGATGCTTCCAGAAATGCTTCCGGGCCTTTGTCGGCTCCTTTTCCCCAGGTGGATGTACCGTCGTAAGGAACAGGCAGCAAAACTATTTTTGCCGGATCAAACAATGAATATTCTTCCGGAATTCCGGCATAGGTACGTTTTTCCATTTTTCAAAAATATTGTATTTTATTTAATTAACTTTTATCAAATGTTAAAATTTACTGAAGTCATTTAAACTTTTTTATTTTATGATAAATAACATTAAACATATTTGCCCTTACTTCGGCTACGCTAAGTACATCGTAAGTCGGACAGTATCTTACTTTTTTCCTTGCGGCGAAAAAAGTAAGCAAAAACGCCTTTTGCGGCTACGTCTACTTCGCTAAAAATATAATCGTTTGTCTACAATTTAGTTGTGTCCTCCTTACAGTCGTCCTACTAAATTGCTTAACGCCAAACAATTATATTTTCTCAACACTCACCAGACAATGCCGCTCGCATCGACGAACGAGTTCTGCAACTTTTTCTATTTTTTAAAGTTTAAATGACTTCACTTTTAAAAAATATATTGCATTTTATAAATAACCCAGAGTCTTTAACATGGATTTATAACTTTGTTCTTTTGAAAATAATCTGGTAGTTATTTTTCCTTCTTCATCCTTGCTTATTAATACATGTTTTGGTGCCGGTATAAGGCAGTGTTGTATTCCACCGAAACCTCCTATAGCTTCCTGATATGCGCCCGTATTAAAAAAACCTATATAAAGCGGTTCTTCAGGATCGTATTCGGGTAAATATATTGCATTTACATGTTGTTCGGAATTATAATAATCATCACTGTCACATGTTAATCCTCCCAAGAATACTCTTTCATACTGACTTTCCCATTTATTTATTGCCAACATTATAAATCTTTTATTTATTGACCATGAATCCGGTAATGTTGTAATAAAAGAAGAATCTATCATATTCCACTTTTCCCTGTCGTTCTGCTGTTTTTGATAAACAACTGAATAGATAGTACCGCCGCTTTCGCCTACTGTAAATGATCCGAATTCCGTAACAATATCAGGTTCCGGCACTTTAGCGAAATCACATGCTATTTTTATTTGATTTACAATCTCTTCTGCCATATACTCATAATCGTATTCAAAAGTAAGGCTATTTTTAATTGGAAATCCTCCGCCAATATTTAATGCTTCCAATTCAGGACATACTTTCTTCAATTCACAATATGCATTAAGACACTTACTTAACTCATTCCAGTAATAAGAAGTGTCTTTAATTCCTGTATTTATAAAGAAGTGAAGCATTTTAAGGTTCACTCTGGGATTATTTTCAATTGCATCGTGATAGTACTGTACAATATTTTTATATCCGATACCAAGCCTTGATGTATAGAACTCAAACTTAGGTTCTTCTTCAGATGCAATTCTTATTCCTACATTCAGTTCTCCGTAAACCTGTTCCAAAAGTTGGGTTAACTCTCCGTAATTATCCAAGACAGGAATTACATTAATAAATCCTTCATTTATTAATCTGGCTATATTATCAATATATGCCGGCATTTTATATCCGTTACAAACTATCTTGATAGTTTCATCAAGGTGTCCCGATTCTTTTAAAGCTCTAATAATATCTATATCAAAACTGGAACTGGTTTCCAAATGGATATCATTTTTCAATGCTTCTTCCAGTACAAATGAGAACTGGGAACTTTTGGTACAATAGCACTGATAATATTTGCCATCATAATTTGCCTTGGTAATAGCAACATTGAACCACATTCTGGCTTTTTTTATATTTTCCGTTATCTTAGGAAGATAAGTAAATTTCATTGGAGTTCCATATTGCTTAACCAGATCCATTAATGGAATACCATAATAATATAACTCACCATCTTCAACCTCAAATCCTTCAGTCGGAAACTCAAATGACTGTTCTATTAAATCCTGATACTTTACTTTCATTTTCAAAAAAACAATAATTTAACTAAACTACTTCATAAATTAAAATGCAAATGTAAGTCATTTACTTCTATTTTTATAATAACATTAATATATTTTTTATTAATATTATATTTTTTAATTCAAATGATTTAAAATAACCTAATAATCAACTATTTATAATTTTAGATATAAAATAGAAATAAGAAGAAGCTATATTTAATACAGCTAATGAGTAAAGACAAAAGAATCTGTTTTCCAACAATTTAAACAAGAAGAACAACACATACTCAATTTTGATCTTTTCTCAAAAATCATATATTTCTTTAACTTAATTCATTTTTTGACCAGTTTTTAATCTAACTTTTAAAAGATTTCTCTTTATCAGATTATAAAAGATAAAAAAAGCTGCCCTTTTGAGCAGCTTTCAAGTTATTTTATTTTTATTAATTTATAATAAATTTTAATACAGCAACATCTGTACCTTTTTCAACTTTAATAAAATAAGTTCCGGAATTTAATGATTTAACGTTTACTGACTGGTTTTCTTTCACATTATCCATTTTAATCACAACCTGACCTATATTATTTAAAACAGTTATTCTATCGGCTTTTTCAGGAAGATCTATA
The DNA here is from genome assembly GCA_031275085.1 of Bacteroidales bacterium. GTDB lineage: Bacteria > Bacteroidota > Bacteroidia > Bacteroidales > ML635J-15 > Bact-19. The sequence goes on along the minus strand of JAISPG010000022.1, from coordinate 4,180 downwards.
TTTATAGTTTCAACAGCAGGATTAGGATATATTTTTATCTTCTCTGCGTATTCGCTATTTATTCCGGCAACAGTTACATCACTTGTACTCCTGTATAATAAATTAAAAGCTGCATTGGAATTCATGTCTCTGTCATAAGTAAGAGCACCGGTTACGTTATAACGGGTATTTAATACAGGGGTAAATCCGTCATCGTTCATTCTTTTACATAAAAGATCGCCACTTCCGTCATTAATAATCCACAAACCATAATCCTGAACCCCATCAGATTTACATTGAGCATCATTTATCTTTATAAAACAGGATTCATATTTTTCCTGTTTTGCTGTTTCTGTAGTTAACACTATAGGATCATAAGGTTCTGTAGTTGGGTCAACAACCTCATAATGTGTAACAGTTTTTAACTGTGTAAGTCCAAAATATTCATCAACAGTACCCTGAATCAATACAGTATTTCCAATTACCGGAGTTCTTTCCAAATCATATATGTATATTCCGCTCCATTCACCGGCAGCATCATGAATAAAATATCCCTTATTACCAAATGAAGTTCCGTTAAAATTTGCATACACAATACCACGTACCCAAACCTGTTGGCCTTTCAAAGGAGATTCACCGTCTGCAGCAGTAGTATATTGAATATCATGAATTGAGGTAATAGTAGGACCACTTGTATTTACAGTAAAGTTTACAGATGCAGTGACCTGAGGATTTAAAGAAGCGTTACTATTATCAACCAGCTCCAATACTACATTGTAGCTGCCATCAGTTAAACTTATTAATGAAATAGGACTTGTTGTCGTATATTCGGGAGTTCCGCCATTCACAGTATATTTTACTTTTCCTGCTGTTCCTAAATCAAAATTAGCATTTGAAAAAACAATATCAACATTTGAAGAATAAATAGTTGAATTATTTGCAGGAGAAGTAATAGCTATATATGGCTCAGTACTTGCATATTCTGTCCATACTATGTCATCAATCACAATCTGCTGATTATTAGTCTCAGTTCCTGCCGGTTTTAATTTTATAGTAAAATTATTGGGAATATTTATATCTTCTACGGAAAATGTATATGTTGTTGCGTCTCCACCTGCAACTCCTCCAAATCCCTGGGATGTTTCAATTAAGTTTCCATTAATATAAAGTTCTAATTTCCTTTCTCTTGCTCCGGTATAAGCTTTTTTCATTTTAACTTCAAAACTGCTGATACCTCCTGATATTTCCGAAGATTGCAAATAGCTGTCCGAACCTCTACGAAGCATTAATCCTTTTCCTGTTATCGGGAAAGTATCAACATCTCTTGAATGGTTATATGTCCACGTTATGCTGTTATTTCCAACAAAAGAACCATTACCGTAGCTATCTCCGGCATTACAGTTTTCAAAACCTTCAGAACCTCCGCCTGCTTTCGGCATATCAATTTTTTCCTGACTATTCGCTAATACACAAGCAAACAGTAAACCAATAAATAAAATAGATGTTTTCATATTTTACAATTTTTAATAATTAATTCATTTTCAAATTTAAAAAATAATCACTAACAATAATTCTAATTTTCTTAATAAATAATTAAAGTATCTTTTAATCTGATAAAATTTTGTATTTATAATAAAGTAACAAAAATGGAGCTATTATAGTTTTAAAATAGCTCCATTTTTTTATTATTTTATTGAACAATAATTTTATATGTATTTACAAAATTCGCCTTACTTATTTTAATAAAATAAACTCCCCTTTCAAAATTCCCCAGATCTATACTTTGAGTTTTTGATTCGGGAACCATTTCCATAACAATTTGTCCCATAACATTTACTATTGATATTTTATCTACATCTTCGGCAAGTTCAATATTTATATTTTCTTTAGCCGGGTTAGGATATATTTTAACAATTCCTGTAAAATCCGTATCAACTCCTACTTGCTCTACCGTAAATGTAACACTTGCAGTTACCGGAGGCGTTAACGATGCATTATATAAATCAACCAATTCCAGAACAACTGTATAGCTACCATTACCAAGATCTGTCAACATAACAGGATTTGTAGTCGTATATTCTGTAACATCGTCATCTACTGTGTATTTAACCTTACCTTCTGTTCCAAGATCAAAGTTATAAACCTGAAATTCTATATCTACATCAGGAACTCTGAAAATTGTATTATCAGCCGGTGAAATTATACCCAAATAAGGTTCATCTGTTTCTATTGCTTTATAAATATAAAATCCTGTCTGTGTTGCAGAAGCATAACATGAAAACAAAGGATCATTACCTGAATTCGGATTAAACTGCATTGTTCCGCGTGGATATGTTGTACTATTGTTTGCTACTGCCGATACTAAATAATCAGCACCTACTGTAACAGTCCAGTCCTCTTCAGTTGCAGTAAGGACTAAACCATTATTGGAACTTGTTCTCGGCACTAAATATTTTTCATTTAAGGCATCGTAGAAAGCAAAACCATTTGTGGTTTCTTCAAATGTTATTTCATACGGATTTATATTATCCTGGGTCTCTGTCACTTCAATTGCAGGAAGTACTGTAATGGTATTATTCTGAACTGTAACCGGAACAGCATGCCTGTTGCTGGTTTTCTGCCAGCCTAATGCATAATATGCATCATTTTTAATTCCAACAAATAAATATCTACCTCCATCTACAAGTTCATTTGAAGATGTTACTAAGGCGTAAACAGTTGGAATTGCTTCGGCGCAGGTAAATGTTACAATAGTACTAACAACAGGATCTAACGAACTTTCATCATTATTTACAAGTTCCAGCATTACTGTATGTTCACCGTAACTCAAACCACTGAGAGATATACTTGTTCCTGTTGCATACGATGCCGTTCCTTCATCAACAGTATATTTTACCTTACCATCGCTTTCACCTATTGTAAAGTTTTCTACTGTAAATTCTATTTCAACATCCTGTGAATATATCACTGAACCTTCTTCAGGTGAAGTTATTGTTAATTCAGGCATAAGAAGTTCGTAAATTATTGTTAATTCTGCAGTCACAGGTTCAGGAAGTGGTGATTCACTATTATCAACCAATTCAAAATATATGGTATTAGCTCCCAATGCCAGTCCTGATATTGTCACAGGACTTGATGTTGTATACAAAACTGCACCATCTGTACCTAATTTATATGCTACTTTGCCGTCCGGAGTATCTCCATCCATTATAAAGTTATGCACTATAAACTCTACAGATACCTGATTTGTACCCACTATTGCCCCTTCCGAAGGTGATGTTATTCTAAAATATGGCTCACCTGTTTCCTGTGCTTTATATAAATAAAATCCTGTCTGTGTTGCAGAAGCATAACATGAAAACAAAGGATCATTACCTGCATTCGGATTAAACTGCATTGTTCCGCGTGGATATGTTGTACTATTGTTTGCTACTGCCGATACTACAGAACCTGTTCCGACCGATACTGTCCAGTCTTCCTGTGTAGCGCTAAGAAGCATACCATTATAAGAACCTGCCCTTGGTACCAAGTATTTTTCATTTAAAGCGTCATAGAAAGCAAATCCATTTGTGGTTTCTTCTAATGTTATTTCATAAGGATTTATATTATCCTGGGTTTCTGCAACTTCAATTGCCGGCATTACCGTAATGGTATTATTTGAAATCGTTACTGGAACTGCATGCCTGTTACTTGTTTTCTGCCAACCCAACGCATAATATGATGCATCTTTTTCTCCTACAAACAGATATTTGCCTCCATCAGAAAGTGCATCCATAGAAGTAACCAATTCATATATTTTTGCTGTCCTCTCTTCACAGGTAAATGTTACACTGGATGTTACAGCAGGAACTAACGAACTTTCATCATTATTAACAAGTTCCAGCACTACTGTATGTTCGCCGTAACTCAAACCGCTAAGGGATATATTTGATCCTGTTATATATAATGGTGTCTCTTCATCAACTGTATATTTTACCTTACCTTCGCTTTCGCCTATTGTAAAATTATCAACTGTAAATTCTATTTCTACATCCTGTGAATAGATTACAGAACCTTCTTCAGGAGAAGTTATTGTTAGTTCGGGAACAAGTATTTCATAGATTACTGTAATTGTATCACTGACTACAGGATCCATAAGTATTACAGGTCCGTCTCCCGGCTCTGCCAATGCCAGTACTATTTCATTTGAGCCTTCGGAAAG
>JAISPG010000074.1 GCA_031275085.1 Bacteroidales bacterium | reverse complement strand
CTCCTGTAAATGTTGTTGAAAAAGCTGTTTCACTTGCAAAATCCAAAGGAATTAAATATGTGTATCCCGGAAATTTAAGAAATGAAAGTATTGTTACAAATTGCAGCAATTGTGGTGAAGATCTGATTGAAAGAACAAATTTCCAGACTAAAATTTTAAATTTTAATGGTATTTGTGATAGGTGCGGAACTAGTGTAGATGGGGTTTGGAAATAAACAGATTCTATCTTTTAATCTTCATTAATTTCTTCCTTTAGCGGTTTTCCCATTATTCAGTACAATGAACAAGCATAATAAGATAATAAAAACAGAAAGTCCGATAATGATAATACCCACTATCTCCGCATAATAATCGGATATCCCGAACACTCGTTGTATGAAAGGTGGTTTTACCTGGTTAAATAATAAACCCAATACTGATATTGATGATAATACAGCTAATACTATATTCAATTGTTTTGATTGGCGGAGTTTTTTGGAATCGCTTAATAGTTCCAATGCTTCATCGGTATATTTCATTTTTGTATCTAATAAAGCCATTTGTTTGTCAAGTTCAAATTTTTCAGATATTTCGTCCGATAATATTTTATGAGTTGTATACTTTATATTGTCAAGTTGTAGAAATACATTTGCTATATTAAGCCTTACATCTGCATTTCTATATAACGACTTTTCCACAAAATCCGAAGCTACTTTATTATTTTTTTTAATCATTAATGATGTCTGTTGCCTGAATACTTCATTTGCAGCCATAAGTGCATATTTCTTAATTAATGTGGATTCAAGAATAAGATACATTTGAGGCCATGATACATAATATGAGTCTTCTTCTCGTAAATGATTTTCCCAATCAGTAGCATTATTGGTTCCAAATGAGGCAAAAGAAATACAAATATTCTCATTCAACATTATTAATTCATCTCTATCCAATGCAATATTACCTGTGCTTGTTTTTATATTACGGTCAATCCTTCCATATTCCCATTCATGGGGATTCAACAATAACAATCCGTTTAATTCCAGCATCATATTATCGGTAATATATGCAATAATATCTTTTTCATTCATCCCTGCGAATAATCCTTCGCTATCTTGAATTCCTTCCCAAACATCAACATATACATAGTTTTTGTCCTGAATATCCGTATTTGCTCCATTTATCAGGAACGTTTTATACAAGTTTTTTACATGAGAAAAAGAATGATAGTTTTTTACATGTCCGGGTGTTATAAAATCCGGCAAGTCTGTAAAACTACTGTATGTTGTATCACTGGAAACAGATTCTGCCATTCCCATTATTGCAAGTTCGGTAATATCACCTGTTGTAAGGATTTTATTCAGACTGAAAGGATCTATTTTCATGTAATAACGTATAACTGCGAATTTTTTGAAATAGATCGAAGTTTCAACTCTTGCTGTACCTTTTACATTTACCTCCTTTTCATATCCTAACTTAATAGAATAGTTGAAACCGGGGAGTGAATATCTCTGAATTATATTTGTACTTCCCTCAGTACCATAAAATAAATTATGTTGTAAGTCATTAGGTTTATCTAATCTTTCAATATACGGTAAAGTAAAATTTTCGGGAAGGGCAATTATTTGTATATGGATTAATGTGAGGAAACTATAATTTAAAGTATTCATTATGATGTTTTTTATTTGCAAAAATACTCAAAAAAAGACCTGATAAAATATTATCAGATATTTTTCCAATGTTCATTTTCAATAATTTACTTTCCTTATTTTTTGTATCTTCTCATTCTGATCCCTTTAACCGGAACTCAATACTTCCGTTAGCTCAGAATTGTCTTTATTTTATTTTAGCCGGAAGAAATGGAAGTGTCAATTCGATAGCCATCAACCGATAGTAGAGATTAAATACATTAGCATTTTAAATATTTTATCTGCAAAAGAAATTATCTTATTATTTTACTTGTATTTTAAAATAATTTTATATATTTGTTGGTATATACTTTATCTTAAAGTAAGAAATGAATATAAGAAACAAGATAGTACATAAATTATATGAATTGTTTTTTTCTATTAATAATACGGAATATCCGGCTATTTTGTTAATACAAACAGCCATGCTTAGTTTAATTATACCGTTGAATAATACGTGTACATGTAATCAATTAAATTTATTTAAAGAAAAAGCCAGGGTTTTTGTGACGGGTTTGCAAAACCGGTTGATTTACCGGTTGCCATTGGCAGCAAAGCCTAATCTAAGTCCGTATGTCAACAGAGCAGCAATTGTTTATTATTTATAACTTTTAAATTATCTTATTATGTTAAAGTATTCATTATTGGAAAATCAGCTGACCGAACGTCCTGATGATTATTCGGCACAAACACACAGTGTTGCAAGCCTCGATAAAGAGGCAATAATTAACCGTATGCTCAGCCGGGGAACCCTGCTTACACGTACCGATATCCTGGCAGTGCTCAACGGACTGGAAGAAACTATTACAGATGCACTTCTGGAGGGTAATAGTATAAACCTTCCGTTGTTTAATACTTCTTTTTCTGTTTCGGGAGTATTTGAAGGTCCACTCGACAGTTTCGACGGCAATCGCCATAAGTTGAATATAAATCTTACCAAAGGTGTTCTGCTACGCAATGCTGAAAAGGAAGTTAAACTTGAAAAAACCAATGCGGTATCTCCGCAGCCTCAGGTACAGGAGATTAAAGATTCTATATCCGGTATTGTAAATGAGCGGTTAACACCACAGGGGGTTATAGAAGTACGCGGCTATAACCTGAAAATTGAAGGTAATGATCCTTCCTGCGGATTATGGTTTGTGGATGAGAACGGTAATGAAGTAAAAGCTGATATAATCATAGAGAACAAACCTTCAAAAGTAATTGCTATTATTCCGGCTTTAAGTAATGGTAATTATCAGATAAGAATAACAACTCAATATACAGGAGGAGCCTTGCTGAAAACACCAAAAGTTTATGTTTATCCTAAAAAACTTTCTGTGCATAATGAGGGATAGCCAAATTCTCAGACTTTTTCTAATGCAGGCATTAGAAAAAGTCTAATCTATGCATTAGAGAAATTCTAATGTATTGGTTAGGGTAGGTCAGATACAGATGTTTGGTGCAAGGAGTGAAGCGGATAGAGGCAATAATTAAAGAAAAGAAAATTTTAAAAAATAAAAAGTCTGGATGACTTCATATAGTATTCATATAATAAAAAAGAAATAGTGTGTATCAAAAAATATATACTATTTCCGGAATTAGGGATGATGGGTGTAAATTTAGTTACGCCAATAGGTGAGTTAGCAGTAATTTTAAAGAAAGACACGAAAAAAAATATTAATTATGATTTATTCGATTTCAGAAGTATTACCTAAACTTGAAAAATTAATGGAGGACAACATGCTTAGTATTTTTGCAGGTTCAGGTGTTTCGATAGACTCAGGCTTGCCAACATGGGATGGACTGATAGACAAATTTATAGATTTACTTGACACATTGCCTTTTAACAAGGAACTTGAAGCAAAGAAAAATCTAGATAAGTTAATTACAGATTCTAGAAAAAGAAAAGAGGATAAACGGTTTGACCCTATACTAGTTGCCACTTCTCTAAAAAGGGCAGCTAAAAATTTGGATATTGAAAACAAAAATAATCCATTAGCGCGTTCTGAATATTTATCATGGGTATCTAGGGAATTTGTAGATAAAAAACCAAATGAGTGTCATAGTTTAATTGTCAATACGGATTATCAGTTTATTTTAACAACAAATTATGATTTGCTTTTTGAAAAAGCAGCCCAGAAAGATGAAATATATGATATTTGGGATTACTATTCATACAAAAATCCTCTTGAAGTCATGTCTTCAATTCATTCTAGAAAAAAAAGTGTTATTCATGTGCATGGAACAGCAAGTGATTTATCTTTAGATGAATTAATTTTTACAAAAGAAGATTATAATAAAATGATTCATAAAAAATTTGATGCATTCTCATTTGCGTTAAGAATCTTATTTACAAGATTTTCAACATTATTTGTAGGATATGGTGCTAGCGACCCTCATTTGGATGAAGTTTTCGAAGAAATTTCAGAATATTTCCCATTACAGAACAGTGATGATTTCAAATTACCTCAATCGTATATCTTGATGAAAGAAGAAAAAATAGATAGTCTGTTTGAATCAAATTGTGAAAGGCTAAGAATCGATATAATAAAAATAAAAAATTACAGTGAAAATAAAGATATATTAACTTACTTAAAAGATAAATTTCCAATAAAATGAAAAGAGCAATTAAAGCAATTAGTGTGAATGACAAATTTTACAACTTAGAGAGAATTCATTCAAAGTTATTTAACTATTTTAGACAGAATAAAATAGATAGTATTTCAAATTTTGAGGATGACATTATTAATTCTATTAAAAGCTTAATTTCGAATGCTGAATGTTTTTCTGATAAGGTTGAATCTAAATGCAAAACAAACTACATTCAATCATTAACGACATTAAAAAACAAAGTAGAACAGAAAGAAAAATATCAGGATATCTTCTGTTCTTTATGTTATTGTCATTCAACATTTTCTAAATTCAGAAAAAAATATTCAAAAATCACATATAATAGTTGCGAATTTGCATATCAAGATGTATGTTACTACCTATTGCCTTTGGAAAATGAGTGTAAAATTCGCAGAATTAATTCAAAGAGAATAATATAAAATATTAATGTAAAGCAAATATATGCCAAAACTACTGCTAACAAGCAGTTTGGCAAAATGCGGGTGTGGTTTCGCAGAAAGTGCGTGGAAGTTAGCAAGTTAGTTTCCCGTATGAAAGTTCAGTTAGCCCGCACTTCGCCAAGCTGCCGCACGTTAGCAGTCATACGCGCGGAAGTGCGAAATTCGACGGAATTATTTTATAAACAAAGATTTAATCACAATTTTGTGAGAAACTAATCGCATATAAATCAATGGCAAAAATTATAGTAAAGAACACCGAAATCGTATTTTTCAAAAAAGAGCAAGAAGATTATATCTCGCTAACCGACATAGCCAAAGTTCGTGATAATGAAAATCCTTCACAAATAATCAGCTTGTGGTTAAGGACATATAATACGATTGAATATATTGGCTTGTGGAAAATGTTGAACAATCCAAATTTTAACACCCACATTTATGAGGGGTTTAAAACAGAATCAGCAAAACCACATTTTTGGATGTCGCCTCAAAAATGGATTACAGAAACAAATGCCATTGGAATGACTTCAAAGTCAGGTCGTTATGGTGGCGGGACTTATGCTCACTCTGATATTGCTTTCAAGTTTGCTTCTTGGATTTCGGCTGAGTTTGAACTTTATCTTGTTCGAGAATTTAAGCGACTAAAAGAAGAAGAGCAAAAAACGATAGGTTGGAACGCCAAGCGAGAACTTGCGAAAATCAATTATCATATCCACACCGATGCTGTAAAGCACAATTTAATTCCAGCCAAATTGACGACACAACAGATAAATTTTATTTATGCCAACGAAGCTGATGTTTTAAATGTTTCATTATTTGGAATTACAGCCAAACAATGGCGAGAGAAAAATCCAGATTTGAAAGGAAATATCCGTGATTACGCTTCCATAAATGAGTTGATTTGTTTGTCAAATATGGAAAATCTGAATGCTGTTTTTATAAACGAAGGACTTCCTCAAAAAGAACGATTAGTAAAATTAAATCATATCGCAATTCAACAGATGAAAGTTTTGCAAGAAGTTGAAAATCGTAAACTGTTAAAATAGCGGAATAAGATAATGTACGAACTGTTTTATCCTAAAAGTAGGTCTACACAAAAACTTAAAAAAATGAACAAAACAAAACATTTATTTCAGGATTAAAAGCTAACCCAGTCATTATTTCAAAACCGGCTAAATTTTTAGTGAATCCTAGTGTTATCAAATTATTCAAGGGTATCAAAAATTAGACCTTAGCAAGCTAGAGATCTGGGAAAGTATGCCATACAATATTACAGTAAAGAATAAGTAAAGCTATTACAGGATTATAATATCAGGATCAGTATGACAGAGAATGGAGATCCTTTTGAAAATACCATTGCTTAATTTTATCAAACAATATATATATTTAAATGTTATGCTTTAATAATGTTTAAAAATAGATATTTATGACTAAGATAATAAAATCAGGTGTAGCTATGCTGAATGTTTTGGAAAGCTGGGGAGTTGACCATATATATGGCATTCCCGGCGGATCGTTTAATTCTGTTATGGAGGCTTTATACGATAAACAGGATAGCATAAAATATATTCAGGTCAGGCATGAGGAAGTAGGAGCAATAGCTGCATCTGTGGAAGCTAAATTAACAGGAAAGATCGGGGTTTGTTTCGGAACAGCAGGTCCCGGTGCTACTCACTTATTTAACGGATTATATGATGCACAGATGGATCATGCTCCGGTATTGGCGTTAGTTGGACAGGTTTCATCAAAAGCAATGAATTATAATTCTTTTCAGGAGATGAATGAAAATCCGATGTTTGCGGATGTAAGTGTCTACAATCGTACAGTTATGACACCCGAGAGTCTGCCTTTTGTTATTGATGAAGCAATACGAAGGGCATATGAACATAATGGTGTCTCTGTTGTAACAATTCCTGTAGATTTCGGATATGTTGATATACCGGATGTTGATATTTCATCTGCAAAAAATTACAGAAAAGCTTATCCGATGCCGGACATTAATGATATTAAAGAAGCTGTAAAATTAATAGAAAGCTCTGAAAGACCTGTGTTATATGTAGGTCAGGGAGCTCGTGGGGCAAAAAATGAAATAATTGCTTTGTCTGAACATTTCTCTATGCCTGTTGTATTGTCGGTATTAGCAAAGGGAATAATTCCCGATGATACCGAAAATTTTATGGGAATGGCAGCAAGAGTATCTACAAAACCAGCAAATGAAGCACTTTTAGCAAGCGATTTGATCTTATTTATCGGTAGTGATTTTCCGTTTGCACGGTTTTTCTTTCCTCAAACAGCAAAATTCATACAGGTTGATGTGGATTCTTCAAAATTAGGAAGCCGTCATAAAACAGATGTTGCTATTTTAGGTGATGCAAAAGAAGTTATGATACAGATGGTAAAGATCGGAAAAAAACGTCCGGTTAGTAAATTTCTTGAAGCAAACAGAAAAAACCGCCAAAACTGGAATAAATGGCTAAAAAGTTTTGAAGATAGTAATGATATGCCACTACGTGTAGAACCTGTTTTTAAAGAAATAAACCGTATTGCTGCCAAAGATTCTATTTTTATAACTGATGTCGGTAATGTTACAGTTAATGCAATACGTTTGCTCGACATGAACGGCAATGAACAAAAGTTTACTACTTCAGGACTTTTTGCAACAATGGGATATGGAGTTCCGGGAGGAATTGCTGCGAAGTTAAGTTATCCTGAACGCCAGGTGTTTACTTTAAGCGGAGACGGAGGTTTTGCTATGGTAATGCAGGATATAATAACTCAGGTAAGGTATAATTTACCTGTTATAAATATTGTTTTTTCAAATAATTCATTAGGATTTATTGATGCTGAACAGGAGGATACAAATAAAATTAAATATGGTGTGGACCTTGCAGGTGCGGATTTTGCAAAAATAGCCGAAGGAATGGGAGCAAAAGGATTTACTGTAACCAAAAGAGAACAGCTTCGGGATGTTTTTGATGAAGCCGGCAAAAGTGATATTCCTGTTGTTATTGATGTGAAAATTAATAATGAACGTCCTTTTCCGGCAGAAAAATTTATACTGGATGTGGATTTATATGGAAAAGAAAAAGTGGAAGCTTTTAAATCACGTTACCGGATTAAAGAATTACCATTGCTTAAAGAGCTTTTGTAATAAGATATATTTGTAAAAAAATAAGGCAGAAATATTCTGCCTTATTTTTTATCTATTTGTTGAATATTAATAAGCAAACAGCGGGAATGGTTTCATCATTTCGTTGACTTCATTTCTAACTTTTGCAATTACAGCTTCATCGCTCATATTGGCAATAGCCGTATCAATAAGTTTTACAATAGGAGCCATATGTTCTTCTTTTAAACCGCGAGTGGTAACAGCAGGAGTTCCTACTCTTAATCCCGAAGTTGCAAAAGGAGAACGGTGGTCGAATGGAACCATATTTTTGTTTACGGTAATATCAGCTGCTACTAAAGCATTTTCAACCTGACGTCCTGTAATATCCGGATATTTTGTTCTTAAATCGATCAACATGGAATGATTATCGGTTCCATTACTGATAATTTTATATCCAATATTCATAAATGCTTCTGCCATAACAGTTGCATTTTTCTTAACTTGTTTCTGATATTCTTTAAATTCAGGAGTTAATGCTTCGCCGAAAGCAACTGCTTTAGCTGCAATAACATGTTCCAGCGGTCCGCCTTGTGTTCCCGGGAAAACAGCAGAGTTTATAACATCCGACATTCTTTTGATTTCACCTTTTAGAGTTGTTTGTCCCCATGGGTTGTCAAAGTCTTTTCCAATAATAATTATACCGCCTCTTGGTCCTCTTAATGTCTTGTGGGTTGTTGAAGTAACAATATGTGCATATTCAGCAGGGTTTTTCAATAAGCCAGCTGCAATAAGTCCTGCAGGATGTGCCATATCCACCATGAATATTGCTCCGACTTTATCTGCTATTTCTCTCATTCGTTTATAATCCCATTCGCGGCTATATGCGGAAGCTCCACCAACTATAAGTTTAGGGCGATGTTCCAGAGCTGTTTTTTCCATTTCCTCATAATCAATTGTTCCTGTTTCTTCAGAAACTTTATATGAAACGGCTTTATATAATATACCTGAAAGGTTTACAGGAGAGCCATGAGATAAGTGTCCGCCATGTGCAAGATCTAATCCCATAAATGTATCTCCGGGTTTCAGGCAGGCTAAAAATACAGCTGCATTTGCCTGTGCTCCTGAATGAGGCTGAACATTAGCATATTCAGCATTAAATAATTGTTTCAATCTGTCGATAGCAAGTTGTTCGCTCATATCAACAAACTGGCAGCCTCCGTAATATCTTTTCCCGGGATATCCTTCAGCATATTTATTTGTCATTACCGACCCCATGGCTTCCAGAACCTGTTCACTTACAAAATTTTCAGAAGCAATAAGCTCTATACCATGCATTTGTCTTTCTTTTTCCTTCTGGATAATGTCGAATATTTGAATGTCTCTTTTCATGTTATTTTTTTTCACAAAATTATAATTTTCTTTTAAATAAAAACTATTTATATAACAGATATTTTGATAATATAGCTATACTAAAATGGGGAACTTTGTAAATTACATTATGAAAATATGTATGATAAACTAGTATATTCAGAACTAATATTCCCTTCCTGCAACAACCGTATGGAATCCTTCTTCGATAAGGTATTTATTTGCAATATCCTTTAATTCAATGGATGTAATATTTTTTATTCTGTCGATTTGCATATCTATATAATCATTACTTTTTCCGTTACTTATAAGTTTCTCCCATATTTCCGACGAATTAATAACTCCATCGAATGATGAAATTATTTCTCCCAACATATAATTTTTAACTAATTCCAATTCAAGTTCTGAAATTAATTCGTTGCGTAATATTTCCATTTCCTTAAAGATTTCTTTTATTGTGGCTTTTGCAACATCAGTACCTACATCTGAGGTTATTTTTAATGTAGACGTTTGTGGATATTCCAGGATAAATGAACCGATCCCATAAGTATAACCTTTGTCTTCGCGTATGTTTTTCATTAATCTGGAACCAAAATAACCGCCAAATACGGTATTAAGTATTCCTACATCTATTAATTCTTCATTAGATAATGTTCCAAGGTTTTTTCCCAGATATAATGATGATTGTACAGAATTTTTCACTTCTATCCATCTGAATTTTTCACTTGATTCATTTATAGGATAATTAATTTTTTTTATACCTGAATTATTATTCCAGCTGGAATTAACGTGATGAACACCAAAATATTTATCACATAACTTCAGTAAATCATCGGTGATCATTCCTGATAGAATTATATAGCAGTTGTTTGCACGATAATAATCAGAAACAAAATTTCTGATTGAGTCCAGACTCACAGCAGAAATATCTTCAGGATTTATTATTTGTCCGGCAGGATTATTGTTTCCGAAAAGTTCATTATTAAGTGTTCTCATTGCCAGATATTTTGTCTTTTCCAGATTACTGAGCAACAATTGTTCTTGTTTGTTTTTCAATATTCCGAATTCTTTTTCGGGCATTGATGGATTTATAAATAAATCTGCAAAAACAGGTAAAACTTCTTCAACAAAGTATGATGGTACATATAGTTTTATTCCTGCTGTTTCTGTACCGACATAGTTTTCTATAAAACTTCCGTAATAGTCAAAAAATGCTGCAATTTCGTTCGGAATTTTTCCTTCAGGAGCTTCTTTTAATAACGAATTTGCAAATATTGCCTGTAATTTTTCCGTTTGGAATGTTATTCCCGCTTTGAATACTACATCAATTTTAACAACCGGGGAATTATCGGATTTTAAACAGAAAATTTTTATTCCGTTTGGTAATTTAAATTCTTCCGGTGTTTGGTAATCTATTTTATCAATTTTTTGTATTTCTGGAGCTATTGTTCTGTCAATCATGGTATTATTGTTTTGCTTTATAATAAATACACGATAAATTATTATCAGTGAATATTTTTTCAGCAGTTTTTACTATATCTTTTTTTGTTACACTCATATATTTTTCTTCCACATTATTTATCATTCCGGCATCGCCAAGCCATTCACAATAAGCTAGTTCCATTGCTATGTTAAGCAGGCCGATTCTTGAGAAATTTTGTGCCGAAATTGATTTGTTTTTTACTTTATTCAGGTCTTTTTCCGAAAAGTCTCCTTTGACAATTTTATTGATTTCTTCTTTTATCGCTTTTTCTGCATTGTCAAAACTTACTCCGGGATATAGTTTTCCTGCTACATGTAATAATCCGGGATGATAAGATCCTGAAATATATGCATCTAATTCGGAAAAATATTGTTTTCCCTTAACAAGATTCATATTAAATAATGAAGATCTTCCGCTTGATAAAAGATCAGAAATAAGATCTGTTGCATAATATTCTTCATCAAGTCTTCCTACAGTATGATAAGCCATGAATATAGCATCACATGGAACATTTCTTTCAAGGGTAAGAATACGTTTTGATGTTTGAACCGGTTCTTCAGGCAGATTACGTACCGGAACATTCCTATTTGGGATATCGCCGAACCATTTTTTGCAAAGTTCATACATTTGGTCACTGTCGACATCTCCTGCAATCACAACTACAGCATTATTAGGAGCATAGTGTTTGTAGAAAAAATCTTTTACTTCACTAAGGCTTGCTGTCATAATATCTTCAATATTTTTACCTATAGTCGACCATTTATAAGGATGTTTTTCATATGCTAAAGGTCTTAAAAAAAGAGAAACATCTCCATAAGGCTGGTTCAGGTATCGCTGGCGGTATTCTTCCGATACTACATTACGCTGTACATCCAGACTTTTTTCGGAAAAGGCCAGTTCCAACATACGGTCTGATTCTAAATAAAAAGCTGTTTCTATATTTTGTTTGGGAACTGTAATGTAATAATTTGTATAATCGTTATTTGTAAAAGCATTATTTTCTCCTCCTGCTTTTTGTAATGCAGTATCGTAGTTTTCAATGTTTTTTGAACCTCCGAACATTAAATGTTCAAATAAATGTGCGAACCCTGTACGGTTTTCAGACTCATCGCGTGCCCCTACATCGTATAAAACATTAAAAGCTGCAATCGGCGTTGTTTTATCTTTGTAAATAATTACGCGAAGCCCATTTTCTAAAGTGAATTTTTCGAAATTTATCATTTATTTATATTTTTCAATTTTCAGAATTTTATGTATAATATCAAATTATTGATATTTTTTGCAGGTTAGGATTACTCTAAACGTTATCAGAGTAAGAAATATTTTTTCAAATTTATTGTTTAACACTTTATTATGATATTTAATCGAATCTTATTGATTCTGCAGGGCTTATTTTTGAAACGATCAGCGATGGCAAAATCATCATTAGAAGTGTTATGATTAAAGTTCCTGCATTAAGGAGCAATATATGTAAAATATTTATGTTTACAGGTACCGTAGAAACATAATAAGAAGAAGGGTCAAGCGTGATTATGCCGGTGTAATATTGTATTATACATATCCCTATCCCTATTATGTTTCCCCAGAGTAATCCTTTACTTATTAAAAAACCTGCAAAATACAAAAATATTTTTTCTATTGATATATTTCTTGCTCCCAGGCTTTTAAGTATACCTATCATATTAACTCTTTCAAGTATTATTATCAGTAACCCGGAAATCATATTTATTCCTGCGACAGTTACCATTAATATTAATATTACCCACACGTTCATATCCAGTAAAGAAAGCCAGTCGAAGATTCCGGGATATTCATCTTTGACAGACCTTACTTTAAGCATTGAACCGCCTTTGCTAAAATGATTACCTATCAGGCGGTTAAGAATGATTTCATATTCTGTTAATTTTGAAAAGTCATCTATAACAATTTCAAAACCGGTAATCTGGTCATTTTGCCAGTCGTTCAGCCTTCTGAGTTGTTTTATGTCGATGAATATGAATATTTTATCAAGTTCTTCAAGCTGTGTATCATAAATACCCGAAACGGTGAGTCTTCTCATTCTCGGAGGGTCTTGTATAAAGTATGCTCCGAAGCTGTCGCCCAGCTTTAATCCGAGTGCATCTGCAATATATTTCGACAATACAACATTATTTGTTCTTACGGAATCAATAATCGTCAGAGTTTCTCCTTCAAGAAGATATTGTTCGAAAAAATCCCATTTAAAATCAGAATCTATTCCTTTGAAAACCACACCGTGCAAAGTTTCGTCAGATTTTGCGATACCTGCTTTCTGAATATATTTGTGAATGGATTTTACTCCGTCCATTTTTGCCACTATTTCAACCCAATCCTGTTCCTGGTATATCGGCAAAGTTTCGTATGATTTATTGCTGTCGAAGTTAACAACCTGAAAATGAGCTCCAAAACCTATAACCTTTTCTGCAATTTCTTTTTTAAATCCGGTTACAATAGCAATAGCAACTATCATTACAGCTAATCCAACGGAAATTCCTGCAATAGCAATAGAAACTATCGGACGGCTGAAACCGTTCCGGTATTCATTTTTTTTAATTAATCTGCGGGCAATATAAAATTCCAGGTTCAACTTTTTTGTTTGTAAAAATATGTAATTTTTTAGAACGTAACAATTGTTATTTAATGTTGATCTACTTTAGACCGACTTATAGCGAATACATTTTTTTTAACATATCCTGATTTAACTCGTTTATGTTAATAAAAATGGAATCAATTATAAATTATTTAAAAAAAATCTTTATTTTTGTATAAATAAAAACTTTATGAAATGAAGAAGATTATAATCTCAATAGTATCATTGGTTTTGTTATGCATGACTCTATCTTCATGTAAATCTCAGAAGGATTGTCCGGCATATGGTTATGCAGACGAAACAGCTACGGAGCAAAAAGCATAGTATCCTATTGGGTATATTAAATAAATTTTTTTTGTTATATTTGTAGTAATTATGATTTTTGATAAAAAAATATTACTACTTTTTTTTATTTGTCTTGTGTTTTCGGTAATTTCATATTCCCAGGGAGAATTTGAAACAGCCAGGGAGCCAGATAACTATAATATGAATTCTTTTGGAATAAAACTTAACTCAAATGGTTTTGGGGGGTATTACAATTTTTCTAAAAGAATAAATTATCGGTTAAGGAGGTTTATTGAAGTTGAATATAATTTTGTAAAAGATCCCAAGGAAACAAAAGTTGTAAATTCCCAATTTCAGTCTTCTACATCAAGAAATTTTGTTTATGGAAAATTAATATCTGCACATAATCTGAAGTTCGGGTATGGTTATAACAGGATGATATTTGAAAAACGGGATAAGAACAGTATATCGATTCATTTGTTAGGCTCTGTTGGTGCGAGCCTGATTATTGGCAAACCAATATATTATGAGTATTTTAATCTGCGGGACAGCATTATCACATACGGCAAATTTGATCTGGACGATTTATCTAATAATGACTTTATAATAGGAAAAGGACCTGTAAAAATGGGATTTAGCGAAATGAAGTTTTATCCTGGATTATATGCAAAATTTGGTGTTGCATTTGATTTTAGCAGGGATGTTATGAAGTCTAATGTTCTGGAAGCCGGAGTTGTTCTTGATGGTTTTTTCAGACCGGTAGAAATTATGGCAGGAAATGAAAGGAATATGATACTGTCATTATATGTAATGTATAGTTTCGGTCAAAAATACGATGCTCTTATTAATCGTGAATTCAGAAAGGAACAACGTAAGAATGCCAGAAAAAATAAGGAATAACGGCTCAATGTTAAATTAGGCAGAGTGGTAATAAATGTTTAGATGAAGAAACATTTAGTAATAAAAACCAAATTTCAAGTAATAAATTTCAAATAAAATTCAATAACCAATGTTTCAATCTCAAACAGAGACAAGTGGTTAAGAGGTTTGTAATTTACGAAATTGAATTTACTTGCTGCGCTGCGTGAGATCGCTACCGCTAAGTTACTTGCTGCACTGCATGAAATCGTCCGTTTCGGCTTCGCTCAACGGCCGCAGCTAAGTTATTTTTTGCTGATTGGAATTTTATCCACAATATTTATGGAAAAAATAAATTTTTATTTACCTAAATTTTACATTGATCCGGAATCAATATTCGGTATAAACTATAAAGTTACAAAAATTTTTTATATTATTATTTGACAATAAGTTTAAGTCTGGGATTGGAACCAATTATAGAGTAGGGGATCGTTATTGAGTTATCTATATAAAGATATTCAAGTGCTCTGCAATCAGATATTGCATCCGGGACTTCAAGCATTCGTCCGCTGTTTGCGATATCCAGTTCCAGTAATAAATTTAGATTTCCTATTTCTTCGGGTAAATAAGAAAGAAAATTTTTCCCTATCATTAGATATTGTAAATTTTTTAACTGACCGATTTCAGAAGGAATGAATTTTAATTGGTTATTTCCCAGATATAAATATCTCAGGTTCTCTAAATCGCCAATACTGTGAGGAAGGGCTTTTAGTTTATTGAATTGGAGGTCTAGTTCTGTAAGTTCCTTCAGATTTCCTATTTCATCGGGAATATATTGTAAATTGTTTGCACGGAAAGATAACTTTTTAAGCTTTGTACAATTCCCAATGGAAGCAGGTATGTCCTTCAGTTGGTTTCCACTTATTACCAGTGTTTCCAGGTTTTTCAGATTTCCTATTTCTTCAGGAATATACTTTAGTTTATTTTTATAAAGATATATAGTATGGAGATTTGTTAATTTTTCTATGTCCTTTGGAAGGCTGTCAACTTGTGAATATTTTATTTTCAAAGTATAAGTTTCATCCGGATTTTTTAATGCATTTTCAATTATCTTGTATCCTGATACGCAACTAAAAAAAGATGTCAGAACAGAGGCTAACGCAATATAAAGTATTATTTTTTTCATAGCTTATTAAAAGTAACAAAGATATATAATTTAGTTTAATAGATTTTTAGGTTTATTAATGCTTCGATTATTTTTTTAATTTTTAATAGTGTAAAGCGGTTTTATGAATTTTGGAATGTTTGCAGATTTTATTAAATTTGAAGTTTTAAATGAAATGAGAAAAGTTGCATTAGCTATAATATTATTTATTACAATTATTACTGCAAATGCTCAGGTAAAAAACGGAGTTCATAAAAAACTTGCTGATTTCTATATTAGCGAACGTTGGGAAGACTGCTCTTTTAAGTCTGAACGTATGAGTTATCAGGCAAAATATGAAAAAGATCCTGAAGTTTTTTTGTACATGGCGGCTTCATACAATAAGATATTTTTAATGTGTCTTGAAGATTCTCTGTTGTTATATAAATATCCGGAATATCTTAATTCATATTCTTATGCTTTGAAGTATTCGGTAATGGCAAAGAAAAAAGATAAAAGAACAAAAATATTTTTCCCTGATAATGACTTTATGCTTGAAGAAATTGCAATATCCGGATTTCATTATATTAATAACTATGTGAGGGTAAAAAAGAATTATGTCAAAGCCAACTCATTTATCCGCAAAATAATGAAAACATATACCGATGATAATATTTATTTTTTGCATGGTGTTTTAAGTGCAATGACAACTGATTCGGTTACATCAATGGCAATTATCAATGAAGTTTTTACCCGTATGGATTCTGTGGAGGACAGGATATTTGCAAATACTGATTTTATGATGATTGAAGCATTTGATTATTATGTTCATTACTTGCTGGAGCAGGAAAGACCATTGATTGACAGTGCACAAAAAGTTATAACGAAAGGATTGCAATATTTTCCTGATAATGAAAATATTTTATATTTAAAATATCTGGCAGATAATCCGGAACTGGATATTGAACCTCCGGAAAATAAATTAATGACAGCAGCTTTAAAACGTGTGGCAGTTTTTATTCCCAATAATAATGATGAAATAGAAATTGAAGAAGATGATTATGATGAATAATAAAATATTTATAATATGATAGGAATAATTGGCGGAACAGGACTTGAGAAAAATAATATAATAAAAGATCCTGAAAAAGTAAAAATAACAACAAAATATGGAGAACCTTCTTCAGAGATTTTAATGGGAAAAATAATGTCTAAAGATGTTGCGCTTATTTCGAGGCATGGGGTATCTCATTCCATAACTCCGACAAATGTAAATAATCGTGCAAATATATGGGCTTTAAAGGAGTTGGGATGTGAAAAAATTATCGCAACAACAGCCTGTGGAAGTTTAAGGGAACAAATAAAACCGGGAGATTTTGTTATTGCAGACCAGTTTATTGATTTTACCAGACACAGGATAATTACATTTTATGACAATTTTGAAAATGGAAATATACGGCATTGTCCTATGGGAGAGCCATTTGATAAAGAAATAAGATCTTGTATAGAGAAATCTGCAGAAAAATTAGGAATAAAATTGCATACAAAATCTACGATTGTGACTATAGAAGGTCCCAGATTTTCGACAAAGGCAGAATCTCATATGTTCCGTTCCTGGGGAGCAGATCTTGTGAATATGAGTACTGCTCCGGAAGCTATACTTGCAAATGAAGCAGGTCTTAAATATGCAGCAATAGCAATATCTACCGATTATGATTGCTGGAAAGACGATGAAGAAGCAGTTTCTATGGAAATGGTATTTGAAAACTTTAAAAAAAGTGTTGACAAACTGATTGAACTACTGGTAGAAGTAATTAGTATTGCATAACAGAACTAAATTTTTTGATAATATATATTTATTATGCTTTAATTTTAGAGTTAAATATATTTTTATTGGGAAATAAAAATAATACAACTTTTTTTTCCCGAAAAGATATAAATACTTACTTTTGCTTTCTTATACATACGAAAATTTTATCATTAAAATAACATTATGTCATTAAATAGTATTATTTCAAAAATATTCGGCTCCAAAGTCGATAGAGATTTGAAGACAATTTCACCCTATTTACATTCGGTATTATCAATAGAACCAGAAATAACCAAGTTAAGTAATGACGAATTAAGGGAAAGAACACAAAAACTTAAACAGGGGATCCAGGATTTTATTAAGGCGGATATAGATAAAATAAACAACCTTAAAGAAAAAGCAGATTCTTTGGATATATGGGAACGTGAAGATGTTTTTAATGAAATCGACAAAATAGAAGAATCAATAGATGCAAAACTGGAAGATCATTTAAATGCAGTGCTTCCTGAGGCATTTGCAGTTATGAAAGAAACTGCACGCAGATTTAAGGAGAATTCGGATATTACAGTTACTGCAAATGAATTTGACAGAGAACTTGCTATGAATAACGATTTTGTTGACATCGAAAATGACAAGGCAATATGGCATAATTCATGGATTGCAGGCGGTAATAAAATAATCTGGGATATGGTACACTATGATGTACAGATAATCGGCGGTGTTGTACTACATCAGGGTAAAGTTGCCGAAATGGCAACCGGAGAAGGTAAAACACTTGTTGCAACTTTTCCGGTATTTTTAAATGCGCTGACAGGTAGGGGAGTACATGTTGTTACCGTTAACGATTATCTTGCAAAACGTGATGCCGAATGGATGGGACCTATATATATGTTCCACGGCTTGTCGGTTGATTGTATCGATAAACATGAGCCTAACAGCGATAACAGGCGTAAAGCATATGCTGCTGATATTACTTTCGGTACAAATAACGAATTCGGTTTCGATTATCTTAGGGATAATATGGCTCTTAATCCGTCGGATCTGGTCCAGAGAAAACATAATTATGCAATTGTGGATGAGGTTGACTCCGTATTAATTGATGATGCCAGAACTCCATTAATAATTTCGGGTCCTACTCCTAAAGGCGAGGATCAGCTATTTGACGATTTAAAACCACAGGTACAAAAACTTGTAAATGTTCAAAAATTATTAGTTAATGAAATATTCTCGGAGGCAAAGAGACTTCTGGCATCCGGAAATGAAAAATTCGGATTGAAAGATGATGAAAAAGGAGGAGGTTTTAAACTGTTGCAAGCATTTAAGGCACTTCCTAAAAATAAACCGCTTATTAAATTCCTGAGTGAACAGGGAATGAAATCACTGTTGCAGAGAACAGAGAATTTTTATATGCAGAATAATAATCGTGAAATGCACCATGTAACAGACGATTTATATTTTGTTATTGACGAAAAATTGAATACAATAGAACCTACAGACAAAGGATTTGAGTTGTTGGCATCTTCAACTTCCGACCCGAATTTCTTTGTTCTTCCTGATATTGCTACCGAATTGGCGGAATTGGAAAAAATGGATCTTCCTTCTATAGAAAAACTACAAAAAAAGGATGAAATAATTCGTGATTATTCTGTAAAATCAGAACGTATTCATACAGTGACACAACTTCTAAAAGCCTATACATTATTCGAAAAAGATGTTGAGTATGTTGTGATCGACAATAAAGTAAAAATAGTCGACGAACAAACCGGTCGTATAATGGAAGGTCGTCGTTATTCCGACGGATTGCATCAGGCTATAGAAGCAAAAGAAAATGTAAAAATTGAAGCAGCTACTCAAACTTATGCGACAATTACATTACAGAATTATTTCAGAATGTATCATAAACTGGCAGGTATGACAGGTACGGCTGAAACGGAAGCCGGTGAGCTGTGGGATATTTATAAACTTGATGTAGTGGTAATACCAACAAATAAGATTATTGCCCGTAATGATTATGAAGATCTTGTTTATAAAACAACAAGAGAAAAATATGGTGCTGTTATTGATGAAATTGAAAAACTGACAAAAGAAGGACGCCCTGTGTTAGTTGGTACAACATCTGTTGAAATTTCTGAATTATTAAGTAAAATATTAACAAGAAAAGGAATAAAACATAATGTTTTAAATGCCAAATTACATAAAAAAGAGGCGGACATTGTTGCCGAAGCAGGTTATTCCAGTAACGTGACAATTGCAACTAATATGGCAGGCCGTGGTACCGACATCAAGTTAAGCCCGGCAGTAAAAGATGCCGGCGGCTTGGCAATTATTGGTACCGAACGTCATGAGTCGCGTCGTGTAGACCGTCAGTTGCGTGGTCGTGCCGGCCGTCAGGGAGATCCCGGATCTTCACAATTCTTTGTTTCCCTTGAAGATGATCTTATGAGATTATTCGGCTCGGAAAGAATAGCCAAACTGATGGATAGAATGGGATTACAGGAAGGAGAAGTAATACAACATTCGATGATCTCAAAATCAATAGAAAGGGCACAAAAGAAAGTAGAAGAAAATAATTTTGGTATTCGAAAAAGATTATTGGAATATGATGATGTAATGAATGCTCAGAGAACAGTTATATATAAAAAGCGAAAAAATGCCCTTGATGGAGAAAGATTGGGAGCAGATATCGCAAATATGATGTATGATGTATGTCTTAGCGTTTCTGAAGAATTTCATGACAATGGGGATTATGAAAACTTTAAAATGGAACTTTTTCGCCTACTGGGAGTAGAGCTGGAAATTACCGAAGAAGAATTCGGACGTATTTCGCAAAATAATCTTACGGAAATGTTGTATGAAAAGACAAAAGAAACTCATAAGATTAAAACCGAACTTATTGCAAATCAGGCTTATCCTGTGATAAAGACGGTTTTCGAAAACAGAGGAAATATGTATGAAAATATTCTGGTTCCGGTTTCAGACGGAACTAAAGTATATAATGTGATCGTAAATCTGGAAAAAACATATGAATCTAAAGGTAAAGAAATAGTACAGGCATACGATAAAACAGTTGTTCTTAAAACAATTGATGACATGTGGAAGGAACATCTGAGAGAAATGGATGATTTGAGACAATCGGTACAAGCAGCTTCTTACGAACAAAAAGACCCGCTTTTGATCTACAAACTGGAATCATTCAATCTTTTTAAAACAATGCTTGATAAGATAAATAAATCTGTTGTTTCCACTTTGATGAAAGGCTATATTCCTGTTGAGAAAGAAGAAGAAGTTAAAGAAGCAAAACCACGGACAAAACTGGATCTGAGTAAAATGAGAACAGGACGTGAAGATGCTGGTTACAATGATCCGAGTAAGGGTAAATCAAAACCGGAGCCGGTAAGAGTCGAGAAGAAAGTGGGAAGAAATGATCCGTGCCCATGCGGAAGCGGAAAAAAATATAAACAATGCCACGGTTTAGGCGATGAAAATTAATTGAGATATATTGATATTGAAATTTAATATATTAAATTTGTGCCTGAATTTGTATAAGTGCTTAATTTATAGTTATTAATATAAAAAGTTTGGTTATGAAAAAAATATTAGTATTTTTTATGATGTTTTTTGTAATATTTACTGTTTTTGCACAGGAAAATACACAAAAAAACAATCAAGATGTAGATATAGACACATCTCAGATCATTATACCGATAAAAATAGGATTTGATGAAGTGACAGCTATTGCAGATACAAGTAGTACTTTGGTAATTGCTGAAGACCAAAAGGCTGGTGTTGCTTATAATGATGGAGTTACTTTTTTTAAACAGAGTCAATATGATGCTGCGATTATAAGTTTTTCTAGATCTATCGAAGAAAATCCTGAATTTTTCAAATCATATTATGGTCGTGGAACAGCCTATATTAAAAATAATGACTACAAAAATGCAATAGATGATATTAATAAATATTTGACATATCGTCCTACTGACGGAGCTGCATATTATTTAAAAGGCTATGCGGAATTTTATTCGCACGATCACGAAAGTGCTGTTAAAAGTTTTATTCAGGCTATAGAAAAAAATTATATAAATGATGCAAATCTTTTCTATTTTTATGGAGTTATTGAATTTAATAAAGCAGAATATCAAAATGCTATAGATAAATTTAAAGAAGCTGTGAAGGTTGATCCTAAACATGCATTTGCATATAACGATATGGCATCATCATACAGAATGCTTGGAAAATATCCGGAATCTATAGCTAATTATCAAAAAGCCATTGAAATAGATCCTGCACGTGCATTTTTCTATAATAATCTCGGAAGTGCATACAGGTTAAATAAAGAATATGACCTGGCAATCCAGCAATATGAAAAAGCTGTTAAAATGGATCCAAACTATTTTCAGGCTATTAATAACATAGGCGTTACTCTGTTCGAACAAGGTAAATATAACGAAGCTCTGGAAGCATTTAATGAAGTTTTATCGGTAAAGAGTGATTATGCATATTCCTTTAATAATATTGGTTTATGCTATTATGTTTTGAAAGATTATAAATCTGCAATAGATGCTTATAACAGAGCTATAGTTTTAAATTCTTTTTATGCATATGCGTATATGCACAGAGCTAATGCAAAAGAAATGCTCAATGATATGACAGGAGCATGTGAAGATTGGGAAAAAGCCAGAGATCTGGGATTAGAAATTGCAGAAGAATATCTATCTGTTTGTTTTGAATTTAAAAATTAAAAATTGAAGCTATGAGAATTAATTGGCGAATAGTTATAATGGTTGCATTTTTCAGTATGTTTATTTATACTTTAAATGCTCAGGTTAATGTTGAAATAGATAAGAAAGATTTTAATATTTCAAAAAATGGCTATAAAGAAGCATTAGCAGAATTAAAAAGTGGAGATACATATTATATTATGGCTTCATCAGGAGCTTATCGTATGGCATTGCCACACTATTTAAAAGCTTATGAATATAATCAGAATTCACCACAACTGAATTATAAAATAGGTGTATGTTATTTGTTTTCAAACGAAAAAAGAGAAGCAGCGACTTTCTTTAAGAAAGCTTACAGGTCAGAACCTCTGGTTGCTCCCGATATTAAATATCTTATAGGAAAAGCATTGCAGTTAAGTGATGAATTTGATGAAGCTTTACAATTTTATAAAGAATATAAAGATGATCTGGAGGCTAATGCTGCTGCCGATAAAAAAGTAAAAATAGATGATAATGTTATAAAAGACATTAATAAAAAAATACATGAATGTAATGTGGCAAAAGAATTAACTAAAAAGCCTATAAGGGTTTTTATAGATAATCTGGGACCAAATATTAATTCAGAATATCCCGACTACGGTCCTGTTATTTCTGCTGACGAATCTATGCTTATTTTTACGTCACGACGCGACGATATAACAGGTAAAAATAAGAAAGATGCAATAGACCAGCAATATTATGAGGATCTTTATGTTTCGTATAACGAAAATAAAAAAGGTTGGACCAAGGCATTAAACATGAGAAGTCTGAATACGGCAGAACATGATGCTTCTGTAGGATTATCCCCTGATGGACAGATATTATATACATATAAAGGTTATAATGAAGGTACCATACTGGAGAGTAAATTAAAAGGAGATAACTGGACTTCACCTAAGGAGCTTAATAAATATATTAATACAAAATACCATGAAACTTCAGCGTCGATATCACATGACGGCAAATATTTATATTTTGTAAGTGATCGTCCGAAAGATGATTTTGGAAAAAATTCATTGGGAGGTTTGGATATTTTTGTTTCTGAAAAAACAGACAAAGGAGATTGGGGGCCTGCACAGAATGTCGGAGCTCCAATAAACACAGAATATGATGAAGAAGGAGTATTTATGCATCCTGACGGGATTACAATGTATTTTTGTTCTAAAAGAGAGGGTTCGATGGGTGGATACGATATTTTTTATTCAGAAAGAGATGAAAATGGAAAATGGCAGGAACCTGTTAACATTGGATATCCTGTAAATACTTCAGATGATGATGTTTTCTTTGTTGTTGCGGGTAATGCGAGATACGCATATTACTCAAGTGCCCGCGACGGAGGTTATGGTTCTCAGGATATATATCGTATAACTTTTCTTGGTCCGGAAAGATTCATGGCTTTAGGAACAGAAGATAATCTTATTGCAAGTTCCAATACAACTATTGAACAAAAAGTAGAACAGGAAGTAGTAGAAGTTCGCAAAGTAAGGCTTACTATCATGAAAGGAACTGTTACAGATGCTTTGAGTCGTGAACCTATAGAAGCTATTATTGAAATTGTTGATAATGAAAAAGATGAGCTTATTAATTCCTTAGCTTCGAATAGTAAAACCGGTAAATATTTAGTTAGTTTACCTTCAGGAAAAAATTATGGTGTTGCTGTTAAAGCTGACGGCTATCTGTTTTATAGCGAAAATATAGAAATTCCCGATGCAACAGCCTATCAGGAAGTTACTAAAGATATTGTATTAAGTAAAGTCGGTATAGGGTCAAAAATAGTTTTAAAAAATATTTTCTTCGATTATGGAAAAGAAACATTGAGAGAAACATCTTTTCCAGAGTTGAACAGGCTTGTAACTTTACTTGAATCTTATCCTAATATGACTATTGAAATAGGAGGTCATACTGATAGCCATGGCAGTCTGAAATTAAATACAGAACTGTCAGAAGCAAGAGCTAAGGCTGTTGTAGATTATTTGATATCAAAAGGTATAAATGCCGGCAGATTATCATATAAAGGATATGCGTATTTACAACCTATTGCAACAAATGATACGGAAGAAGGAAGGCAACAAAATAGACGCGTAGAGTTTAAAGTTGTAACAATAAAATAGAAATCTCTATATAAAATAAAAACCGGTATGGAATATTTTTTGATATTTTATACCGATTTTATTTTGAAATATTTTGAACTGTGTTTTAAGATATTATACTCATTAATGTATCTAAATAAATCTTTATTCTTTTTCAAAACAGGGATAACAATCAGGAAGATATGTTTTATTAAAGTAATGTGAACTATGTGTTACATAAATTTTTAAATTGCTGATGATATATAATTAAAGTTGAGAGATGTACGATAAGATTATAAGAAAATTAGTGAATAAGATATGATGAAAGAATCTTATTCACTAATTCACGTTAAAGTAAGGATTGATCAATAAAATCAGATTATCTGATTTTTTATTGTTGTATGTAATTGTTTTGAAAATTTGGATTTATATTTTGCGTAATAATACAATTGCCTGGGCACTGATTCCTTCCTCTCTTCCTTCAAAGCCTAATTTTTCAGTTGTTGTTGCTTTTATGGAAATAATTTCTTCACTTATTTCGAGGACTTTTGCCAATGTTGACTGCATTTGCGGAATAATATCCTTTATTTTAGGTTTTTGCAAAAGTATAACAGAATCTATATTTACTATAGAGTAATTAGCTTTTTGTATAATATTTTTAGTTTTTTGCAATAATATTTTTGAATCAATATTTTTGAAAGAATCATCATTATCCGGAAAGTGATACCCAATATCTCTTAAGTTTGCTGCTCCTAACAGAGCATCACAAATTGCATGGATCAACACATCTCCGTCAGAATGGGCAACACATCCTTTATAATGATCAATTTCTACTCCTCCCAAAACTAACTTACGTCCATTTTCCAGTGCATGAACATCAAAACCTAAGCCAATTCTGAGATCCATTATTAAATTTTATTCCTGTTGTTTTCAGTGGATAATCCTCCTATATCAAAGGTTAAAGTAAACCTCATAGTATTTTGCAAAGGATTTGATTGTGTAGTAGGCAACAAGTATGAAAAATCAAGTCCGAAAACATTCATTTTTAAACCTGCACCAAATGTTACATATTTTCTGTTACCTTTGTATGCGTGTTCGTTAAAATATCCGACTCTTAATGCAAATTGTCTTGAATACCAGTATTCGATACCGCCGCCAATAGTTATTTCTGCTAATTCTTCTCTAAGTACGGATTTTTTCCCGTTTTTAGAAAAAGGAGAATTAACTCCGGGAGCATCCCACCATGAACTGAATATTGCTCCTGCCATAGAAATATTTGGATCTTTTCCTGCAATTATATTTCCATCATCATCATATATTGGTGGAGTAGGAACTAATAGTTTGTTAAAATCACATGTGATCATGATTTCATTATGGTCATCCAGTTTTAACATGTAACCTATTCCTGTACGAAAATTCGACGGGATAAAATCACGATATTCATTAGTAGTATAAGATATTTTATTTCCTAAATTTGATATATTCAATCCCCACATTATAGTACTTGGGATATTGCCGGTATTTAATTCATCATTGTAATAATAAAATGAAACATCTGCAGCAACTGACATTCCGGGATTTGATTTAACATCATTTACCATTTGACCTCCGGTAAGATTACTGTATATAAACCTTAATGCAACTGCTCCTGAAAATTTTCTTCCTAATAATCTTGAATATGCAAAATCTAAAGAGAATTCATGAGGGTTGTAAGTTTGAAGAGGAACATTATCGGAACTACGGAATTGTATACTTCCCAAATCAAAATATAATAAAGATAAACTAAGTACATTTTCTTTGTTTATTCTTTTATAAGCTGCAAGATAAGCTAGATTCATATCTTTTACAAGTTCACGTAACCATGGGGAATAAGATATTGCTACTCCAAAATCATTTTGAATAAAACTATATTTAGCTGCGTTCCAATGCTGTGAATTAACATCTGGAGTTGTTGCAACTCCGGCATCGCCCAACCCTCCGGCACGTGTATCCGGAGCAATCAGTAAGAAAGGAACAGTAGTTGTGATCGTATTTGGTGCATCCCGTCCTATAACGTCATCAATACTGGAAACTTGAGCATTTAAGCTTGAAATGCTAAATGCTAATGTAATCATCAATAGGAATAAAAAATTTTTATTAATCATTTTTTTCTAAATTTGAAAATTCTGTACAAATATATTATTATATCTTATATTTTTCAAATAAACGAACAAAAACCAATATTATTTTCTAAGCTTTTGAAAAAGTTTTATTCTATTAATTCATTATTATGAATTGTAAAAATATTTTCGGTTTCTGTGTTATTTTAAAGACAGTTATGTTTTTTTACAGGTAAATTACTTTTTTAATTTAAGATCATAAGTTTTTCAAATTTTTCTACTGTATTGCCATTAGGTGCTTTCACAGCTAGCTTATATATATAAACTCCCCTGGCTATTTTATCTCCATATTCGTCGCGTCCGTCCCAGTGAATAGGTTGACTACGGAACCCTTCGCTTAGTACATCTGCACGTATTGTTTTTACATGTTTTCCGGAAACTGTGAATATTTGTATTAATACATCCAGTTGAATATTCGGCTGATTATGAGCAAGATAAAAATGAGTATTGGTAGAAAATGGATTAGGGTAATTAAATATGTGATCTATTATAAGCTCGGAAGAGCTAGCAACAATAAAATCTATTGATTTTTCACTGCTGTTATTGAAAACATCCCATGCCTTAACTTTCAGTGTATGTGGTCCTAATGTAAGCTCCGATATAGGATATTTTAAATTCCCTGAAGTGAAATCATCAATTACCGACTCGTAAAATTTATTCAATACAATTGTATTTGAAGTATTTTCATCAATTATCAAAGTAATATCATGCCCTATACCATTGCTTGTCGTATTAATTCCTGAGTTATCTGATATATTTGCTAGCAGTATAGGATTTTCGTCTGTAATACCACCTGAAATAAATTGTTCATCATTCATAAATAAATCTATCACAGGACCATCTGAGTCGTTAATCTGATCGTTTCCGCTTCCACCGATCAAAAAATTATCAAAATATCCGGCAGCCTCATTGTTTATATTATTTGTTGCATAGTAGCTTATTTTACCTGTATCAAAGAAATAAGCAATATCAACAGGGACAATAAAACTAAATGAGAAACGGCCATTTTTCACAGATGCCTGTCCTTTGAATATGATATTTTTTTGAGATTGATAAGTAAGTTTTCCATAACCATCGTTTCCACGTGTTGTGTATGTCATGAATTTATCATATACGGTAGGATAGACTATACCGTTAAAATCTTCGGCTACGGAACCGTTTTCATATTCTACAACACCTTCAAATGAAACCAGTGTTTTTGCATTTATTGTATCTGTATAACTTTCTACAGCAAAGCCATTTATTTTTGTTGTACGTATATTTATTCTTGGCACAGGTGGTATTAATGCGGGATCTCCGATTAATGTGAAATCGTTTCTGTTTGCAGTTGTTTTCGGAACACCGTTTTTTGTTTTCATTACAGTAATGCCAAGGCTGTTTACTTCAGAGCTAAAATCATTAGGAACAATATGTTTGAAAAATTCTTTTGATAGTGCTTCTCCTGCGCTTCCATAAACTTTACGTGTTGTTGTAAATAAAGCTATTGCTCCTCCTGTAGGATGTAATAATGCTTCTTCTCCTGCCGATACTATATTATGTAAGTCGAATGGTGCAAATTCACATGTTCCGGTCATGAATATCGGATATTTGTTTGTATTCCGCCATGATTTTATTCCGGGAATATCCAAAACCAGTTCTTCTGCCCAGCCTTTTGAATTAGCATGCCCAATCCAGTTTACAATTAATACGCCATTGTTTATTACATCGTTCATGGCCTGGCTAACAGCCGGATATCTGTGTCCCTGAACCGTAGAAATTTGCTCATAATCATCAAGGTATATGGTTTCGACATTATACAAAGGGTTGTTCAACCTGAGTGACATAGAAATATTATTTGTCTCTTCCTGGAATGATACTTCTCCTTTTTCGGCATCGTCGGCAACTAAAAGTATATTATTTTTCCAGTTTGAGTAAGAATCCTTACTGTAATATGACCTGGCTTTATTAAGATAATTCTCTGCTTCTTCTGTTGTATTTACAGTGATACGTCCTACACCCAGATCCAGGTCATGTTGATTATTATCTAATGAACCTTCACCTATATCCATATATACATAAAAATCGTCGGATACAAAAGAGGAGCTAGGCCATAATGATTCTTTGGATTGATAAGTAAGGATGAGCGATTTATTACCAAGATTGTCATAACTTCCATCTCCGAAAAGTAACAGGTTTTTAGGAAGGTTAGTACTTTCTCCGGCACGATCATAAAACATTTTAACATAATTTCTTATTGCACTTACATCCGGACAACCTGATGAAAATTCATTATATATCATTTGTGGAGTGGCCATAACGACTTTTAAGCCATCATGTTGTTCATGTAAAGATTTTATCCCTAAAGCTTGTGAATAAAAATCCGGATAATAAACTATGATAAGATCAACATGTCCTGCTGCGTGTAAATTTTGATTTTGTATGTGTCCTACATCACTGCTTCCGTTTATTACAGGAGACGGAAAGTTCGCATATGGATTGAATGCTATATATTCACGTAGTTCTGTTGAATTTGCACTAAATTCGTATTTTGAATTTGATGAAATATATTCTCCATTAATTCTGAAAATATTTGTTCTGTTTGTAATATCCCATACAACAGCATTTGACGTGGCATTTGTTATAACAAATTTGGCAATTTGATTAGTTCCTACGGATTTTGAATCGCGAAAATGTAAAAAACCTTCATTTAAATTAAGATTCCGCCTGAACTGAAAAGAAACATAGTCCAGCCATGCCTTTGAATTAGATGTACTTTTATTATATTTTATTTGCAGATTAAAGGTATTTGATGTTGTCCTGAAATCTTCGCTTAGAGTTTTTAATTTTGCGACAATACTTCCGGATGATGTGCTTTCTATTATTGCAACAGGAGATGATGTTCCGTTGAATGTAATGTTAAAACTACTGGTTTGAGTAGATTGCCCTGCCATAACAACGGTTACATTTACATTGTCGGATAAAGATACATTACTATATGTCTGAGAAAAATTATGTATTATTTTATCATCAAAAAGACGCCAGAAAAGTGTTCTGCCTGAGCTTATCAGATTTAAAGAGTCTTTTTCCAGGAATTTATATTCATCATATGTATTAACAGTAACATTAGGATTTTGTGCTGAGCTTTCACTATATGGTTGTTTCCATGTTCCTTTATCCGATATAAAGTAATATGAACATTCTGAATAATTGTGAAGTTCGTGGCTAAATTTTTCTGTTAGGTTGTCATAATAAATATTATTGGGGCCGTCAGCATAAAAAACCAGATAATCCCCTTCATCAAATATGGAATTAGAGTTTACATCAACTTTATAAACCGGAATTTCCGGCAGATCATCTGTATAATTGCCCGAAACTATAACTTTGGACAACATACCGCCGTATCCAAATACTCCTATATTATTGAAATTTGAGAATCCCATCTGAATTAATTGAGAATAAGTAAGTTTATACATACCTTCCTCATATACTTTGATTTTATACCATTTGCCATCAGATAATTTGGAATTTGAAGCATAGTTCCTGTTTTTTTGCGATTTTTGGCTGGTAACAGGAGAATATGTTACTTTATAATTGAAATACACCAATCTTTCTATGGTTCCGGTATTTTTATTCCTTCTTAAAGGGACTAATTCGAAATTCAAAAATGACTGATGTCTTGCAATAGACATCCATGCCTTTGCTTCCGGTATTTCTGGAATGTTTTCGAGATTTTGTATGTTTTTAATATTCTCATTACTGATAATTTCATATTTAGCTTCCAATAATTCAATTCTACTTACTTCTAAATTATTAGAAATAGGCAATCTCTTAAAATATATGGGTAAATTATCTGAAGCTCTGTTATGTCCATTTTTGAAGGAAAAAATATTTATGCTATTATGGTCTGGATAATTAAAAATTTTGTTATCTTGCCAAAAAATAGAATCGGTAAATGTAATTGTTTGTGCAGGCAAGAAATTACTAATAAAAATAATAACACAAAAGGGAATAAAAAATTTTTTTTTCTTCATGAGTACTAAAAAAAGTAATAATTTATTTTCATAAACGACAAAAATAATTTAATATTGTAGTTTGTAATTTTAAAATGTGAGAATATTGAAAAAAAATATTATAATTGTGCATTGTTGATAAGAAGATAAATATGGTTAAACGTTATATAATATTATTAAGTGTCTTGATAGCTGGATTTGGAAGTTTGTCTAATGCTCAGGACCCGCATTTTTCACAATTTTATGCAAATCCGCTTTATTTAAATCCGGCTCTTGCAGGATCTGAAAATTGCCCCCGTATATCCTTGAACTATAGGAATCAATGGCCTGGTTTAGGAAATACATATGTTACATATAGTTTGTCCTACGACCAACACCTTAGCCCAATACACGGCGGAATTGGTTTGAATATTTTAAGAGATGTTCAGGCTGACGGCGCATTAACTACAACTTCTATTAATGCAATGTATTCTTACACTTTGAAGGTAACTAACAAATTCTACATGGCTGCGGGTTTTCAGGCATCATTTTTTATGAGCGCTATAAATTGGGACTTTATATTTCCTGATATGATACATCCTTTATATGGTCCTATATATTCATCCTATGAACATGATAATTTATCCAATGATCGCAGGAATTATCCTGATTTTTCAATAGGACTAATCGGTTTTACTGAAAAAACATTTTTAGGTTTTGCAGTACACCACTTAACGCAACCATCTATATCTTTTCTTAAAGGAAGTAATGATTCAGAATTATTAAGAAAATATACAGTACATTTTGGAACAGAATTTGAAATAAATCCTAGAGGATCATCGTTAAGAAGAGGAGATTTAAAATTGTCGCCACAAATTTTATTTTATCAGCAGGGGCGGTTTCAACAATTTAATTGGGGACTTTATTTGTCCCGGAAGCAGCTTGTTGTTGGATTGTGGGCTAGGCAGAATTTTTCATTTCATTACGATGCTGTCATGATGATTATTGGATTTAAACAAGATAATTTAAGATTTGCATATAGTTATGATCTTACAGTATCAGAACTTAGCCGTTCTGTTTTGGGAGCTCATGAAATATCTGCAGCATTTGTATTTGGGTGTAGGGTAAAACCTAAAAAGATAAAGTCGGTAAATTGTCCGTCATTCTAAATTTTAATGTAAAAAATAAATATTTATAGATATGAGAAATAAATTTTTGTTTGTACTAATAATTATAGGTATAATTATATTTATTAGTTCTTGTAAAAAAGAAGTCTCTAATACAACCGGATGGAATTATAGTGATCCTAGGTTCGGCGGTTTTGAAAGCCATCCCGGATATGAACAGGAAACTGGTCCTGGGCTTGTATTTATAGAAGGCGGAACATTTGCAATGGGACGAAATGAACAAGATGTTTTATTCGATTGGAATAATATTCCTAGAAGAGTATCAGTTTCATCATTTTATATAGATGAAACTGAAGTTAGGAATCTTGATTATGGAGAATACATGTATTGGTTATCTCATGTATATTCTTCTGATTACAGATTTTTATATAGACAAGCAATTCCAGATACTCTGGTATGGAGACAGAGATTGGCATATAATGAACCTATGGTTGAGTTATATCTGAGGCACCCGGCATATGAACAATATCCTGTTGTCGGAGTATCATGGGTTCAGGCTACACAATATTGTGAATGGCGAACAGACCGCGTTAATGAACTTATCCTCATGCAGAATGGTGTAATTGATAAATATCTTGCTCCTCAGGATCAGGCTAAACATTTTAATACAGATTCATATTTACTTTATGCTGAAAATTTGGATTTACCTGTTGATGAGTCAGGAAAAGGTCCGGATGCTAAAATCAGGAATATGTATGTTGACCCCAGTGTTTTGAAAGCCGGTCGTAAAGGAAATGTAAATACAGGTGACGACAGACGTTGGGTTAGGATGGAAGATGGATTATTTTTACCAAAGTACCGCCTGCCTACTGAAGCAGAATGGGAATTTGCAGCTTTGGCAAATATTGGTAATACATTTGAAGAAAGAGTTTATCAGAGAAGAATTTATCCATGGAATGGAAACTATATTAGAAATGATTCCTATGGAAAAGAAAGAGGTCAGATTATGGCTAATGCTATGCGTGGTCGTGGAGATAATATGGGAACTTCAGGATTTTTAAATGATGGAGCTGATATACCGGGCGATGTTAGATCTTACTGGCCAAATGATTTTGGATTATATTGTATGGCAGGTAATGTGAACGAATGGGTTATGGATGTATACAGAGATCTTACTTTTGAAGATGTAGAAGAGTTCAGACCATTCAGAGGAAATGTGTTTACAGAATTTCAATTAATTATTGATCCACGTTCTGGTGACATAGAATTAACTCCTGAAGCAGAAAACTATTTTGATTATACAGGAAAAATACTAAAAAAGCCTGTACGTGATGAAGATATTTTTAGCCGTGAAAACTATACTACTGCCGATAATAGAAATTATCTGGATGGAGATTTGGAATCTTTGATTCCTGCATCCGGAGACGAATATTGGATAAAATCAGAAAGATTTGAAAAAACTACTGACGAAGCAAGGGTTAACGATCCTATAGATTCATCCCTTACTCCGGAAAATGTTGGCGAAATATACCCGGGAGCAACTTTGATGTCTGGAGGTAATGAAGTATTATTACCAAATGGAGTTAGAGTTGACTTACAAAATATGACATATGTGTTACCAACAGGACATGAAAAAACTGCAGACGGAACAATTATGTTACCTGATGGATCTTATATTTTATCAGGCGGAAGAATTCAGTTGGCTGACGGAAGCATAATATATCCGGATCAGTTTGTTAAAAAAACTACCGGACAAATGTATAAAGACGGAAATTGGGGAGAATACGGTGAATGGGGTTTTGGACAATATGATGCTTCAAACCCAAAAACGAATAAAGGAGATGGTTTGAGAAATCAAAAAATGTCATCTTTAGTTACTGACAGGTCAAGGGTATATAAAGGAGGCTCATGGAAAGACAGAGTTTATTGGATGACTCCTGGCACCAGAAGATTCCTGGATGAAAAAATGGCTCGTTCAGACATAGGTTTCAGATGTGCAATGGACCGGGTCGGAAGTCCGCAAAAACCAAAGAAATGATAATAATTTAAAACTCCAGTAAAATGGAGTTTTTTTATATGGAAACTATAGAAAAGATATATAAAATATTTAGTTCGTGTAAAACTGTTTGCACAGATACTAGAGTTATTCAGCCCAATTCTCTTTTTATAGCACTTAAAGGAGATAATTTTGATGGGAATCAGTTTGTGAAAGATGCTATTGACAAGGGATGTATTGCTGCAGTTACATCTGATAAAGGTCTATTGGAAGCAGGTGAAAATATTTTTTATGTTCCTGATACATTAAAAGCTCTTCAGGATTTAGCTCTTTTACATAGGCGAAATCTTGGGATTCCGATTATTGCAATAACGGGTACAAATGGTAAAACTACTACAAAAGAACTTTTAACATCTGTCCTTGCTCAAAATTACAGGGTCTCATATACAAGTGGTAATCGCAATAATCATATTGGCGTTCCCTTAACTCTTCTCGCAATGAACCATACTGTTGATATAGGTATTGTTGAAATGGGTGCTAATAATATTGGTGAAATAAAAACTCTTTGTGAAATTGCCGAACCTAATTACGGATTAATAACAAATATAGGGAAAGCTCATCTTCAGGGATTTGGTTCTATTGAAGGGGTGAAGAAGACCAAGGCAGAACTATATGACTATATAAAACAAACAAATGGTGTCATTTTTAGAAATATGGATGATTCTATTTTAGATGAAATTTTGGGTGGATATCCAGGTATAACTTATGGCAGATCGGAAGAAGCATATTGTCGTGGTCAGTATATTGATTTCTCAATGCACGCAGGAGTAAAATGGACTTGTGAAAATGAAAATGGTCTGGCAAAATCAAATTTAATAGGAGAATATAATTTTGAAAATATTCTTGCTGCTATAACTATAGGAGTTTATTTTAATGTACCGGTAACGGCAATTGATAATGCTATTTCTTGCTATTTTCCGAGAAATTACAGATCGCAGCTGGTTAAAACATCCCGTAATTCTTTAATTTTGGATTCTTATAATGCTAATCCCTCCAGTATGGCTAAAGCAATTGATAATTTTGATAAGATCAATGAAAGGAATAAATGCCTTATACTTGGAGATATGCTTGAGTTAGGACAAGATTCTAATGAAGAACATAAAAAATTGTTGGACATTATTGAAGAAAAGAAATTTCGTAGAGTATATTTAGTTGGTGCAAACTTTATGAAATTTAAAAATGATTATGAATTTAATTTTTTTGAGAATGTAGAAAGCATTTCCAGGCATTTTATTACTAATCCTGAATCAGGGAGGTTTTTTCTGGTGAAAGGTTCTCGCGGAATTAAACTTGAAAAATGTGTGGACTACTTATAAGTTTCTAATAATCAAATCCTTTTTTGTTAAATATCAGGTAACCAAAATGAAACATAAAATATGTCTTTACTGACTCCTGATTATAATAATTAACACTCAAAGATACAGGACCGATTCTGGTATTATAAACCAGGTTAGCGGATCCGATAAAATGTATATATGCAAATTTTTCACTCAATGTTGGAGTGAATACATCGGGATAGGGCTCTGCTCTTAATGTTTTTTGGTATGGAGCAAAAACATAACCTTCAATTCTGAGGTTTATTTTTTCTGAAAATAATATTATAGGTTTTATCCCTAAACTTAAAAAGGACGTAGCTCTGTAATCAGTTAAGAAAATTGTTGAACTATGTGAAATCGGGGTGAATGCCGGTACAGATAGAATACTTGAAAGATAATTTCTGAAAAGAGGTTTATTACTTAACATTAATTCTCCGTAAAATCCTAATGCAAAGTATCTGGATATCCTTATATACGAATCACTAAGCATATGGAGCTGCACCCATGACATACTTCTTTCATATATATCAGTATGGGCTGTTGTTGAGCCGGGAGTATTTGTTTCTTTACCAATTATATATCTGAAGCTTATAACGTTTTTTGCTCCTTTGTTCGGATATTGTATCAGGTTGTGGTTATCACGAACAAGGCTAAGATGAATAGTATTAAATGTGAATAAAGTATTATCTGCAGTATCGTTTTGTCCGTAATTTTTTATCTGGAAGTAATTAAATGTTTGAAAGCCGGTTGAATAGCCGAATTTAATTACTGATGATCTTGAAAGTGGAGTAATAAGATCAATACGAGTATTATTATCGTAATTAATAATATAAGGAGGTTTATTATCTAAAGAAAATATACGTGTAGAGCCTTTGAAATAATCAAACCTGTTGATATTTAAAGAAGCATCCATTGCAAAAGGTATATATCCCGGAATATCGATACGCCCACCTATATGAAAAGAACTGTATAATCTGCCAAAGTATATGTTTGTATTTAGTAATATTGAAATTCCATTTAATATTTTGTAATTAAATCCGATAAAACCTTGATTAGAGTACCCGGAAGATATACTTGCCCCAAATAATATATTGGACCTTTTTTCTTTTTTTATATTAAAATTGGCTGTAAAATATCCGGTGGAATCATTATAAACAGCGACGGGAAATGCTGTTTCAATTTGAGGATCTGCAATCAGTTTATAATATCCCCATTCCAATTGTTTGATATTTAACTTATTATGTCTTAGGTTGAAAGAGTTTTTTACATATGTTTTGGATTTATCACTTAGACCATTAATGTTAATATTATCAAATATAAAATCAGGTTGATTTCTTTTATATATATCCCTGCGAAATTTTAAACTTTCTGTGTCTTCAAAATCAGTTATTCTGTTTTTCAGGCTGTCCATTATCAGGTAGCACGCATTATAACCAATTTGTGTAAATTCATCAACTCTGTGAAAATCCAGTAATCCAACATCTTTGAAGTCTATTTCTATAGTGAAACCTTCTTCTTTAGGAACGCTGTATTCTTTCTTTTCACCCATTATCAGGCTTTCGATCTGTAACATAAGATCGTCGGGATTGGGCTTGTTTATGTAACTCGAAACAACTACGCCAATTGTTATGTCAGGATTGAATTCATTTCTCATTACATCCACAGGAAAATTGTTATATATACCGCCATCAAAGTACAGAATACTGTCTATTTCAACAGGTTTAAAAAATAATGGGAAAGTCATGGAGGCTCTTATTGCCATTCCAAGGTCACCTTCGCTGAATGCTTTTTCCTTGTTGTTGTATATGTCTGCTCCCACACATCTGAATGGAATAAATAAACAATCAAAGTTTTTTCCGCTGACGGCTGTACTTTGTGCAAAATATTCCATCATACCGAAATCAAGTGGTTGTGTAGGAATTAAATTTGTAGGTAAAGAAATAGTAGTTGAACCATCTTTTTTAAATAAAGGTAGACGTAGAAAAGAGGCATCCGGATTAGATTTTTTATAGTAGTATGTATACTCTTCAGGGATTACTCCCCTGTAATAGTTGATGAATTTTTTGTCTTTTAATAGTTGTTCCATTTCATCGGGGCTTAATCCCGTTGCATAAAGTCCGCCAATTATTGCTCCCATTGAAGTTCCTACAATATAATCAATAGGAATATTGTTTTCTTCCAATGCCCTGATAACTCCTATATGCGCCATGCCTTTTGCCCCTCCGCCACTTAAGACTAATCCGACCGACTGACTTATTACATGATTATTCAGAACGATGAAAGAGATCATTAATAAGATAAATGCTTTTGTAAAATTATTCAACATTTACTTAACAAATATTAAAATACGAATTTACATAATATAACACAGAATATTTATATTTTAGTGTCTTATACATCAATAATATCATTACAAAAATAAAAAAATTAAATGGCGTAATTAAGAATTAACTACGCCATTTTGCTTAAAATATCTTATTTATTAAGCAGTTTTGTTTGATAATTCTGCAAAATGTTTGTAGAACATTGGAATAGTTTCAATTCCTTTTAAGAAATTCTCAACAGGATAATTTTCATTGGGAGAATGTATTGCATCAGCTTCTAATCCGAATCCCATTAAAACGGATTTAATGCCTAAAACTTCTTCAAATGTGGAAATAATCGGAATACTTCCTCCACTGCGTACCGGAATAGGTTGTTTTCCATATACATGTTCATAGGCTTTTTCAGCAGCTTTATATGCCGGAAAGTCTATAGGGCATACGTATCCCTGACCGCCATGTAACGGAGTTACAACAACTTTTACATAGTCTGGTGCAATTGATTCAAAATATTCTTTAAATAATTTTGATATTTTTACATTATCCTGATTAGGTACTAATCTTGTTGAAATTTTTGCATAAGCTTTTGACGGAAGTACCGTTTTTGCACCTTCACCTGTATATCCTCCCCAGATTCCACATACATCGAAACTTGGGCGTATCCCTGTTCTTTCAGGTGTTGTATATCCTTTTTCACCTTTAAGTGCTTTAACATTTATTGCTTTTTTGTATTCCTCTTCATTAAATGGCTTTTTTGCCAATAATTTTCTTTCTTCAGCAGATACTTCCAATACGTCATCATAAAATCCGGGAACTGTTATTTTACTATCTTTATCTTGCATCTGTGCTATCATGTCACATAAAACATTTATGGGATTTGCAACTGCACCTCCAAATAGTCCACTGTGCAGGTCGTGGTCCGGACCTGTTACTTCTACTTCCCAGTAGGATAATCCTCTTAATCCTGTTGTAATACTTGGAACATCAGCAGCTATCATGCTGGTATCAGACACCAGGATTATGTCACCTTTAAGCAGATCTTTGTGTTCTTTGCACCATTTTCCTAAACTTGGGGAACCTATTTCTTCTTCACCTTCAATCATGAATTTTACATTACATGGCAAAGTGTTTGTTTTTACCATTAATTCAAATGCTTTAGCATGCATAAATCCCTGACCTTTGTCGTCGTCTGCTCCGCGCGCCCATATTTTTCCGTCTTTGATTACCGGTTCAAAAGGTTTGGTGTGCCATTTGTCGATAGGATCAACCGGCATTACATCATAATGTGCATATACTATGACTGTAGGTAACGAAGGATCAATAATTTTTTCACCATATACAACAGGATTACCGTCTGTTGGCATAACTTCAGCTTTATCTGCTCCTGCTTTTAATATAGACTCTTTCCAGTATTCGGCGCATTTTACCATGTCTGCCTTATGTTCACTTAAAGAACTAATTGAAGGAATTCTGATTAATCCGAAAAGTTCTTCGAAAAATCTTTCTTTGTTATCCTCAATGTATTTTTTTATATAATCCATAATATAATATAAGTTTAATTAATATTTTGAAACAAATGCATTTGAAAAATATAGTTGCAACTGTACTCCTACAACCTGATACCGTTTGTTAAAACTCCCATACAATGCTGCTCCTATTCCAAGATCATAAAAATATTTGAAAATTGTTTGAATTTCGACATGAGCTCCTAATTGATGATGTATGAATGATTCTTTTGGATTCAATTCATTTGGAGTCCATGTAGTTGCAAATGAAGGTCCTATAAAAAAACTGAAGTGGTACCATCTGTCTTCAAATCTTAAGCCGGCACCCGCATGAATGTCATTGACCTGGTCCATAGGCCGGTCGGTAAAAAAATTTGGGCTGGAAAAATGCCACCCGCCATTAAAATAAACACCTTTATATCTGTGATGATAAGCAAGTGAAAAATTTCGGTTGAAAGCTTTTTTATTTATGTTATAACCGTATAATCCGTATCCGACAGAGAACCAGTTACTTCCTTTTCTATATACATTATTTCCATACTTTACCTGTCCGAATCTTTTTTCCCATTTAGTAAGCGGTCGTGTTGATCTTGGTTTATCAGTTTCCTGCCCATATACACAAAAGACAGATAATAAAAGAGATAAATATAATAATAGAATCTTTTTCATAATATGGTAACAAATATAAGTAATCAAACGTAAAATTAAAAATAAACAGTATGCAGCTTGTTGTTTTTTTATCATATTTATGAATAATAAAGATTAATACAGAAGTATTCCGGCTATTATTGTTTTTTATATTGCGGCTTTATCTTTAATATTTCTTTGTTTGCCGACATTTTACCATTGTTTAACTTGTTTAATTTCATGAGATTACTACATTTTGGTTACCTTAGCAGATATATTATTAATTTGATATAGATATAAATGTTAGTTACACTACAAAATAATAAACCAAATCACCGTATAGTGACCAGTATTGTCATTGCGGGAATCATATTTATAAGTATAGGTTTATTAGTTGTCGGAAAAAACCTTGGATATATTTCTTCTTATTTTTTTAATATTTTAATATCATGGCAGATGATTTTGATAATTTTAGGATTGTTTGCCATCTATTGGAAGAAATATTTTGGTGGTATTATACTTATAAGCATTGGAACATTCTTTATCATGCCACTTATTATTGAGCCCTGTTACAGTTGGATTCCTGTATATTGGCCTGTTTTACTTGTTCTTGCTGGTATTTTTATTTTCACGTATATTATTATATCAAACAGAAAAAAGATTCATATATCGGATTGTTTAATTGATATTGGTTATGATGCAAATAATGAATTTGTTGTATCGGATAATTTTTTGAGTAGTATTCGCAAGATTATCATTAATGAAAAATTCAGTGGAGCTAATATAAAAAATACTGTTGGTTTAACAGAATTGGATCTTGTAAGAGCCGGTCATGATCCGGAAGATGCAATT
Source organism: Bacteroidales bacterium (assembly GCA_031275085.1). Taxonomy (GTDB): domain Bacteria; phylum Bacteroidota; class Bacteroidia; order Bacteroidales; family ML635J-15; genus Bact-19. The sequence continues at coordinate 75,215 of JAISPG010000074.1, read as the reverse complement.
ATAAATATAGAATCCTTTTTTGGAAAAGTAAAAATAAAAATACCTTATGACTGGGATGTTTTAATCGATATAAAATCTTCTTTATCAAATATTTATGATAAACGTAAAATAGATATTAAAAAGTGTGATAGTGTTAAAAAGCTTATAATAAATGGAAAGCTTAAATTCAGTCGTCTTAATATTCAGAATAAATAAGCAAATAGGTCTGATTTAAAAATCGGACTCACAAATATATATTCAGATCCCTGATAAAATCGGGGATCTTTATTTTCTTTACTGAAAATAAAATAAGATACAGATATTTAAACAAATTCTTATATTTTTCAGTTTTGGTTATAATAAAAAACAAAATTATATTTTTGCATTGCAAAATTTAGTTATGATTAATTTTAAAACTATAGAAATTTCAGATAAAAAGGAAATAGATAAGTGTCTGGCAGGAAATACATTTCGTGCCAGTGATTACTGTTTTACGAACTTATTAGCCTGGAAAGAACGATTTAGTACAATGTTTGCAATAGAAAAAGAAACTCTTTTTACCAGGTTTAAGGACATTGACGGTTATTTATGTTATATGATGCCGATAGGTAAATTGCCTCTTGAAAAATCTATAAAATTAATACTTGATGATGCAAAAGAGAATAATATTCCTGTAAGGATGAAAGGCATTACAAGAAGAATGTGGATTTGTATCGAGAAGGCAATGCCTGGTATGTTTAATTATATTCACGACAGAGATAGTGATGAATATATCTATTTAACCGAGAAAATGATCAGTTTGAAAGGCAAAAAATTGCAAAGTAAACGTAATCATATAAATAGATTTAAAGCAGAAAATCCAGATTGGGAGTATTTTACCATTACAAATACCCATGAATTAAACGAATGTTTAAAAATGCTTATAGAATGGGAAGAAATAAATACGGAAAAAAATGGAAAATCCCTGAGATACGATTATCTTGCATCAAAAGCAATGCTTGAGAATTTTCACGAATTACAGTTATGCGGGGGCGCAATAAGAGTAAATGGGAAGATCGTTGCTTTTTCCGTAGGTGAAAAACTCACAGATGATACTTTTGTTGTTCATCTGGAAAAGGCTTTTGGTTCGATGAATGGTGCTTATGCGATCATTAACCAACAGTTTGCCGAACACGAAGCTATTGGATATGAATATATTAATAGGGAAGAAGATCTCGGACTTGAAAATCTTCGCCAGGCGAAAATGTCTTACTATCCCGATATATTATTACAGGAGAGGGTATTGACTTTAATTACGTAGAAATAATGTAATGATCCGTTTTGCAGACCAAAATACATCAATTGAAGTTCGCCGCATGTGGAAAACATGTTTTAACGATCCGGATGAATTTCTGGATATTTATTTCCATGAAAAATATAAGAATGAAAATACACTTTTGTGGATTGAAGATGGTCAGGTTGTTGCCTCAATACAAATACTTCCTTATATATTTACCTTTTGTAACATAGAAATTCCTGTTGGATATATTTCAGGAGCATGTACATTGCCGGAATATCGGAATCGTGGTTATATGAGTAAATTGTTGTTGGCTTCGTTTGATGTGATGCGGCAGCGAAATATACCGCTTTCTGTGCTTATACCTGCTGAAGACTGGCTTTACGGATATTATGCAGGATATGGATACGAAAGAGTTTTTGACTCAGGAGAGAAAATAGTCCCGCTAAAAGAAATATATGAGCAGACAAACAAAGATATTGATGTTGCATATCAGAATTTTGATATATTATTCAGGAAAAGAGATTTCTGTGTTCAAAAGTCAAAAAAAGATTTTATAACTATAATTAAAGATGCAATTTTATACGGATTCCCGTCATCATACAATGTTGCAGGAATGGCTAGAATTATAGATGCGGAATTATTACTTTCATATTTTGCAAAAACTTACCCTGATAAATTTTTCATATGCAAAATAGATGACAAACATATTGAAATGAATAATTTCACTTTTGAAATAAAAAACGGTAGTTTTATTCAACTGACAGAGCATTTGCATAAAGAAACCTCAATAAATATTAATACTTTGTGCCGGCTTCTTTTTGGCTATCATCTGGATGAATTTCCTGATATCTTTGCAAAAAATTTTGTACCTCATGAGCCGGTTATGAATTTAATGTTAGAGTAGAAAAGCTATGGGTTAAAAAAATATCTGATTTTTGATGTCTGCTTTTAACATTTAACCCAATAACCATTCGGTAACAGGTATAATTTTTATTTCTTTTTCTTCTATATTTAATATTTCTTTTTTATTTCTTGAAATAATTGTAAGATTGTCACAGCCTAAAACAGAGGATGAGGCTATTAATGCCCTTGTTTCCCGCCTGAGTGTTCTGGGATCATCTAAATTCTCGCATACCTGAATAAGTTCCTTTATTTTACCGTTTTGCACGATCACAAAATCAATTTCATAATATTGTTTGTAATAATATATTTCCATATTATTCTGACGGTTACGTGATAATTCCAGGAAAACAATATTTTCAAGCAAATATCCGCTATTTGCCGAAAAATTTGTAGAAAATACATAGGAAAAAGCCGTATCAACTAAATAAACTTTACGATATCTCAGGCTTTCCTGTTTTTTGAAAGAGAATTTTTGAAGAGTTAAAGCCAGATATGCTTCTTCCAGATATGAGACATAATTTTTTACAGTGTTTTCACTTCCTATTCCAAATATATTTTTTATCCTGTTAAAACTTATTTCACGGCTGAAATTATTTATTAAATATAATGAAACGTCTTTAAATGAGCGGGTATGTTGTATAGAATACCTGTAAAATATATCTCTGCTTATTATTGAATCGAAAAGTGAAGATATGTAAGCATGCGGATCTTCTCCTTTTATTATCTCAGGGAACCCTCCATGTTTCACATATTCATCGAAAGCATTGTTTATCAATCCTTTATTTTTAGTTGACTGACTTTTGGTATCAATTTTTTTAAATTTCAGAACTTCTTTGAAGGAAAAAGGATATAATTCGGTGGAAAAGTATCGTCCTGTTAAGTGTGTTGCCAGCTCACCGCTTAAAAGTTTGGAGTTCGATCCGGTTATAACTATATGCAAACCGCTTCTTAGTAATCTGTTTACAAATAAATGCCAATTGTCTATATTTTGTATTTCATCAAGGAACAGATAATTGATATCTCCATATACCTGATATACATATTGTAATAAGAGATTGAGTTTATCTGAAGTCACATTGATCAGCCTTTCATCATCAAAATTTATATAACCATATTTGGTATTTCTCAGAGCTAAATGTGCCAGTGTCGATTTTCCGGAACGCCTGACTCCTAATAATTATCTGGGCAAGATTACTTTTAAGGTTGATATATTTTTCCTGTTTTCTGGAAATCCATTCTTTTCTTTGCAAATGTATTGCCAACTCTTCCTTTTGATCTGTAATAGCCTGTAAAAACAATTCTTCCATAAATGATATTTTCTGTAAATATAATAATTTTAAATGTAATGAGATAAATTATAAGAAAAAACATTATTGATTGAGATTATTTTTTTAAATAGTCTCAGTCAACTGAGACTATTTAAAAAAATAATCTCAGTTGATAATGCTGCTGATTTTTTAAAATATTTAACATGTCACTAATTTTATCTCTGATAAATTTTCACATATTTATTTATGCAAATGATTTATTTAAAAATTGTAACATCTGAATTTTTTTCTAATTTTGCTTGGGGAATTTTCGCCAAAAAAGTCAAGAATAGTTTTGAACTTTTTAGAATTTTAATTGTTTTGATAGTTAAAACCCGGAAAAATTCTTTTTATATATAGCAGTAAAAACTATAAATATAATTAAAAATATGGGACAAATAGTAAATATTCATGCAAGACAGGTATTGGATTCAAGAGGGAATCCGACAGTAGAAGCAGAAGTATATTCAAATTCGGGTGCAGTAGGTAGAGCAATAGTTCCTAGCGGAGCGTCTACCGGAGTTCATGAGGCTGTTGAACTACGTGACGGAGATAACAGCAGGTTTATGGGTAAAGGAGTGCTTCAGGCTGTTCATAATGTTAATAATGTTATTTCGGAGAATTTGAACGGCTTTTATGTAGACGATCAGCTTTCTTTGGATAGGGCTCTGATACAATTGGACGGTACGGCAAATAAATCTAATCTGGGAGCCAATGCGATTCTTGCGGTATCAATGGCTTGCGCTCAGGCTGCTGCTCAGGAACACGGCTTATCTTTATATAATTATATCGGAGGTATCAATGCAAGAACTCTTCCTATACCAATGATGAATATTCTTAATGGCGGGCAACATGCCGATAATAAGATCGATATTCAGGAATATATGATAATGTCTGTAGGTGCGCCATCTTTTGGAGAGGCTTTAAGAATGGGAACAGAAGTTTTTCATAATCTGAAAGCCGTACTTAAAGCTGCAGGCCAGGCAACAAACGTAGGTGACGAAGGAGGTTTTGCCCCGAATCTGAACTCAAACGAAGAAGCTATTGAATTTATCCTTAAAGCGATAGAAAAAGCCGGATATAAACCAGGCGAAGATATTTACATTGCTTTGGATGCTGCTGCTTCTGAATTTTATAATCAGGAAAAGGGATTATATATTTTTGAGTCTAACGGCAGGGAATTAAGTCCTGGCGATATGGTTAACTATTGGACAGAATGGGCTTCAAAATATCCGGTAATTTCCATTGAAGACGGGCTTGCTGAAGATGACTGGGAAGGATGGAAGCTATTAACTGAAAAAATAGGGAAAAAAGTTCAGTTGGTTGGTGATGACCTGTTTGTGACAAATGTTTCGAGGCTGGCAAAAGGAATTAATGAAAAAGTAGCTAATTCAGTACTTATAAAATTAAATCAGATAGGAACAGTTACAGAAACAATTGAAGCAATTAATCTGGCTACTCAAAATTCATATACATCAGTAATAAGCCACAGATCTGGAGAATCTGAAGATGTATTTATTGCCGATCTGGCAGTAGCATTGAACACAGGTTTGATAAAAACAGGTTCTGCTTCACGAAGTGACAGGATCGCAAAATATAACCAATTACTAAGGATAGAAGAAATGTTGGGAGAAAATGCCTTCTATCTTGGTAGGAATTTTAAATATATACAAAAATAGTGACAGTTTGACATGGGGACTATAGCCCGTTTTGTGTAATCAAAAATGAAATTTTGTCAGTTTTATATATTGGCATAATTTTGGTTAAGTTGTCGACAGAAAATATAATGTTTAATTAAATTAAAAAGTATAAATTATTATGGCAAAAATTGGAAGACCGATGTCTGGTAAAGTTTTAGTACAGCCTCAGGCTGCAGAACAAAAAACAGCAAGTGGAATTATTATCCCGGATTCTGCTCAGGAAAAACCACAACGCGGTAAAATAATGGCTATTGGAAATGCAAAAAAAGACGAACCAATGGAAGTAAAAGTTGGTGATATTGTTTTGTATGGAAAATATAGCGGTACCGAAATCAAAATCAATAATGAAGATTATTTGATTATGAATCAGAATGATATCTTATTAGTTGTGGAAGAATAATTTTTGTTGAATATTTAAAAGAAAAAGAAATGGCAAAAGAAATTAAATTTGATATCGAATCAAGGGATTTATTGAAAAAAGGTGTCGATACTTTGGCAGACGCAGTGAAAGTAACATTAGGACCTAAAGGTCGTAATGTCGTTATCGATAAAAAATTTGGTGCACCTCAGATAACTAAAGACGGAGTTACTGTAGCAAAAGAAATAGAAATTAAAGACCCGTTCATGAATATGGGTGCTCAAATGGTTAAGGAAGTTGCATCAAAAACAAATGAAGATGCCGGTGACGGAACAACCACAGCAACTGTATTAGCTCAGTCAATTGTTAATGTCGGATTAAAGAATGTTACTGCAGGTGCGAATCCAATGGATTTGAAACGCGGCATTGATAAAGCAGTTGACAAAGTTGTTGCAGAATTGAAAAAAATGAGCCAGACAGTTGGTAATGACAACGAAAAAATTGAACAAGTAGCGATGATCTCTGCTAATAATGAAATAGCTATCGGAAAAGATATTGCTCTTGCAATGGATAAAGTTAAAAAAGAAGGTGTTATTACTATTGAAGAAGCAAAAGGTATTACAACTGAAGTTAAAGTTGTTGAAGGTATGCAATTCGACAGAGGATACATTTCTGCATACTTTGTAACCGACAGCGAAAAAATGGAAGCGGTATTAGATTCTCCATATATTTTAATTACAGATAAAAAAATATCTTCAATGAAAGATTTAATGCCTGTTTTGGAACCAATAGTCCAACAAGGTAAATCTTTATTGATCATTGCAGAAGATATTGAGGGCGAAGCATTAACAACTTTAGTGCTTAACCGTTTGAGAGGAACAATAAGAGTAGCAGCAGTTAAAGCTCCGGGATTTGGCGACAGAAGAAAAGAAATGTTGCAGGATATCGCAATTTTAACCGGTGGTGAAGTAATTACCGAAGAACGTGGTTTAAGTTTGGAACATGCTGACATCTCTCAATTAGGAAGAGCAGAAAAAGTTGTTATCGATAAAGAAAATACAACTATAGTTGACGGAGCAGGTAATAAAAAAGATATTTCAGCAAGAGTAGCTCAGATCAAGAGTCAGATTGAAACAACCACTAGTGATTATGATCGCGAAAAATTACAGGAACGTTTGGCAAAATTAGCCGGCGGTGTTGCTGTAATTTATGTTGGCGCAACTACAGAGGTAGAAATGAAAGAAAAGAAAGACAGATATGAAGATGCTCTTTCTGCTACACGCGCTGCTGTTGAAGAAGGTTTTATACCTGGTGGCGGAGTTGCTTATATCCGTGCAATTCAGGCTATTAAGAACCTTAAGGGTGATAATGATGACGAAACCATTGGTATTTCAATAATTTTAAGAGCATTAGAAGAACCTCTTCGCAGAATTGTTGAAAATGCAGGTAAAGAAGGATCTGTTATCGTTCAGAAAGTAAGAGAAGGTAAAAAAGATTTCGGATATAATGCACGTACCGATACTTTTGAAAACTTATACGAATCAGGTGTAATCGACCCTACTAAAGTTGCACGTGTTGCTTTGGAAAATGCGGCAAGTATTGCAGGTATGTTATTGACTACCGAATGTGTTATTGCTGAAGTTCCTGAAGAAAATCCGGCACCTATGGGTGGAGCCCCGGGAATGGGTGGAATGCCAGGTATGATGTAAAATAAGTTGAAAGTTGAAAACCGGAAGTTGAAAAAGCAGCTTTTTGTATGTTATTTGAACTTTGAATTTTTAACTTGTAACTAAAGACAGTAGGAGCTTTTTGGTTTTGGCTCCGAAGCGTTGATCTTATATATATTCTGAACTCTCCTGAAAAGGAGGGTTCTTTTTATGTTATTGTTTTTCCGTATCGTTTTAATATTAAATATTATAAAAAGACAATTACAATTATATTTCATGTCGTAAAAATTATTTTACTTTGCATGCTCAAATAAAACCAAATACATTTATAATGGTTATTAATAAAAAAGAAAAAAATATGGCACATAATATTTTAGAATCAAAAAGAGGAATTATTTTCGGAGCTTTGGATGAAAATTCGATCGCATGGAAAGTTGCAGAAAAAGCTCATGAGGAAGGAGCAAGATTTGTGTTGACAAATTCTCCTATTGCTTTACGCAAGAAGGATATTTTTGAGCTCGCAAAGAAAACAAATTCTCAGGTTATCGGAACTGATATAACCGAAATATCCGAACTGGAAGATCTTTTTGATGAATCAATGCAAATGCTGGGAGGCAAAATTGACTTCATACTTCATTCTGTTGGGATGTCTCCTAATGTGAGAAAAAATATACCATATGTAGAACTTGATTATGATTATTTACAGAAAACGCTTGATGTTTCGGCAATTTCTTTGCATAAAGTTTTATCTGTTGCAAAAAAGCTTGACGCCATAAATGAATGGGGCTCTGTAGTTACTTTATCGTATATTGCAGCACAAAAGACTTTTTCGAGCTATAGTGATATGGCTCATGCTAAAGCTATGCTGGAATCAATAGTGCGTCAGTTTGGATATCATTATGGAGTAAGTAATAAAGTTCGTATAAATTCAATATCACAATCCCCTACAAGAACGACTGCAGGAACAGGTGTTTCAGGATTTAATGCATTTTTTAATTATGCAGATGCAATGTCTCCTTTGGGAAATGCAGATAGTAATTCATGTGCTGATCTTTGTATAACTATGTTCTCAGATTACACCAGAATGATAACTATGCAAAATATTTATAATGATGGAGGTTTTTCTGCAATGGGAATATCCAATAAATTAATAGAACAATATATAAATGGTGGTGTTGGTGAAAATTAATATTTAAGAACTGAACTAATAAATTTCGTGAAATTTTACTATTACTAACGTAGTATAAAAAATAAGGCTGTTAAAATCGACAGCCTTATTTTTATTATATAGAATTTATTAATTATTCTCTATCCTCCGGTGGTTTGAGGTCCTCTCGGAATAATAAAAATATCTTTTGGTGTTATACTTAGTACAGGAATAGGTGAAGTATTAAGCATTTGATATGCATAAGATCCCAGAATAAAATTCTTAAGTGTTGTTGTTTGTTCGGTCATAATAGCAATAAGGTCAGCATTTACGGTATCTGCATAATCAATTGTTGACTCTGTGATATCATCACCGACAATCAGTGTTGATTGATATTTAATCCCTTGTTCATCAAAGAATCTTTTGGCTTGCATAGCATATAATTTAAGTTTATTGTGTATTCCTTCATTTGTTGAACTTGTAACTTTAACAATATGGACTTCTGAATCAAATGCTTTTGCTATTTCTGCAACAAGCGGTACTTTTTCCCTTGTTTCTTTTGAAATATCAAGCGGCATAACTATTTTATTTACTTTGCGTATGTATCTGTCGGTGGTTATGGTTATTACAGGTCTGTTGGTTTCCTGTATTATTTTATATGCATTACTTCCTATGACGTATTCTGTGAAGCCGGATTCCCCGTTTGTTGAACATAATATAATAGAATCATCAAATGCTTCAGCCTGACGGGCAACTTCTTCATGTATTTTACCATATTTTATTATATATGAAAAATTACAATCCTGATGTAATTGCGGTTTATAGTCCCTAATAATTTGTTCAAACTCATCAAGTGCCGCATTATACAAATTTTCATATTCAATATAAAATCTGCCTGATTTTTTCCTGATGACAAAAACCATTTGAATATCAGAATAAAATTTATTTGCATAAATAATGGCTAATTTTAGCCCTTTGTAGGATTCTTCCGAAAAGTCGATAGGCACTATTATCTTTTGCATAGTTTTATTTTTTATTAAATGAAATGGCAATATACAAATATTTTTTTATTTATAATACTTATTTTTGCTAAAAATGTTTAGCTGTTATGGTTTTGGATTACAACGTTTTGGGATTAATGTCAGGAACATCTGCAGACGGGCTGGATCTTGCTTTTTGTAATTTTTCGTCATCAGGTGAAAAATGGAAACTGAAGATTAAAAAAACAAAATTTGTTTTGTACTCGTCTGAATTACGGAGACAGCTTAATGAAGCACATTTGCTGGATGCTGTTCAACTTAGGAAATTTGATGTCGATTTTTCATATTTTATTGCAAATAGAATATCCTGTTTTTTGGATGAAATAAACATAAAGCCTGATCTTATTGCCTCTCATGGTCATACAATTTTTCATGTGCCGGAGGATCGATTTACATACCAGGTCGGTAGTGGTGAAGTGTTGGCAAAATTAACGAAAATCCCTGTTGTGTGCGATTTCCGTTCCGGCGATGTCGCTCTGGGAGGCCAGGGAGCACCTTTAGTGCCTATAGGAGATAAATTATTGTTCGGAGATTATTCTGCATGTTTAAATCTTGGCGGATTTTCTAATATTTCATTTGATAATAAAGATGGTCAACGAATAGCATATGATATAAGTCCGGTAAATTTTATATTAAACAGGATAGTTTCAGTATTGGGTATGGAATTCGATAATGAAGGGAAAATTGCTGCTTCGGGAACATTAAATCGTTCTTTACTTGAAGATCTTAATAGTTTGGAATATTATTCCAGAACTGCGCCTAAATCTTTATCCAGAGAGTGGGTTGATAATGAATTGTTGCCTGTGGTAAATCACTACAAAAATGAAAAAACCGAAAATATTTTGCATACACTTACTGTTCATATTGCAGAAAAAATTGCAGAAAATATGATAGGCTTTAAAAATATACTAATAACAGGAGGCGGAACATATAATAAATTTTTGATTGAAAATATAATGTCACGTACAAATGTGGAAATTATTATTCCGGATAAAGAACTTATAGATTTTAAAGAAGCTATAATTTTTGCTTTTTTAGGATTATTACGATATATAAATAATATAAACTGTTTAGCTTCAGTAACCGGTGCCGAAAGGGATTCATGTTGTGGGGTTTTATGTGTGCCTTAATAATACTGTATTATTACTGTTTAATATGATTGTTTTTACTTTTACTATGCTTACTGATTGTTCATTGATATAAAAAAATATGTATATTTGTAAAAAATAATAAATCAATTATGAAGAGACAATTTGCAGTAATAGTATTAATGATTATTGGTATATCCGGAGGTATTATGTTTTCATGTACATCTGGAAGTTCAGATGTGCCAAATATTGCAATGAGCGGATTTATTGACGGCCAAAACTGGAAAGCTGTAGAACCCAGAGCTGTTATATCTGATTATGATATTATTATATCCGGTACTTCTGCAAACGGACAGTCTGTAATATTATCACTAAACGGAAATATTACAGGCGACTATCCTATATCTTTTGGAAACTATAATATTGCTAAATTTATTCCTAATACCAGTGCTGCTGCTACAGTTTTTTCTACTAATAATAACACGTCTGGTACCGGACTTGTCAGGATTACAGCAATAAATGAAAATACAAAAACAATAAACGGTAAGTTTAATTTTATAGCTTTTAAAGAAAATTCTCTAACAAAGAAAACGATTACTGAAGGTAGTTTTACAAATGTTCCATATACTTACAGAAGTGGTATTAGTTTTGTAAACAGGGTAATGTATAATGAAGAGGGTACTATAAGAGAATCAGGAATTGTAAATGTTACAAAAGAAGAAAATGAAATTATTGTCGAAGGTATAATGGATAGGAATATAGCATGGCAAAGTATTATTATTCATATACCGCTTTCGATAGAAGTGGGAGAACATTCTATTGGTCCGGATAATACTGTGAAATTATATTTTCAGAAAAATTTTGATACATATGAAGCACATTCGGGTACTCTGACAGTTACTGAACATGATTCAGAAAATAGTAAGATAGTAGCCGGTTTTAATTTTACATATGATTTTGTTAATGAAGAAGGGGAAACCGTTCCAGTATTGATTATTGATGGTAATCTCGAAATAAAATATAATATTGATGAATAATAACCGTTTGAAAGTTTCGAATTAAAAGTTCCCGAAATCTTATATCTGATTCTTCATTTTTAACTTTTAACTCTTAATTCTTAATTTTTAATTTTTTAAGCCTGTATCCAGCCGTGTTCGTGCCATTTAAAGGTTTTGAATATCTGTTCTGCAACTTTATCATAAAAGTCTTTTTCTGTTTCGGAATATTCAATTAATGCTGTTGCCAAACCATCTTTTGTCAATATCGTTTTTTGATAAAATATTTTTCCGTCATTATATCCCGAAACTACATAATAGTCTTTTCCTAAATGTTTGTAAGTGACAACCCTTTTACTTTCATTTGAAGCGTCTGTCCAGGTATCTTCGTCAAATGCCTGTGAAATATCATAAGATTCTTTCGGATTTAAATTATCTCTGTAATCTCTGTAAACTGAAAGTATAGTTTCGGCATTTTTCGACATGAAAACCTGTCCGTCGCCATTTGCAGATTCTCCTTGAGGAAATAAAGTATTAGCCGGATAATCTATGCAAAAACCAAAACGCCCGTTACAGTAGTTTTCATATTTTATATTTTCTATTTTATTGTTATCAGCATTTCCGGAAGGATCCTTTTTATTTTGTCTGGACGAACTACCTGTACATGCGTAAATCAATAAAATAATAAAAAATAACAAAAAAATATTCCTTTTTTTCATAGTGCTTCTTTTTTACAAAAAATTGTTACTATATTATTTACAAATTTACTAAAAAAAAGTTTAATGCCTGATTAAATATAAATGAAAGTAGTTTGTGTTTATTTTAATATAATACTTTAAAATGGTATATTCATTCAATTACCAATTTGAAAAGGTTCAAAAACAAATATTAAGTTTTCCATATATAATTTTGTCTGGCTTTAACTTTTACCAACATTTTTTCTAATTTTGTATGATATTTTCAACTGATATATGCAATTCAATTTTCAGAATATTATAGAAACGGCATGGGATAACAGAAAGATGCTGCAAAAAGGTGAAACTTCCGATGCGATAATAAAAACTATTGATCTGTTGGATACCGGAAAAATTCGTGTTGCTGAAAAAATAAATAATAAATGGTTTGTTAACGATTGGATTAAAAAAGCTGTGATTTTATATTTTTCCATACAAAAGATGGAAAAATATGAAACTGGTATTTTTGAATTTTATGATAAAATTCCTTTAAAAAAGGATTATGATAAACTGGGAGTACGGGTTGTTCCGCATGCCATTGCAAGACGAGGTTCATATCTTGCGCCCGGAGTTATAATGATGCCGTCTTATGTAAATATAGGAGCATATGTAGATGAAAATACGATGGTTGATACCTGGGCAACTGTAGGTTCATGTGCACAGATAGGAAAAAATGTACATCTTTCGGGAGGTGTTGGGATTGGAGGAGTTTTGGAACCTGTTCAGGCTGCACCTGTAATTATTGAAGATAATTGTTTTATTGGTTCCCGTTGTATTATCGTAGAAGGAGCCAGGGTTGAGAAAGAATCTGTGTTGGGCGCTAATGTAGTGATCACCGGTTCTACCAAAATAATTGATGTTTCGGGTGAAAAACCTGTAGAATATAAAGCATTTGTTCCCGAGCGGTCTGTTGTAATTCCCGGAAGTATTCCAAAAAAATTTCCGGCAGGAACTTATAATGTTCCGTGTGCTTTGATTATAGGAAAAAGAAAAGAATCAACCGATAAAAAAACATCATTGAATGATGCTTTACGCGATTTTAACCTGTCTGTTTAGTAATTCTTTGGATATTTTTGTTTATGAATAAGATTTTAATTATACAAACTGCTTCTATTGGAGATGTTATTCTGACAACTCCGTTAATAGAAAATCTTCATAAACAATTTCCCAATTCTAAAATTGATTTTTTATTAAAGAACGGAAACCAGTCTCTTTTTAAAGATCATCCGTATTTGAATGAAGTAATCATATGGTATAAGTCGGAAAAGAAATATAAAAATCTTTTTAATTTGTTATCATATATACGTAAAAATAAGTATGACCTTGTCGTTAATGTACAACGTTTTTTTTCATCCGGAATATTGACTGCATTTTCGGGAGCTAAAATAAAAATAGGATTCAAAAAAAATCCGTTGTCTTTTCTATTTAGCAAATCAAAAAAGCACGAACTGAAAGAAAATATCCATGAAATAGACAGAAATCTTTCTTTGATATCCGATTGGGTAAAATCACCGGAAAGATATGTGAGATTATATCCTTCAGTGCAGGATAAGGATTTTGTATCGCAATATACTGATAAAAATTTTATAACAATTTCTCCTGCTTCGTTGTGGTTTACTAAACAATTTCCGAAGGAAAGATGGATAGAGTTTCTAAAAAGTTTATCTGGTGATATTACTGTATATTTGCTGGGTGGAAAAAGTGATGTAGAATTATGTGAAGAAATTATTGAAAGATCTTCTTTCCAGAATGCTGTGAATCTTTCCGGAAAACTTGAACTTTTACAATCGGCATCACTTATGAGTTCGGCACAAATGAACTATGTCAACGATTCTGCACCTACCCACCTTGCAAGTTCAGTGAATGCACCGGTTACTACAATATTTTGCAGTACAGTTCCTGAATTTGGTTTCGGACCATTATCCGAAGTTTCATTTATTGTAGAATGCCATGAAAAACTTGATTGCCGGCCTTGTGGTATTCATGGATATAAAACATGTCCCGAAAAACATTTTAAATGCGGATATAACATAAATACAGATGAATTAGTTGAAAATTTGAACTATGGAAAAATCTTTTCAGAAAGAAGTTAAAGAAAGTGTTGAAGTACTGAATAATGGCGGAATAATATTATATCCGACAGATACGATATGGGGAATAGGTTGTGACGCTACAAACGAAATTGCTGTTGAGAATATATATAACATAAAGAAAAGGGATAAGCATAAAAGCATGTTAATTTTGGTGAATAGTGTACAAATGATGGAAAAATATGTGAAAAGTGTACCTGAAGAAGCTTATGACCTTATCGAAATTTCAAAACATCCGTTAACAATTATATATCCAAGGGGAATTAATTTAGCTGATAATTTACTGGCTGACGACGGGTCTATTGGAATAAGGATTGTAAAAGATGAATTTTGTAAAGAGTTGATCGAAGAATTTGGAAAACCAATTGTGTCGACGTCTGCTAATTTGGCGGGGACAAAACCTCCGTTAGGATATTTTGATATTTCAAATGAGATAAAAATGAATGTGGATTATATTGTTCCTTTAAGGCTCGAAGAATTCAGTACGACAAAATCTTCAGATATAATAAAAGTAAATTCTTCCGGTAAAATAGAAATTATCAGATAATTTTTTCCTGTTTTGACAATTTCTGAATATATAAACAACATAAGTGAAAGGCTTTCATCATTGTATGATAAACAGGAAGCAAAAGCTGTAGCAACTTTCTATACAGGAGAAATATTATCTTTAAATAAAACGGATATACTTTTAAATCCACAAAAAGAACTGGAAAAATCCCAGTTGGAGAATCTAAAATCAAATGAAGAAAGACTGATAGGAGGAGAGCCGGTTCAATATGTTACCGGTACGGCATGGTTCTACGGATTAAAATTTTTTGTAGATACTAATGTATTAATTCCGCGTCAGGAAACAGAAATACTTGTAGATATAATAATAAACAGATATAAAAATCACGGTAGAATTAAAATTCTGGATATAGGGACAGGTTCGGGATGTATCCCTGTAACATTAAAAAAATATTTACCTGATGCGGAAATTTATGCTGTAGATATTTCTACGGAAGCATTAAAGGTTTGTAAAGAAAATTTGTTGCTTAATAATACTGAAATTTATATTTCTCAATATGATATTCTGAGTAATGATATATTGCCGTTTAGTGAAATGTCTTTTGATGTTGTTATAAGCAATCCGCCCTACGTCCTTAACTCAGAAAAAAATCTAATGCATACGAATGTAGTCGATTTTGAACCGGAACTTGCTTTATATGTAGATGATAACGATCCATTGATATTTTACTGTAAAATCCTTGAAGCAATTATAAAACAGGAATCAAAACCTAAAGAATTATTTTTTGAGATCAATGAAAAATTTGCTTCTGAGGTTATAGATCTAAATAAAAAACATGGTTTTGGTAATAATGAGATTATAAAGGATCTGAACGGAAAAGACAGGTTTATCTGTGGGAAAAATTAATTATTCGTCCAGTAATCCGTATTTCCTGACTTTGTTATATAAAGTAGGGCGTGTTATGCCCAGTTCGGTTGCAACATTCGACATATTGCCGTTATGCCGCTTCAAAGAGTTTATTATCAATTTTTTTTCTGCATCTTCCAAAGTAACTGCGTTATTCTCCAGTGGTTCAGTTCTGTTATTTCCTCTTTTAAGAAAATCAGTAATATCTAAAGTTTCTTTTTCGCTAAGAATAACCGATTTTTCAATAAGGTGCTGAAGCTCCCTGACATTTCCCGGCCAGGAATATTCCATTAATTCTTTTATGTTGTTTTTAGACAAATATAAACTTGTCTTTCTGTATTTTCTGGAATATTTTTCCAGAAAGAATTCTGCCAGTTCGGGAATATCTTCTTTACGGACTCTAAGAGGTGGTACTTCTATGGTTATAGTATTAAGTCTGTAAAGTAAATCTTCACGAAATTCTTTATTTTCAACTGATTTATTCAGATCTTTGTTAGTGGCGGATATTAAGCGTATATCTATAGGAATCGGATTTACGCTGCCAACTCTTGTTATTTGCCTTGATTGTAGAACAGACAATAATTTAGCTTGCAGAGGATAACTTAGATTTCCAATTTCATCAAGAAAAATTGTTCCTTTATCGGCAGCTTCAAATTTACCTGCTCTGTCGGTTTTTGCATCTGTAAATGCACCTTTTACATAACCAAAAAGTTCACTTTCAAATAGTGTTTCAGTGATTGCTCCCATATCAACTGTAAGCAAGACCTGATTATTCCTTTTCGAAAACCGGTGTATTTCGCGAGCTATTAATTCTTTACCTGTTCCGTTTTCTCCGGTTATAAGTATGTTGGCATCTGTTCCGGCAACTTTGTCTACAATCCTGAAAAGTTCCTGCATAACTGCAGATTTTCCCCGGCATATTCCGGGCTCTTTGCTTAATTCGTGATTAAGAACATTTTGAGTCTCTTTTAATTTTTTTATTTCTTTTCTTGACTGTCTTAATGATAATGCTGATTTCAATGTTGCAATCAGTTTGGCATTTTCCCACGGCTTTACTACAAAATCAGAAGCTCCGTCTTTTAAAGCTCTTATTGCTAAATCGATATCAGCATAAGCAGTAAATAAAACAACAGGAAGCTCAGGATCATATTTTTTTATTTCAGACAACCAGAATAATCCTTCATTACCTGTATTGATCCCGGCAGAGAAATTCATATCAAGCAAAACAACATCAGGACTTTCTCTTAATTTTTCTAATATTTGATTAGGATTGTAAATAATGGTAACTTTTTCAAAATGAGATGAAAACAATATTTTTAATGCACTAATGACATTTTTATTGTCATCTACCACTAGTATATGTCCTGATTTTGAAGCCATTGAAAATTTTATCTTACAAAAATAATGAAAAGATTTGATGAATTATGATTAGTTTATTAGAAAATTAGAAAGCCGGTAATTATACTCTGAAATGGATTTAGTTTGCAGATTGATATTTAAAATTTATTTTTGTTAAAGAAAAAACTAAAACTTTAAGGTAAGAGTGTTTAAGTCAGTTCAGTATAAATTATTCTTATATACGTTATTGTTAATAATAACGGTTGCCGGATTAACATATTTGATTGTTGCAAAAGAATATATTTATGCTGTTCCTGTCGGTGCTTTTATGATCTTTGTCTTGAACATGTTAAGGTTGCATTATCGTAAATATAATGATAACATTATTTTTCTTCTTAATGCACTTGAGAATGGTGATTACTCTTTCCGGTTCAGTTCTACAAAGCTTTCTGTCAGGGAAAAAGAGTTTAACATGATGTTGAACAGGATAAAAGAAATTCTTACAACAGCCCGTAAAGAGGTAATTGAAAATGAAAAATTCCTGAGCCTTATTATTGAAAGTGTTTCCACGGGAATTATAATAATGGACGATTACGGACATATTGAAACGGTTAATCAGGTAGCTTTAGACCTTTTGGGATTGCCGGTATTTACACACGTAAACCAACTTTCCGGAATAAGCCAGGATCTTCCTCAAATGTTCCTTAATATGAAACCGGGAGATAATTTACAGATTTCTGTTACAAATGAACGTGAAAATAATCAGATAAGTTTACGGCTTTCAAAAGTTACGATCCGTAAAAGAACAGTTAAAGTAATTACTCTTAATAATATTGGAAGCGAACTGGAAGCAAAGGAGATGGAATCGTGGATAAGATTAATCAGGGTTATGACTCACGAAATAATGAATTCTATTGCACCAATAACATCTTTGAGCGAGACAATGACGAATGTTTTAAAGCCTGTGAACAAAGATAGGAATGATGAAAATCTTGAAAATACAATTATAGCATTTGAAACAATAAATACTACTGCCCGCGGTTTATTATCGTTTGTCGAATCGTACAGGAAATTTACACGAATCCCGAGTCCTGAGAAGAGGAATATTACTATACTTCCGTTTGTAAGAAATATAATAAATCTTGAAAATAATCTCTTAAATCAATATAATATAGATGTAGATGTGAAGATAAATAATGAAAATTCGATAATTTATGTAGATTTGTCGTTATTTTCGCAAATTTTTGTCAATATAATTAAAAATGCTATTGAAGCAGTATGTTGTGAAGAAGAAAGAAAAATTTATATTAATATTCAATCAATAGAAGGCTTAAAGACTATAATTGACATAAGTAATACGGGAAAACCAATTCCTGAAGAAGTATTGCCTCACATTTTCGTGCCATTTTTTACTACAAAAAATACAGGAACAGGTATAGGATTAAGCATATCAAGATATATTATGCGGTTACATGGCGGAAAACTCAATCATTTTACTTCTGAAAAAGGGTTGACAACATTTAGGATAGTTTTATAAATATTTGCCAGGGCAAAAACGGCTAAAGAGTTTATAACTCTGATATCTTTTTTGTATTTTGATCTTTTAATTAATCAAACTGACCGGTATATAAATTATAATATTTTCCTTTTTTAGCCAGTAATTCTGCATGGCTTCCTCTTTCAATGATTTTTCCGTTTTCAAGAACCAGGATTTCATCTGCGTTCTGAACGGTTGATAGTCTATGAGCAATAACAAAACTTGTACGACCTTCCATGAGTTTATCCATACCTTTTTGGATAAGTATTTCTGTACGGGTGTCAACGTCGCTGGTGGCTTCGTCCAGTAAAAGCACCGGAGGGTCTGCAACTGCTGCCCTTGCAATATTTAATAGTTGTCGTTGTCCCTGACTGAGATTTGATCCGTCATCATTTAATTCGGTTTGATAACCCTGAGGTAGCCTGGAAATGAATGAATGAGCTGCGGCAAGTTTTGCGGCTTCGATCACTTCATTGTCAGTAGCTTCAGGTCTGCCATAACGAATGTTTTCCATTACAGTACCGGTAAATAAGTGAGTATCCTGCAAAACAATAGCCATAGATTTTCTTAATATGCTTCTGTCAATTTTATCCTGCGAAATCCCGTCAACAAGAATCTCTCCTTCCTGAGCGTCATAAAATCTGGGCATAATATTAAAAATAGTGGTTTTTCCTGCTCCGGTAGCACCAACCAGGGCTATTTTTTTCCCTGGGACTGCATGCAAAGATATTCCTTTTAATACAGGTTCTTCAGGATTATATCCAAAATAAATATCATTAAATATTATTTCTCCTTTTATTCCATTTTCAAATTTTACAGGACTTTTTGTATCATTAGCATTTTCAGGAACCTGGTCGATTATATTAAAAATACGTTCTGCTCCTGCTATTGCAGCTTGTAATGTATTATACTGGTTTGCGATTTCATTTATAGGACGGCCGAACTGGCGTGAATATTGAAGGAATGCAGCCAGACCTCCTATATCCAGACCTTTGAAGATTGCAAGTAATCCGCCGACAATTGTAACAAAAACAAAATTCAGGGTATTCATATTTTGCATCAATGGCATCATCATTCCTGAGTATAACTGAGCCTTTTCTGCTATACCTCTTAGTTCTTCATTATATTTATCAAATTCTTCTTCTGCAATTTTTTCACGGGAAAATAACTTTATAACTTTCTGACCACTGATCATTTCTTCAATATATCCGTTTTCATCGCCAATTACTTTTTGTTGTCCTTTAAAGAATTTTCTACTTTTTTTTACCACTTTCTGTGCAATAAAAACCATTAATGGAAAAACAATAATGGTGGTTAGTGTGAGTAAAGGACTTATATAAACCATCAGGATGAAAATCCCTATGAATGACAGTATATTACTGAACATATCTGAAAGAGTTTCCGTCAAAACTTCACTCACACGGTCCATGTCGTTCGTATAACGACTCATAAGTTCGCCGTGTTTATTAGTATCAAAGAATTTTATCGGAAGAGTTTCCATTTTACTGAAAAGATCAGCTCTTAACTTAGCTACGGTACGTCCTCCGACTTTGTTCAGAATTCTATATTGTATAAGAGATGCAATAATTCCTGTTATGTATATGCCACCAAGAATAAATAACATTTTTATAAGTCCCGGAATATTTCCCGGCATTATATAATCGTTTATTATCGGACGCAGAAGATAGGAACTTCCTACGTTGGCAGCGATACTAATGAGAATAAGGAAAAAAACTATAATTAATAATTTTTTTTCTTTTGATAGATATGAAAGTAATCTCAAAAGAACCTTTTTAGTTTCTTTCGGATTTTTAGGAGTAGGATATATTTTATCTTTCGGTGGCATTTGCTATAATATTAGTTTTTGAGAATTAGCAATTTCCTGATAAATCTTTGACTTTTCGAGAAGTTCCGAAGGTGTTCCCATTGATTCTATCATGCCGTCTTCCAGAACAATTACCTTATCACTATTTTGCATGGATGAAAAACGTTGTGTTACCAATATGACAGTTGTTTCTCCCAATAGTTTTGCAAAATTTTCTTTTATTTTTTTCTCCGTATCTGTATCCACAGCACTGGTACTATTATCAAGAATAAGTATTTTCGGTTTTTTTAATAATGCTCTTGCAATACAAATTCTTTGTTTTTGTCCTCCTGAAAGATTTACGCCAGATTGTCCAACAATTGTGTCATAAGATTTTGAAAATGATGTAATAAAATCATGAGCTTCAGCTATTTTTGCAGCTTCTTCAATTTCTTCTATAGTGGCACCGGGATTTCCCCACTTAATATTGGCCAGAATTGTCCCTGAGAATAATGTATTATTTTGCAGGACAACACCTATTGATTCTCTTAACTCATTTAAGGAATAAGATTTGATATTAATGTCATCAATTAAGATTTCACCATTATTAACATCATAAAGTCTTGGTATAAGTTGCAGAAGTGTTGATTTTGCTGATCCTGTAGCCCCTACAACTGCAATAGTTTCTCCCGAATCAATATGGAAATTAATATCTTTAAGTACATAATTCTCACTTTCAGGATTATATTTAAAAAAGACATTTTTAAATGTAATATCGCCTTTTAATATTTTATGAATGTCTTGTAAAGATTCGGGAGTATTTGTTATTGACGGTTCTGTTTTCATTACTTCCAATACCCTTTTTGATGAGGCAGCAGCTCTTGCAAGCATTACAAAAGTCATTGAAACAAGCATCAAAGCCATTAATATCTGCATACTATAATTTACAAGTGATATTAGACTACCTATCTGCAAACCACTGATTCCTCCCGACCATAATATGAAAACTACAGTACTATTCATTATCAGTTGCATGGCGGGAAATACCAAAACAAGAATGTCTAAAGCTTTGATGTAAGAATCACGATATTCTTCATTGGACTTATTAAACTTTTTCTTTTCCAGGTCTTCTCTTACAAATGATTTTACTACTCTTATCCCTATAAGGTTTTCCCTGACGATTTCATTTAATTTATCCAGTTTTTGTTGTACTTGTGTAAAAACGGGATAACCTTTCCTTACTACCAGAAAAATACATATGCCTAAAACAGGTAAAGCTATACCAAGGAATGCAGCCATTTTTGTATTCATACTTATTACATAAAACAAAGCAATAACCATCATCATGGGTGCCCTGTACAGTATCAGCATTGTACGCATTACAATCTGCTGTAATACAGTAGTGTCGTTAGTCATTCTGGTAATTAATGATGCAGTACTGAATGTGTCAATATCTGCAAAAGAAAATGTTTGTATTTTACTGAACATTTTTTTTCTTAAGTCTGTGGAAAAACCTATAGCTGTTTTTGATGCACAATATACATTTGCAATGCTTAGCCCAATGGCAACAACAGAAAGAGATATCATTATTATTCCTATATGGATTATAGTATCCATATCTTTTTTCATAACACCTTCGTCAATAATTGAAGCCATTAGAGTGGGCTGGGCTGTTTCGCAGAAAACAAAACCCAATACCAGCAAAGGGCTTAGTATTATGAATTTTTTATATCTTTTTAATATCTGCCAGTATAATTTCATTTATAATTTTTAGACTTAAATTTTATTTGTACATTTAAACAAATTTAGATTGCAAAGTTTTAAAAAAATAAATATTTTTTTATTTATGAAATAGAATATTTATAGTAAATTATAAAAAGTTGATATGCAATATGCATATTATCTATAACTTAATACATCCTTTTGTTAAAGACAAAAATTCCGGCAAATTTAGTTAAAAAGAATTGTAAAAATTGAAAACAGTTTTTTATTTTTCCGGAAAAATAATTTGATATGGAAAATATTAATTTCCTGGATATTTCATACCTAGAGCGGGGTAATAATCGCCAAAAGATCGCATATCATATAATAAAAAGAAATTTTATTTTTGAGAAACTTAGAAAATATGATCCTGTGCTTGTTGGAACCATTCCTATCAATATTGATATTTTTAACAGCGATCTGGATATCTTGTGTTGCTGGAATAATAAACAGGAATTTATTATTGATATTACTCGTTATTTTGAAAATGAAGATAATTTTAAAATATATACTACTAAGATCCGTAATGAGGACACTGTAATAGCAAGTTTTTCATTGGATGAGTCGGATATTGAAATATTCGGGCAGAAAGTTCCTGTAGAACAACAATTCGGTTACAGGCATATGATTGTAGAATATAACCTTATTAAGGAAAAAGGAGAGGAATTCAGGAAAGAAATCGTAAGATTAAAAAAAGTGGGATATAAAACCGAACCGGCATTTGCAAAATTACTCGATCTTGAAGGAGATCCGTATATTGAATTATTGAAATATGAGAGTAAGGATTTTATTACCGGATAGATTATCTTTGTTAGCCATAAAGCATTAATAGTTAAACTTCCAGAATAATAATTAAAAGAATGTATATATACCTAATTACATATCTAATTTTCGGAATTAATTACTTTAAATGTTTTTTTATGATTTTTACTATCTGTAACAGAAATGTAATATACTCCGGAAATATTCGGTAAACAATATTCAATTGTGGGTCCTGCTATATTAGTATATTTTTCTAATAATTTACCATCGTAAGTAAAAATATCAATATCAACTTTTTCAAAATTTTCATTCAAATTTATAAAAAACTTTCCGTTGGTAGGATTAGGATAAAGCTGTATTTCCGGATTGGTAATATGGTTAGTTATTTCTGTAAAATTTAAAGGGTGACATTCGGAAGTGTCAGTACAATTATTTTGAGTTATTTCAACAGCGAAATTCCCTTGAGCTGGTGTAGTAAATGATTGTTCTGTTGCATCTTCAATGGGAGTATAGTTATTAGAGCAATTAAGCCATTGATATGTCGCAGAAGTAGAATTATTTGCAGTTAAAATATTATTTTCGGAAGATACTGAAATGTCTATCTGATTTATTTTAAATAGGGCAGGGGCAAAAATAATATTATAATTTATGTTATTTTCATTATTGACCGTGCCTTGCAGTATCGCATATGTGCCTCCGTTTTCGCCTTCATGTCTGGATAATTGTCCGGTAATGATATCACCTTCCAATAGAGTTGAATTTATAATATAATTTAATTCGGGATCGTCATCACCAAAACATTTTTCAGCATTTTGTGCCGCAATATATACATTTCTTCTTTGAATTTTTGAATATACTTTATTTGAAGCTTCTTTATTTGTTTCGTAATTGATAAAAGTGACTATATCATCCGAATTCATATTCCGAAGATCAATTTCAAATTCGAAATTTTGGTTACTCAGATTACTATATGAAGTTATCAGATTATTATCCGATTGCCTTATCAACTTTAAGCTATCCGACAAATTATTAAGTTCAAATATAATACTATCCCTGAATAAATCTGAAACATAAACCGGGGAACTTTGTCGTGGAAAGTATGGAAGAGACCTTATATTGTTGATATTCCATATTGAATTATTCCCGGTTGAAATGTCCCAGCTGAATTGTTCCGTATTGTATGTTGAGATATTAAATAGATCAAACAAAGGTTTATCCATTCCGAAAATACTGTTTGGGTCAGATGAGCTTTGGGTAATTCCATTTATTTTCATATCGGAATTAGCATAATTGTTTATAAAACTTCCGTTTTCATTTTTCCCGACTAAACGGTTTGCATGGAAATCATAAGTATCATGAGAAAGTGTGAATTGTGCGGCAACACAATTTTTTATTGTATAGGTAGAAACAGGGTTATCCAATTCTCCTATAAGGCCTCCCACATTTTTGGCACTTCCGGTAATATTACCCGCAGTATAACAATTCTCCAGTATGATTGAAGAAGTATGGTCCAAAGTCCTGAGTAATCCTACCAACCCACCTGCAGAATTGCTGACGGCTGTTATTGTAGAATTAGAATAACAGTCTGACATACTTAACTGAGAACCTCCAAATACGCTACCAAAAGCTACAAGTCCGCTGGTATAGGAATCTCCTTCTCCACCTGTAATATTTCCGGTATTATAACATTTTTCAATGTTAATAGTGATCGGACCTTCGCTGAAAAGAGAGCCTAATAATCCTCCTGCTAATATTGTACTTCCTGTTGTTGTGATATCGGCAGAGTTGCCACATTCAATAAAATTAAGTGTAATAGTTCCATTATCAAAACTACTGTTTAAACCTAAAATTCCTCCTACTTTTGAATCGTCTATTGAAGATATGCTTCCCGAAAAATAACAATTAATAAAATTAGCTGTCATTACATACGGGGCAAAACATAAAGTCCTTCCTGCAATTCCTCCTATTTCATCGGCATAAGTACTGTTACTTTCTATATTTACGGAACTTGAGCAATTAGATATTGTAACAATATTAGGTTCTAATCCGACAATTATTCCAAGGTCTATATATCCGGCAATGCTTCCGGTATAGGAACTACCTGTATCAAAAACTCTGATATATCCTCCGACTAAATTTACACTGTCTATTACAGCACCGGATTTTACATACCCGAAAAGCCCGGATGCTTTATGAGTATCAGAACCATTACTGCCTATGTTCAATCCTATTAATTTTTTCCCGCAACCGTTTAATTTACCGTGAAAAGCATTGTTTGTACTTGTAGCTATTGGGATCCATGCTTCTTCTGATAAATCAATATCATTCATGATTTTAAAATAAAGACCTGCATTTTCAGTACCAAGATAATTCCTGATATTACTTAATTGGACAGAATTGATTATTTTATAAGGATCTGCAGACGTTCCCGATCCTCCGTTAAAATCTTCTGAAGGATTTTGAGCAATTATGAATTTTGGAATAAAAAAAACTATGAAAACGAACAAAAGAAGAGAAATTTTTTTATTTTTCATATGGCTACGAATTTGATGAACATTAAAAATAGCAATACCTCTTTTACAAAGATAAAAAAAAATATTATAATGTGTTAAATAATGAGGATGTTTTATATTATTTTTTTGTATATTTACATCTGTAGAAATATAAAATTAGCATTATTATGAAAAAGAGAAGTTTTACCCTATTTGCATTTTTGTGCATATCAATATTAGTGTTTTCTCAGAAAGTTGAAGAATATGTTGGACTTCAGCCTGTAGAGTTTACCGATGCGGACCTGAAACTGTTGTCTGGTTATCCGGAGCTTGTAATGCCGGAGCCTTGTAGAAACAGACAAATACCTTATAGGGTTAATCATTCGGAAACTCCATATTTTAGGACTCCGTTTCCTCAGGAAGGGTTAAGTTGTGGCCAGGCATCATCGACAGGTATGTGCTTTACCTATGAAATGTGTGCTGCCAGGGATCTACCGGCAAATATCAATGCAAATCTTTATCCGACACATTTTGTATATAACTGGGAGGCTCTTGGTGGCGGTGGAGCCTATTATCAAACTTTAGAAATTTTAAAACGTGTAGGAACTCCAAATCAGGAAGAATATGGCGGGACGCCGTATTATGGCGGAAATTACCGCTGGATAACAGGATATGATATGTATTATTCTGCAATGCATAACAGGCTTGATAAAGTATATAAACTTAATATATCTACAGCTGAAGGAATGCAGGTTTTGAAGAATTGGATGTATGACCGTTTTGATGGTAGAACACCCGGAGGTTGTGCAATTACGTATTCTCAGAACAGAACTCCGAGCCAGACTTTACCTGCCGGAACCGAAGATGCAGGTATGTATGTATTAACAAGCGGTTATGTAGGATCTTCGCATTCGTTTACTTTTTTAGGATATAATGATTCTATCAGATATGATTATAATGGTGACGGCAGATATACTAATGATATTGACATAAACGGCGATGGCGTTGTTGATATGCGTGATTGGGAAATAGGGGGGCTGATAATGTGTGAAACGTATTTTGGTGCAACAGCGTGGGCTAACGGAGGTTATTGTTACGTCATGTATAAAGCTATTGCCGACGGATTTATATATGAAGATGTTGTACATGTTATGGAAGTGAATCCTACTTATGAACCATTGTTGACAGCAAAAGTCAGCTTGACGCATGATAAGCGCGGAAAATTAAAAATATTTGCAGGAATATCCTCCGACCCACTTTCAAGTGTTCCAGAACATATTATTGATTTTCCGATATTTAATTATCAGGGAGGTGATTATAATATGCAGGGCGGAGCATCTGAAAGTGATAAAACTATCGAGTTCGGACTGGATTTGACACCTCTTATAAATTATGTTCCCGCAAATACAAATGTAAAATATTTTCTTATGGTATCGGAAAATGATTTAAGTTCCATAGGGAGCGGAACAATAAATAATTTTTCAATAATAAATTATTCCGGAGGTGAAGCAGTTGAATTAATTTGTAATCAAACAAATGTCAATATTGAGAATAATACGACAACAACATTGTCTATAACTGGATTATCTTCTTCTCAGAATGTAAACATCGCAACAGAATTTTTATCTCCGGGCGCTATAATGAGTACATATTCTTTCCAAATGGAAGCTGATAATGGAACTTTACCATATGAATGGAGTTTTGATACGGATTATATAATGACCGGATCAACAGGTGATTTTCCTGCCGGTGGTACGACAGTGAATACAGGAGAAGCAATTGATCTTGGATTCACGATCAATTATTACGGAGAAGAAGTAAATGTTATATATCCCTCAAAGAACGGAGTGATTTCATTTGATAATTATGTCATATACTCTTATCCGTGGTCTAAAACCTGTAAAGAACTTTTAGTTTTTATGAACAATAAAATAATAGTTCCTTTTTATGTTCAGAATCATACAGCAACTTCAATGAAAAAAATTGTTGAAAGCAATTATGTTACAATAATCTGGGAGTCCTCATTGATTGATTATGCTGTAACCATTCATAGAAATGGAGAAATAAATATAATATATAACGACTCAAATATGGTACATTCAACAAGCTATATTGCAGGACTGTCAAACGGAGACGGAGAAAGATTTTCAAGGATAATATTCCCTGACCACACTAATGTACGTAATGGAGTTTCATATTCGTTTGTTTCTAATCCTGTTCCTGAAGATTTTGAAATATCTAAATCAGGATTATTAACAGGTATTCCAAGCCGTGACTATTATTCAGAACTATTACACTTTAAAGTCAGGGATAATAACGGGCTTGTCGATAGAATATCGTTGCCATTTGTTACGGACGGGCTTATTGTTACATATAATACAAGTACCCAGGATGGTGATGATATAATTGAATATGGAGAAGATGTAGATGTTGAAGTATCATTGACAAATCCAATGGCTTCTGTAGTTTCCGATATAATAATAACAGCATCTTGTTCCAGTCCGTATATTACTTTTATAAATAATACAATAAATTGTGCATCATTACTTTCAGGGCAAACATTAACATTACAGGATCGAATTTCTTTTTCCGTGAGTAACGAAGTCCCGAATACATATCCGTTTACAATAACATTTTCAGTTGAATCCAATGGAGAAAACTGGATGTATAATAAAATATATAATGCATATTCTCCAATATTTGAATTAAATCAATTTGCTATTAATGACGGAAATGATAATCAACTTACAAGAGGTGAAAATGCAGAAGTAACAGTTACAATAAAAAATCTGGGTATTGCAGATGCAAGAAATATAACAATGAGAGTCAGAAGCGAAGACCCGAACATAACATTAACAAATAATATAACGGCAATTCCTGTTAATCTAGCACCAAATAATTATGTTGATTTTAATTTTGACTTAGCAGTAAATTCAATAATTGAAGATACATATAGCACAATTATATGTGTTGATCTGTATAGTGCAGATCTTCTTTGTCAAACAATGTATTTTGAAATAGGTATACATACCGAAGATATTACTGTTATAGATATCTTTAATATGGAAAACATAAATATCGGCGAACAAAGAAATATGGTTTTGCAGCTAAAGAATATAGGAATAATTAATGTCGAAGACCTTACAGTTAGGTTAGAAGTTTACAGTCCATATGCGGAAGTAAATACAGAATCAAGATTTGTTGAATCTATGTTTTGTAATAGTAGTGCATTTGTCGATTTTAACGTCAATATAAGTGAAAATTGTCCTGATGATGAAATTATTGTCATGAAAGTTATTATGACAACAGAAACCGGATACAGGAAAGAAGAACTGTTATGTTTGAGAATAGGAATAGGTGTAACATTGGGGATAGATATATCGTTAGGGATATTGGTAGAAGACTTTGAAACGGGAGCTATATCAGATATTTTTGAATGGCAGCACTCAGGAGCAGCCAGTTGGTATGTAGTATCAGATAACCCATATGAAGGAAATTATTGTTTACGTTCCGGTATTATTGGAGATAACCAGGAGTCTGTAATTTCAATTGATATTGTGATTACGAATCAAGATACCATGAGTTTTGCATATAAAGCTTCCAGTGAAGCAACATATGATGAACTGATTTTTTATATTAACAATGTTGAATACCTGAGATCTAGTGGTATTACGGGTTGGAACGTTTTTACGAAGATATTGATTCCAGGTAGCTACAATTTAAAGTGGGAGTATGTAAAAGATAATAGTATATCAAGAAATGAAGATGCAGTCTGGATAGACTATATACATTTGCCTATATTACCTTTTCAGGCTTCCGTATTTTCTTCCAATACTAATATAATATCAAAAATAATGGATACCGGTCAGGAAAGCACGGAATCTTTCAGAGTTTCTAATATTGGTAATATTTCTGCAGATTATGATGTGAATATAAGAAATATTGTTGCCAATAACATGGCTAAGAACATTCAGGGATCAAACCTGACAACAAATTTCCATAATTTTATTCCGGGAGAAACTTATGATATAACATTTTTTCTGAATACAATCAGTCCTGATAATGAAAACATAAGATTGTTAAGAATGGAATTTCCTGATGAAATTGTAGTTAATAGTTCTACCGATATTGTCGGGTCTAACGGAACTTTGTATTCAAATAATGCTGTAGGACAAGGTGCAGGCCTGTTCTGGTATTCAGTATCGGATTCTGAGCATATAACAAGTGGAGAGAATGTTGAATTTACTGTTAATGTTTCCTTTTCTTCTGCTTATTCTGGTGAAATATCGTTAATTACATATAATATTACAGGAAATAATACCGGTGCAGCTCCTCATGAAATATCCTCTGATATAACATTATATAATCAAAATATGTATTGGTTAAATATTGACGAACGTATCGGAATAATTGGCGTAAACGAATCAAATAACTTTCAGCTGACTTTTAATACGGAAAATATGGCAAGAGGGACATATTATGCCGAAATAATTATTTCAGGTTCTGTAAATACTATAATTATTCCTGTTGAATTGTCGGTAGAAGATTATGTAAACAATCCAATTTTTGACATAACATCCAATTTACAGTGTTTTCCTAATCCTTTCAAAAATTCGGTATCAATTGTTTTTAATAATTCCGGTGAAGAATTATTATCAATAAAAATGCTTGATATTACCGGTAAAGAAATTAAAATATTGGAAAACAATCGTAAAGCACTAGCAGAATCATCAGTTTTTACTTATAAAATAGAAAATTCTTTACCTGCCGGAATTTATTTCTTGAGAGTAGAAACCAATAATAAAACTGAAGTTATAAAACTTATAAAAGAATAAACTTACCTGGATTTACAAAAATGATTTGATATAGTTAAGAAATAAACTTTAGAAAAGAACCGGGATAAGTATAATATTTAATTCCGGTTCTTTCAATTAATGTAATAACAGCCTATTGTAAGAAACAATTTTATGTTTATATTTGTTTATGTTGCAAACATGTGACAAGATGTCATATTTTTAATATGGCACATACTTTGAAAAGTACAATCGTTAATATAAGAAAAAAATAATTATTGATTATTAAGAAAAAAATAAATTATGGCAAAAAAGACTGGAAGTATTGGAGTAACCACTGAGAACATTTTTCCTATTATCAAAAAATTTCTGTATTCTGATCATGAAATATTTTTGAGGGAAATCGTTTCGAATGCTGTTGATGCAAGCCAGAAGCTTAAAACACTGGCTATTTCCGGAGAATTTAATGGTGATGCAGATGATCTGAAAATAGAAGTGATAGTAGATAAGGACAAGAAGACCATTACAGTTAGAGATAATGGCATTGGCATGACCGAAGAGGAAGTAGATAAGTACATAAATCAGATAGCATTCTCTAGTGCGGGTGATTTTCTGGATAAGTATAAAAATTCGGAAAATGCAATTATCGGTCATTTTGGCTTGGGTTTTTACTCTTCTTTCATGGTATCTAAAAAAGTTGAAGTAATTACAAAATCATATAGAGATGGGTCAAAAGCAGTAAAATGGGAATGTGACGGAACTCCTGAATATAGTTTAATTTCTGCCAAAAAAGAAGGACGCGGAACAGATGTGATATTATATATTGACGAAGAATCCGAAGAATTTCTTGAAAAAAATAAAATACAGGAACTGTTGAATAAATATTGTAAATTCCTTCCTGTTCCTATTGCTTTCGGTAAAAAGACCATATGGAAAGACGGAAAAGAAACAGAAATCGATGAGGATAATATTATAAATGATACAAACCCTTTGTGGAAACAAAAACCGGCAGATCTGAAAGATGAAGATTATACCAGATTTTACAGGGAATTATATCCAGGAAGTTTTGATGCACCATTATTTCATATTCATCTTAATGTTGATTATCCTTTCAATCTGACAGGAATATTATATTTCCCTAAAATAAAATCCAACCTCGATATTAACAGAAATAAAATCCAACTTTACAGTAATCAGGTTTTTGTTACTGATTCTGTGGAAGGTATAGTTCCGGAATTTTTGACTCTATTACATGGTGTAATCGACTCTCCGGATATTCCGTTGAATGTTTCCAGAAGTTATTTGCAAAGTGATTCAAATGTAAAGAAAATATCGACTCATATTACAAAAAAAGTTGCAGACAAATTACTTGATATTTTTAAAGAAAACCGTGAAGAATTCCAGAATAAATGGGATGATCTTAAAATGTTTATAGAATACGGAATGATTTCCGATGAAAAATTCTATGAAAGAGCAGAAAAATTTACACTTTTAAAAGACACAGATAATAAATATTTTACATTTGAAGAATATAAAAATAAAATAGATCCTAATCAAAAAGATAAAAATAATCGCTTGATATATCTTTATGCTACCAATGTCGAAGAACAATATTCGTACATACAGTCCGCAAAAAATAAAAATTATGATGTGTTGTTACTTGATGGCCAGCTTGATATACATTTTATAAACACTCTTGAAAATAAATTTACCGATTCTTCATTCGTAAGAGTTGACTCGGATATTATAGACAATCTTATTCAAAAAGATGAAAAAATAGAATCCGTATTAAGTGAAAAGGAACAGGAAGATATAAAATGGGCTTTTCAGGGAGCAGTTCCTGACGAAAGTTCATATTGGGTTACAGCTGACAGTATGAGTTCTGACGAAATGCCTGTGATAATTACACGAGATGAATTTATGCGCAGAATGAAAGACATGTCGGCAATAAGTGGAGGAACCGGATTCTACCGGGATCTTCCTGAAAATTATAAAGTTATTATAAATACTAATCATCCGCTTATAACCGATATAAGTTCCAAAATGGAAAAGAAAACAATGCCGAAACGTATAAGTATTGATGAAATGCTGGAGGTATTGAATACTGAAAAATCAGGATTGGAAGAAAAATTAAAAGAATATAAAACCGAAGAAGAAAAACCGGTTGAAGACAAAAACCGTCTTGAAGAAGTTAATGACAAAATTAATCAGGCTGAAGATGAAAAAATAGCTTTATATAAAGAATTCGGTAAAAAACAAAAAACAGTAAATCAATTAATTGACCTTGCTTTACTTGCAAATAACCTTTTAAAAGGTGAAGCATTAAGTAAGTTTGTTAACAGGAGTGTTGATTTACTTAATAAATAATTAAATGATTGTTAGAATAAGTAGAGGTGTAAAAATTGCACCTCTATTATTTTTTTTAGTATGTTTGTATGTTTTTAATAAAAATTTGCAATGGATAAAATGTCTCCGATAATTCCGCCAGTCTCCAAAGAGTTATTGTTGTCGGAATTGACAAAAGATAAATTCTTGCGTAAATCAAACTTCACTCAAACCGAGATATATGTTTTTGATGGCAGGACATCTCCTAATTTGATGGCAGAATTGGGACGTTTGCGTGAAATATCTTTCAGAATGGCAGGTGGAGGAACAGGAAAAGAAACGGACATAGATGAGTATGATCTTGCCGATGACCCATATATGCAACTGATCGTATGGGATCCTGAAGATCAGGAAATCATTGGTGGATATCGTTATATTCTTGGAGAGTCGGTTATGGACGACCCGGAAGGAAAATTGGCAACATCTCATTTATTTGAATATTCCGAGAATTTTTTAAAAAAATACCTTCCTTATACAATTGAACTCGGACGTTCATTTATTCAGCCGGAATATCAGTATGGTCGTAATGCCAGGAAAGGGCTGTTTGCTCTTGATAATTTATGGGACGGATTGGGAGCGTTAACAATAGAATATCCGGATATTAAATATTTCTTCGGAAAATTTACCATGTATAAAAGTTTTGATTTAAATGCAAGAAATTATATCCTTACTTTTTTGGAATTATATTTTCCTGATAAACAAAAACTCATGATTCCAAGAAACCCTGTTGATTTTAATTTTGATACTATTAAGTCAATATTTAAAGGAAATGACTATCAAACTGATTATAAAACTCTAACCAGACTGGTAAAAGAGAATCATGAAAGAGTTCCGCCGCTTGTAAATGCATATATGAATCTTTCAAGATCTGTCATAACTTTCGGAACTGTGGAAAATGATGTTTTCGGAGGTGTTGAAGAAACTGGAATATTAGTCGAGATCGCTGACATATACAATTCAAAAAAAGATCGCCATATAAAATCTTATGAAAGAATGATAAAGCTAAATATGGTATTTCCGCGCCGTCCGAAGATTTTTAACTTAAGAAACTGGAGGCTTAATAAGCAAAAAAAAGATAAGAAATAATAAATTGCGGATATTTTATGTTTATACATATTAAGTAAGTATTTATATTAGGTTAAGTTAATGAAGAATTTTGTATTAACAGCAGTAGTTATAATATTTTATATAAATTCCTTTTCTCAGAATCTGGTTCCAAACCATAGTTTTGAAGAAGCATGGACCTGTCCTGAAGGTTTTGTCCCCGAACCGGTTGGAAAACCATATCCGGGTTGGCTTAATCCAAATAACGGAACTCCTGACATATTTCATGCATGTAGCGAAACAGGTGCCGGAGTGCCGGATAATTTTGCCGGTAATATTTACCCTTACGACGGTTCCGGTTATGCAGGATTAGTTTTGTGGGAACAGTTTTTCAGTATTAGGAAAGGAAAAGAGTTTTCTTTTATTTCACGTGAATATATTCAAACCCGTTTAAAAGAACCATTGAAACGAAATAAATTATATTGTGTAAAACTACAATATGCAAATGCAGGAAAATCTATATATTCAATTGATGCACTTGGTGTTGCTCTTACAAAAGAAAAAATATCTTCAAGAAAAGGAAGTCTAATTATTCAAAGGCCGCAGATAATAAACCGCCCGGGACATATAATGGAAAATACCGGTAACTGGGAAGAATTTTGCGGAACATACCGTGCAAAAGGAAATGAAGCATATCTGACCATAGGTAACTTTTGGGATAATTCCCAGACACAATATAAAGAAAACAGACATTCAGGAACAGATTCTGCCCTGATATATGCATATTATTTTATTGACGATGTAAGAGTTTTCGAAATAGATAATTCATTTGAATGCGGATGTCATAATGACTTTTCATTTGGTTCCGACTGGCTTGCAGATGACTATGATCAGGAAACCGGATATAATTCTATAAGAAGAAATGCTGGAGATCTTGCAGATAATAGAAATAATTCCAATAATGAAGGGCAAAATATAAACTCAGGTAATGATTCAAACTTAAATAATAATTCTTCAGGAAATGGTAACAACCTTGTAAATTCAGGGGATGACAACAATAACAATAACCTGAATCAGGGAAACGGAACCGGACAAAATGGGAATGATAATAAAAACTCAAATGATTTTAATGATGATATGTATGGTATGAGGAGCGGTATATCTGATCCTTTAGCTCTAAAAAAGTCGGAAATATCGGAAAATGCATTTAGTAATGCAAAAATAGGAGATAAGTTTAATCTTAACAGAATATTTTTTGAATTTAATTCTTCGGAATTACTCACCGTTTCATATCACGAGCTGGACAGACTATTTGAAATACTTGATGCGAAACCTTCTTTAAGGATTGAAATAAGAGGCCACACTGATGATATTGGAACCTCTCAGTATAACAAAACATTATCAGTAAAACGGGCAGAGTCTGTTTATAATTATTTGTCATTGAAAGGAATCGAAAAAGCCAGGATGAAATATCGCGGGTTTGGTAATACTGTTCCTGTGTCCGATAATAATACTGAAGAAGGAAGAAGTATGAACAGACGGGTTGAGATTATAATTGTTAACCTGTAAAGATTTATTATTAATATTTCAAAAGTTTAATAATCTGTATTTTTATTATAAATAAAAAGTGATATTTGAATGTTTTTTGTAAAAATATCACATGTCTACCATGTTAAATATCTATAAATAGATTATTTTTTGATTATCCTTATGGAATATCAAAAAATATATATAACTTCTCACATCTTTTTAAGTTTATAAAAAAATATATTCTTGTTCGTAAAAACACAAAAGCAGCCCTAGCACATGTGCTAGGGCTGCTTTTGTGTTTTTTTAAATCATTTAAAAATTAAATTCCTTTTTTATTATATCCACATAATCCAGCTTTTCCCATGTAAATAATTCAACTTCTATATCACATGTTCCGGAATATGGAGAAGAAAAATGCTTTACGATTGTTTTGGGAGTCCTGCCGAAATGTCCGTAAGCTGCAGTTTCACGATAAATAGGTTTTCTTAGTTTTAATCGTTTTTCGATACCTGCAGGTTTCAGATCGAATATTCTTTTGATTTTTTCTGCGATTTCAGAATCTTTAATATTAAGTTTAGATGTTCCGAAAGTATTAACAAAAATACCTACCGGTTCTGCAATACCAATAGCATATGCCAACTGAATAAGAATTTCATCGGCAACTCCTGCAGCAACAAGGTTTTTTGCTATGTGACGGGCAGCATAAGCAGCAGATCTGTCGACTTTTGAAGGGTCTTTTCCACTAAAAGCACCGCCACCATGAGCTCCTTTACCACCATATGTATCTACAATTATTTTTCTTCCTGTTAATCCTGTGTCACCATGAGGGCCGCCAATTACAAATTTTCCTGTCGGATTTACATGTAACGTGTAATCCTCTTTAAAAAGATCCCGGGTTCTTTCGGGAAGACCAGCTATAACACGTGGAAGTAATATGTTTTGAACATCTTCTTTAATACATTCAAGCATTTTAGACTCATTCGCATCAAAATCATCGTGCTGTGTAGATACAACGATAGTGTCAATACGTTTGGGAGTATTGTCATCATTATATTCTATAGTAACCTGTGATTTGGAATCCGGTCTTAAATAGATCATTTCTTTGCCTTCTTTGCGGATTTCCGACAGGATTTGAAGTATCCTGTGTGAAAGATCCAGGGCTAATGGCATATAATTATCGGTTTCATTACATGCATATCCGAACATCATACCCTGATCGCCTGCACCTTGTTCTTTATGTAATCCGGTTCCTTCGGTTACGCCCTGGTTTATATCCGGAGACTGTTCATGGATTGCCGACATTACACCGCATGAATTTCCTTCAAAACGATATTCTCCCTTTGTATATCCTATATCATTAATAACTTTGCGGGCGACTTCCTGAATGTCAACATAAGCAGTAGATTTAACTTCTCCGGCAACAATAACTAATCCGGTTGTCACTAAAGTCTCACAAGCAACTTTTGAACCTGGGTCAAAAGCCATAAATTCATCAAGTACAGCATCAGATATTTGATCAGAAACTTTATCAGGGTGTCCTTCAGATACCGATTCTGATGTAAAATAATAACTCATACAAAAATATTTTTAATTAAACATTTTGGATATTGGATGTAGGCAAGATTGTTTTTTAGCATTTTTTTCTGTGGTTGCAAGCATCCAAATCTATCCACTAACTTATCATACAAAAATAAATAATATTATTATATATTCCAAATAATAATAAAAAATACATAATATAGCGAGAGTTACGGATTGTATGACCCATTAAATTATCGGAATTATCAAATCAGTAATTAAAAATTAAGAATGCGATGAACTGAGCGCCGGTTGGTGAGCGCCGGCTACTGAGCGAAGCCGAACCAAGTCGAAGTAAGTCGAACCAAGCCTAAGTTAAGAATTAAGAATGAGCTTACAATCTCATTAGTTTTGCAGGTAACAACGTTAGTAGCAAACTATAGTAAAATAATTAAAAATGAAAATTGTTATTTTCGACCACTGAGGATTAAAATATTTAATACATAATACGTTACTTTTGTTTAAATATGAATTATAAATAAACCTATAGGTATAAAATGTTTTAAAAAAGTACAAGTAATTAAAAAAACATACCTTTAAATAATATTTAAAGTTTTGCTGTTTTATAATATCTTTTTAAATTTGTGGAAAATAAACAAAAAGCATGGCAAAAAATTTTGAAGAAACCTCAAATAATCTAAACATTATCGGTAACGGGACCTCTATAATCGGAGATCTGGTATCAAATGGCGATTTACGTATTGACGGAAAATTAAAAGGAAATTTGAACACAAAATCCAAATTAGTATTAGGCGGCACAGGAACAATTACCGGAGAAATATGTTGCAATAATGCTGAGATTTTCGGCGAAATAAACGGCAAAATTACATCAGAAGAATTACTTATATTGCGTTCTTCAGCAAAAATATACGGAGATATAATAACTGCAAAATTATCGATTGAACCTGGAGCAATATTTACGGGAATATGTAATATGGGAGACAACATATCTGCTGTTAATACCATTGACACATAAAATGAGTGAAGACGAAAAAAAAGTAAATTTTGAAAAAGGAAAATCTACACTTAATAAATTTATAAGATATTCCACATTAGCCTTTGAAATGGGAGCAATTATCGGAATAGGCACATATGCCGGTTATTGGATTGATAAAAAATTTTCTTTTGAAACCCCTGTTTTTACAATAATCTTATCATTATTCTCTGTTTTTTCTTCTCTATATCTGGTAATAAAACAAGTAAAAAATGATAACAAAAAAAATTGATAGCCAAATTGTTGTATATCTGTTTATTGTCGGATTAATAGTATTTTTTATACACTTCCTGTTATTAAGAGCTATTCCAATCCTTAATGTACCCGATATACTTTTTGTTCACCCTTTCATGTTTATATTAACGATCATAACAATAGTTGTACTTAATATAATATTTAAAAAAGCAAAACCCAGTCTTATGGGATATGCATTTCTGGGAAGCAGTTTTTTTAAAATGATGATCGCTGTACTTTTTTTAATTCCTATTTTAAAAGAAAATGTAGATTACAAAAAAATTTATGTTGTACAGTTTTTTATGATTTATTTCATATATTTGGCAATGGAAGTTATTTACCTTGTACAGCAATTAAAAAATAAAAAAAAGTGATAAAAAATTAGTTTTTTTAAATTGAAATTGTAAATTTGTGCAACATTCAGCTATCTATTAAAGGAAGAAAAAATTATGAAGAATCGTTTGTTCTTACTGTTGAATTTTTGTTTTATATTTTTATTTGTAAATAACAATCTTTTTGCCTCTCACGATTCCGGTGAAGAAAAATTCGATGTGAACGGAATGATAATGCATCATATAAAAGATGCGCATGAATGGCATATCCTTGATTATAAAAAGAAAAACGGAGAAGAAGTAATTGTTACTGTTCCTTTACCTATAATAGTATATCATAACGGTCAATTGGATATTTTTTCTTCAAAACAATTTGACCATGGAAACAAAATAGTTGAAAAGGGACAAAATAAATATATACTTTACCACGAAAAAATTTATATCGCAAATAATGAAGACGGAATAACCTATCAAACCAATGAAAATGGCGATAAAGTTGTAATTAATGAAAAACCATGGGATTTCTCAATAACCAAAAATGTTTTTTCTATGATGATAGTTTCCGTAATACTGCTATTAGTCTTTATAACAGTTGCCAGATCATACAGGAAAAATCCGGGACGTCCGAAAGGATTGCAGGCATTTATGGAACCATTAATATTATTTGTGAGGGACGATATAATATATCCCAGCCTTGGCAAAAATACCGATAGATTTTTACCATTCCTGTTAACACTATTTTTCTTTATTCTTTTTAATAACCTTATGGGAATAATCCCGTTTTTCCCCGGAAATGCAAATGTGACAGGAAACATTGCAGTGACTATGACATTGGCAATATTTACATTTTTGGTAATAAACATTAACGGAAGTAAAGATTACTGGAAACACACATTTTGGATGCCGGGAGTCCCTGTTTTTGTAAAACCTATTCTTGCTGTGGTGGAACTTATAGGAATGATTGTAAAACCTGTAGCTTTAACAATTCGTCTTTTTGCAAACATTACAGCAGGACACATTATAATATTAAGCCTTGTCGGGTTGATTTTTGTATTTAAAACACTTGCAATATCACCTGTTTCAGCACTTTTTATACTGTTTATGGACTGCCTTGAACTTCTTGTAGCGTGTTTACAAGCATATATATTTACAATGCTGTCATCATTGTTTATTGGAATGGCAATACAGGAACATGATCATCATTAAAATTTAGAATTTTTATGTTTAACTTTAAATAATTAGAATTATGAGTCTTTCAGCAATTGGAGCCGCATTAGCAGTAATAGGTGCTGGCTATGGTATCGGAAAAATAGGTAGCTCAGCTATGGATGCGATCGCAAGACAACCCGAAGCAGCAGGTAATATTCAAACAGCAATGATCATTGTTGCTGCTTTGATCGAAGGTGTTGCTTTATTCGGTGTAGTTGTTGCATTGATGAATTAAAATTTAACATTTCCCTAAGAGCGATTGGCTCAGGGAAATGTTTTTTAATGAAAAAAATATTTTTTAACCAAATAATTATAAATATTTAAAAATATATAATATTATGGATCTTGTAACTCCAGGAATCGGTTTAATATTTTGGACAACTATCATTTTCCTTATTTTGTTATTAATATTGGGAAAAGCAGCATGGAAACCAATTAATAAAATGGTTAACAAGAGGAATCAAAGTATTGAAGATGCTTTGAATATGGCGGAAACTGCCCGTCAGGAAATGAAAGAACTTCAGGCAAATAATGAGAAAATAATGGCTGAAGCTCGTATGGAAAGAGATAATCTTATTAAAGAAGCACGGGAAATAAAAGATCAGATAGTTTCACAAGCAAAGGAAGAAGCAATAAAAGAAGTTAACAAAATTAAAAAAGCAGCAGAGTTGGAAATCGAAAACCAAAAAGCCTCAGTTTTAGAAGATATTAGAAACCAGGTACTTGACTTATCTGTTGCTGTTGCCGAAAAAGTTTTGCGTCAGGAACTTAAAAACCGTAAAGAACAAGAAGAATTGGTAAATAATTTATTGAAAGAAATAAAATTCAACTAATATGAATTCGAGCCTGATCTCAGTAAGATACGCCAGAGCCATTTTTATGTTTGCTAAAGAAAAAAATGTGCTTACGGATGTATTTCAGGATTTTCAGTTAATTAAGGAAAGTTTACAACCTTTACCTGAATTTAAAACTTTTATAATAAGCCCGATAGTTAAGCCTGAAGATAAGAAAAAAATATTTAATGATGTTTTTAAAGGGAAAATAAATCAGATAACATTAGATTTTTTGATATTTATTGTAGAAAAAAATCGTGAAAATGCTTTAATGAGCATTATAAGAATGTTTGAGAAATTTTACAGACAACACTTCAATATAAAAGAAGTAATTATAAGGACAGCATTACCATTGGGTGAAGATGCAAAAGAAAAAATAGCCGACCTGGTTGCTGAAAAATATGATTGTAAAGCCGAAATTGTGAATCAGATTGATGAAAAAATTATTGGAGGTTTTACAATTATAATGGAAAATCAACAATTGGATTTAAGTGTTAAAACACAACTTGAAGAAATTAAAAAAACTCTGAAAAGCGAAGCATACAAAATAGGATTATAAAATTGAAAAAATAATTACATAATTATGGCAGAAATTAAACCATCAGAAGTATCACAAATTTTAAAACAAGAGTTAGAAGGTTTGACCAGCAAAACCCAGCTTGAAGAAGTTGGTACGGTTTTAGAAGTTGGTGACGGTATTGCTCGTGTTTATGGTTTAGATAACGTTCAGTCAAACGAACTTGTTGAGTTCGAAAACGGAGAAAAAGGAATTGTTTTAAACCTGGAAGAGGACAATGTAGGAATTGTTCTTCTTGGCCCCAGTGAAGGTATAAAAGAAGGAAATATCGTAAAAAGAATGCGAAGAATTGCTTCTATAATGGTTGGAGAGCAAATGCTGGGTCGTGTTGTTAATACTCTTGGAGAGCCATTGGACGGAAAAGGTCCGATTGGAGGCGAGCTATATGAAATGCCTCTGGAAAGAATTGCTCCCGGTGTTATTTACAGGCAACCGGTTAATGAACCTTTGCAAACAGGTATTAAAGCTATTGATTCGATGACCCCTATCGGAAGAGGACAGAGAGAATTGATAATTGGTGACCGTCAAACAGGAAAAACAGCAATTGCAATTGATACTATAATAAATCAAAAACAATATTACGACAAGGGAGAAACGGTATATTGCATATATGTTGCTATTGGACAGAAAGGATCAACAGTTGCTACTATTGCCAAAACTCTTGAAAAATATGGAGCTTTGGATTATACAATAATCGTAACATCAAGTGCTGCAGATCCTGCTGCAATGGAATTTTATGCACCTTTTGCAGGTTGTGCAATCGGTGAATATTTCAGAGATACCGGCCGTCCGGCTTTAATTATTTATGATGACCTGTCGAAACAAGCAGTTTCCTACCGTGAAGTTTCTTTATTATTGAGAAGACCTCCGGGACGTGAAGCATATCCCGGTGATGTGTTCTATCTGCATTCAAGACTACTTGAAAGATCTGCAAAGATCATTCAATCTGATGAAATTGCCAGAAATATGAATGATTTGCCGGAATCAATAAAACATAAAGTTAAAGGAGGTGGTTCTTTAACTGCTCTGCCAATAATTGAAACTCAGGCAGGTGACGTTTCCGCATACATTCCTACAAACGTGATTTCGATTACAGATGGTCAGATATTCCTGGAATCCGGCTTATTTAATGCTGGTGTACGTCCTGCTATCAATGTTGGTATTTCGGTATCCAGAGTAGGAGGTAATGCACAGATAAAATCAATGAAAAAAATTGCCGGAACTTTAAAAATAGATCAGGCCCAGTTCCGTGAACTCGAAGCTTTTGCGAAATTTGGAGCTGTAGATGCTATTACTCTGGCAGTTATTGACAAAGGACGTAAAAATGTCGAAATACTTAAACAAAAAGAGCATTCTCCTGTAAAAGTGGAAGATCAGGTTGCCATAATTTTCTGTGGTACTAATGGATTATTAAGAGATATTCCTGTTGAAAAAATAAGTGAGTTTGAACAAAATTATCTGGAATATCTTAATATGAATTATCCGGAAATTATGATGAGAATTGCTAAAGGACAACTGGACGATGAAATAAGTGACATATTAAAAACAGTGGCAGCAGAATTTTCAAGTAAATATAAAAACTAAGAGCTTTCTATGGCAAGTCTTAAAGAACTGAAAGGCAGGATAGTCTCCATTACATCTACACGGCAAATAACTTCTGCTATGAAGATGGTTGCGGCTGCAAAGCTGAAAAAAGCCCAGGATGGGGTTATTCAGATTCGTCCTTATGCTAATAAGTTGAAAGAAATTTTAACAGAAGTCAGCTCAGGATTGAATAAGGAACATTCCAGCATATATAGCAGGAAAAAGGAAGTGAAAAATGTATTGATAGTTTTATTAGCATCAAACCGCGGACTTTGCGGTGCTTTTAACGGCAGTATATGCAAAAGAGCCATGCAATATGTTCAGGAAACTTATCCTTCTCAGTTATCGGCAGGAAATGTGAAATTCTTTACTATTGGTAAAAAAGCGACAGAATACATTGAAAAATGTAAATTTAATATAGTCGGGATTGGAGATGAAATATATGACGATCTCACTTTTAGCGGAGCTACCATGCTTGCCGAATTATTTATGAAAGAATTTGTAAACGGAGAATTCGATAAAATAGACATTATTTATAATAGCTTTAGAAATGCAGCTGTTTATAGCCAGACTGTTGAACAATTCCTTCCTATGGCTCTTGAAATAACAGAATGTTCAACATCTTCCGAATTTATTCTGGAACCTTCGGTAGAAAGTATAGTTGATGAAATGATCCCGAAATCATTAAAAATTCAATTTTTTAAAATATTACTGGATAGTTTTGCAGCCGAACAAGGAGCAAGAATGACAGCAATGCATCAGGCAACAGATAATGCTTCGGAATTAATAAAAGAATTAACATTAATGTATAA
This sequence comes from Bacteroidales bacterium, assembly GCA_031275085.1. GTDB lineage: Bacteria > Bacteroidota > Bacteroidia > Bacteroidales > ML635J-15 > Bact-19. Next base: position 31,915 of record JAISPG010000074.1, on the reverse strand, counting down.
TAAAGCCCGCCAGGCTTCAATTACAAATGAGTTAATTGAAATAACCAGTGGTGCGGAAGCATTAAAATAAAATATAAAAAAAAATTATTTTTGTATAAAAGCTATCTGTTTAAGATGGCTTTTGTATTTTTAAAAAATATGTTGGTAGAAAATTATATCAATATTGTGTTAAATGATTGACAAAATAGATAAAAATATTGATATTTACTTTAATATTAATTGTTACATTTGTATGAATGAAAACAAAAAAATTGAAATATAAACCCGATTTCGATTTTGACCTTCTGGGTATAACATCTTCAGAAAATGATTATAAAATATCATGGCTTATTTCCTCATATCTGGAAATAGAATTTATGAAATGTGATAACCTTACAATTATTGATTCCCAGATATCCGTTGAACAAAATTTTAGTGTTTTTGAAAGTCTTGCTAATAAAGAAAATATTCAGTTAAAATTAGTATCCAACAGGGGAGATATAGGTTATCTTATTACCGAATTAAAGAATATAGATTATTTTCTGCTTATAACAAAGGATGAAGAAAAAACACTGTTAAATGAATTATTTGTAAAATTAAAATCTTTACCAGATATTACGGGTATCTTTAAATTAGATACCTCAAACCTTAAATCAAAAGAAAAACTACTTTTTTAATCAGGTATGAATCTTATAGCACGTCAAACAATAAAAGGATCTGTTTACTCATACTTGGGTGCATTATTAGGTTTTCTGAATGTAGCCTTACTAATGCCCAGTCTTTTTTCTACTGCCGAGATAGGATTGACAAATATTTTAGTTGCCACATCTTCGGTTTTTGGACAACTTGGTACTTTAGGGTTTATGAATGTTACAGTAAAACTTTTTCCTCATTTCAGAGACAAGTTAAAAAAACATAATGGTTTTGTATTTTTGATGTTAGCTGTAGGAACTTTTGGCTTTCTGCTATGTACAATATTTTACTATATTTTTAAAGATGAAATAATATTAAGGAATATAAATAAATCTCCATTATTTGCAGAATACATATACCTGCTGTTACCTTTTATTTTCATAACAATATTTCACTATCTCATAGACGTATACAACCGTGTGCTTTTTAATGCTTCATTTGGAATTTTTGTAAAAGAATTTGCATTGAGAATATTAAATCTTCTTGGAATATTGCTGTTTTATTTCAACATTTTTGATTTTAATGACTTTATAATATATTACACATGTGCATATGCTGTACCTGTCTTACTAATGATTTTTCTTTTGATATACAGAGGAGAATTTTCATTGAAACCATCATTTAAACTTTTAACTCCTAAATTTTGCAGGGAAATGCTGAGTGTTGCATTTTTTGGCCTGATAACGGGATTTGGAGGAATTGCAACGTTACAGATAGATAAAATACTTGTAAATAACTATTATAATCTTGATTCTACAGGGGTTTATTCTGTAATGTTCTTTTTTGGTACAATGATCCTTATTCCGGGAAGGTCATTGGTCAGGATTTCAGCATCGGTAATTGCTGAAGCCTTTAAACATAACGATTTTAAAAAAGTTGGAAATGTTTATAAAAAAAGTGTTAACAGCCTGACTTTTGTAGGGGTAATAACATTTTTGCTTATTTGGGGAAATGTTGAAAACATATTACAGGTTTTGCGTCCTGAATATATACAAGGAAAATATGTAATATTTTTTGTTGCCCTCGCACACTTATTCCAGATGGTAGCAGGAACAAGTGCAGAAATTATTAATTATGGTAAATTTTATAGAGAATACTCAGTGATAACAATCATATTAATATTATCTGTTATAGGATTTAATGTATTATTATTACCTGTTTTAGGAATAACCGGGGCATCTATAGCCCTTGCTATATCTTATCTTATATTTTTACTGATAAGATTTGTTTTTGTTAAGATAAAGTATGGTTATCAGCCATACGATATAAAATTCTGGCTGATTATTGTAATAGGCACTGTAGCATATTTTATATCGCTTTTAATCCCACAATTTAATAACTTTATTGTGGATATTATGATAAGATCATCTGTAATATTCCTGATATACATTATTCCTGTGTATATATTAAAACTATCTGAAGATTGTAATGATTTTGTGCAAAATATGCTATCAAAAATCCGGAAGCATAAAAAATCTTAAATATTATATCAGAAACTACAGTTCTTTACTCGTTTCACTCTTGAAATCGTGCTAACGCTAAGTTGTTGAGCTTGCAGATTCAGTTCTTCATTTTTCTAATTAAATTTAGCAACGATCGGCATTTTCCTGCCACTCCCGAAAGCTTTTGATGAAACCCTTAAAGTAGGTGGAGCTTGAGATCTCTTATATTCGCTAAAATTGACCAAACGTAAAATATGATCAACTATTTCAGTATTTATTCCTTTATATTTTATTTCTTCTGTAGATAATTTCTGTTCTATATATGCAAATAAAACGGAATCCAATACATCATAATCAGGCAGGGAATCATTGTCTTTCTGATCAGGTCTCAGTTCGGCAGATGGTTCTTTTATTATTATATTTTCAGGTATAATATTCCCTTTGGTTTTATTTATATAGTTGGCAAGTTTGTACACATCGGTTTTATAGACATCTCCCAAAACAGACAAAGCACCGTTCATATCACCATATAAGGTTGAATAGCCAACAGCAAGTTCACTTTTATTGGAAGTGTTTAAAACTATATTACCGAATTTATTGGAATATGCCATAAGAATATTTCCGCGAATTCTGGCCTGTATATTTTCTTCAGTTACATTAGGTTTTGTATTAATAAATATGTCATGTAATGTTTTATCAAATTCTATCCTGAGTTTTTCAATATTTAATATATGATAATTTACATTACATCTGTTTGCCATTTCAATGGAATCGTCAATAGAGTGCTGGCTGGAATATTTTGTAGGCATCAATAATGTAGTTACGTTTTCATTACCAAGAGCTTCAATTATTATAGCCAGGGTTACTGCCGAATCTATTCCACCTGAAAGTCCTATGACTGCATTTTTTAATCCGGATTTAGCAAAATAGTCTTTTATTCCTAATACAAGCGCATTATATATTCCTTCTATTTTGTCGGGTATTTCGGGTATATTTTTATAGTAAGTGTCTTGATTATTAAGGTCTATATGCCGGACATCTTCTTCAAAGTATCTACATCCAAGTATTTTATTGCCTTTTTTGTCGACAACAAAACTTCCTCCATCAAAAATCAGATCAGTATTGGCTCCGGTCTGATTGACATAAATTATTGGAAAAGAATATTTTATCGCATTTTTTACTATTATTTCTTCCCTGTCTTTTGCCTGGTTATATGAATATGGAGAAGCAGATATGTTTATTACAAAATCGGGATTTAATTTTGATAAATGTTCCAGCGGAGCATTTTTATATAAAGCTTCTTTGTCGAAATTACCGTATACTTTTTGGTCGTCCCACAGATCTTCACATATTGTAACAGCAATTTTTTTGTTTTTGAATTCCAGTAGTTCAAAAATATTATTAGGTTCAAAATACCGGTATTCATCAAAAATATCATAAGTTGGAAGTAAAGTTTTGTTAAATATTTTTTTTACCGTTCCCTGGTATATGAATGCTGCAGAATTAAATAAATTTTTACCTTTTTCTTTTTCGTTTATTGTAGGAAGTCCTAAAATTACACCAATGTTTTGTGTGAAAGTTTTTATATGATCTAAAGTTTTCAGGCAGTTTTTTATAAAACTTTTTTGTTCCAGCAGGTCTAACGGACAATAGCCACAAATCGATAATTCCGAAAATATTATCAGGTCAATATTTTCTTGTTCGGCTTCTTTTATTGCATTTATTATTTTTTTTGAATTATGGTCAAAATTTCCAATATGATAATTTAATTGAGCTAATGCTATTTTCATGATAAGATAATTATAAATATATTCGGACAGGATATTACGTTAAAACATAATTCCTATTTTCAGTCCTACATCATTAAATACAGTTTTAGGATTTGTTTTTTTGTCTTTTGTTGCAGAAGAATAAATCTCTGTTTTATCTACATCAAAAAGTCCGCCGTTGTATAATATTTCAATAAGGAGTCTGGTATTTCCTGCCAAAGTTATTTCAATCCCACCACCTATATGCCATCCTAAATTGAAAAGATTTATTTCATCGCCTATAAGTTCATTTTTATAATCACCAATATCTGCTTTTGATTTAATATTGACCATTGGAGTAAAACCGGCTTTAAGGAAATAAGTTACATATCCTATTTCGTTGGTTTTACCTTTAAACCCAAGTGGAACAGCCAAATAATTTAATTTATATAATAATTCGCTGTTGGCAGGTAATTCGCTGCTTGTTCCGGATTCTTGCCATTCTATTCCGGTAGCACCATAAGGATATTTTATTTTACCACCATAATTATTAAATGTTAAACCTGTTGCGAATGCAAAATTATTTGCAAAGTTAATATCCAGTAAAGCTCCGAATGAGTAACCTGCCTTGATCCCGTTTTTTTCAACAGATTTACTGTCGGAACCAAGCCATGATAAACCCGGACCTATGTATAATCCGCCACTGAATTTTTTTTCTTGTGAAAAAATAGAATAAGAAATGCTGAACACCAAAATGAATAGAATGATTTTTTTCATATCTTTACATCTTTATAAGTTTTGCAAATGTAACAACTTTTTAGGTAAGATGTTAAAAGTCATCCTTAAAAAAGAAAAACAAAAATGAAAAAAAGAATTGTATATATTATCATTGGCATATTATTGATTGCAGGTGTAATATTTTTTTTAAGCTCGGTTCTTAAAAAGGATCCGTTAATAGTTGATATATCGGATATAAATCTAAAAGTTGAAGTTGAAAGATTTGATAAAGAATTTGAGAATATATTATATGGAGATTCATATAAGAAAATCCAGGATATTACGATGGAATATCAGGATTTTTTTGACATCTATAATAAACATATTATCGGAATAGGAAGTGTGAATAATGCATCTTATCTTGTATACCTTAATACTTTTTTCAATGATTATTCTGTTGTTGAAGCCTCAAAAGAAGTAGATAAAGTGTTTTCCGATATGAGAAGTATAAATGAGGATCTGACTTATTCTTTCAGGCATATTAAATATTATTATCCGGAGTTTGAAGTTCCGAGAATAGTATCTTTTATTGCAGGTTTTAATCAGTCAATAGTTACGATGGATGGTTTTATCGGGATAGGGCTGGATAAATATTTTGGTGAAGAATGTTCTTTGTATGAAATGTTGGATATTCCTCAATATACAAGATTTGAAATGACTCCTGAACAAATTACTGTTGATTTGGTCACTGCATTGGCTAAAGATAGGTATACATATGAGCCGGAGTCGGAAAATTTGTTGAATGCCATGATATATAATGGTAAAATTCTTTATTTTTTAGATGCAATCATGCCTGAATTTAAAGAGGCAAGAAAAAATAAATATACTCAGGACCAGCTGGATTTTTGTTATTATTATGAGAAAGAAATGTGGACTAACTTAATTGAAAATAAATTATTATTCTCATCAGACTATTTTACTATAAGAAAATTTACCGAGAATGCTCCGTATACTACACAATTTGGAATAAACAGTCCGCCCAGAGCAGCGAATTGGCTTGGACTTCAGATTGTAAGATCTTACATGAAACATAATAATGGAGTAAGTTTACTTGATTTAATGGAGGATAATAACTATCAAAGAATATTGAATTTATCACAATATTCTCCGAAATAAAAAAATATTTTATATTTTAAAAATAGAAGATTATCGATCTATTTATCCTTTTTTGCGATTTCAGATTATTTGAAAAATAAAAAAGGCATCTGATCCAGATGCCTTTTTTATTTTTTTATCTTCTTAATAGTCTTTTGTTTACAAAATCCATAAAAACGTCTCTGTAAGAGCGTCCGATAGGTACTTTATATTCTTTTATATCAATGAAACCTCCGTCAATATCATCAATGAAGTTGAGGTTTATGATGTAAGATTTACTTACTCTAAAGAATATATTTTCAGGAAGTTTGTTATGAATTGTTTTTACATTCATGGCAGTCATATATTTTCCATGAGTAGCGTGAACAATAACATAGTCTTTTAGCCCTTCAATAAGCATTAAATCACTGAAATTTATTTTTATATATTTCCTTTCGGATTTAATGAATATGAAATCATTGTTATTGCTGAATATTGAAGCAGCACTTTCATTTGATTTCATTTTTTCTTCAGCTTTAGCAATAGCTCTGATAAACCTGTCGAATTTTAAAGGTTTTAAAAGATAGTCAACAACATTAAATTCATAAGTTTCTGCTGCGTATTTTGGATCTGAAGCAGTTATTATTGTCATTGGCAGATTGTTAGAGTCTTTAAAAAGAGATAAACCTGATTTTTTTGGCAGATCAATTTCTAAAAACATTAAATCAACATCATTTTTTTTCTGCAAAAAAGTATTGGCAGAAGCAACATCACCAAATTCACCGACTAATTGTAAATTAGACAGATCATTTATGAATTTTTTTAAAATTTCTCGTGAAGATGACTCGTGGTCAATAATTATACATTTCATCATTATTCAAATATATTAAATTCAACATTAAAAACTATTTCGTGCTATATAGTTAATATATATAATATATAACTAAAAAAAAGCAAAATTATTTTACTAACTATATAATATTTTTAGCTTTCTGAAATTTTATAAAACTCAGAAAGTAAAAATGGTTTAATTTTGTGTAAAGATATCGCTTTTTTTTGAACAAATATATAATTAGTGAAAAAAAAAAAGTTTTTTGTACAATACTTTTTTTAAACTATGTTATTTGTATCTTTTTTTGTACAAATACAAGTTTTTCTTATTTTTTTGATTATACTCAGGATTATTTAAAAAATATTAAAATTAAATATATAAAACCGTTATTGATTTTACAAACAAATATTTTTTTTATTTAAAACAAATATTTTAATTCACGTTAAAAAAGTAGCATATTTGCAAAGTTTTTATTAAACTATAGAAAAATTTCATACAAATGAATTGCAAAGTACTTTTGAGAAAGATTTTTATATGGCGCCTTAAACATATAAATGACAGGAATTTTATGCTTTTACTATCCGTGATAGTGGGTATTCTCGTCGGTTTGGCGGCAGTGGTTCTGAAAGCATTTGTAAACATAGTGCGCAACTTTGTTGTGTATATTGTTGATAATTATTCATTGAATTATATTTATATAATTTTTCCTGCAATAGGTATTTTTTTAACCGTTGTGTTTGTCAGATTTATTATAAAGAAAAAATTAGGACATGGAATCCCAATGGTTTTATATAGTATATCAAAAAATAGTGGAAAAATAGAAAAACATAATATGTTTTCGAGGATAGTGGCAAGCTCATTAACAGTAGGATTTGGAGGATCTGTAGGGTTGGAGGGGCCTATTGTTGCAACCGGGGCTGCAATAGGTAGTAATATAGGACAATTTTTCAGATTAAGTTATAAACAGATAGTTTTACTAATAGGATGTGCATGTACAGGCGCTATTGCTGCAATCTTCAAAGCCCCTATTGCTGCCATAATATTTACAATAGAAGTTATTATGCTGGATCTTACGACAGCTTCCCTTATGCCATTGTTGATGGCGTCTATTTCGGCTGCATTAACATCCTTTTTATTTTCCGGGCAGAATTATATTTATTTTGTTGAAAAAACGGAAAGTTTCATGCTGGGGAATGTCCCGTTTTATATAGCTCTTGGAATTCTGGCGGGTTTGTTATCTACTTATTTTTCAAAATTTTATCTGAAAATAAATTCTTTTTTTGAATCTTATAGTTCGTGGTGGAAAAGATTTATAATCGGGGCTTCAGTTTTAGGTATTCTGATATTCCTTTTTCCGAGTTTATATGGTGAAGGTTATGAAGCAATAAATATGGCTTTGCACGGTAATCTTGACTTTTTATATGAAGGTTCATTATATCCAAATTGGAAAAGTTTTTGGGGAGTTACCATTTTGTTGTTACTGATTTTACTTTTGAAAGTATTTGCAACCGGGGCTACTTTTGGAGCAGGAGGTGTAGGTGGTATTTTTGCTCCTTCTTTGTTCCTTGGCGCCATTCTGGGATTGTTTTTTTCTTATATATTAAAAGCATTGGGAGTTGATCTTCCTGAATCAAATTTTGCATTGGCAGGAATGGCGGGAGTAATGGCAGGAGTAATGCATGCTCCTCTTACAGCTATATTTATGGTAGCAGAGATTACAGGCGGGTATAATCTTTTTGTTCCGTTAATGATAGTTTCTACTATTGCATACTTTACTGCCCGTTTATTTATGCCGAATTCGGTATATACTATTTTACTGGCAAAGAGGGGAGAATTGCTTACTCATAACGCCGATACTAATATGCTTACATTGTTAAGGATGGAATCTTTGATAGAAAAAAACTTTTTAACGTTAAAAGAAGATGCAACTTTAAGAGACCTTGTAAATATTATTTCAAAATCCAGCCGTACTATATATGTTGTTGTTGACGATGATGATAATCTGAAAGGAATAGTTTGGCTGGACCATGTAAAGCATATTATGTTTAATCGTGACCTGTATGATTCTGTATATGTAAAGGACTTAATGTATATGCCTTCGCCTGTAATAGAGTGGGGGATGAGTGTACGGCAGATAGCTGAACTGTTCGAAACTACAGATCATTATAACCTTCTTGTTGTGAAGGATGGTAAATATATCGGATTTATATCTAAAGCGAAAGTGTTTTCAACTTACAGAAAGTTACTTAAACATTTTTCCAATGACTGATTTTTTAGTCAGGAACAAAAATATAACGAATTATTGTTTGTGTCCGGGATCTTCAACTTTTAACTGTGAAAGGTTTTCTGTGCAGTATTGATTGCCCGAGTGTAATTTCATCTGTGTATTGAAGTTCGTCGCCAATTGCAACACCTCTTGCCAAAGTTGTTATTTCTATATCCGGATTTATTATTTTACGGCTTATATAATAATTTGTAGTATCTCCTTCCATTGTAGTGGGTAATGCCAGAATAATTTCCGATATTTTTTCCGATTTTGTTCTTTCAATGAGGGGCAAAATACTAAGATCGGCAGGTCCAATACCTTCCATAGGTGAAATTATCCCTCCTAATACATGGTATGTTCCATTATATTGAGAAGTCGATTCTATGGCCATAACATCATGTATGCCTTCTACAACACATATAAGTTCCTTATTTCTTGTTTTATCTTCGCATATTGAACATATATCGTTGTCGGATATATTGTTACATATTTTACAGAATCTTGTTTCTGTTTTCATTTTAAGTATGGTAGTAGCAAAGGTTTCTACTTCATTTTCGTTTTTTTTCAGTAGATGAAGTGCAAACCTGAGAGCTGTTTTTTTTCCTATCCCCGGTAAACTTGAAAACTGTATTATAGCTTCTTCAAGTAGTTTGCTTGATTTTCCGTCAAAATCCATATTTTAAAACTAAAATTCATATTCATTATAAAGTCTTGCTCCTCCTTTGTAAAATCCGGAAAGAGTAAGTTTGTGTATGTTAGCATCTTTGAACCAAATTACATTTACGCTGTTTTTTTCTGTACTTAATATTAATCCACCTTCTATTTTCCAGTATAATTCTTTATAGTTATGATTACTTGTCTGATATTTCATCATTGCGGCTTTGTAGGGTAGTTTGGGAATACTTATAATACTGCACTGATCATAAATCATTTCTTCATGAAAGAAGTCGCGTATGTTTTCGGATATAATATTGAACTCTTCATTGATATTATCATTTTCATCAGTATAAATAGTATGTTTTTCTACTTCATATTTATGTAGTTCTTCCCGTAGCCCTATTTCCTGGGCTTTTTGGTGTATTAATGCCGAACCGTAGACTTTATTTAATATGTAACTTGTCAGATTTCCCTTTATATCACGGAACGGGTAATTATGATCAATAGGAACTATTTTGTCTCCATTGGAATGAAATGAAATAATTGCAGTTCTGGAATTATGTAAGATATCCAGACTGTATACTGCTCCCCACATACTTGCAACAGCTTTTATCTGAAAATCGGCTTTTATATTATTCGTCGAAGAATTTATATTTCCAAGATTTCTGTAAAATAAAGATCCATATGAACATTCAGGTCTTGATTCATTATTCATAAATGCAAGATTTAATGCCGTAATAGCTCCTGCACTCGGACCGGCAACAAAAAGCAAACTTGTATCTATTTTCAAACTGTTGCTGTTCTCAACAATATATCTCATCGCAGCGTGTGCGTCTTGCAGTGCTCTGTAGCCTGCACGTTCCAATGATAAGCCTGAAGGTTTGAACCCAAGACGATAGTTTATTGAAGCAGTTATATATCCGAGGGAAGAAAAATATTTACAGAATTCTACCATTGATTCTTCCTGTTTATCGCCAATATAAAAGCCTCCACCGTGGATGAACATGATAAATGGTCTGTAAATCCCGGAAGTGTCTTCTTCAGGCATGTATATATCCATCTTCAACAGGAGGTTTTTACCCATTATAGATGATGATATTCCTTTTTGCAGGATACTTAAATAATCGTCATTTTCAGGGATATATGAGTCCCAGTATCCCCGGACTTTTCCATATATTATATCTTTTTTTATAAGTAAATCATCGAATATTTTTGTTTTATATCTATCGGGAAATTCTTTAAATTCCGGAGGCGAGTATTTTTTTAAGCTTACCGGATCTTTCCATTTGAATTTTTTGAAGAATAAAAAGGATTTTTCTTTTACAGCATATTCTCCGAAAATGGAATCCGGTGAAAATTGTATTCTGGATTTTAATTCGTATTCTTTATTTTCGGTATAAAAATATAATTTTTTTGAAGTTTTTTTTATTTCAAATTCTTTTTTATCGGCGTATAATTTCTTTTCTGCATCAAAATAAAATCCTTTTGCACCGTTGCTTCCTGTTTCTTCAAATTTCAGGAAATAAAGAATATTGTTGAATTTTCCGTAATAATATACTGAAGTGTCAATATGATCCAGAGCTTCTTCAAGTTTGAAAAAAATCCCGGAACCATATGAACTAAAGGGAATTAGTACACATAATATTATGAAAATCTTTTTTATCATCGTTAATTGAAAATAGAATACAAAAATAATACATTTCAACATTTTGCGTATGAAAACTTTTAAATTTTAATATTGTAAAAATTTACTATAAGAGTGAATTTTACAATAAAAATTATATGAATCCTGTAGTAATACTTTTTATAATTCTGGCTTATTTTGGTATTTTGGTTGTTATATCATTATTTACATCCAGAAATGTTAACAATGATGGTTTTTTTGTAGGGAATCGCCGTTCTTATTGGTTCATAGTTGCATTTGGTATGTTAGGATCTTCTATATCGGGTGTTACTTTTATTTCGGTTCCTGGGTGGGTACAGACAACTCAAATGACATATATGCAGATGGTTATGGGATTTGTTCTTGGATATGTGTTTATTGCTTATGTTTTATTGCCGATTTATTATAAACTTAAATTACCTTCCATTTATACGTATCTTGACGAAAGGTTCGGTAATTCTTCTTATAAAACGGGAGCTTCTTTTTTCTTGTTATCAAGGCTTATTGGTTCTGCATTCAGGTTGTATATAGTTGCAAATGTATTGCAGGTAACTATTTTTCAACAATTATCGATCCCGTTTTGGGTTACTGTATTAATAACTCTTTTGTTTATATGGTTATATACTTTCAAGGGTGGAATAAAAACCATTATCTGGACTGATATGCTTCAGACCTTATTTATGTTTACTGCATTAATAGCAACTATAATTATAGTATCAAAAGAACTTGATTTTGGCTTTGGTGATGCAGTATCTGCAATATATCATAGTCCTATGTCTAAGGTTTTTGAATTTTCCGACTGGCATTCTACACAACATTTTGTTAAACAATTTATTAGCGGAGCGTTTATTACTATTGTTATGACTGGTCTTGATCAGGATATGATGCAGAAAAACCTTAGTTGCAGAAGTCTGAAAGATGCAAAGAAAAATGTCCTTTCCTATGGAGTTGCTTTTTTACCTGCAAATTTGTTATTTTTATCACTGGGAGTACTTTTAATGATATATGCTCAAACTATGGGAGTTGATCCTGAACTTATAAAAGGAGATAATCTTTATCCTTACCTGGCGACTAATTATCTCGGATCTGCCGTCCTTATACTGTTTCTCATAGGGTTAATGGCATCTGCTTATTCCAGCGCAGATTCTGCTTTGACTGCCCTGACGACTTCTTTTACTGTAGATATTCTTGGAATAAAAGGTAAATCTGAAAAACAAATCCAAAAAACAAGAAAGATAACACACATAGGAATGTCATTGGTATTGGGGTTTATAATAATTTTATTTAATGTTATTAATGAAAAAAGTGTTATTGATGCAATATATACAATTGCCGGATATACTTATGGTCCGTTATTGGGTTTATATGCGCTGGGATTATTTACGAAAATTCAGGTGAAGGAAAAATATGTGCCTTTTGTTGCTGTACTAAGCCCCATATTATGTTTTGTGATAAATTTTGTATTAAAAAATTATGCCGGATATACCATGGGGTATGAATTATTACTGCTTAACGGGTTACTTACGTTTTTAGGATTATTGATATTCAGGAAAAGTCCGGTAATAAAATATCAGTAGATTAATGTAAAAATATATTTCTGATTTTATAACAGATAATTACATTTTTATCCGTAAAATACTTAAGAATATGATTTTTACGTTATATTATAATATAACGTGATAATTTATTTTTGTTCTGTTAGTGTTTAAAAAAGCAATTATTTTTTTGTAAAAAAAAAAAAATACATACATTTGAATTAATTTTGGCGTAATATGTTTGCTTAATCTACAGGAGCTATGAGTGCTGTATTAAATAATATAAAAATATTGATAATAAGCAGTCTGATTTTGTTTCAGGTGGCAAATGTTTTGCATTCGCAAACTATATTAATAGCGAAATTTTCTCCTGTAGGAATACATCCGTTTAATGAAAAAAATTCCCATATTTTTGAAAATAAATTTGATTCAAACGGGATATTTGTCACTGAACCATGTTTAATATTAGGTGGTGAAACATTATTAAGGGAAGATGTTTTTAGTATACGTTATTTATTAGGAGGGATGAGCGATGCGGCTTCTAAACCTGCATTCTTTATTCATGCCGGAGTTAAGTATAAATTTGTACAAATCTGGAGAAGTTCATTTGCTATTGGTGCCGGAATTAATTTATATGGAAGGGAGCGTTGGTCCACAATTGATGGTTATATAGCTGAAAGTGGCTGGAAACAGAACGGAGATTGGGAGTATAAAATCGGACCTATGGCAGAGTTGGAATATTTATTGCTTTTAGGAGAAAGACATGATCTTACTTTTTCCATTTTATATGGACATCAGCCACGGACATTTTCGCTTACAATTGGATATCGCTTTTGGTTGTCTACAGAAATAAAAAATCTTAAAGGATGTGGTTCATGCCCGTTTGCAAAAAAGAAAAGCAAGAAAAAAACCAAATGGCATTTTTAAAATACACTAAAACAAGTTATATTTATGGAAGTAAAAAGAGTATTTGATATTTTAGATTTATATGACTCTGATTATTCGGAAATTAAAGATGCTTTTTCGTATAAAGACAAAGGCTCCTGGGTAAATTTCTCGGCATATGATTACTATAAATACTCATATTTATTTGCTTGTGGACTTATTAATAAAGGTTATAATAAAGGAGATAAAATAATAACTATTTCACAAAGCCTTCCTCACTGGAATATTGCAGATATGGGAATATCTCTTGCCGGGTTGATTCATGTACCTATATATACTACGTTAGGACCGCAGGAATTGGAATATATAATACGCCATAGTGATGCCAGGGCAATTTTTGTTTCTGACGGAAATCTTTACAGAAAGATAAAACCAATAGCGGATAAAATAGAAAATATAGAAAAGATTTATACATTTCATCATATTTCCGGAATTGAAAACTGGGGAGCAATAATTCAGGAAGCATACGAAAAAGAAAGCGAATTAATGCCCCAACTGGAAGCAATCAAAGAGAGTATAAATGAAAATGATATTCATACAATAATATATACGTCTGGAACAACAGGAGATTCTAAAGGGGTTATGTTATCCCATAAGAATATCCTTACGAATGCAATAGCTTTAAAACCTGTTTTACCGATAGAATACGGGCATAGGATATTAAGTTTTCTTCCTTTGTGCCATGTATACGAAAGAACATTGAACTATGCATTTCAATTGAAAGGAACATCTATCTATTATGCTGAAAGCCTTGGAACAATTACAAATGATTGTCAGGAAATAAACCCCCGTTTATTTAATACTGTTCCACGTGTTCTGGAAAAATTCTATGACAAAATAATTTCTATGGGGAAAGATTTACATGGAATAAAAAGATGGATATTCTTTTGGGCAGTAAGACTTGGTGTTAAATTTGATGAAATTGGGAATAACTCTGCTTATTATAATTTAAAACTTAAGGTTGCCCGTAAACTTGTTTTTAATAAGTGGAAAAGGGTTTTTGGAACTAATATACATACTGTAGTCTCAGGGGGAGCATCATTGCAGGTACGTTTGGCAAAATTGTTTACTGCTGCAGGTATTAGTATTTGTGAGGGGTATGGTTTAAGCGAAACATCTCCTGTAATTGCTGTAAACTGGCCGGGCTGGACAGATAGGATGCTTGGTACTGTGGGGCCGATATTGAAAGACGTTGAGGTAAAAATTGCCGATGATGGTGAAATTTTAGCCAAAGGTCCGACAATAATGTTGGGTTATTATAAAAATCCTGAAGGGACAAAAGCTGTTATTGATGAGGATAATTGGTTCCATACCGGTGATATTGGCGAGTTAGTTGATGGAAAATATCTTAGAATCACAGACCGTAAAAAAGAAATATTTAAAACATCAAGTGGTAAGTATATTGCACCACAGGTAATTGAAAATAAATTTAAATCTTCGGCACTTATAGAACAATTGATGATTGTAGGTGAAAATGAGAAATTTGTCAGTGCTCTTATTTCTCCTAATTTTAATCATTTACACTTTTTTGCCTCAAAACATAAAATTCACTACAGGGATAATGCCGAGTTAATCAAAAATCCGGAAATTATAAAGAAAATCCAGAAAGAAATCGATGCTGTAAATGTTGCTTTGGGTGAGCATGAAAAAATTAAGCGTTTCCGTCTGGTGTGTGAAGAGTGGTCGCAACCAACAGGTGAATTGTCGCCTACATTGAAATTGCGCAGAAATGTTATTTATAAGAAATATGATAATGTTCTGCAGGAGATTTATGGACATGGTACTGATAAGACGGAAAATATGGGTAAGGAAATCAGTGTCGGAGATTCTATTGAAAAACGGATCACCAACGGAATGAGGAAACTTATTAATATACGTTCCGGAAAAAATGAATAACTAAAATCAAAAGTTAAAGATAGGATACATTTGTTTGTTGATTTTTAGTATTGCTTTTTTTGAAGTTATTAGATTTGCGTATATGATCATTTAAGCTATAATTTCATTTTAATTCATCCTAAAAATCTCCCCCACTCTAAGTTCCTTAATTCTATCGGATATATGATGTTTGGAGGCAGCCTCTTTTAACTTTCGGATAGGTTCACCCAGAGGTTCATCAGAGAGGTCAAAAGTTCCGTAATGCATTGGAATGAGTATTTTACCACCCAATTCTTCAAATACCCGGACAGCTTCTTCAGGATTTATATGAGAACGCGACATCATATATGCAGGCGCATAAGCCCCGATAGGTAAAATACAAATATCCATATCTCCAAATACTTCATGTATATCATTAAACATACTTCCATATGCAGTATCACCCCCAAAATAAACCTTTTTGTCGCCACTTATTATTATAAATCCGCCCCAAAGAGTTTTGTTAGTATCGTTAAGAGAACGCCTTCCCCAATGCCTTGCCGGAACAAAAACAATACGAATATCTTTATCCAGCTGATACTCCTGCCACCAACCCGCCTCCTGCAAAGACATTTCTTTCAGTTTTTTATTCTTATTGAATAACCTTTGAGAATCCAGCGGTCCCAGTACCTTCATCTCAGGATTGTTTTTACTTAGCAACTTTATCGATTTTATATTAAAATGATCATGATGATCGTGCGAAATAAGCATATAATCTATTCCTGTTAATATTTCCGGATCACATGGCAGTTCCGAATGCCTTTTATAAGTTGGAATATTGAACAGCGAAGGATCCGTAATCAACCTTACTCCATTAAGCTGTATGATAAAAGTAGCATGCCCCAGCCATATAATCGCATCCCCATCAGGAAGTGAGGTCAATCTACTTACAGGAATATGATAATCTTCAGCCTTTTTTTCTTTACGTTGCGGATTACGGCTAAACTTCCACTTTACAGCAGTCCATGTCGATACCGGTTCTTCATTAATATCATTCTTATATCTGTTGTTTATTACAATATTCCCCTTCCAGTCATCCTTCACAAAAGATAAATCAGGATTACTTTTATATTCGACTATTCCGGTCTTTTTTGCAGTGCAGGCCGATAACATGAAAACCATAGCTATTATAACTGATAATATCGAAATTGTTTTTATTTTTATCATTTTTAATTACTATAAAGTATTTCTAAATTGTTTAGGCGATTCCCCCGTGTATCTTTTGAAGAATTTCCCGAAAGTAGATTGATCAGAAAAATTAAGTTCCAATGCAATCTGGTTTATAGTTTTTTCCGGTTGGCGCAATAAAATTTTAGCCTCTGTAACAACCGCATTGGCAACCCATTTAATAGCCGATTGACCATCGTAATCCCTTATTATTTTAGACAGATAATCGGGAGTTACGCAAAGTTCTCTCGCATAATACCCAACATCGCGGTGCTCTTTACATTTCTTTAAAAGCAATTCCCAAAACTGTTCGCGAATAATCTCTTTGCGAGGCTCCTTAGTTATTTTACCGCCATATTTTATCTGTCTGATATTACCCAATTCCATTTGAAGGCAGCATACTTCATTCCTGATCATATAAGAACGGTAAAAATGAGTCTCGTCTGCAATATATTTTTTTATACGCATGATACGGCCTGTTATATCCTCACATTCTTCTTCGCTGAGTTCCTGTATCGGATAGTTTCGTTTCAAACGGTTTGATTTAGGTAAATTAATACTCGCTGTCCGGGCTATTATTTCCGATTTCAATTCTGAAGAAATTAATAGAAAATATCCTTTGAAACTATCTGTATATGTAATATTCTCAATAATGTTGTCGGATGTAAGCTGTATCACCGTATTCTTTTTAAGCCTGTGAGTAAGATAATCCGCCGTAATGGTTATTTCACCCGAGAGTACGAGTATAAGTAAAGAAGCATTCAAACGTATAGGATATCTGTTCTGCTTTTGACGAATACCGACAGAATCGCCGGGTTCCAGAACCAGTAATTGATCCCGCTGCCACTGCTTCGAAGAAATTCCTTCAAGATATTGAGGAATATTTAAATTACTTGTTTCTTTCATATCAAAAACAAATAAACCGATAAATGACTAATAAAGTAAGACAAATGTAACATTTATTTTGAATAAATCAGAATATTATCGGATATTGCCCAAACATAAACGGAAAATGCTCTGTTAATTATTACATTTTTTCCTGATCTTTGTATTCTATATAATATAGAACTATATGAAATATTTGAAAGAAAATAGCATAAAAACTAATGGTTTTAATCTTTCCCGTATCGGATCAGGTGGCATGCGGATGGGAAATAATCCCGAAGAAGGCATTAAGGTAATTCACACGGCACTGGATGCTGGTATTAATTTTTTGAATACCGGCGATTTTTACGATCATGGTATGAATGAAATGTTGCTGAGAGAAGCTCTGAAATCACGAAAAAGAGAAGATGTATTTATTTCGGTCAAATTTGGCGGAATGATTTCTCCCGACGGAAGATTTTATGGAATAGACGATCGTCCCGAACATGTTAAGAATTATCTGGCATATACATTAAAACGATTGGGAACCGATTATGTGGATTTATATCAGCCCGCTCGTATCGATCCGCATATTCCTGTTGAAGAAACTATTGGTGCCATTGCTGAAATGGTACAAGCCGGATATGTAAAAAATATCGGAATTTCGGAAGTGGACGGGGAAACCCTCCGCAGGGCAAATTCTACACATCCTATTCGTTTGGTCGAAGTACGGTATTCATTAATGGATCGCCATATTGAAGACGATTTGTTGCCGACAGCAAGAGAACTGGGAGTTGGAATTGTTGCTTTCGGTGTTCTTCTGGCCGGAATTATCGGAGGTAGTTCACCACAGGAAAAACTTTCGGGAATGAGTAACTGCATATCTTCGAAATCGCTTAATGATATACAAAAAAATCTTTCTTCTGCCGACGGACTTAAACAAATAGCCGACGAAAAAGGTATTTCTCTTGCTCAGCTTGCTATAGCATGGGTACTGGCACAAGGCGAGGATATTATGGCTTTGGTCGGTTCCAGAACTGTTGCTCAGATTCAGGATTCTTTAAAAGCAATTAACGTAAATATTACTAAAAATGATTTGGAAAGAATGGAACAGTTGATACCAAAATCCCAGGCAAATTGTTCTTATATGCTGGATCTGAATCTGGACGAAAAAGGCTTATTCCGTTAAGATTATGACAAGATTATGAATAGAAGAATTTATTATATGGCAGGCATGTTTACTTTATTATTGTTTTTCGGTAATAGTATATATATGCCTGCTTCGATTTTTATAAACGAAAATAGTGAAATGTTAGAACAAAACTCTGTTATTACGGCTAAAGAGCTCTACGATGCCTTCAAAAAAGATGCCGATGCTGCTGCAAATAAATATTCAAACAAAATAATGACCGTCAAAGGATTTGTAGTTTATACCGGTCCCGATGTATATGCTCTTCCTTCTGTGGAATTATCGGAGAATAAAGGTGGTAAAAGCAGGATACTCTGTGTTCTGCCTTTTTCGGATTATTTTAAATTAAGGAAAGTATCCAAAGGTGATGAAGTTTTCATAAAAGGAGAAATCCGTGGCTTCTACGAAAAAGGTGACCAGGTGCTTTTAAAACAGTGTGAGATATTGGAATAAAAGATCAATATTGCAAATCACTGAAAAAACATTATTTATCTTTTAAATTACTATTTTTCTACATTACAGGATACATCTATCGAATAATATGATAAATTATCTTATAGTCTTTTATTGATTATCATAAAAGTTGTAAATAGTATATTAATCTGTAATTTACTGTTTGCAGATATATTCTTTATAAAGAAAAGAATATGATACTTCTTTTTAGATTTGCTTAACTGCCAGGGGCAAGGTCACATAAGGACGAGTTTTCAACCGGTTTTACGAACCTGTCAAATATTATAAATATTTCTAATCCTCTCATAAAGAGTTTGCGGAATTGCGGCCGGGTAAACCCGGAGAATACCTTGTGCCGCCGGATTGGCTGTTATTCGGCAAATAAATACACGTCTATTCTTTTAATTCATACAACTATTATTCTGTTAATAACTATTTAAACAGATTTTTCAGTACAGAGTAATTAAAGTTAAAAATAATTCCTAAAAGAAATAATTTCTTTAGTTTCTTTTTCTTTTGCATTTTATATAAATTTGTATCAAAATAAAAAACCTGAAAACATGATTATTAGTGACTTATTTTATGTAGCTGATATTACAATTTCAGGTGTATCTGTAATATAAAAATAACAGGAGAGATACATTCTATGGCAGATGTACATTCAAAAGAAACAAGAAGTTATAATATGAGCCGGATAAAGGGTAAAGATACAAAACCTGAAATTCTGGTCAGAAAATATCTTTTTTCACAGGGGTTTCGTTTCAGACTTCATGATAAGAACCTGCCAGGAAAGCCGGATATTATATTAAAAAAATATAAAACGGTTATATTTGTTCATGGATGTTTCTGGCATAAACATGAAGGTTGCAGATATTTTGTTGTTCTAAAAACACGTACGGAATGGTGGTTGAATAAAATAAACGGAAACGTGGAAAATGATATAAAGAAAAGAGAGCAGCTTATGGATTCAGGCTGGAAAGTAATTGTTGTGTGGGAATGTGAGCTGAAAAAAGATAAACAGGAAACTACTTTACAGAATCTTGCCACTGAGATAAAGCAAAACCTATGATACCAATAATCGATATTTTTGCTGGCCCCGGTGGATTGGGAGAGGGCTTTTCTTCGCTGACGGATGAAAACGGAGATCGTATATTCAAAATAAAACTATCAATAGAAAAAGATTATAATGCATATCAGACATTAAAATTAAGAAGTTTTTTCAGACAGTTTTCTTATTGTCAGGTACCTAAAGATTATTATTCATTTGTAAGGAGAGAAATAACTATTGAAGAACTCTATAAAAGACATCCTCTACAGGCTGCAATGGCAGATGAGGAAGTATGTTGCGGAACACTGGGTACACCGGATGAGGAGGATAAAAATGGTCTTACGAATAAAGAAGTGGATTCTAAAATACGGCATGCATTAAATGGTAATCCGGACTGGCTTCTGATCGGAGGGCCTCCCTGTCAGGCATATTCTCTTGTAGGCCGTTCAAGGAGAAAGGAAAAAACACTGGATGAAGCGAGAGATAAAAGAGTAGGATTATATAAAGAGTATCTGCGCATAATTGCTGTTCACAGGCCTGCTGTTTTTGTAATGGAAAATGTTAAAGGTCTTTTGTCTGCCAAAACAGAAACAGAATCAATATTCCGGAAAATAAAAAATGATTTATCCGATCCTGTAAACGCATGTCTCGCAGAAAATGAAGAAATAGAAAACATACAACCAATACGATACAGAATTTTTTCCCTTACCACAAGTCCCCGTCAAACCGATCTTTTTTCAGAGCATGAATTTAAGCCTGAAGATTTTATTATAAAGTCCGAGGAATATGGTATTCCACAAAAAAGACACCGTGTAATTCTGCTGGGTCTGCGGGAAGATATGTCTGCTCCGGGAAGAATACTTGTTAAAAGAGAAGAGGTCAGCCTTTCGTCAGTAATTGGTAATCTTCCAAAAATACGTAGTGGATTATCAAGAGAGTTTACTCATTCTGAAATTATTACTGACAAGGACGGAAATCCTAAGAAAAAGAGATACTATAAAAAATTAAAAGATTCGCCTGAAGAATGGATGAAATATATATTACGGTATAATAAGGAAATTAATAAATACCAGGGGATGGAGGAAAATGGGAAAACAAAAGAATTTCCCGAAACCATGGGAAAAGAATTTATTCCGGCAGAATGTGCTTTTCTTATAAAAGGACATCCTCTGAGAAACTGGTTTGCAGATAAAAAACTAAAAGGTATTCTGCATCATGAGTCCAGAAAACATATGGCACAGGATCTCAAACGCTACCTTTTTGCGGCACGTTATTCTCAGATATACGGGACTTTTCCCAAAATGGGGGATTACAAAAAGGCAGGAAAAGATTTACTTCCTGATCATGAAAATGCAGAATCCGGCGTATTTAATGACCGGTTCAGGGTACAAATGCCGGATATTCCGGCAACAACCATAACAAGCCATATATCCAAGGACGGACATTATTTTATCCATTATGATTCCGATCAGGTGAGAAGCTTTACTGTAAGAGAAGCTGCACGCGTTCAGACATTTCCGGATAATTATTATTTTTACGGAGGACGTACAGACCAGTTTCATCAGGTAGGTAATGCGGTGCCTCCTTATCTGGCATATCAGATAGCGGAAATAGTGAAAGATATAATACCTCATAACAATGAAGAAGAATAATATTTTAGGATTATATGTCGCATTTTATCTGGCTAAATTTAATAATCTGGCTTATGCAAATCTTGGTTTTGGTAATCAGAGGCAAACTCACCAAAAAATAGGTGATATTCTAGGAATAAAACCTGCTACAATTAAAAACTGGCGCGACGAATTTGATCCCCTTTTCGAATACCGTGCGGGCTGGTATCAACGAAAATTAACTGTAAGCCGTATTATGGTTGTGGATGCTGTAGGTAATCTGGAGGAATATTCTTTACGAAGTATTATTAATGATATTTTAAATAATAACAAACAGTCTGATATAAATAAAATAACATCAGTTGTCTCTTCCGAAAACCAGTATGATGATTACATTTCTCCCCAAACAAGAGGAATTACAGGAAACAAAGCAGAAGAATATTTTATAGACTGGTACAAATCCAATAAAGATTATTTTTCCGAAAATGCAGAAATAAAAGATGTACGTAATCATGGATGCGGTTATGATTTCGAAATAGGTAATGATACTATAAAACTGGCGATAGAAATAAAAGGTGTTTCAGATCAGAAGGGAGGAATATTATTTACAGAAAAAGAATGGAATACTGCCCGTGCCATGAAAACAGACTATTACCTTGTTATTGTAAACAACGTTAACGATATACCTCAATTAAATATTATTAATAATCCATACAAGAAACTTTCGCCAAAGAGAAATATACAAACCGTGATACAGGTAAACTGGACAGTATCGGCACATCAGATTTACAAAACCTTAAAAACAGAATGAAAACAAACTATTCACAATATCAAACCACCAGTGCTGAACCCATTGCTGCCAATATGCTCGAATCATTCCGGGCAGTAGGTTACAGCATGGAAGCCGCAGTAGCTGATATACTCGATAACTCCATATCTGCCGGAGCCCGGAATATATGGATTGATTTCGACTGGAAAGGAGCAGATACTACATTTGCCATCAAAGACGACGGTTGTGGAATGGATAATGACGAACTTATCAATGCCATGCGTCCCGGCTCCAAAGACCCCAACGAAGAACGCGATGCCCGCGACCTCGGGCGTTTCGGATTCGGACTAAAGACAGCATCATTCTCTCAGTGCAGAAAATACACAGTCATATCAAAAAAACAAAACAACGATTCCTGTTTCTGGACATGGGATCTTGATTACATATATCACCATGCAAAAAAGTGGGAACTTATAGCTTCACTGCCTCCCGGCAATTGGCAGGAACAAATAGAGGCACTCACCTCAGGCACCATCGTTATATGGCAGGACATGGACCATCTGCTCAAAGACACACCGGTAGATGACACAAAAGCAAAGAGAAAATTTCTTGAAACCATGCAACTTGTAAAAAATCATATTTCAGTAGTATTTCACCGTTATATCGAAAATAATAAAGTAAAAATATATTTTAGTGATAGAGGAATCCCGGCATGGAATCCATTTATGATTACCCACGATGCCACACAAAACTTTCCGGAAGAACCTCTCTGTAACGGACAGGTAAGAGCCCGCGGTTTTGTACTTCCCCACAAATCAAAACTTACCCCCGAACAATTTAAAGAAGGAGAAGGGATACGCGGCTGGAATGCAAACCAGGGATTTTATGTATACCGAAACGAACGGATGCTTGTAAGTGGCGGATGGCTCGGACTCTTCCGCAAAGAAGAGCACTGTAAACTTGCCCGTATCATGATAGACCTGCCAAATAATCTCGACAATGAATGGCAGATTGACATAAAAAAATCAGTTGCCAGAATTCCCGCAGGTCTGCGTGATCAGCTCAAAGCCTACGCATCCGAAGTAAGGGCATACGCCGTTGAAGTATACAGGCACAGAGGCAAAGTAATGCAACGCAGATCAACCTCAAGCAAATTTGAACCCGTCTGGGTAGAAATGCAGAAAGACGGAAAAAGATATTACGAAATCAATCAGCTGCATCCGTTCATAGCACAGTACGATCTCAAAACCCTCCGGCCACTTATCAGACTACTGGAAGAGACACTGCCTGTGCCCCTGATTGTTATCAATGAATCCGAAAACCCCGATTCCTTTTTCAGACCCTATGAAAAAACACCCACAAAGGAACTGACAGATTTAATAAAAACTGTATATAAATCCCTGCTCAATAATAATGCCCCAGAACAGGCAAAAAACAGACTGTTGCTTATTGAACCTTTTAATGAATATCCCGAACTAATCGAAAGCTTATGAAAGAGCATGAACAGGCTAAAAATATATGCATAACAATGCTTTCCGGAGAAACCGGAAATATCAATGCAGAACTGATAAAAAGTACTGTGGAGAGAGTAAATCTGATGTTTAATTTACCGGCAGAAGAAATATCTTCACTCATAGAAGAACTCGAAGCACAATACGCAATATTTTCCGACCAGTACCGTATACTTGACGATGAAAAACCTGTGCCCTGGGTGAAAAGTGCCAAATCGGAGATAGCATGGAATTTCTGGAACCGGTACAGAAGGTTACTGGAACTGAAGAATTATGCTCCTGACACTATCAATCAGACAGATAATCTTACGGATGATATTCTGGATCGAATGGTACGGCCCGGAAGTAATGTTCCGTTTGACAAACGTGGACTTATTGTAGGGCATGTACAGTCAGGAAAAACAGGAAACTACATCGGACTTATATGCAAGGCAGCTGATGCAGGCTACAAACTTATTGTAGTACTTGCAGGTATTCACAATACTCTCCGTTCGCAAACCCAGCTTCGTATTGACGAAGGATTCCTGGGATTCGATACACAGTTCGCACGAAGTCTTACCCAGACCACAAACAGAATTGGAGTAGGAAAAATTAACCCGAATCTTGCTGCTCACTCTCTCACAACCAATGAGATTAACGGAGATTTTAACCGAAGGATTTCAGAATCCTCCGGTTTTAATATACGGGGAAATGACCCCATTGTACTAGTTATAAAGAAAAATACTTCCGTAATGAAAAATCTGCTGGGTTGGCTTGCTACCAGGGGAGAAACAATGGAAGACGGAAAAAAACAGATTAAAAACCTGCCGCTGCTTGTTATAGATGATGAAGCTGACAACGCTTCAATTAATATCAGCAAAAACTATGTATCCGGTATTAATGCCTGTATCCGTTCTATGCTCAAACTCTTCGAGCAAAGTGCCTATATCGGCTATACCGCAACACCCTATGCCAATATTTTCGTTAAACAATATACCGATGAGGATGTAAAAGGACTGGACTACAACGTGCACAACTTATCGCTGGCACTCGGAAAAGATATTTTCCCGAAAAACTTTATAGTAAACATTCCGGCACCTTCCAATTACATAGGACCTGAAAAAATATTCGGAATAGAATCCATAGAAAACTATGAAAAAAAGGTCTATCCGCTACCACTTATCCGCACAGTCAATGACTATCAATCATACATAAAAGACGGTCATAAAATAGATGATAACAAACCGGAAAAACTCCCTCCAAGCCTTCATAAAGCCATTAAATGCTTTTTTCTGTCCTGTGCCGCAAGGAGAGTCAGGGGGCAGGCAAAAGAACACAGTTCCATGCTGATACACTTAACCAGATTTATAGGCTGGCAGGATATAATTGCATCGCTGGTTGACAAAGAAGTAAAAGACTATATCCGGCTTATAGAATTTAATGACATCTCATTCCTGAGAGAATTGGAACTACTGTGGCAGGAAGAATATGAGCCTGTCACAAAAGAGGTTATAGAAAACCCGTCGGTCAACGATCCTTCAATCCGCCCTGTTTCATGGACAGAAATAGAACCACATCTTTATCCGGCTGTGGCAAAAATTGAAATCCGTGCTGTTCATGGAGATAATAAAGTTGAAGGTCTCACTCACAAAAATATCCGCCCGCTTGATTATTACGATAATCGTCAGACAGGGCTTTCTGTAATAGCAATAGGTGGTAATAAACTATCACGGGGGCTTACCCTCGAAGGACTTACAATCAGTTATTTTCTTCGTGCATCCAAAATGTATGATACTCTGATGCAGATGGGAAGGTGGTTCGGATTTCGTCCCGGATATCTTGACCTGTGCAGACTGTTTACCAGTGTAGAAATCAGAAAGTGGTATCAGTACATAACAGTAGCCACTGAAGAAATGCGTGCAGAGTTCGACCGTATGGGCGACCTTGATAAAACTCCTGCCAATTATGGGCTTAAAGTACGTACATCTCCCGAATCACTGGTAATAACCGCTTCCAATAAGTTCCGGTATAAAAAGATTATGGAGTTAAGTTATTCAGGCAAACTGGAAGAAACCTATTCATTCAGAAAGAACGATCCGGTGAATCTGGATAATTACAATCTTGTATTTCCCTTTATAAGTAATCTGGGATTGCCTGATGGAGCACCCAATAAAGAAGCACGTTTTCGTAATCACTTTGTATGGCAAAGAGTAAATGCTGATACAGTTATTAGTTTTATTTCTTCCTATAAGACCAGGCAGCCCTCATTCAATGTAAAATTGATGACTGACTATATCCTAGCACAGCAGGAAAACAGGATGCTTGCAGAATGGACTATTGTATTAATTAATAATACAGAAGGGAGACAGATAAAAATAACCGAAGATATTAAAGCCGGCCTCACTCTGCGTAGCAATGATTCAGAACCGCAAATGGATATATATACCATTGCAAAATCGCATATTATTGACCCCCGGCATGAATATATTGATCTTGATGATGATCAAATAGGAAAAGCACTACAGGATACAAAGGATGATGCAATAAAAAAAGGAAAAATCAAAGATCCATCAAAAATAGACAAACCCAGTCCTATCCGTATTAAAAAGACCCGTACCGAAAATCAGGGACTGTTATTGATCTACCTGCTTAACCCCCAACCCGACGAAAGTCAGCCAGCCCTGTCGGATATACCCTTTGTAGGTCTGGCAGTCAGCTTCCCGTGGATCGAAAAAGATGTCAGGATTGAGTACGCAGTCAATGAACAATTCCTCAAAGAACTGAATTATCCCGAAGAACTTGATGAAGAAGATATTGACGTACCCCTCACTGTTGAAAAAAATGAAAGGAACGCCGGATTGCACGAGGCCGTAATCAGAGCCATTGAGAATAACAGAAAATTAAATAACAATCTCTTTCTGATATACACCAACGGTATCAGTATAAGCTACAGCAAACAGATAAACGAAGATAATACCCGTGCAGTAGCACTCCCTGAACAATTGCCCGGAAGCGTTCCCCTTATACGGGCAGAGGACATTGGAAGATATACGGTGAAACCTTACGCTGACTTTCAGGTAGTCAATGCGGGAGATGCACAAATCAATGTAAAAAGTATTGTAACTCCTGCTATATATCAAGGGTCGAAATTTACTGTTCACAAAGCAGGGTTTGTTGCCGACAACAGCAGCCTTGTCATACAAAGTGAAGGAATATCCGAAGAATACCTCTCAGCACTGTTCAACTCAGCCCTTTTTGCCTTTTACAATATAGATGCCAAAGGAGAAAAAACAGAAACTGTCATTAAAGAATTTCCTGTTACTACGCATGCTCAAGGCAATGCAGGGATAGCAACGCTGGTAAAAAGTATACAATTTTTGCGGAGAAATGAAGCATCACGGGACGAAAGAATAATAAATTCATACTTTATAAATGTGCTCGACGTAGCTATTTTCGAAATATATTTTCCTGAAGTGTTTGGTAAACATAAATTATGCGTGCTTTCTGAACTTGGAAAACTTGCTACGTTTACTAATGATACCGAACAGGTGAAAAAATGCTATCAGCTTTTGAATGAATCCAATAATCCTGTAAAAAAAGCAATTTATTATATAACAACTGTTCCTGAATTTAAACATATTTACCAAATACTGACCGATGAAAATTAAACGTATTCAAATCAGTAACTACAGAGCTTTTCTGGTAAATGGTGATAAGGAAGAAAACCGGTACACCATAGAACTGCCCGGAGGAGAGAATCTGTTGATATATGGCGAAAACGGCAGTGGAAAGTCCTCACTGTATAAAGCGATAAAAGACTTTTTTATTTCGGCACTAAATCCGGAACAACCCTTTCAGAAAAATATGTTTTACGATGAAACGCAAAACTCCGAGCGCCCATATATACATATCACACTCGATGATGATACCGGGCATTATTTCTCGTCAGAAGCAGCCAGAACCAACACAGCTGCAACTTCTGTTATATCAGAAGCAGGAATAACCAAAGGATTTATCAGTTACCGCGATTTGCTCAGACTACATTTTCGTTCTGACAATCAGACACCCGACCTCTTTTCTTTTTTTCTGGGTGAAAATGGATTATTTTCAGAAATGACTGTTGCATCACCCGGAAAAGGCAGTAATAAAGTCGCTTTCAGAAAGCTGTGGGAAAGAATCAGGAAAACACCTGATAAGGAAGACCTTTCTGATTACAATATCAATGCTGAAGCACAATTTAAAGAGCTGGAAGAAAAAGCCAGCCATTTACTAAAATATTTTCATAAAGATTGCGACCTGAAAATCAGTTATACAGACGGAACAATAACCGATGATATGCTTATTCCTCCCGTAATATCCTTTAAAGTAACCCTGTTTGGAAAAGAATTACCGGAACATGATGATATACTCAACGAAGCCCGTCTGACTTCTCTGGCCATATCGGTTTACCTTGCTCACCTGTTCATCATACCTGATACCGATTTAAATATTCTTTTTCTCGACGATATATTTATCGGTCTCGATATGACAAACAGGATACCTCTGATAAAAATCCTTACTGCTCCCGATCTTTTTGGCGGAAAGAGTTTTGTACGTAATTATCAGATATTCCTTACAACCTACGACCGCGAATGGTTTAATGTAGCCAAAACCTATCTGGATGATAGCTGGAGCAAAGCAGAATTTTATGTGGATAACCATAGCTGCGAAAAAGAACGTCCGTTAATTCGCAAGTCAGATACCTATAAAGAAAGAGCAGAATTTCATCTGATACATGGTGATTATCCTGCATGTGCCAATTATCTGCGTAAGGCATTTGAACAAATGTTTTTTAATATACTGCCGGGAAATATGCTGCATCCCGGATACGATAACTCAGATATTGAAATGAGTCAGCTTATTGTTTCAAAATCACAGCTTACCATACAGGAAAATGAAGAAGCATGGTTTTTTACTCCCAGCGGCTCAGCAGGTAGTAAAAGTGCAGTATTCCGTCCTGCCGGACTTCAAAAGCTGATTGATCAGTTTGATAAATTAATGGTAAAATATGAATTAATTTTTCCATATATTCAGGACCTTAACAGAATAAAGAACAGATTGTTAAATCCATTATCCCACCATGATCTCAAATCGCCTGTATTTAAAGAAGAACTATTAACCGGATTTTCAGTGCTTGAAGAATTGAATAAAGTCAATTCAAAAGTAATTATTGAAGTATCAGATGATAATCCGTTTTTTCTCTTTTATGAAAAAGAGGATTACGAAGGTAATAAATACAGGTATAAATTTCAATTGCTTGAAGGTCTGAGATATCTTGAATACAACGGAACAAAAAAACTACTTAATGCTGAATGTAAACCAATAAACCGGATATTGATTTCTGAAAATAAGGAGGAACAAATCTTAAATGATACAAAGAAATCAGTATATGCCATGTGTAAAGGCGCCTGTATTTATTTAGCCGCCCCGGAAGATAAAAAGAATGTTCAGTTAAACGAATCAGATATTTTAAACGAAGTATACACACAAACCGGACAAACTCTAAACCAGCTTTTATAAATGCGCCAGAACGAACTAAACCTTTTTTACACCGATATGTTGCAGGATATTAAATCCGAACAACTCTCAGGTGAAACAGGTAATCTCGAACAGCTGTTTACCACACATGCTATCTCTCTTCTGACAGATGGAGGAGAAACAGCCGATGTTACAATATATCATCATGCAAATACTGTAGCCCGCAACAGGCACAAGATTAATGCTTGGGCTATTGCTGATAATTACGAAACTCTCGATCTTTTTATTACCATATTTAAATGTACAGAAAACCCTGTACGTGTACAAAAGGCAGAAACAGACAATGCCTCCACACTTATTATGTCTTTCCTGCGTAAAACCCAAAACAGGGAATATGCTGCCGGTCTTGAAGAGTCATCACAGATATACGATTTTGCGCATACTCTTAATGCTTCACAGGCATTGAAGGACAATCTGGTCAGGATAAATATCTTTATCATCACAGACGGTATATACAACGGAGAAATCCCCACACCACGGGAACACAACGGTATTCCGGTTTATTTCAGGATTATTGACCTGAACTACCTTTACAACATATCCGAAAAAGAATATATCCCTATAGAAATCGACTTTGAGCAGCAGGGCTATCCGGTACCCTGCATCAGGGCAGAAACCGATAACGCAGAATACCAGTCATACCTTGCACTGATACCCGGAGATGCCCTTGCATCCATTTACGAGCAGTATGGTGCCCGGTTACTCGAGCAAAATGTACGATCATTTCTCCAGTTTACCGGTAAGATAAACAAAGGAATCAGGACTACCATTATAGACGAACCTCACATGTTTCTGGCATACAACAACGGTATTGCAGCAACAGCAGACGATGTGAAACTGGGACAAAACGAACACGGTTATTATATCAGTTCAGTAAAAGATTTCCAGATAGTGAACGGCGGGCAGACTACAGCCTCCATATACCATACCTCAAAGAAAGATAAGGCCGATATTACCGATATTCTTGTACAGGTAAAATTAAGTGTTATCAAAGACAAAAGCAATTTTGCTGAAATAGTAAGCCGCATTGCAGAGTATGCAAACACCCAGAATAAAGTCTCAGTGTCCGACCTCAGTTCCAATGCACCATTCCATGTAGAGTTTGAAAAACTCTCCCGCAATATCTGGGCGCCACCAGTTCAGGGGCAGTCACATCAGACAAGATGGTTTTATGAAAGAGCCCGCGGACAGTATAAAAATGCCCGGGCGAACGAAGGAACCACAAAAGCAAAACAGAAAGCATTTGATTTGCGGAATCCCAGAAATCAGTTTTTAACCAAGGAAGAACTGGCCAAATACGTTAATACCTGGAATGAGGTTTATGATGAAGATAAACTGGTAATAGGTCCGCATATTGTGGTAAGAGGAAGTCAGAAAAACTACGCATTTTTTGTAAAATACAATCTTCCTGAAATTCCGGATAACAGGTATTTTGAAGAAACAATAGCAAAAGCAAAGCTTTTCCGGACTGCGGAACAGATTTATGGCATAAAACCACACTCCATCGGCGATATGCGGTATATAACAGTGCCTTATACTCTGGCATTGCTATCCTGTACTGACGGTGGGTCTGTGAATCTGAATGAGATATGGAAAAAACAGACTGTGCCTGATGATTTAAAGGATAGACTATATGATATGATGGTTAATGTGGAGAATTTTATAAAAGAGAATGCACCGGGAGATCTGTATGGAGAATGGGCAAAGAAAGAGGATTGCTGGCTGGCTTTAAAGGGTGCAAAACTTAATTAAACCTGAGTAATAATTTGATTATTATTTGTTATTTTAAAAATTTACTCATTAAATACACCCTGAAATATCCTGTGAGATTATTTCGAAAATATTGCTTTACATATTATCATAATATTGGTTTCAGGTTAATTGAAACTGATATTTTTTCTGCCCGGGACATTCCTGTTCGGGTGTTTTTCAAATAATTTATTAATCGACTGCAGTTGCCGTATCGGAACGGTCAGTTGTAATTATCCGCATTTAGTATTTATGAATGTTTTATAGACTATTAAGAAACAGTCAATGAATTAGTCACTAAGAAGCACAAAAAAAGAGAGCTTCAACAAAGCATATCTTAGTGTCTCTTAGTGGTTTTATATAACTTCCGATAAATAATTACACTAATTTATTATCTTTGCAAAAAAAACATTCTATGAGCAAAGTATTAGAAGTCAAAGGTTATACAGCCGAAGAAATTAAAGCCTTGATAAA
>JAISPG010000056.1 GCA_031275085.1 Bacteroidales bacterium | reverse complement strand
ACAAAATATCTTGTAGTAGTATCCGGAGTAAGAATCAATGTAGAATTATTCGGAGCAAACCCGCTTCCGTTACTCATATCCCAATAATATGTATATTGAGGAGTTCCCCCCATTGCCTGAGCTTGTATTACGGCCTGTGTTGTTTCACATATAGCAATATCGGGAGAAATAGTAACCGATAATTGGGTAGGTTGAGTTAAAGTGAATTGTTCAGATACCGAACAACCATTAGCATCAATTGCCGTAACCTGGTAGTTTCCAGCAGCTAATCCGGCTCTTTCCGACATTCCTGCACCAATATCCGACCATATATAAGAAATATTACCTGTTCCACCGGCAACGGTAATACTAATATCTCCGTCAAAAGAATTATAACAGGAAAGATTTGTAGAGCTTGAAGCTGTTATAACCAATTCATTTGGTTCACTTATAGAGAATGGTTTACTAGCAGTACAGCCGTTGTTGTCGGTAACAGTAACAGTGTAATCGTTTGCACATAAATTATCCAGAACATTAGTCGGCGATGTCCATGAGTATGCGTATGGTAATCTACCTCCCTGTATTACCAGTTCGGCTATTCCTCCACATGATTGGAAACACGGGTCATCTGTTGTTATTACATTAAAAGATAGTAAGCTTGGTACATCAAGGTTTGATATAGTTTCTGTGGAGCTGCAGTAATGATAGTTAACCTGTAAACTGATATTATATATACCAGCATTTGCCCATCTTACCCTGTAAGGTCCAATTCCGCTTCCGCTTTCAATTATGCCATTGCTGAAATTCCAGTTAAAAGTAGCATTTGCTCCCACATTTCCTGTATATGTAACAGTTGTAGATTCCCCATAACATAAAATAGGAGTATAGGAGAATGTTGATGTAGGAATTGTCCTGAATTCTATAGTTACAGTATCGCTATCCATACATGCCGGAGATATATTCATTTCAGTCCATTCAAATTGATAAATACCTTCTTCATACACAGTCACAGTAGCATTAGGAGAATTTGGATTTGCAAATGTTGGAACCCTTGCTCCCGAAGGTACTGAAGATTCTACTACTTGCCAGCTTCCTGTATTACCTGGCAGTAATTGTGCATTAAGGGTATGTGTGTAGCCGCAAACTTGTTCATCATCCCCGGCATATGCTACCGGAGTAACACAACAAATAGGGTCGATAGTTGGTCTTACATGTACAGTAATTGTAGTGTCGTGAGAGCATCCGAAATCATCGGTAATTGTGAACAAATAAGATATATCACCTGATGTATTAGGTCTTGCAGTTGCTGTGATACCATTTGATGCTATATTCTCTCCTGACCATGTAAAGTTTTCATATGTATTTGTATATGTCCATTCGCCACAGTTTGCTGCAGATTGAACGAGATGATCGGCAAAATAGAATTCGACCTGAGTAATTGTTCCGTCATCTGAGTTAAGATTATCAACAAATATTACACTCCAGTCTCCATTTATGGGACATCCTATCAAATCTGAAAAATTGCCTGTAGGCAGATATGTTCCTGAAGGTACAGGTCTGTTTCCTGTATAATTCCTGGCTACTGATGTAAATGAGGTTGTTGCCGTCGGTGACCATGTATATGGATAAGCAACTCCTATTTCACAAGGTCTGCCGTCATTATCGATAGCTTCACCGAACCACGCATTAGTACATCCGTTCGGATAAGAAATTATAGACATTCTTTGCCCGTTGGGACATTCTAAAAAAATATCAAGATCGCCAATATAAGAATGTTCTAATGTTAATATAATGGACTGGATATCGTATGCAGAAGTAATTCTGGCACAAGGTTCAAAACACGAATGTGTAAAAGTGTAACGTTGTTCGGTGTGTAATTGACCACCATCAATACATGTTTGGCGCGGTATGACTTCCTGATATTCATATATCCATGGATTAACGTCATAACTTCCGGTCATTGTAACAAGTTCTCCCGGGCATACGGTATCTGTTATAGTTGTCCCGGTAAATCTGGGAGTAAGGGATACCCTGACTCTGCGTGAAGCACAGAGAATCGTCATACATCCATTGGAATCGACAGCATTCAGACTTATAAAATATCCTCCGGGTCCAGGAAATTCATAATTTAACGTGTTCATTCCTATGCCTGAAACTTCATCATCTATTTCGTCCGAAACTATCGACCATGTCCATGTTACATTTGAATCGGACTGGAAATAGTTTTCGTTGTTGTTTGGATATGTTCCTGTTGCTGTTAGCGAAAATGGGGTATTCTGGCAAACATCAATAAACGATGTGTCTGTTAGTTCATAGCCTTCCATAGCAACCAAGAAATCCTGGCAATCAAATTTACATGATACATCAATCTCAAATCCGGAATATACTGAAGAACCGTCTGAACGCCATGTTATCCTGACACAATCCGTTGTTGTTTCTATAGTTTGTCCTAACAGACTTGTACCTCCTGAGGCAGCCACTATGACAGAATTATTATTTGCATTATAGACTGTTATATAATCAAAAGAAACAGATTCTGTTCTGAATTCGGTAAAGTCCAACACAATATATCCATCATTATCGCTACAGATAGTAATTTCATAATTTTCACTATTTGAATAGTTCCCGTCAGGACCGCCCGAATCGTATAATGTCATATTGCAGGAACTTATTGTACTTCCTGTTGTTGAACTATTTAATATTACTATAGGCGAGACCATAACATTCCATACTACTTCAGCAATACACATAGAACTTGGATTCTGGTCTTTTGCAACTAATCTTACTTGATGCATGCCTTCTAAGGCAAAAAGATATGAGAACTCATTAGCTCCGGTTTCATTTCCCGAATATACCTCAACACCGTCAACATACCATGTCCAGATTGTTGTAGCATCAGCTTGTGCATACGATATATTATTATTGAAGTAATTTCCAAATGCTTCGAAATCAACTGTACTTTGCTGCCTTATGTTTATTACATTACCTAATGCGGGAGTTGTTGAAGTACTATCTAATAAGAATTCCTGACATTCGGGAGGTATACATGATATATCTATTGCGAATCCTGTAGCTACACCATTTCCATTACTTGTAAATACTATAGTTAAACATTCTTCTCCCGGTGATGTAAATATAGTGGCAGGCAATACATTTCCGGTTGTAGGAGGTAATAATGTTGAACCACTGGTTCCTGTTCCTTCATATACTGAAATAAAATCATTTGCAGCAAGATTGAATGAGGTAAAATCTAGTTGAGGACGGGATTGTGGAAAGTTACTGCAAAATGTAACCTCTCTGTTTTCGTTATTTGAATAATTACCACTAATACCACCCGAATCGTAAATAGTTCCTACACAATTATATACAACAGTATTATCTAAATCATTATTAATGATATATACAGGAATTACGTTTACTATCCATCTTTCCGACACTTCACAATCATTTATATCAACTCCAGTAAGATCTATTATGTAAGTGCCTTCTTGATTGAAATTATATAATAAACTATTAATTCCAATTCCTCCACGATTTTCTGTTGTACCGCTTGGAGAAGTTATTACCCACTGCCAGTTCAGATTAGAATTTGTTTGAGTATAATTTAATCCTGAAGAGGGATAGGTACCTGCTGCATTAAATGTTAATTGTGTATTTATATAAATATCCGTAGGGCTTGTGTAATTTACAGGTGAGGTGCTTATACCTATAGTGTAATCCTGGCAAGGAAATTGACATGATAAATTAATAGCAAATCCGGAATATGTTACAGAACCGTCAGTGCGCCATACAATTCTTACACAATTAGTATTAGTTTCAAATACTTGTCCTTGAAGGGATGTTCCTCCTGAAGTAGCTATTATTACTGAATTATTATTTGCATCATAAACTGTCATATAATCAAAAGAAACAGATTCTGTACTGAATTCGGTAAAATTTAATGTTATGCTCCCACCATTATCACTACAGATCGTGACGGTATAATTTTCATTGTTACCATAATTTCCGGTTGGACCTCCGGAATCATATAGTGTTCCGCCACAGGTTGTTATTGTTTGGTTATTCAGTGAAGAATTTAGTGTATACGTTTGTGATACTGCACTTAATGAAAGTAGTAATACCAATGCTGTAAATATAAAAATTGTTTTCATAATTTATAGTTTTTGTATGTTTCAATAACCTAAAAATTTATTATACTTTGCCGTAATATCTTTGACCGAATCGAAGTATATTATTTTTCCACTGTTCCCTATGCGGTATGCAGCAGGTTTGTCATAATATCTTTCAATAGAGTAGAAAAGAATGTTAAAATTATTGAGATCAATATCTTCAACAATTTCTCCTTCTGTTTTGGCAGACAGGTCAAAATGTTTTAAATAAGGTAATAGCTCGTATTTTTCTATATTAATATTTTCATTTACCGAATATGAATTATCAAGATACCAGTTTAAATACTTAATATCTTCCGGTTTTGTACCGGATAATTCCTGTAAATACTCTTCACCGTAAAATTGTTCGAGTCGATGATCAATTTCTATACTCTGGGAAAAAGACAAAATACTAAAAAATAGTAAAATGCTGATAATGGATAAATTTTTCATATGCTTAATTTTTTTGATTCATTAATTAGACTGTATTTTTTTTTAAAAGTTGCGTGAGTTTTTGTACATGGAAATATAAGATTAAATCTATAATATAATATAAATTTAAGATATAAGTTATTTTATGCTAGATAGTTATGTGTTCAGACAAGTGTTTTTTTATTTAAGAAATAATAATCCAAATCAGCAAAGGATACATTAACAGAAACTGAACTTCTGTACTCTAGGTTATATAATGCGGATATGTTAAAAGTAGAAATACATAACCTTATTATTACTGGGATTATTATTAAGTGCGGTAGTAATCTTTTGATTTATTTTAAAACTCAGAATTCAAAAAAAAAGTGACCGGAATTAATTCCGGTCACTCCTGATATTTTACAAAATTTCTTGTTTATATTTTGAGAAATATTAAAAATTTAATATTTCTACCCATCCAAATGGATCTTTAATGTCACCGTATTGTATTCCTACCAATGTTTCATATAGTTTTGTGGAAATAGGTCCGGCTTTGCCGTCAGGGCAGAAATTATAAACTTTGCCTGTGTCCAGATCTTTAATTTCGCCGATAGGAGAGATAACTGCCGCAGTCCCGCATGCACCTACTTCTTCAAATGTTTCAAGTTCATCAAATGCAACCGGTCTTCTTTCTACTTTTAGTCCAATGTGTTTTGCAAGTTCTTCAAGACTTTTGTTGGTTATTGACGGCAGTATTGATGATGATTTTGGTGTTATATATGTATTTTCTTTGATTGCAAAGAAATTAGCAGCACCTATTTCATCAATATATTTTTTCTCACAGCAATCAAGATACATAGGAGATCCGCATCCGGCTTTGTGAGCTTTGTCAACACCTTTTAAACTTGCAGCATAATTACCTCCGACTTTTATGGTTCCGGTTCCAAGAGGAGCAGCTCTGTCAGAATCTCTGACAACTCCTATTTTTACAGGATTAAAACCTTCTTTAAAGTAGGGACCAACCGGTGTTGAGAATATTATAATTGTATATTCATCGGCAGGTTGTACGCCTACTTTAGGACCTGTTCCGATTAATAACGGGCGTAAATATAAAGAAGCTCCTGTACCATAAGGTGGAACAAAATCTTTATTTAATTCAATAACTTTTACAAGCATATCGTGAAATAGCTTATCATCTACTTTTGCCATCATTATTCCATCGGCAGAATTTTGTAAACGTTTACTGTTTTCGTCCCACCTGAATAATCTTATTTTTCCGTCTTTTCCACGATAGGCTTTCAAGCCTTCAAAAGCTTCCTGACCGTAATGTAAACACGTTGCAGCAATATGAATATTGATAAATTCAGAATCACTGATTTCTATTTCTCCCCATTTGCCGTTTTTCCAGGTACAGCGTACGTTATAAGGTGTCCTTACATACCCAAAAGGGAGTTCTGACCATTTTAAATCTTGCATTGTTACTATTTTTTTAGTTTTTTCAAAAATATAAATTTTGATTTATAATTACTAATTTTAAAATGATGTTCTTAAATATAAAAGCTGAAATTATTTAAGACTTAATAAAAATTGAAATTATTTAACTTAAAAATATTTTTTACGCTCACCAGCCAATGCCGCTCGCGACAACGAATGCAATTGGCAACTTTTTTTAAGTTTTAATGAGTTCATTATATACTTAAACTTGGTATTTCTTGCTTTCAATATTTATCTACCAATTCATTATTTCCATGATTTTACGTTTAATATCGGTATTGTTCATGTTTCCTGAAAATTTTTCGGAACCTTTACCGATTGAATATACGGGAACTCTGGTGCCTGTATGCGACCATGACGTGAACCCTATTGCTGCCCTGTTGTTTAGTATTTTTGTAAAGGTTACCGATATCGGATTATAGCCGCCATATAGTTTATATAATTCCTTTTCTGTGTAATTTGTTTTATCATGAAAATAATAATTAAAAGCTTCTGTTATTTGTGAAAATTCTTCTTCAGTAAAATTTATATGTTCAGAATAAAAATCTGTTTGAGCCATGTTGATGATATCTTTAATGTCGTATTTTTCTTTATTTTTTTTGTAGTCGGCTATTTGTTGACCAAAATAATATTGGGATGTTTTCTGAATATTAAGTATTTGCAGGTTGTTTTCATAATTGTTTATTGCATTTCCTATTGAAATACCGCCTGTTTCGTGATCTGCAGTTACGATTATTAATGTTTCGTCGGGATATTGAAGATAAAAATTATATGCTTCTTTTACTGCATCATCAAAATCTTTTACTTCATATATTATTGTTGCAGCATCATTTTCGTGAGAACACCAGTCTATTTTACCACCTTCGGTCATTATGAAAAAACCGTTTTCATTGTTAAGATATTCTATTCCTGATTTTATAATTTCCTGTAAACATGCTCCACCCTGATTTTTTCTGTCAATAGCATATGGCATTTCTCCTTCTTTCAGAGTAACTGGATTAATATAAACAACTTTTTCATCATTGGAAGAAATATTTTGCAAGTCTTCATAAGTATTGTAAGTAATATATCCGTTTTCCTTAATTATTTCAATAAGATTTCTATTATCATTATTTTTTCCTTCAGGATAATAAAAACTGCCGCCACCAAAGAAATCAAAATTACTTGCAGCCAGATCGAGCCCTATTTCATAATAATTACTTCGGTTTTTATTTATTGCATAAAAAGCAGCCGGAGTTGCATGGTCAAGACTTACGGTAGTTATTATACCTGTTTTTAATCCTTTGCTTTTGGCTATCTTGGCTATTGACTGGGTGTCGTTATTTATTGTATCTTCAAAATAAGAAATAGCATCGACGTTGGCTTTTGTTCCGCATGCTATTGCAGACCCTGCTGCACCTGAGTCTGTTATTTGCCTGTTTCTGCAATAAGTTTCACATAATCCTAATACAGGAAAACCTGTCATTGTAAATTTTTCAAAACCAATTTTACCGGTTATATTGGAAAAATATGCTTCGCTCAAAGCTACATGAGAAGTCCCCATTCCATCGCCAATGAAAAGAAATATATACTTTGGAGTTTTATTTTCTTCTTTTGTTCCAGCACATCCTGAAAAAATTGTGATACAAGCTAATATGACAATTAACAGGTAATGGATCTTTTTAATTTTAAATGTGTTCATAATAAATATTTTTATACTGCAATTTTATAAAAAACATTCGTAAATAAGGCTGAAAATTGTTATTTTTGCATAAATTATATTAAGTAAAATATATGGAAGAGAAATTGTTTTTATATAATTCATTATCTCGTAAAAAAGAAAAATTTGAACCTGTCAATCCGCCATATGTAGGTATGTATGTATGTGGTCCTACTGTTTATGGAGATGCTCATTTGGGACATGCACGACCGGCTGTTACTTTTGATTTACTTTTTCGGTATTTATTACATTTAGGCTATAAAGTAAGATATGTAAGAAATATCACTGATGTTGGTCATTTGGAAAACGATGCTGATAGCGGTGAGGATAAAATTGCTAAAAAAGCAAAAATAGAACAGCTTGAACCGATGGAAATAGCTCAGTTTTACATTAACAGGTATCACCGGGAAATGCAAAAGCTGAATGTTTTGGATCCAAGTATAGAACCTCATGCTTCGGGACATATAATTGAACAGATAGAGCTTATAAAGGTTATTCTGGAAAAGGGTTATGCATATGAAAGTAATGGTTCTGTTTATTTTGATGTTGAAAAGTATAATAAGAACTATAATTACGGAAAACTTTCAGGCAGGGTTTTAGATGATCTTTATTGTAACACACGTGAACTTGACGGTCAATCGGAGAAACGTAACAGTTTTGATTTTGCTTTATGGAAAAAAGCCAGCCCCGAACATATTATGAGGTGGTCTTCGCCGTGGAGCGACGGTTTTCCGGGATGGCACCTCGAATGTTCTGCAATGGGACACAAATATCTGGGAGAAAAATTTGATATTCATGGCGGCGGTATGGATTTATTGTTTCCGCATCATGAATGTGAATTAGCTCAGAATACTGTTGCAATAGGAGAGGAGACTGTAAAATATTGGGTACATAACAATATGATCACAATTAATGGCCAGAAGATGGGGAAATCTTTAGGGAATTTTATAACACTGGAAGAAATGTTTTCAGGATCCAATAAAATTCTGGAAAGACCATATAGCCCCATGACCATAAGATTTTTTATTCTTCAGGCACATTACAGAAGTACACTTGACTTTTCAAATGAAGCACTACAAGCTGCAGAAAAAGGATTAACCAGGTTGCTTAAAGGTTATGAAGTATTGTCAAAATTAAATCCGGATAATGAAAGTTCTGTTGATGCTGAAACTATTATGTCTAAATGTTATGATGCAATAAATGACGATCTGAATTCTCCTATTGTTATTTCATATTTATTTGATGCTATAAAAATAATTAATTCTGTAGCATGCGGGAACGAAAAAATCGACCGGAAAAATCTGGATACATTAAAAGATATATTCAATATATTTTTATTTAATATATTAGGAATAAAAAATGATTCTTCAGATAGTCAGGAAAATTCAGAAGTGTTGAAAAATGTGCTTGCTATGGTTCTGGAACTAAGAAGTCAGGCAAAAGCAAACAAGGATTATGCTACATCAGATCTTATACGTAACGAACTTTCAAAACTTGGAATTACGATCAAAGATAAAAAGGACGGATGCGAATGGGAAATAAATTAAAATGGATTTGCTGAATAGTTAATTTATTATAGCAATTTAAAAAGTTAGATAATTAAATATCTATCTTTCTTCTATCCACATAATAATTTCTTCATCTGTCGGACTTGTGCGGGGTGGAATACTTTTTACCCAGTTTCCGTTTTCGTCAATAAGGAATTTTTGAAAATTCCATTTGACTTCAGCATTTTCCTTGCCATTTTCACTTTTTTGGGTAAGCCATTTATATAGCGGATGTATATCTTTACCTATAACCGAGATTTTCGACATTACAGGAAATGTAACTCCATAGTTTAAAGTACAGAATTCTTTTATTTCTTCGTCGGTTCCCGGTTCCTGTTCCAGAAAATCATTTGCAGGAAAGCCTATTATTACAAAATCCTTATCGCCATATTTTCTGTATAATTCTTCCAGTTGTTCGTATTGAGGAGTAAGTCCGCATTTGGAAGCAACATTGACAATCATTACTTTTTTGCCTTTTAATTCTGATAAATTAAAATCATCTCCATTAATATCTTTTACAATAAAATCGTAAAAATTACTGTTTTGAGCTACCATAGCAAATGATATTATTAACGGAATAAAAAGAGAGACTATTTTTTTCATGATATATTGTTATTATTAATAATCTGTTAATTAGTGTTTATATTAACATTTTATACAAAAATAATAAAATTATTAATCAAAAACGTATAAATCAAATAATACAACTGAATAATAAAAGATATTTTTTCAGGTAAAAAAGAGGTTTCAAACATTTTGGCACTCGATTTGTTCTATGTAAACTATAAATGAGCCTTTTATCAACAAGGTAAAAAAATATTGAATTTTCAAATTTATTAAAACTATGAAACTTCAAATTAAACATAATTCATCAGGCTTAAGATCAGGTAAATGCCATTATAATTTAAAATTTGAATCATTATGAAAAGTTTTGTATTTAAATCTGTTTTATTTTTATATTGTTTTATCAGTTTCTCATTTTATGCTCATGCTCAATCGTCCTGGCCATTGACAGGAGCAAATGAAAATAAATCCGTTTCGGTATTCAAACCTGTAGCTGAAAGTTATTCAGGAAATAATCTGAACTTCAGGGCGGCTGTGGCAATCTATGAAAATAATAATGATCCTGTATTTGGAGCAATATGGGGTGATTCCAGGATTGAAAATAACAATGGTAAGATGTCAAATGTGCGTATTGCGGATATACGTTTTCCTGACGGACTGGAAGAAACAGAAAAAACAGATCTGATCCTGCTTATTCAGCAAACTTTTAATAGTAAACAGCCTATGCTGGACATACAGGATATAAATGCTGATATAAATAATGCAAACCGTGAAAGAGAATTTGAAGCAGGTATCAATAATACACCACCAAAAATCATATATGCTAAAGAATCATCTTTACTGGTAAGTATAGATGGTGATCCTATTATAAACAGTACATCTGCAAGTGGCATTGAAGC
Source organism: Bacteroidales bacterium (assembly GCA_031275085.1). Taxonomy (GTDB): domain Bacteria; phylum Bacteroidota; class Bacteroidia; order Bacteroidales; family ML635J-15; genus Bact-19. Next base: position 125,785 of record JAISPG010000056.1, on the reverse strand, counting down.
AGTTGTAAACACGCCATTCCTGATATTAAAATATCAGAATAATTTTTATTTGAGCAATGGTGAGTTATGGTATAAAGCAGGTTCGGCAACCGGTAATTATTTGCCTGAAAAAAATACGCCTAAGGCAGTGAAAGATATGGCTAAATCGCTAAAAACCGATGAGCAGGCTGTAGCTGAAAGTAAGGGGAATTTTTATCCAAAAATTATAATAAGTACAGTACCGGCTGAATTGATACAGACAGAAGGTGAACCGCAATTTTCTCCAATTGAAGGGATTAATTTACTTTTTGTAAGTAATACAGAAGATCAGATATTATTTGATATTGATAATCAACTTTATTATGTTCTTTTATCTGGTCGCTGGTACGCTTCAAATAGGCTGGATGGGTCGTGGAGTTATGTAGAGCCGCAGAAGTTGCCTGCAGATTTTGCAAAAATACCTGAGGGATCAGATAAAGACGTAGTATTAGCTAGTGTGCCCGGAACAAAAGCTTCTCAGGAAGCAATAAAAGATGCTCAGATCCCACATACTGCAATAGTAAACAGAAGTACTACCAGAACTGAGGTTGAATATGACGGAGATCCGGCTTTCGAAATAATACAGGGTACAAATATTCAACTGGCAACCAATAGTTCGGGAACAGTTTTATTGGAAGGTAATACTTATTTTCTGGTTGATGACGGTGTGTGGTTTACAAGTAATTCTCCTGACGGTCCATGGGTAGTAAGCGACTATCGTCCGCAACATGTCAATGATATACCTCCGAGTTCCCCGGCTTATAACGTGAAATATGTAAATATTTATCACAGTACGCCTGAAGTTGTGTATGTAGGATATACAAGTGGATATATTTCAAATTATGTAGTTGGACCTGTAATTGTTTACGGTACAGGACATTATTATCGACCCTGGAAAGGTAGATATTATTTTCCGCGTCCTCGTACGTGGGGATTCGGAATGTATTATAATCCATGGTACGGCTGGTCGATGAATATAAGTTATGGAATAGGAGGTTACGGGTGGTTTGGCTTTTATTCGCCATGGAGACCGCATCATTGGGGACATCACAGATATATGGGATGCGGATGGTGGGGACCACCGGTCTACAGGCCTCCATATGGTATACCATATAATCACTATTATGGACACAGGAGTGCAACAAACAGGGCAGTTCGTTACGGAACAAATGTCTCTGTAAGACGGGAAACTGCTTCTAAACAAGTTCATAATAATAATATATATAATTATAACAGGGTGGGAGTTACTCCTACACGCGGTAATGTATCTTCTCCTGACAGGCAAAATACAAATACCAGAGAAAATAATTATAATTATGGTAACAGAGCTCGTCCTGCTGACCTGACAAAAGAAGTGGATAAGAGACCGGTATATAATAATACCGACAGGCAACGCCCATCGGGTACTGTTAATAATACACAAAACGCGAACAGGCAGCCGTCACAGAATAACAACAACTCTGGTAATACTCAAAATACAAACAGGCAACCTGCGTCAAATACTCAGACACGACCTGCAAATAATTCTAATAATACAAACCGGAATAATAATAGTACGGCACGTCCTGCAAATACAAATAAAAACAATCAAAATACTTATCAGCGTCCGTCTACTCAGCCTACACAAAACAATAACAGGCAATCAATAAATCGTTCTTCCGATACGCCTAATACGAACAGGCAATCTACCTCAAACCAAAAACAGAATAATACCAGGGAGAATACTAATAATAGCTCACGTCAGAATTCTAACCAGCGGAGCAGATAATAAAAGAAACAGTCTAAAAAAACTTTTTTAGACTGTTTCTTTTATTAAATTTATCTTAATTTTTAGTTGGAATAGCTGACTGCTTTAAATGATCCTTCAATTGTTGAACTTTCACTTCCTCTTAAAATTGCTAAAATACTTTCCAGATTTAAATCTGTTAAATTTGAAAGTTCTGTAACTGTAGTGGAGAAAGTACCTTCAAGTTTATCATTTGATGCTTCTGTAATAGTTAATGTTCCATAAACACTTGTTTGTGTAGCTGCTAAAGATGCAGTCGATGTATAAACCAGTGTATTTCCTGAGGTTATTGCAGAAATTCCTCCTGAAATAATTCCAGTTGCTGCTGAAGTAGCATTTTTTCCAAGTCCTAATGTATATTCACCGGTTGTTTGCCCATCTAAAGTGATATTTATTTTTCCACTTGAAATGATTGTCTTATTTCCGGTATACTGAAAATATACAGCAGAAAAATTATCATTTGTCCCGTCAACAGTTACGTTCATACTTCCGGTAAGATCTTCTATTGTCTTATCATCATCACAGCTAACAAAAGCTAAAGAAAATAATGCTACAAAAACCAAAAAACTGATTATTTTTTTCATAATAATTCTTTTTAATATTAAATTTTTAAATACTTTGCAAAAATATGATTTTATTTTTTCTTTCAAAAAAATCTTTTAATTAACTTGTTTTTTACCTGATCTAATGGAATGTATTATCAGTTACAATATCACTAATTATTTTACTCCTAATGGCTTAAGGGCTCACTATTTTGTCTTAATTAACTTTACTCACTTCACTCGTGAGATCGCTAACACTCCTGTAACTCATTCTTAATTCTTAACTTCGGCTTGGTTCGACTTACTTCGGCTTGGTTCGACTGCGCTCACCAGTCGCCGCTCAGTAGCCGGCGCTCAGTTCATCGCATTTTTAATTTTTAATTCCTAATTCTTAATTTTATTTGGTAATTCAACACTTTACTGATTTACGTAACACATAACTCTCACATTAGTCTAATAAAAAAGTTCTTATCGGTTTATTCAGGAATATAAATAATTTCACCATTTTCAAGTTCATATGCAATACCGACTTTTCGCCCTTTCTTTTGTGATGAAGATGATTGGTCATCGGAAGGCGTATATTTATTTATTTTATGTCCTTCTTTGGTTATTATTTCCATATTTTCCTTACCCGGATTTTTGATTATTGTATAATCTTCCTGAGTAAAGATTTCGGTCATATTCATATGCATAACCATTGCGACCATTAGTGCTACGGCAAAAACCATTGCAACATCAAATAAATTTACGACAACACTTAACGGATCAGAATCCTCATCACGTGAAAATTTACTTACACGCCTTCCTCTTTTACATTTCATAACAGTTATCCCTTTCTGTTAAAATTCTCGAAACATAGTCGAGATTATTTACATCTTTAGCATACCAGCGTTGTTTGAATTGTAATGTAACGAGTCCTACCGAACTTATTACCAGTCCTACAACAGTTGTAGCAAAAACAATCTGCATATTATAAGCCATTCCCGAAATATCACCCATAGATAATCCTACCAGTGCAGGGCTCATTGCTATAAGAGTTCCGACAAGCCCTAATATAGGACCCATTTTCGATAATATTTTCGACAGGGATGTATCTTTTTCAGCTTCATTTTCAAAATTTGAAATCAAAAAATCTGAATATGCTTCACTTGGCGGATTTGTTAAAAGGTCACGCATATATTTAATGAATAGCGAATTGTCCCTGGATGGTAATAAATTCTTAAACTCATTAATATTTAATGTGCTCAGATTCTTTATTTTACTGTTCAGTAGTTTATCATTTTTACGTTTTACCATATACTGATTGTAAAAACTTCCTATCAACAGTAAAGAACGTGCAAATAATGCCAACAATAATATAATATCCGGAATTAATAAGCTATTGGATACCCAGAACAATATTTTTGAAATTTCTTCCATAATCTTAATTTATATAATTTAGTTTTTTCTTTTTCTAAAAATTATCCACTTTATCTTATTCCACAAATAACCTATAAAGAACATTACAACAAATATTCCGCCTGATATTATCAAAGCTTTTATATTCAGAGGAGTTTCATTTCTTGCATAAACTACGGTGTCATTGACAGTTGTAATCAAACCGATAAGACATACAAATAAACTCACTAAAAAATACACTTCGAGGCGTAATTCTTTTTCAGGCAATAAGTATCTGAAAAAATAACTTAATGCAGGAAATGCTATAAATACGACACCTGCCAGAATATAAGAAATGATTGAAAAATTTGTACCCGGCATTGCATATATAGTCTGAGTAAGGATATAGAACAGAACAGGAAAAATAAGTAATCCGGGATACCAGTTCAGGACTTTAAACCATTTGTTGTTTTTTTCTCCGTTTATAGATTTTAACGATACGAAACAAAATGCAAGACATAATACTGACTCAACTGTAACAAAGACAGCCATGTCCTGCATTATCTTGGTATTTTGCAGATAATCATAAAGTTGTGTCTTCGATTGCGTAATTGCATATTGACATGTATATAATATAAAACCCGAACATACTAACCCGAATATTATAGTCTGCCATAACTTCCAGAAGCTAAGTTTCAGAAGGCAGTTTATGACAATAAACAACATTAATATTTGTATAATAAGTTCCATAAAATTAATTAGAAATATTTAACATTTTATATTCACTACTTATTACTAATTTACTTCTCCTTTCTTCTTTTTTTTCTTAATATGGTCAACAACACCACAAATGCAATCAAAACCACCGAAACTACAATAACACCATTCAATGAATTTTTTTCACCGTTTTCATGTTGATTGTAGCTATCCCTTTTCAGTACCATTCCATCTTTAATAATGTCCGGATCAGGATTTGCAGTTTTCATTTTTTCGATCTGGTCTTTATATTCATTTGCATTTTTCTGATTTACATTTTGAGCAATAAAGTCCTGTAGCTTTGAATTTGAACCGGCAAATCCTGAACCGTTGGGACCAAATTCTTTTACGAGATCAGTATGTAACCCGGCAATATCGATCAATTGTTGTTCAGTAGCTTTCCACATTCCTTTACGTGCCGTTTCCATCATAACAGCAGTTATTTCCTGCAATGCTGCCGGATTTTCCGATTTAAAGAAGTTCCGGACACCAAGTCCATAAGAGTCTTTAACATATACATCATATATCTGATCCCACATTTCGTTATCAATAACATCAGGTTTCATTACATTCCATGCATAAGTGTTTGTAACAACTTCTGTAATCTGAGATGCACTTGAGGCTTTACCTTTCATTACTTCCTTAATGTAAGCCGGATTAAATACAGTGGTACGTGATTCAACACCAATTGCTTCTTTTAATTCCTGTATTTTTACATTGTTACGGTTGCGGTAATCTGCAAAATATGCATCAGGATCTTTTCCGGTAACATCCCGTACTGCAAGGTTTATTCCACCCATAAATTCAAAAACATGATCAAGGCTCAGTGCTCCCCATGTGTTGCTCTGGCGTGGTTGTACAACAATATCTGTATTATGCAGCACGGCATGAAGCAAGCCTGAATGATATTCACCCCAGTTTTTATCACTACCATAAACTGCACCCATGTTTTTAATATAAGTTTCGGCAATTTCTTTTTCATTTTCCCATTTATCTCCGCTCTTTACCATTTCCTGAATTCCGGTTCCATACATTCCGTTAACGCCTCCGAAAATACGCTGCGAGGACATTTCACGGGCATCTTTTGGTGGCACTCCGTTATTAACGAGTTGACGCTCTATTTCTATAGTGCTTTCCGAAACATAATTTCCGAATTTGTCATTATCTGAAGATGCTGCCATTTCAACAGCTCTACTTATCAGATTCAGGCGTGAAGCAGCAAGATCCCTGAATTGTCCTGAAGTTTGTACCACAATGTCTATCCGCGGACGTCCAAGGCTTTCGGAAGGGATTAATCTTATATCCTGAACACGTCCAAAAGCATCGCGAACAGGTTCGATACCAAGCATATAAAGAGCCTGAGCTATTGTAGTACCTTCACTTTCTATAAATTCGCTGCTCCAGAAAGTATAACTGATTTTTTTCGGATATTCTCCGTGTTGTTTTTTATATTGTTCTAATGTTGTATTTACCAGTGTGATTCCTTTCTCCCATGCAACTTCAGAAGGAGTAGCTTCAGCATTGATAGCATACAGATTACGTCCTGTAGGAACTGCATTAGGATTTGCTACAGCATCGCCTCCCGGCGAAGGAGCAATATATCCTCCCGAAAGAGCGTTAAGTATGGAATTAAGCTCTGTTTCAGGACTTTGAATAAGCGCATTTTGGTAGTTCAGAACATTATTTAATGTCCTTTCCAGTTCTACAATTGCACGTGCATGCTCTTTCTGTTCTTTTGTATATTCGGTTTTGGAATTATTTTGGATTGCCGACATTTGTTTTATTGAATCAGGCATTTCTCCCGTTTTTGGGATATTTGCAGGATGACCTCCACTGTTTTTTACATCAATATATTCTTTACTTTGTTGTTTGGTCTCCTCAGGACGTTTTCCGATTTTGGGAATCCAGGCAGGATGTCCACCACCGGATTTTGAAGTCTCATTTTTTGAATCGGAACTGCTATTATTCATACTTACCATAACCATCCCTTTTGTAGGAGAATTAAGAATACCCTTAGCTTCCTGTAATTCTTTCATACTAATTCCCGAAAGTTTGCAAATTAATTCATTGGTTACAGGTTTTCCATCAAGGATTTGATTTACAAGAATTTTTGAAGGTTCAATATAGCGTTGAGTAAACAAACTTTTATTTTCAAGCTGTTTATCTGTTATTTTTCCGGTTTGCCTGTCCAGAGCAGATAAACTATATGCAATAGGATCAGTACACATTGCAAGGACTGATGAACGTATTTTGTCACTATCATAGGGGATTCCTGTAATATAAAGCTGACCGGTCATTTTTTCATTTGAAATTTCTTCTGCAAAATTTTCTATGCGTTCTATTTCTTCTGTAGTATAAGGTTTCGACAGAATGCTGTCTAATCTTAATTCACGGTGTAATCCCATTTCAACTGTAACTTTTTTTACAGCTAAAGATACCTGAGACTGATTGTTTTCAGATACATTGTAATAATCACGTATATTGGTTTGTAGAGTTTTAAATTGTCCTCGTGTTTCGCTTTCCATAAACGGCGGAGTCAGATAAGATATGGTTGTGGCATAAGAACGTCGTTTTGCCATCATGCTTTCTCCGATATTTCCAATGGTATAATAATAGAAATGAGGAACCTGACCTACAAGAATATCGGGCCAGTCATTACTGCTTAATGCTACTTGTTTTTGTGGTGTAAACTCCAGACTGCCGTGAGTCCCGAAATGCAAAATTGCATCAGCTTTAAAAGAATATTGTGACCATAAATATGCTCCTATATAAGTATGTGGCGGAGCTGCTTCGGTTCCGTGAACTATTGCAAAATCATCTTCTCCTAAACCTGCCATAGGTTGAGGTAATAATACTATATTTCCAAGTTCAATACGTGCAACAGCAAGATATTCTTTATCATCTTTTTTTACACTCATATATCTTCCCGGAGCTTCGCCATATATGTCCACAACATTTGAATAGATTTTTTCAGGCATAGCTTTACCTGTCCATGACTCATATTCTGATTTCTCTATCAACGCAGGATTACCTTTTTTTAGATAATCGTCAAAGGCTCCTTCTGCATAAGTGCTGAAAACTGCACCTTGTGTCATAAGAAGTTGCTCAAATTCTTTTTCAGTAGCAGGCAGATTATCAACTTTATAACCTTCCGATTTCAGCCTCTTTAAAAGATTATAAAGAGATGGGACGGTTTCAAGTCCCTGTGCTACAAGTGATTCTTGTCCTACGCCTTTGAAATAGTATATTGCAATCTTTTTTTCAGAATTATTTTTATGTTTTAATGAGATAAAATTATTTATTATTTGAGTGAATCTTTTTAACCTTTCCGGTATAGCTTTGAATAAATATAATCCGTCTTTATCAATTTCCTGGGAATTTACAACATAAGGATAAATAGCGCCATCCAATTCGGGAACTACAACACTCTGAGACATAAAACCTCCGAACATTCCCATCTTGTCTTCTTCCCATTCTTTTTGAGTTTGTAATGTCGTAATCGGTGCAAAGACCGGGATATTTTTTGCTTTAAGCCATTCTACTGCTGCCTCTGCCTGTCCCATTGCCATACGCCCGTGTGCAAAGTGCACTACTGCATCGGGTTCAATTTCCCTGAGAAGATCAAGGCGGCTCATCATTGACGATATCGGATATACATTTAATCCTGAATTCTGGAATTGTATGATCATACTGTCGATATTATCCCTGTTCCCGCTGAAAGGATCATTTAATCCGCCTAATATGGCAATTTTAGGAGCTCCTTCTTTATAAAAATTATTCTTTTCAAGATATGACTGGTATTCTGTTACTGTGGAAAATGATACATTATCGTCTAAGTGATAAAGAACATCGTATGCGCTTTCTGTAACAGGTTCAGGTATTTCAACAAAAAATGTTTTTTTATCAATATTTTTTCTTACATATTTTGCAAGGTTTTGGTAGTTTTTGCGATTCCCGTTTTGCAAATAGGCAACAACTTCTTCTTTTTGAATACTGTCAAGATTGCTTATATTATTCTCGGGATTTGTTGCAGCATAAACCAGTAAAGGAGTACCCTTTTCCGCTGTGTTTTGTATGATATTTCTCTGATCGGCAGTAATATTTAATCCCATACCGAATATCATCACAAAGTCGTAATTTTTTAGCTTATTGAGTTGTTCGGTGGTAATAATATCATATTTTACAAAATTGTCGGTATTAGATTTGATTACACTTGTGATCTGAAACTGCTGAAAATTTACAAGAGCTATTCTTGTTTTTGATGCAAATTTGTTCCATGTTATTATTCCTAAAATTATTACAATTATTATAATTGAAATAATTATTATCCTCTTTTTTATCATAAGAAATTTTGTGCTTTTTGTTTTTATTCTTTTTGAATATTGAAGTTCTTAAAATGATCCGGATCTTTTAAACACATTAGTAACTCCACAAAATGCAGAGTCACTAATGGATGAAATTTAACTTTTATAAATTGGCTTACTTTTTCAATTACTTGTAGATAGATTTGTGCTGCCGTCAGCCTGATAAACATATTCCATCACAACGACATTACTTTGTCCTTCATCATTTTGATATCCTTTAAGATATATTTTTGCATATTTACCATCAGCTGTTTTCAAAGCAAATACTTTTGGTGTAGCTACTACCGGCATTGACATAGTTAACCAGGAACTGATTTTTGCACTGCCTCCTGCATTATAAGTTACAGGTCCTGTAGCCGGATTCATACCAATCATTAATTCATTTATTTCTTCATCGGCAATATACCCACTTGCAGGAGCATCAATAAGGTTTGCAAAAACAGCTGCTTTGTCGGAATTGTCGGTACCAATTTCAATAACTCCGCCATTTCCGCTACCTGAAATTCCACTATTTGTACGTGCATATAAACGAGTAAAAGCAATATCCCAATCGGTACGTGCTTTCCACTCTGCATCATCTTCAGCATTTGCACTTCCTGTTCCTACTATTTCTCCGGTTGAAAACGAAAAATAGTTCCATGTTGCCCATGATGAGGCTACATCAATTTCTACAGTGTCGCCTGTTGCAGGCTTTGGATCGTCATCTTTATCACATGATGTAAAAATACTTAAAGCTAAAAATGTTACTGTTAATAATAATAATGTTTTTTTCATGTTTATAAAATTTAAATTATTTAAAAATTAATTCTTGCCATTATTGAAAATCTGCGTCCGGGATTTATGGAAGCAAATGTTTTGTCGTCAACATAGTTGAATAAGTTATCTATTCCAGCTTGCAGTTCGGCGTTCCAACGACCGGAAACAGGTATTTTCTGTGTATATGTAATTTTTACTACATAAAACTCTCTTGAATTTTCATTTACTATATTAACATTTCCGTCAATAATTTCTTCACTTTCATAAATACGCGGAGACAGATAGCGTCCGGATAATGAAATAGTAAAAGGATATTGTTTTTTTCCAATATGTAACTTAGGATATCTGAAAGAAAATAATGTAGTAATACTATGTTTACTGTTGCCGCTTATTTGTAATTTTGTATTTATATCTTTTGCATCGGTATATGAATAACATGCTTTAAGTTGAAAATAACTTAAAAAATTGTACTGTACGGAAATATCTGTTGCTAATATACCAACATCATCTATATTCTGGTAAACCATTTGTGTTTTATCCGTTCCGTCTTCTTCTGTAATATGTCGTTCTACAATGTTTATTTTATCGTAGATCTGATTGTGGGATAACGATACTGAAATATTCAGATTTTCATTCAGATATTCTGCGGATACAAATTTATACCAGCTGGTTTCTGATTTCAGGTCAGGATTTCCGATAATATCGAACATACCGGCCATATTGAAGTTATAATACATTTCCTTAAGTGTAGGGGCTTTAAATCCGCTATTTATTCCGGTTCTGAATCTGAAACCCAAAAGTTTATACATTAATGATAGCGACGGAGTAAAATGAGAACCAAATCCTGAATGATTTGTATATCTTAACCCGAGAACTCCGTCAAGATTTTTTATTATTTTTCCGGTTCCCTGTAGGAATACATTGGAATTATATGAACTTTTACTTTGTTCTTCATCTTCTGATCCGAATAATCGTGATGAAAATGTTCTTTCATCGTTATGTTCCACACCTCCGATTATCTGATATTTTTCTGAGATCGTCCATGTATCGGTAATACGGAAAGTTGTATAAAAATAATCTCCGTCGAGTGCAAGGGAATCGCCCTTGTTTTCATATACTTTGTATGATTTGAAAATATCGGAATGTGCGCTGCCTGTAATCATATTTTTATCAGAAAAGATATAATTAAGTTTAGCATTTAAAGTATAGTTGTTATCAAGGCTATGTGTAGTTGCAGTGGATAATGGCGGATTTTTTATATTATGATAATAATATGTCCCACCAACCGATGCGTTCAGTTTTTCATTAAATTTATAAACGAAATTCTGAGATACGGATATATCGTTGTTAGGATTTACAGTATAACTTGCCGGGCTTTCCGGTGTAAGGTCATAACCATCGGTAGTTTTATAATTAAAATTCGTTTTTGACGATAATCCTTTCCACTTTAATCCTAATGAAGCATCAGTATTAAGTGTGTTGAACTTTGAATATTTAGCTTGTACATACCCTTCAAGCGGTTTTTTTACATCTTTGGTAATTATATTTATTACCGAACCAATGGCATTGGAACCATATAACACTGATGATGCCCCGTTTACAATTTCTACCCTGTCGATGTCGGCAATATTAAGCCTTGAGAAATTTACACTTTCTTTTCGTTCGGGTACGATTCTTTCTCCATCCACAAGTATAAGTATATAATTGTTATCAAGCCCTTGTACCTGAATATTATCTCCCATAGATGCACTGGGGTCGAAATGTACACCCGGCAGTATGTTTTCCAAAGCATCCAATGCTGTTGTGGAACCGGTATTTTGTAAGTCGGATGAAGAAATTACCTTTGTTAGAACCGGAGTATCTTTTAAAGTTCTTGCTGTTCGGGTTCCGGTAACAACAATCTCATCCAGATAATTTAATTTTGAAGTTAAAGTTATGTTTATTTTATGTTCACCAGATTTTACTTTTACACGCATATCTTCATAACCATGACAAGTTATCAATAAAAAAATATTATTATCGGTGCCGGTATTTAAAGTAAATTGCCCTTTATTGTCGGTATACGTTGTTACTGATGTATTTTCAATTGTTATTGATGCAAAAGGTATCGGATTATTTTCGTAATCCTGAATAAAACCGGAAATTATATTGTTATCATTATTTTTTAAAACAGGCTGTGCTGTAGCTGAAAATAATATAAATATTTGAATTATTGTTATATACGTGTGTCTTAACATTAATTTTTTTCATGTTTTATTTCTGCTGCGAAATTAGACCGCGTAATAAATACAAACAATCCCAAAAAGTTGTGAAATTGAAATAAATTCAATAATAACTAATAGCTATTAAGATGATTTATTATTATACAAAGAATTTTAAGAAGTATAAAAATAGTAGGATTAATATGCCACAATCAATTCTATGTTGCCTTTACAAACAATGAGGTTGTTAAAATTTTATACTTTTAAACAACCTCATTATTCACTAATTTATTTAATCTTAATCTATGCAAAATTCCTGTATTCCAAAGGTGACATTCCAGTATGTTTTTTGAAAAAACGACAGAAAAAAGAATCATTAGAAACATTCAGTTCATCTGATATTTCGGCAACACTTTTATTCGTACTTTTCAGCAAAACCTTTGAATTTATGATAAAAACCTCATGTATCCAATACAGCACAGAACGCCCTGTTGCTTGCTTAACAGTAAATGATAAATATTTAGGTGTTATACAAAGTTTATCAGCATAAAAAGCTACACTTCTATCTCTGTCATAATACTTTAATAGCAGCTTGAAAAATCTGTCAACTATTTCTTCCTGACGTGAAGATATATGGTGTTCTTCATTTTTTTCATCAGATTTGTAAACAGAAAGTATTTCTGTTATCATTGAAAATAGCAACCCTTTTATTATATTATCAAGATATACCATATTTGTTCTGTTACTTCTTTTTTCAATAAAAGAATAATATTCCTGCAAATTTTGCATCACAAGTTTTGAAACTTGCAGATATGGATTTTTCCGGATTTTGAAAAAGAAGCTGAAATCTTTTGCTATTGGTAGCGAAGCTATAAAATCAGGTGAAATGTAAATACTTTCCAGCATAAAATCATCCGATTTTTCCTCAATCGATATTATCTGGTCCGGTGACATTATCAAAATACTGTTTGGCTGTATTCTATATTCCTTATAATTAATTCTTATACGGGAATTACCGCTTATACATAAACCAAAAAAATATCCTTCGAGAACAAATGGTTCTGAAAAAGATTTATGACTTGATACTTTTGTGTCTTTCGAGAAAATAAGAAAATTCATAGCATCCGGATGTAAATAATTTTCAGATTTTCCAAGTGATATTCTCTCATAATTTGTATTCATAATACTAATTTTTGCGTCTAACCAATTTCAAAGATATTTTTTGTTAAAATTTTAAATAAATGAATATCGCCAAAATGGGAAAAAAACACGGCAAAACAACATAAAAAAAAGATTTGTGGTTATAAAAAACACTATAAATGCATAGTCTTGAAAACTACTTTAATAACATTACAATCAGGTTAGAAAATTAAATTTATTTGTTAAAAAATACATTGCTGGTTAAACTTTTTATAAATACTTTTGTCTAATTCATTTACATATAAATAATTTTATAAAAGATTATGACGAAAAAGACTTGGGGTATTCTTATTATAATAATAATCCTGTTCATTCTGGGGATGATTTTTTATCCTAAAATAAAAGGTTTGTTTGTAAAAAACGACGAAGGAAGTACTCCTGTAAAGCCTGTTTCCGGAAATCAATCCCAGGCTCCTTTAAATGTAAATGCCGAAATCCTGATACATGAAACATTAAATGATATTTTTCGCACCAAAGGTATATTAATACCGGACGAAGAAGTTGATCTGGCATTTGAAACTTCAGGAAAGATTACTAATATTTATTTTGAGGAAGGAAGTAATGTAAAAAAAGGCGATCTTCTTGCAAAAGTAAATGATAATCCCTTACAGGCAGAATTAAAAAAGCTGAATGCACAATTACCATTGGCTAAAGAACGCGTTTTCCGGCAGAGATCTTTACTTGAAAAAGATGCTGTCAGCCAGGAAGCATACGAATCCGTATCCACGGAGCTTGACAAGCTGGAGGCAGATATTGAACTTGTTAAAGCAAAAATAGAACAAACAGAACTGAGGGCTCCTTTTGATGGTATTGTTGGGTTAAGATTTGTAAGTGAAGGGACATATGCATCTCCTTCTGTAGTCATTGCCAGGCTTACAAAAATAACACCGCTTAAACTGGAGTTTTCAGTTAATGAAAGACAGGCTAATGATATAATGCCCGGAAAAACTTTAAAATTCAATATCGAAAATGATATAAGCACGTATGATGCAACTGTATATGCTGTTGAATCAAAGTTAGACGAAAAAACCTTATCATTAAAGACCAGAGCACTTTATCCTAATCCTTCAGGAAAATTAAAACCAGGACATTCGGCGAGTATTGAAATAAACCTTAAGGAAATAAAAAATACAATTGTTATTCCCAGCATTTCAATTATTGCAGAAATGGGAAGAGATATTGTGTATATCTATAAGAATGGAAAAGCAAAACAGGTAACTGTAACAAAAGGAATGCGTACAGCATCTTCTGTTCAGATTGTTTATGGGCTGAATGTAGGTGATACCTTATTAACAAGTGGTGTTATGCAATTACGTGATGGTATGGATGTTTCAATAAATTTAAACTAAAAGAAGAATGAATATTTCTGAATTAAGTATAAAACGTCCTGTTCTTTCAACGGTTTTTGTATTAATAATATTCTTACTTGGGTTTATTGGATATTCGTATTTAGGAGTACGTGAATATCCAAATATTGATAATCCGATAATTACGGTATCTGTATCTTATCCGGGAGCTAATGCTGAAGTTATTGAAAAACAAATAACCGAACCATTAGAACAAAATATTAATGGTATTCCGGGGATAAGATCTTTATCAAGTAGTAGTAGTCAGGGATATTGTCGGATTACAATCGAATTTGAATTAAGTATTGATCTTGAAACTGCAGCAAATGATGTTCGGGATAAAGTATCCCGTGCTCAAAGCTACTTGCCTAAGGATGCAGATCCGCCTACTGTTTCCAAAGCAGATGCCGATGCTTCGCCGATCATTCAGATTAATGTTCAAAGCGAAAAACGGTCTTTATTGGAGCTTACAGAAATAGCCGAACTTACAGTAAAAGAAAGATTGCAAACCATTCCTAATGTAAGTGCTGTAGAGATATGGGGTTCAAACCGTTATGCAATGAGGTTATGGCTCGATCCTGTAAAAATGGCTGCTTACGGAATAACTCCAATGGATGTGAAAAACGCTATTGATAAAGAAAATGTGGAACTTCCTTCAGGAAGTATAGAAGGTGATAATATCGAATTATCGATACGTACTTTGGGACTTATGGAAACTCCTGAAGAGTTTAATAGTTTGATAATTAAGGAAGATAATTTTAATATAGTAAGATTTGGTGATATCGGAACAGCTGAACTTGATTCGGAAGACCGTAGAAATATCATACGAAGAAATGGTGTTCCGATGGTAAGTACTGTAATTCTGCCTCAACCCGGAGCCAATCAGATCGATATTTCGGATGAAGTAACGGTAAGGCTTGAACAAATGCAAAAAGATCTACCTGAAGATGTTCGTCTGGACGTAGCCTTCGATAATACACATTTTATCCGTTCTTCAATAAATGAAGTTCAGGAAACAATTTATGTTGCTTTTCTGCTGGTTGTTTTGATAATTTTTTTGTTTTTACGTGATTGGAGAGTTACACTGATTCCCGTCATTGTTATACCGGTTTCACTGGTAGGAGCCTTTTTTGTAATGTATGTTGCCGGATTTTCCATAAATGTATTATCAATGTTAGCTGTTGTTCTGGCAGTAGGTTTGGTTGTTGATGATGCCATAGTTGTAACGGAAAATATATATGTAAAAATTGAAAACGGAATGACACCGCTCAAGGCGGGCATAGAAGGATCAAAAGAAATATTTTTTGCTGTTATTTCAACTACAATAACTCTTGTTGCGGTATTCATCCCCATAGTATTTTTGGAAGGAATGACCGGACGTTTATTTCGTGAATTCAGTATTGTAATTGCCGGAGCCGTAATAATATCTTCTTTTGTTGCTCTCACATTCACACCAATGCTTGGTACTAAATTACTAAAGAAAAAAGAAAAACAAAATCTGTTTTATAGAAAAACAGAACCTATCTTTGAATTTATAAACAAAATATATGAAAAATCATTAAGTTTTTTCCTGAAAATTAAACTGATAACTTTTCCGATTATTCTTATAACTTTAGGGCTGATCGTATATTTATGGATGACAACACCGTCTGAAATGGCTCCATTGGAAGACAGGTCACAAATTACTATACGTACCAGTGCTCCTGAAGGCGCAACATTTGAATTTATAAGGAACTATAATAACAAAATTGCTCATCTTGCAGATTCTTTAGTTCCTGAACGGGAAGCAGTAATTTCTATGGTACGTAACTCGTGGTCGAACGTAAGAGTAATATTACCGGATATAAAAGACAGAGAACGCAGCCAGATGGAAATAGCAGCTGTTCTTTCTCAGGCTGTACGTAAAGAAACCGAAGCCAGGGCATTCGTGCAGCAACAATCAACATTCGGAGGTCAAAGGTCTTCAATGCCTATACAATATGTATTACAAGCTCCTAATATTGGTAAATTAGAAGAATATATACCGTTTTTTATGCAAAAGGTTAATGAAAGCCCATTTTTTCAGATGGCTGATGTTAATCTGAAATTTACAAAACCCGAAACACAAATAGTGATAGATAGGGATAAAGCAGCTTTGCTTGGTGTCAGTACACGAGATATCGGACAAACATTACAATATGCATTAAGCGGACAGCGTATGGGATATTTTTATATGAACGGTAAACAATATCAAATATTAGGAGAAATAAACAGGCAACAAAGAAATACGCCATTGGACTTAAAATCTATTTATCTGAAAAACATTAATGGTGATATGATCCAATTGGATAATCTTATAAAATTACAGGAAACTGTTGCGCCTCCACAGTTATATCGTTATAATAGGTTTAATTCGGCAACAGTTAGTGCCGGTTTGGCAGAAGATAGAACAATAGGAGAGGGGCTTGACGAAATGGACAGAATAGCAAAATTAACACTTGACGATACATTCAGAACTGCACTTTCTGGAGAGTCCAAAGACTTTAGAGAAAGTTCATCAAGTTTGATGTTTGCTTTTATTCTGGCTTTGATCCTTATTTACCTCATTCTGTCTGCACAGTTTGAAAGTTTTAAAGACCCTTTTGTTATTATGTTCACTGTTCCTTTGGCAATTGCCGGAGCATTGATATTTATGTATTACAGAGATATTACGCTAAACATTTTTAGCCAGATAGGAATTATTATGCTCATAGGTTTAGTCGCAAAAAACGGAATTTTGATTGTTGAGTTCGCAAATCAAAGGCAAGAAGCGGGATTAAGTAAATTTCAGGCAATTAAAGAGGCTTCTGTTCAACGTTTACGTCCTATATTAATGACAAGTCTTTCTACAATATTAGGATTACTACCACTTATGTTTGCAAGTGCGGAAGGTGCTAATGGCAGAATTGCAATGGGTACAGCAGTAGTCGGAGGCCTGATAGTATCAACTTTCCTGACTATATTTATAGTCCCTGCAATGTATATGTTCATTTCAACAGATAGAGAAAAGAAACAACAAAAAATATTAGGAAAGGAAAATATATGAGAACAAGTATTATTTTGATAATAATTTTCACTATTGTTCCGGTATTACTTAAGTCTCAGGAAATTTTCACATTAAAACAATGTATAGATACAGGACTTGAAAAAAACTATCAAATCAGGATTGTCAGGAATAATCAGAAAATATCTGATAATAATCTTTCTTTAGGGAATGCAGGATATTTACCTACTCTTGATTTATCGGCAGGATATTCCGGTACTTTAAATAATGTTACTCAATATCCGGAAACAGGAGATAATCTTAAAGATAAAAATGTACACAACCAATTGTTAAATGCCGGAATAAACCTGAATTGGACTGTTTTTGAAGGATTCAGCATACAGACAAATAATTCCAGATTAAAAGAACTTCAGAAAATAGGAGAATTAAACACACGCCTGGGAGTTGAAGATTTAATTTCAACCTTAACTTCAGAATATTATAATTACATACAACAAACCATCAGGCTTAAAAACCTGAAATCGGCTGTTGATCTTTCAAGAGAACGATTACGTATTGTTGAAGAAAGATACAACATTGGAGTATCTTCCCGTCTTGATTATCAACAGGCAAGAGTTGATTTTAACAGCGACAGTTCAAAATTAATACAACAACGGGAAGTTGTATTTTCTGCAAGAATACGGTTCAATCAGATTCTTGCTATGGACAGCATAGAAACAGAACTGAATGTTGAAGATACTATAATACTTTTTGATATTTTAATGAACAAAGAAGAACTTTTGCAAAAAGCTATTTCAGGTAATATATATCTGCTTCTGGCTCAAAAAGAAAAAGATATCAGTGTTTTAGATTTAAAGACAGTACAAGCTCAGAATTATCCGTACCTGCGATTAAATGCCGGATATGGCTATAATCAGAATATGTATGGAACCGGAACTTACAAACAACAAAATAATCTTGGCTTTAATTATGGAGTCACCCTGGGGTATAATATTTTTGACGGATTTAACCGTTCCAGATCCAAAGAAAATGCCAGAATAGTTATTGATAGTAAGGAACTTGCATATCAGGAACTTGAATTATCCGTAAAAAGTGATTTTGCTGATGTATGGATGGCTTATTTAAATAATATGAAATTAAAAAACCTGGAAAAAGAAAATATTGAGACAGCACGCGACAACTATGAAATTGCAATGGATCGCTATAAATTGGGAGATCTGTCCGGAATTGAACTGCGTGAAGCTCAGAATAGTTTATTGGAAGCTGAAGAACGACTTATTCAGGCACAATACAAAACAAAACTTTGTGAAATTTCTATTATGCAGATATGTGGGCAATTAGATATTTATTTGAAATAATTTAATTTATATTTAAATTTTTTCTATTTTCGCAAAAAAATGTTTTATGAAAAAATTACTTGTTTTTTTATTTTTGGTTTTGATTTTCAACTCATTATGGTCTCAGGAGAAATTTTTAGAATACAAAAATTTTTACCAGAACTTCACATATGATATTTTCATAGATAAAGACAGAAAAAGTGGTGATTTTACTCTTGTTTTTTATGCAAACCCTGTTAATGCCAAAGATACTGTCGGTTTTTTTATAACCCGGAATGAATACAATAATTTTTTCACATCTCTTACAAAGGCAAGAGATAAATATGATGAATGGATTAAAGTTGCAGAAGAATATAAAGTAATGTCATATACAAGAAAAATGAAAATGTTTTTTGACGCTGCAGGATTCTTTTTTGTAAATAAAGATATACATTCATTTTATCCTGTAACTGTTTCTTTTAACTTTACCATACAGGAAAGTAATGATAAAAAACATGCAATTTATATTTTATCACTGGAGTCAGTACCATATGCATCCAGTAAAGATCAAATGCTAAGTACAGAAGGTTTTAGTATTCAGTTTTATTCACTGGATGATTTAAATAGCTTCGTAGATGCAATATCAATAGATAAGATTAATGAATACACACCTATGCCAACTCTTGATGAACTGTTTCAGGATTAAAAAAGAACTTTAAAATTTTTACAGGTTAAACATTATCGAATATTTTACGAAATCATCGCCTGTTAAAGAACATAATACTATTTAATTAAAGCATTTAAATTTCCAACTATAAATATTTATTAGGAATCCTCTCTTTTTTGCACAATGTTTTTTCATTTTATTCATTAATATGACGATAGCCTTATGAAAAAGAAAGGAATTATAACAGTAACTTATTTTACAATACATTGATTAATTGAGCATTAAGAAGAAATATTAAAAAAATAAAAAAAAACAGATTTATTATTAGTAATAAATAATAAGTATTTAACTTTGTAACATTAAACATTAATTTATAGACAATGGGAAACAACCAAAAAAAAGTACTCGAGCTGGAAGAAGTGGTTGTGAAATTTGCAGGTGATTCCGGGGATGGAATGCAATTAACCGGAACTCAATTTTCAGATGCCTCCGCTTCATTTGGAAACGATCTTTTAACATTTCCAGACTATCCTTCCGAAATACGTGCACCACAAGGAACAATTGCAGGTGTTTCAGGATTTCAGGTTCATATCGGAAGAAAAGAAATTCAGACTCCCGGTGATCTGGCTGATGTATTAGTAGCATTAAATCCTGCTGCTTTAAAAGCCAACATGAAATGGGTAAAACCTGGTGCTACAATAATTGTTGATATCGATAATTTCGATAACAAACATTATAAGAAAGCAGGTTATATCGAAGATCCATTAAATGATGGTTCATTAAAAGGATTTACATTAATAAAGGCTCCGATAACATCTTTATCAAGATCTACTGTAAATGCTTTGGAACTAGGTATTGACCATAAAACTGCTGATAAAACAAGAAATCAGTTTGTTATGGGATTACTGTTCTGGTTATTCAACAGAGATATGACAATCGGAGAAGAATTTATTGATAAAAAGTTCGAAAAGAAACCTGATCTGGCAAAAGCCAACAAAGCGGTATTACATGCAGGTTATAATTATGCCGAAACTATTGAAGCTATTGCTACTCAGTTTCAGGTAAATCCTGCTAAAGATAAAAAAGGTAGATTCCGTCAAATAACAGGAAATGTTGCTACAGCCTGGGGACTGATTGCCGGAGCAGAAAAAGCAGGATTGAAACTTTTCCTTGGTTCATATCCTATTACCCCTGCAACAGAAATATTACAAGAACTTAGTAATAAAAAACATCTCGGCGTAAAAACATTTCAGGCTGAAGATGAAATCGCAGGTATATGTACTGCTATCGGAGCAAGTTTTGGCGGATACCTGGGAGCTACATCAACGTCAGGTCCCGGTCTTTCTTTGAAAACAGAGGCAATGGGGCTGGCAATTATTACAGAATTACCTTTAGTAATTGTAGATGTACAAAGAGGAGGACCATCAACCGGAATTCCTACAAAGACAGAACAAAGTGACCTTATGCAAGCAATACACGGACGTCATGGAGAATCTCCACTTCCTGTAATTGCAGCATCTTCTCCCGGTAATTGTTTTGATTATGCATATATGGCATGTAAAATTGCAGTAGAACATATGACCCCGATTATCTTATTAACAGACGGTTATCTTGCAAACGGAACAGAATTATGGTCGATTCCTGACTACGATAAAATACAGCCGATCAAACCTCCTTTGGTAAAAGATAATGATCCGGATTATAAACCATATAAGAGAGACAAAGAAAAATTAAACCGTTCATGGGCACTTCCGGGGCAACCGGGACTGCAACACAGAATCGGAGGACTGGAAAAATCTGATATAAGCGGTGAAGTTTCTCATGATCCGTATAACCATCAGGTAATGACAAACTACAGGGCTGATAAAATTAAAAGAATAGAAAATTATATTCCTGAACAGAAAATCATAGGTAACCAGAATGGTGGAGAACTTCTTGTAATCGGCTGGGGAGGTACTTACGGAGCCTTAAATTCTGCAGTAAAAGAATTACGTGAAGAAGGATATGATATTAGTCTTGCTCAATTTAATTATATTTTCCCGTTGCCAAAAAATACTAAAGAAGTATTTGGTAAATTCAAAAAACATCTGGTTTGTGAACTTAATACGGGACAATTTGCCGAATATCTGCGTTCTCAACATCAGGAGTTCCAATACAAGCAATTTAATAAAGTTCAGGGACTTCCGTTCTTTATTAGTGAATTAAAAGAAAAATTTTTACAAGTACTAAAAGAAAAATAAATCATGGAAGAAGTAAAAGAAAAATTAACCAGGGCTGATTTTCAGATAGACGGACCGGTAAAATGGTGTGCAGGCTGTGGTGGATATCCAATTTTGGCTGCAGTACAAAAAGCCCTTCCGGAAACAGGTGTTACAAAAGAAAATGTTGTATTTGTTTCAGGGATAGGATGTTCTTCCAGATTTCCTTATTATATGAAAACATATGGTTTTCATACCATGCACGGAAGAGCAACTGCAATTGCTTCAGGTTTAAAAGCTGCACGACCTGATCTTAATGTATGGATTACTACAGGCGATGGAGACTCTATGGCTATTGGCGGTAATCATTTTATACATATGATCAGAAGAAATATAGACGTAAATGTACTGATATTCAATAATAAAATTTATGGATTAACGAAAGGTCAGTATTCTCCTACTACTCCTTTTGGAGCTGTTACCAAAACATCTCCTTACGGAACAATTGAAAGACCTTTTGAACCAGGAGAATTAGTAATGGGAGCTCAGGGAACATTCTTTGCACGTGTTGCCGATAAAGAACCTAAAGGAATGGAAGAAGTTTTTATTGATGCAGCAAAACATAAAGGAACATCTATAATAGAAGTACTTCAAAACTGTGTCATTTTTAATGACGCTACTCATGAATGCATTGTAGGAAAAGATGTAAGAGACGACAGGATTATTCTTCTTGAACATGGTAAAAAAATGATATTCGGAAAAGAAAGAAATAAAGGACTTGTTTTTGACGGAAGTAATATTAAAGTTGTTACTATCGGCGAAAATGGAATTACCGAAGATGATATCCTTGTTCATGATATGACAACACAAAATCCGAACATGCATTACATACTGGCAAGAATGTCATATCCGGAACTACCGGTTGCTGTAGGAGTTATCAGATCAGTAAAACAACCTACATACGATGAAATGCTTGAACAACAAATTATAGATGCTGAAGCTAATTCAAAAGTTAAAAATGTAAAAGACCTTTTAAATAGCGGAAAAGTATTTGATATAAAATAATAAAATCTTTTTAGGTTTTATTTAAATACCTAGTTGAAAAAGAGAAAACTTAAATTGTTTTCTCTTTTTTTATTATGCAAAATATGCACAATCACAATACTAAAGCTATTATTCAAACATTATAAAATAAAACCATCTATTTTCAGCACTAAATATTCCTGAAAATTTCATTTTTTTTATCATCTTTGCACCTTGAAAAACATCAAAAATGACTGAAAAAATATTAATCCTTGATTTCGGGTCTCAGTATACTCAATTAATTGCAAGAAGAGTTAGAGAGTTAAATGTTTACTGTGAAATTTATCCGTATAATAAAATTCCTGAAATTGATAATTCTATAAAAGGCGTTGTGTTAAGCGGAAGTCCGTTTTCTGTTCGAGATAAAAACGCATTAAAGCCGGATTTAACAAAGATAAAGACAAAATTACCGTTACTTGGAGTTTGTTACGGAGCACAATTCCTATCACATTTTTACGGTGGGGAAGTAGCTCCTTCCGGTTCAAGAGAATATGGAAGAGCAAATCTTAATTTTATAAAAACCGGAGAACAATTATTAAAAGATATAAGTAATGGATCTCAAGTATGGATGTCACACGGTGATACTATCGTAAAAGTTCCTGAGAACTATGAGATCATTGCTTCTACACATGACGTAAAAGTAGCAGCATATAAAATAAATAAAGAACAAACCTGGGGTATTCAATTTCATCCTGAGGTATATCATTCTACTGACGGAAAAACTTTATTAAAAAACTTTGTGGTTGATATTTGTGGTTGTAAACAGGATTGGACTCCGGCTTCTTTTGTTGAAACTACAATTAACGAATTAAAAGAAAAAATCGGTAACGATAAAGTTGTCCTTGGACTTTCCGGTGGAGTTGACAGTTCTGTTGCTGCCGTACTTTTACACAAAGCTATAGGAAATCAACTGACTTGTATATTTGTTGACAATGGCTTATTACGTAAAAACGAATTTGAAGACGTTCTGGAATCATATCGTGGAATGGGACTCAATGTTATTGGAATTGATGCAAAAAATGAATTCTATTCAGAACTTGCCGGAGTTACAGACCCTGAAACTAAAAGAAAAATTATCGGGCGTACTTTTATTGAAATATTCGACCGCGAAGCACACAAAATAGAAAATGTTGTCTGGCTCGCACAAGGAACAATATATCCTGATGTTATCGAATCTGTTTCAGTTAAAGGACCATCTGCAACTATAAAATCGCATCATAATGTAGGCGGGTTACCCGAAAAAATGAAACTCAAAATAGTAGAACCTTTAAATCTTTTATTTAAAGACGAAGTTCGTCGTGTTGGCAAAGCTTTAAATATTTCTGAAAATATTCTGAACCGCCATCCTTTCCCTGGTCCGGGGTTAGGAATAAGAATACTTAGTGATATAACTCCTGAAAAAGTCAGGATACTTCAGGATGTAGATGATATTTTTATTTCCGGATTAAAAGAATACGGACTTTACGATGATGTATGGCAAGCCGGGACAATGCTTTTACCGGTACGATCAGTAGGGGTTATGGGTGATGAAAGAACTTACGAAAATGTTGTAGCTCTGCGTGCAGTTCAATCTACCGACGGAATGACTGCCGACTGGGTTCATCTGCCTTACGATTTTCTGGCTAAAATGTCAAATAATATAATTAATAAAGTAAAAGGGGTGAACAGAGTTGTATATGATATAAGTTCAAAACCTCCGGCAACAATAGAGTGGGAATAATCACTCTATTGATTCCGTTAACTTTTTATAGGCAGAATAATCAGCATAATTCCACTCCATAAAATTATTGGGCGAGAACCGTTTTAGAAAACGATCCTTTTTTGCTTCTATTTCCGCATGATATCTGTATATATCCCATAAATTCCCCTGATTAACATCAAATGGCATGATATTCTCCTGAACTTTGTTTATTTCCTCAAGTTCTTCCAAAGATTTTAAGGTATATGGTAAAGAAGAATTATTTAATTTTGCTAAAAATCTGTAATCCAGAAAAGACCTGTTATAATTGTTAAAATTAAATTTAGCAATATGTAAATCCCAGTTAATACATGTTGTAACCACTAAAACCAGCAATAAAGCAAAACTATTTGTTTTCCACAGAAAAAAAGAACTTTTTTTGTGCGTGATCTTAATGATTATAGTAACTAACCCAATAAGAGTTAATAATAAAAAGAATAATACAGCGATCCTCTTATAGGCCAATCCAAAGAAATTAATATACCAATAATTACGAATTATTACAGAAATAGTCATAATAAAATTCTGAATTATCCATAAAATCGTTAAATACTTCAAAGTATTATTTTTAGAATAAAAATTAAGATTTCCTTTAAAAAAATATAAAGCTATAGCTGCCGACAGGAATATTGAAAATACAAGAACCCATGTTCCTTCGTGAACAAATTCCCTTAAAAAACTCCCGTCCCATTCAAATCCAAACCAAAAATGTGATATATCGAGTATATTAAA
This sequence comes from Bacteroidales bacterium, assembly GCA_031275085.1. Classification (GTDB taxonomy): domain Bacteria; phylum Bacteroidota; class Bacteroidia; order Bacteroidales; family ML635J-15; genus Bact-19. Next base: position 100,683 of record JAISPG010000056.1, on the reverse strand, counting down.
AAATAATATTAAAATATTTAGTAATCCTAATATTACTATCCCTGATAAATTCTGAAGTTTTAATCCTGTAATTTTAAAAGATCCGGTATTTTTATGCCTTATCCTTAATAAATTATTGTTAGCAGTGATATCATTTTTATAAATTCCAACAGAATTTGTTTTCATAAACAAAACATTTCCTATTACCAAACCCAATATAACAAGTAATATAAAAATAATATTTATATTTTCAAAGAAACGGAAAATAACATTGAAAACACCTTCAAATTTCTGGTAAAAAACAGAACTTGCCGAAGCATATAATATTATAAATAAAATTAGAATGACCAGAGGTATTAATATAAGGAAAGTAAATTTCCTGAAATCGAAATTAATTTTAGAACCATTCTCCTTTTTAGGTTCTTCCCAATTATTAAAAATACTGACCTGTGAAGATATCAACCGTACAATGGCTTCAAAAAATACATGAATAAACGATCTGAAACCGTTATATGATAGAGCTGTACTTAAAGTAAACAAACATATAAAATTAATAAAAATACTCCAGCTGCTATTTATAAGAATGACCATTAATGCTGTAATAATAACCGAACCCAAAAGCATTACTGTTAATAGGTTGTATTTTACAGGTCTGTTTATATAGAGCATTAATGGAACAGTAACAAGTTCAAATAAAAATAAATTAATTCCTATATAGTTTCCATAAAAAATAATTGCAAAAAATACTGCAATTACAAGATTCAGCAACAAAATATGTTTCTTTCTCATAACAATAAGTTTTTAGTTGTTTTTTTTATAATTTTTCATTAGTTTTCTTTTATTTAACTCTATATTTTAAAAATTTATTGTATACTTAATCAAATTATAAAGATTTAAATTCTGTCATATTTTGATGAAGAATAAAATACTTGGAAATAATTGCCCCAAAAAATCATATTTGAATTATCTGTAAATCATCATTTTTAGGGATTGTACTACATATATTAATTGCTTTTTTTTGTGCAAAATCTTGTTATAAGTAGACTTTATGAAAAAAATTATCATTTTAATTTTAATTACAATTATTACATTACATATCAATGCCCAGGAAAAAACAGATGCCATGCTCTTCGGTCATGTGAAATCAGAATCAGGCGGAGAACATTTATCATTTGCTAACATTATGGTAAAAGGAACAAATTTAGGTACAACATCTGATGTTTCGGGACATTTTAAACTGGCAAACCTGCCACTCGGAAAACAAACAATACAAATCCAAAGCCTTGGTTACAAAGTAAAAGAAATTGAAGTAATATTTGAAAAAGGTAAATCAGTAGAACTAATGATAGACCTGGAAGATGATGTGCTAAATCTGGAGCAGGTTGTAATTACAGGAACCAGAACCCAACATTATGTAAAAGATGTTCCTGTAAGAACAGAAGTAATAACAAACCGCGAAATAGAAAATAAAAATGCGTGCAATATTTATCAGGCCTTAGAAGGAACTCCCGGAATAAGAGTAGAGAATCAATGCCAGTCATGTAATTTCACAATGGTAAGAATGCAGGGACTTGGTGCAGAACATACGCAAATACTTATAAACGGTCAACCTATGTATTCCGGTTTGGCAGGAGTTTACGGTTTACAACAGCTAAGCACAATAGATGTGGGAAGAATTGAAGTTGTAAAAGGAGCAGGGTCGGCTTTATACGGTAGTAGTGCTATTGCAGGTGCAATAAATATTATAACAAAAGAACCCTCTTTTGTTCCATCTACGACTGTTGGTCTGCAATTTGGGAATTATAAATCAAACAGATATGACATATCGTCTTCGTTAAGAAATGAAAGAGGTAATATAGGATTAAACATTTTTGCACAACGTCTCACAGAAGATGTAATAGACCAGACGGGAGAAGGCTCAACAAGAGAAGAAGTGAAACATAAAGACGGAGTTTCGGACAGGGTTGCTACAGCTCTTACAAACGCAGGATTTGGATTATTTGTTAATGATATTTTCTTTAAAAATGATAAACTCATTTTAAGAGGAAAAACAATTTTTGAAAGAAGGCAGGGAGGAATAATCACTGACGACTACTATAAAAATCCGTTTACAGACGGTACCGAAAGTATTTTTACAGACCGTTACGAAGCCGAACTACAATACAATAAAAAGTTTAATAAATCCGAATTTAATTTTTCTCTGGCTTATGTGAACCATAGCAGAGATGCAACAAATGATTCTTTTCTGAATGACTATATGGGAACTCATAATGACAGTGTCCCTGATCTTAGGGATATGAGACCTTATATTGCAAAAGAAAATTCTGTAACTTCAGCTTTAACTTATGGGATTAAGCTGGGAAGCCATAATTTATTATTTGGAATCCAGGCATTTTATGATGACCTTAAAGAAACCGGAATGTATGTAATTGTAGATACAACAAGCCAGTATTTAGGCGAGGCTTATAAATCCACAGGTGAAAAATCAGCAAAAGAATTAGGTGCGTTTATACAAGACGAATGGAATATTACAAGCAGACTTGTTGTTGTTCCGGGTGTAAGATTCGATTGGCATAATTCAGGAGAAGAATATACTGCAGACCGCCAGATCTCAGAAAATAATTATTTTCCCAAAACCGATTTTAATCAAACGAGTTTCAATCCCAGAATTGCCGTAAAATATGATATTTCAAAAAAGATCATATTACGGGCAAACGCAGGTACAGGTTTTAGAGCTCCGTATGGCTTTTCGGAAGATTTGCATTTGTGCAGTGGTTCGCCCAGAGTGTGGAAATCATCCGATCTTAAACCTGAAACATCAATAAGTTATAATTTTTCCGTAGATTATTACGAACAAAATATTAAAGTAAATTTAAATCTGTTCCGTACCGATCTGAAGGATAAAATAGGTTTTACTGATGCTGACCCTAATATTGCCGCTTTAGGATATAATTATCAGTGGAAAAATATAGATAATGCATATGTGCAGGGAATTGAACTTTCTGTAATGACAACTATTGTTAAAAATCTGGGTATTGGAATAGATTTTACATATAATCACGGAAAATATAAACATGTCAGAGAAGACTGGATAGGGACAGATTATGAAAGTATAAGTAAATATATTTCACGGTTTCCTGAAACAACAGGGAACCTCAAACTCGAATATACTCCAAAAACATGGACATTCACCATTCTTGGAAATTATCAGGGAAGTATGTATATTGATTATTATAACAGCGATATAGATATTGAAACCGGAGACCAGTCCAAAATAAAAAAGACAGATCCGTATATGTTGTTTAATGCGAGAATATCAAAAAAAATCAGAAATATAAAACTACATGTAGGAGTAAATAATATTTTTAATTACATACAGGATGAACGTCACCTCGATGATGCGGCATTTATGTATGCACCAGTTTACGGAACGATGTTTTCAGGAGGAATAACATTTGATATAACACACTGATCATAGTTCATTTAATAATTTGAGTTAATAAAAAAATGTCAGGAGTGATTTTTGCCATATAAAACTCCTGACATTTTTATTTAAGTAGTGGCTTAAAAAGTATGTATTTTTAAAACAAAAGCAATCAGAATAAAAGGGCTCAATGTAAAAGTTTGATGAATAAAAATTTATTTTTCCATAAATATTGTTGATAAAATTCCAATTAACAAAAGGCAACTTAGCTGCGGTCGTTGAGCGCAGCCGAAACGAGCGATCTCACGCAGCGCAGCAAGTAAATCACAATTTTGTAAATTACAAACCTAATAAACGCTTGTTTCTGTTTGAAATTTGAAAACATTAATAATTGGAACCGAGCTTTAGCTTACTAAATGTTTTTTATCTAACCATTTATGAAAATCAGGATAATTCTATGCAGTAATCAATTCCTGTTTGGTCGGTAAAATACTTATCATGCGATACTATAATTACAGTTCCTTTATAATTTTTTATTGTATTTGTAAGTATTTCAATATTATTGATATCAATATTGTTTGTAGGTTCGTCAAGTATGAATACATCAGGAGTATTTGCATTTATCATAAGACAACATAGCGAAAGTTTCATTTTTTCGCCTCCGCTGAGTTTATGACATGGCTTATCCCATGTTTCCTTTGTAAAAAGAAAACGGTTCAGTATAGTCCTTATCTCATGTTCCTGCAGGTAAGAGTTGTATTTTACAGCTTGTTCATAAACCGTTAAATTGTCTTGTATAATCGAATATTCCTGATCCAGACATATATAATTAAAATCTGTTTTCTGTAAATCTCCTTCTGTTGGCTTCAGCATTCCTGTAATAATCTTTAATAATGTTGTTTTTCCACTTCCGTTTGAACCTTTGATAAGTATTCTTTCGCCGCTTTTTATATTAAAGTTTAGCGGATTTTTCCACAAATTATTATTGTTGTATGAGAAATTTACATTTTTAAAACTTATTAATGTTTTACCATAATGAAGATTTGAAGAATTAAAATCTGTTTTCATTAGTTTAATATCCGGCAGTACAGACCTTAATTCCGATAAATTTTCAGCCAGATTGTTAATTTTCTCAGAATGAATATCTTTCATTTTAGTGGTGCTTTTTTCGGCTTTATCGCGTAGAGTATTCATTCCCATACGGCTAATTCCTTTTTTCTGACTAAGGTTTTCTCCGCGGGCATCAAGTTTTTCTTTTCTTTCAGCTACTTCTCTGGCAGTTTTACGAGCCTTCCTTAATTGTTTCTCATTCTCTTCAAGTTTTGATTGCAGGGAATTTATTTCTTCGTCTTTTTTAGATTTATAAAAATCGTAGTTGCCGGCATAATATTTTACTTCATTTTTATTTAGTTCGTATGTATCAGGTAGTAAATTTAACAATGTTCTGTCATGACTTACTATTAAAAGAGTTTTACCGGTATTCTCAATGAAGCTGTATAATTTTTCTCTGCTTGAAAAATCCAGATGATTTGTAGGCTCATCCATTAAAATAATTTCCGGAGAATGTATTTCAATTCCAGATAAAAATACACGTGTTTTTTCACCGCCGCTTAAATCGTTAAAATTCTGGGAAAGAGATAAATGTTCCAGTCCCCAGTTAGCTAATGCTATTGTGCTCCTTTCTTCTATATTCCAGTCATCGGCAAGAATATCAAAGTTTTTTTCTGAAGTGTTACCGTTTAAGATTTCCTGCAGGGCATTGATTTTTTCTTCTATAAATAAAGCACGACTTATAGTTAAATTATTGTATTGTCCGAAATGTTGCGGAATATAATATGGTGTTGCGGAACAAGTGATTTTTCCTGAATTTGGAGATAGAGTTCCGGATATCAACTTTAATAAAGTTGACTTTCCCGAACCGTTATTTCCAATTAATGCAACTTTCTGTCCTTTGTTTATATGGAAATTAATATCCTGAAAAAGTATTTCCTTATCTGTATGAATATATGTAATTTGGTTTACTCCAATACTCATAATACCTGAATTTTTAAAAATTAAACTTTTGGGAATTTTTCCGGGAAAGTTGCTGCACAACTAAAAACAATTCAGCAATTGAAAAATAAACCCGGTATTTTTAAGAAAATTATATTTTCATTGGAGTAATGATGTTTTACGATGCAAAGATAATAAAAAAATGTTGAAATAGCAAAATTTTGAACAGCTTTTTATGAGTTTATTAAATATATGACAAAAATAAGAGACAATCAAAAATAAATTTTTGTTGAGTACTGGAATTTATTATATTTTTGTGTTTGTATTTGTAGTACAAACATTTTTATGCATATTGTGATAATAACCGGACCTCCCGGCAGCGGAAAAGGGACTCAGGCAAAATTACTGGCTGAAGAATTCGGTTATATTCATCTTTCTACAGGAGAGATGCTTAGGAAAGAAATTGCATTAGGTTCTGATTTGGGAAAACTGGCTCAGGCCAGGATCGATAACGGAAATTTTGTTCCTGATCATGTAGCATGTGAGATGATAAGAACATTTTTCAGGAATAATCCTGAGCTGAAAGGAATAATTTTTGACGGGTTTCCGCGTACTTTAAACCAATGTTTGGAGTTTGAACCTATATTAAATGAATACAATACAAAAGTTCATTTTTTTATTGATATCGATGTTGACAAAGAGAATCTTACAACCAGGCTGTTGGCAAGAAATTCACAACAGAGGCGGCCTGATGATTCCGATTTGTCGATAATAGAACACAGGTTTGAGTTATATAACAACCTTACAAAACCTGTTATTGATTATTATAAAAATAAGAAAAATTATTACAAAATTAATGGCAATAGTGACATTAAAAATGTATTTTCAGATATAAAAGGGTTATTAAGTAACTATATAAAAAAATAAATGGTAACTTCAAATTTTGTAGATTATGTAAAAATATACTGTCGTTCGGGAGCAGGAGGAGCAGGTTCTACCCATTTCAGGCATGAAAAATTTGCAGACAAGGGAGGACCCGACGGAGGTAACGGAGGCAGGGGCGGCCATATAATACTGAAAGCAAATCCACAGTTATGGACATTACTGCATCTCAAATATAAACGGCATATATTTGCCGAGGATGGACAAAACGGCAGTGGAGCATTAAGAACGGGATCCAACGGAAAAGACCAGTATATAGAAGTTCCTTTAGGCACGATAGCCAAAAATGCACTTACAGGAGAATTTATATGCGAAATTACTGAAAAAGATCAGGAAATAATCCTTTTTCCCGGAGGGTTGGGAGGACTTGGAAACAATGAATTCAAAAGTCCGACTAATCGTGCACCAAGATATTCGCAACCCGGAATACCCGGAATCGAAGAAACAGTGATTCTTGAACTTAAAATACTGGCAGATGTCGGATTAGTAGGATTTCCAAATGCAGGTAAATCAACACTATTGTCCGTTGTGTCTGCAGCAAAACCAGAAATAGCAGATTATCCGTTTACAACTCTGGTTCCTAATCTGGGAATTGTTTCTTACAGAGACCATAAATCATTCGTTATGGCAGATATTCCTGGTATAATTGAAGGTGCAGCACAGGGTAGGGGGCTGGGACACAGATTCTTAAGACATATTGAAAGAAATTCAATATTATTATTCATGATTCCGGCTGATTCAAAAAATATTAAAGAAGAATACGGAATATTGTTAAATGAATTAAAACTTTATAATCCTGAACTTGTTGATAAGAAAAGGATATTAGCAATAACAAAAGCTGATCTTATTGATGATGAACTGCAATTACTAATGAAACCGGAATTACCCGAAGAAATTGAGACTATTTTTATATCATCACTGACAAACAAAAACATTGATAAATTAAAAGATATGATCTGGGAGAAACTTAATTAAAATCCCACAATAACATATATTTATGGAGTTTTTGAAATTAAGAATGCGATGAACTGAGCGGCGGCTGGTGAGCGGCGGCTGGTGAGCGGCGACTGGTGAGCGTAGTCGAACCAAGCCGAAGTTAAGAATTAAAAGAATTTAGGTACTAGAAATTATTAACTTAAACTTATGATAGAATATTTAGAGAATATTGACAGGCAAATTTTTATGTTTTTGAACGGGTTACATGCTGATTGGCTTGACCCTATAATGAAACAAATTACGTCATTTTGGTTTTGGTATCCGATTGCGGCATTATTCCTGGTGCTGACAATCGTTTATTATAAGAAAAATTTCTGGATTCCTCTTGTGTTTACTATACTCTGCTTTACTTTTACCGACCAGGGATCAAATATTACTAAAAAAAATGTAAAAAGATATCGTCCCACACATAATATAGAGATAGGAGAAAGTGTACATGTTGTGGATGATTATCGCGGCGGGCAATATGGTTTTTTTTCCGGTCATGCCGCAAATGGTTTCGGATTAGCTTTTATAACACTACTTTTTATCCGGAAAAGATATTATACATGGATAGTCCTGATATGGGCCGTACTTGTAAGTTATTCACGTATTTATATGGGAGTACATTATCCTTCGGATATTTTAGTGGGAGCAATTTTTGGTACTGCTATGGCGTTTTTAATATATAAACTTTGTAATTCCATACCATTTTTTGCACGTAAGCTAAACGTAATAAAATAAAATAATGAAAAATAATAAAATAAATAATAATATTTTGTATTTTTCATGAATAAATTATTTAAAGGTTGTTAAATTAATAACAATGTTAAAAAAATAACACTATATTTATTATCTTTGTAAAAAAAATCTTTATGCATATTAATGAAATAATAAAAATACTTGATGCGACTCCTGTAACGGGAGAACTTTGTAAACATAGGGAAGAGGATTTTCATTATGCTTTTTCATCTGATCTTATGAGTGATGTGTTGCGGCTTAGTACTGATAATACCATATTGATCACAGGATTATGCAATGTTCAGACAATAAGGACGGTTGAGATGGCAGAAATAAAACTGGTGATCCTTGCCAGGGGGAAAAAAGCAGATGATAGTATGATTGAGCTTGCCAAAGAGAATGATATCTGTATATTGGAAACTGATTATAGTGTATATAAAGTTAGTGGCGAATTATATTCGGGAGGAGTAAAACCTATATATTAAAATGTAATGATATATTCATTTGACATAGAAAGTGGAAATTTTACCGGAGCAGGTCATGCTTCCAGCAGCGTAAAAAAAATCCTGAAGCAATTGAATGTCGATAATTCAATTATAAAAAGAGTAGTAGTTGCCTTGTTTGAAGCAGAGATAAATGTTGTTGCTCATGCAGATCACGGCAATATTAAAATTATACTTGATAATCAGGAGATCCGTATGATAGTTAAAGATAAAGGTCCCGGAATTCCGGATATTGGAATGGCAATGAAAGAAGGATACTCAACTGCTTCGCAGAAAGTCAGGGAAATGGGATTTGGAGCAGGAATGGGATTACCTAATATTAAAAGAAATACGGATGAATTTAATATAGAAAGTATTGTTGGTGAAGGAACTTGTTTGGAAATGGCAGTTTATTTGAACTAATACATATTATAAAATGGAAGAAACGCCGTCATATTTCTATCATGCTTTAAAAGTAGATGAAGATATATGTATAGGATGTGCACATTGTATAAAATCATGTCCTACCGAAGCTATCCGTGTAAAAGAAGGGAAAGCACGTATATACGAAAATAAATGTATTGATTGCGGAGAGTGCTTTAGGGTATGCCCTGTAAAGGCCATTTATATAAAACAGGACGATTTTGATCTGCTTCTTAACTATAAATACAGGATTGCATTGGTTCCTGCAGTGTTTATAGGACAATTTAATGAAGGAATAAGAACTTCACAAATATATTCATGTCTTAAAAAACTTGGCTTTACTCATATTTATGAAGTGGAACATGGAGTTGGGGTCTTGATAGATATGATGAAAAACTATATGAGTAAAAACCCTGAAAATAAACCTTTTATATCATCATTTTGTCCGGCTGTAATTCGACTTATACAGGTGAGATTTCCGTCTTTGGTGGAAAATATCATACATTTGAAGGTGCCGTTGGATATATCATCACTAATTATATCACAGAGATTGATTGATGCTGGTATCAAAAGTGAAGATATCGGTATATTTTATATTACTCCTTGTGCTGCTAAAATTGCTGCAGTAAAAAGCCCTGTAGAAAAAAATCCGTCTCCCATAAATGGAGTTATCAATATGGACTTTCTTTATAATAAAGTTTTATTGATGCTTAATAATTCAGACAATACCGTAGAACCTATAAATCACAGTCTTACTGGTAGGGACGTAGTATGGAGCCTTACCGGAGGCGAAGCGTCAAATTTTAAAGGCCGTTGTTTTGCAATCGACGGAATAAGAAATGTTATTGATTTTTTGGATAAAATTGAAAATGGCGAAATAGAAACCGATGGTTTAATTGAGATGAGGGTATGCGATCAAAGTTGTACGGGAGGAGTGTTGAACCCTAATAATCGTTTTGTGGCAATGGAAAGGCTGAAAAACAGGGCAGTATACCTGGACGAAAATCCAAAAAACTCTAACCAGTCGACTTTTGCACTGAGTAAGGATTTTTACGATAGGATTGCTTTAATGATGGAAATAGAGGAAGTTAAACCACGCTCCATATTAAAACTTGACGATAATTTACAAAAAGCTCTGAAAATGGTAGAACATATGAAAAAAATAGAATCGCTTCTGCCGTCTGTTGATTGTGGAGCCTGCGGAGCTCCTACTTGCGGAGCCATGGCTGAAGATATTATACGTAATCAGTCTAAAATAGAAAATTGTATATTTGTAAATAAAAATACTCAGGAATTTTATACGATAATAAATGAGATCTGGGGCGATGATAAAATTGTGGAATTATAAGTAGAATATATTCAAAATTCCAAATAATATTATAGAGTTAAGTAGAATTAAAACATTATGATTTTAAAACGAAAAACTATCCGCTACTGGAAATTATGGAAACAAAAACATAAAATTGTCTTTTGTGTTGTTTGTAGTACCATATATGCTATACTTACATTTTTTACAATTTTAATGATAAAGTTTTTTTCAGGTTCAGATGATAATTTATTTGAAACATCTTTTTATTTATCAATCGGAATTTTATTAATCAGTACATTTTTTGGTATAACATTTTGGTATGAAAATAAGAAACGTTATAATAAGAGGAGTGAATAAAAGCAACCTGTAGAACCCAAAATATAAATTTCCCGAAATAGTTATTTACTGCATAAAAAACATATTATATACCCGTATTGTTTGAAATAAATTTTATCTTTGCAGTAAACGAAAATAAGAGATTATGATTAATGATAAATTACTAAAACCAAATAGTATAGTAGTAGTTGGCGGCTCGGACGACGTTTATAAACCAGGTGGCGCTGTGTTGAGAAATCTTATAGAGAGTGATTTTAAAGGAAACATATATGTGGTAAACCCCAAAGCAGACACCGTACAGGGAATAAAAAGTTATAAAACAGTTGAAGAATTACCTCAAACTGATTGTGCAATAATCGCAATTGCTGCAAAATATTGTCTGGAAGCTGTTCAGGTACTTACAAAAGATAAAGGGACCGGAGGTTTTATAATCTTATCAGCTGGTTTTAGCGAAGAAAACAAAGAAGGTGCCGAGCTTGAAAGAAAAATTGTAGAAACTATAAATTCTGTAAACGGTTCACTGATTGGTCCTAATTGTACGGGAATGTTAACAACACATTATAACGGAGCATTTACATCTCCGGTTCCCAGACTTGATCCTAAAGGTGTTGATTTTATTTCAGGATCTGGAGCAACAGCAATATTTATCATTGACAATGGTATAAGAAAAGGAGTGAAGTTTAACAGTGTTTTTGCTGTTGGTAATTCAGCACAACTTGGCGTTGAAGAGTTACTTGAACATCTTGACGAAACTTTTGATCCTGAAAAAAGTTCACGTATAAAACTTTTATATGTGGAAAGTATAAATAAACCCGATAAATTTTTAAAACACTCAGCATCATTAATTCGCAAAGGGTGCCGTATTGCAGCAATAAAATCAGGAAGTTCCGCAGCCGGAAGCCGTGCAGCATCTTCACATACCGGAGCTTTGGCAAGTCCGGATATTGCAGTAGAAGCACTTTTCCGTAAAGCAGGAATAGTTCGTTGTCACGGACGTGAAGAATTAATGACTACAGCAGCAATATTTACATATCCCGAATTAAAAGGCAGAAATATTGCAATTGTCACACATGCAGGAGGACCGGCTGTTATGCTTACAGATGCCCTGTCAAATGGACAAATGGAAATTCCACATATTGAAGGACCAAAAGCACAGGAATTGTTATCACAACTATTCGGAGGATCGTCGGTCGGAAATCCTATCGATTTCTTGGCTACAGGAACAGCAGAACAATTAGGATTAATACTTGATGCATGTAATAACGACTTCAATGAAATAGACGGAATAGCTGTTATTTTCGGAAGTCCCGGATTAGCTCCTGTTTTTGAACCATACAGAGTATTATCAGAAAAACTTGACACTACAAAAAAACCGATATTCCCGATATTTCCATCATTTGAAATAGTACAGGAAGAAATAAAAGAATTTGTAAACAAGGGAAAAACATATTTCCCCGACGAAGTTATTTTCGGAACTACACTGGCTAAAATATTCAATACTCCGAAACCATTGCCGGAAAATATAAAACTACCGGAAGTCGATGTGCAAAGGATACGTAAGGTTGTAGATAACTCACCAAACGGTTACCTCAATCCGGAACAGATACACGAACTTCTTGATGCTGCGGGAATTCCAAGATCAAAAGAAGGAGTTACCGATAACGAAGAAACATGTGTTAAATTAGCACGCGAAATAGGTTTCCCGTTAGTAATGAAAGTTGTCGGACCTGTACATAAATCCGATGTTGGCGGAGTTGTTCTTAACGTAATGGATGAAGAAACAGTACGTAAAGAATTTAAACGAATGATACAGATCAAAGACACATATGCAATAATGCTGGCTGAGCAACTGAAAGGAACGGAAATATTTATCGGCGCTAAACGTGAAGATAAATTCGGACATATGGTATTGTGTGGTCTGGGTGGAATTTTTATCGAAGTACTTAAAGATGTAAAAGCCGGTCTTGCTCCTATCAGCAACATAGAGGCTCTGGAAATGATAAAAAGTCTGAAGTCGTATAAAATAATTCAGGGAGTAAGAGGTCAGGAACCGGTTAACGAAAACGAATTTGCCGAATTAGTTTCAAGAGTGTCGGTTTTAGTTAAAACCGCTCCTGAAATATTTGAAATGGATTTGAATCCTTTATTGGGAAACTCTAAATATGTAAAAGCTGTTGATGCAAGGATAAGAATCGAGAAATAATAATTCATATCCAAACAGAAAGGACTTTTTTGAATAAAAAGTTTCCTGATAACTATTTTAGTTGTTTCTTTGATAATGATAATTGTTTTTATGTGAGATAAAGAAAACAAATAAAAAGCGAAATAGAGAAGACTGAATGATAAATAATTGAAAATCGAACATGAAGAGATCGGATCTGATAGTTGTAATATGTGTTGTAGTGTGTTTGTTGCCATTCTTCCTGTCAAATGAAGTTTATAACTGGTACATTAACTTCAACAGTACTCATCCTATGATAATGAGTTTCCTTAAATTTGCATTATTGTCAACATTCGGAGAATGTATAGGCTTAAGGATAACTTCCGGTGTATACAATAAAAAAGGATTCGGAATTCTTCCACGTGCATTGGTATGGGGAATACTTGGTATGGGAATTAGTATGGCAATGACAATATTCTCTTCAGGTGTTCCGGTATTTCTTGAAAAAATGGGATTGCAAAATGCCACATCAATAATAAAAGGAGATCTTTCATGGACTAAGGCTTTCATTGCATTATGTATTTCTGTTGCCATGAATACAATATTTGCTCCTGTATTTATGACACTTCATAAAGTTACAGATACTCATATTATGAATACCGGCGGCACACTAAAAGGATTGTTTTCACCAATTCCAATGGGAAATATATTAACAACCATTGACTGGAAAAGACAATGGAGTTTTGTATTCAAGAAGACTATTCCTTTGTTCTGGTATCCGGCGCATACAATAACATTTTTATTACCGGAAAATTTCCAGGTGCTGTTTGCTGCAATACTTGGTGTAGCCCTTGGAATATTGCTGTCTATAGCTGCGCTTGCCGGAAAACAAAAAAAGTAAATTATAAAACAAATGGATATTGCATGTAACATAAAACAACTTAAAGCTGAAATACCGTCAGGAGTGAAACTTGTTGCCGTATCAAAAACTCAGCCTGTTGAAGCAATAACCGAAGCATATAAGAACGGTCAGAAAATATTCGGAGAAAACAAAGTTCAGGAACTTACAGCAAAATACGAACAGTTATCGGGACTGGATATTGAGTGGCATCTTATAGGGCACTTGCAGACAAACAAAGTAAAATATATCGCTCCTTTTGTTGATATGATCCAAAGTGTCGATAGTCTGAAATTACTTGCTGAGATAAATAAATATGCTGAGAAAAATTCACGTATCATAAACTGTCTTTTGCAATTTCATATTGCAATGGAAGAAACAAAATACGGACTGGATTATGACGAAGCTGCAAAAATAATAGAATCAGAAGAATATAAAAGTTTCAGGAATATTAACATTTGTGGTGTAATGGGAATAGCTTCCTTTGTTGAAGATGATGAAAAAATAAAAAAAGAATTTAAAATTTTAAAAAATTATTTCACAGAATTAAAAAATAACTTTTTTCAGGGAAACAACAATTTTTCTGAAATCAGTATGGGTATGAGCGGAGACTGGAAATTAGCAATTGAAGAAGGAAGTACAATTATAAGAATAGGTACTGCTATTTTTGGAAACAGAAATTATAATAACCAAAATAAAACTCTTTTTGTGTAATTTAAATGACTTTAAAAAAAATAATATTATTCGTTGTATTCGGGATTTCTGTAATTTCTTTAAAAGCTCAGGAAGTACCTGTACATGAACAATATATTTTTGATTATATGCTGGTAAATCCATGTTTTACGGGAATAGCAGAATCTTCTGTAATAAAACTCGCTCATAGGGAACAATGGACCGGAATAAAAGACTCTCCCAGAACGTCATTCTTATTAATGAGGCATAGACTTAAAGACCAGAATTTAGGGATAGGAGGTTATATATTTACAGACAGTAACGGACCAAATTCACATCATGGGCTTCAATTATCAGGCTCATATCATTTACTTCTTAAAAGTAAAAGAACAAATAAACTTATTTTATCATTCGGAATATCATTAAGAGGGGAATTCCATATACTGGATGAATCAAATTTTGAAAGTGATATATATGATCCTGTAATAAAATATTCAAGCGTATCTTCTTTTTTGCCGAATGCCAATGCGGGCATACTCCTTTCCACCACATCATTGTTTATTGGTTATGCTGTAGATAATCTGATTCCATATACCGATAAACTTTATAACGATAGCTATGAGCCGCGCAGATATTTTTTACATAATTTTCATTTTGGGAAAATATGGAATGTAGGAAGAGACGGGCAGGTAAGACCATCTCTTACTTTTAAGACAAATTTGCACGGACAGAATCAGGCGGATTTTAGCTTCAGGTATTATTTTCTGTTTGATAAAAAAGTAAAATCAACATTTGTAAAACATTCAAATGAATTCTGGGTAGGAATATTATACAAGCAAACAATGGATAAACAACATTTTTCCCCGCTATCAGTATCTCCTGCTTTTGGTTTTACGTTTAATAAGTTTACACTTTCTTACTTATATGATTTCGGTTTAACCAGGATACAAACACGAAATTTTGGTACACATCAGATTTCTATAGGAATTAAATTTTTACATAATTATTATTCTACATGGAATAAGTTTGATATTCCTTATTTTGAAAGCGACTTTTAAAATGAAATACTATATAAAAATATTATTTGTAATTATATTTTTTACTTTTCTGCATGAATGCTTAAAAGGGCAACCTCAAAGTGTCTGCGGAGAGCAAACAGATTTTTCATGGATAAAAACAGCAGGAGGGATAAGCAGCGATGAAGTAAAAGCTATTTCAACCGATGAAGATGGAAACATATATTTAACAGGATATTTTAGCGGCGAACTGACATTTCAATCGGAAACAGTAACATCAACGGGAGATAAGGATGTTTTCCTTGCCAAACTGGATGAAAATGGAAATTTATTGTGGATACGAACCGGTGGAAGCGACAGAGATGATTATGGTACAGGAGTTGCTGTAGATAGCGAAGGCTACGTATATATTGTTGGCGTTTATAACAGAATAGCAAACTTTGACGGAACAATCCTGCCTTTTATGATTAATGATAATGTCTTTTTTATTAAATATTCTCCTGACGGAGATATTGTGTGGGCAAAAGCATTGGGTTCTGGAAACGATGAAATAGCCGGAGGAATATGTATTGATGATGATGATAATATAATATTTACAGGATATTTTAAGCATACAATTGAATTTGAGGGTGAAGTTATTTTTTCAAATGGCGGAATTAATGTATTTGTTGCAAAATTTAACACTTCGGGAAGTTTAATATGGTTAAAAAGATATGGAAATTTACAACGGGATAGTTATGGTTTGGATATAGCATCCGACTCTGATGGAAATATTTTTGTTACCGGAGAATTTATTAATAGAATAGATTTCGATCCTTTTCATATTATAAGTTTAGGGGGCAGTGATATTTTTATTGCTAAATTGAACAGCTCAGGAGAACCTCAGTGGTTAAGAGGTGGCGGAACTAATCTGGACGACGTTGCAGGAGCTGTTACAACCGATGAAAATGGAAATTCACACGTATGTTATAGGAAAAATCAGTCTGTAAATCAGGGAGTAATACAAAAATATAATCCCGGTGGAACTCTTGTTTTGAATATAAATTTTGGCAATACCGGAAATGTATATCCAAATGATATTATAGTCGATAACAATGAAAATATTTTTATTACCGGAATGTATGAACAAAATGCAGATTTCGGTGATGGAGCTGAAAACTCAAACGGTGGACCCGATTATTTTCTGGTAAAATATCTGAATGATGGTACATTTAGTTATAAGAATTTTGGAGGGAGTCCTTATTCAGATTCCGGTAATGCAATATGGATCGACAACAGCGGTAACATAATTACAGGAGGAATGTACCAAAATAATTTTGTAATTGAATCATCAAACCAGACATCCAGAGGGAACTCCGATTTGATGATAATTAAATATAAAAAGTATTTTCTGTTTGGCGATATTATCGTATCGAGTATAAATTGTGACCCTAATAATATGTGTATTGACGTAGAAACTATCGGGGGAGCATCGCCATTTATATACAACTGGTCCAGTGGACAAACAAGTGAAGATATTTGCGGAATAGGTACAGGTATTTATACAATTACAGTTACTGATAATACAGGATGTGAAATTGAAAAAGATGTTGAAGTTGTTGCTTTGGAAACTCCTGTTATAAATATGCCAGCGACTGTGAGTGCATGTCCTTTTGATATGGTAACACTTGATGCTGGTGCAGGACATTTTAGCTATTCATGGAGTACCGGGGAAAATACTCAATCAATAGATGTGTTCGACGAAAATACATATTATATAACAGTTACGGATGAAAATTCATGTAGTGCAAGTGCAAGTGTGGTTGTATCAAAGCTGCCCAATCCTTCCTTGTTTACAGTGGATCCATATTATTTTTGTCCCAAAGATTTTACAGATATACAGGTTCCGGGTTATCAGCAATATCTTTGGTCAAACGGATCCGTATATTCTTACCTCCGAGTAAACAGAGAAGCAGAATACTGGCTGAGAGTTTTTGACGGAACATGTTATTATTATGATACAATTCAATTGATAAAATACCCACAAGCTGATATCAATCTTACAAGTAGCCGTACCACAATTTGTGAAAACGACAGTATATTAATAACCGCAGCACCGGGTTTTCCTTCTTATTTATGGCCGGATAACTCCACATCCAATACTTACTGGGCAAATGAAAGTGGAAATATTTATGTTACAATTATTGACCAGAATGGTTGCCGGGACTCTGCTTCGATAAATATAACTCATGTACCAAGACCTGTTGTCAATCTTGGAAACGATACAACAGTTTGCTCTAACCTGGGATATAGGTTACATCCGAATAACCCTTATACAAATACTTCTTATTTGTGGAATAATGCTACTACTGATTCTACTTTGGTTGCCGGAATTTCAGGAACATATTGGGTAAGAGCAACCAGTAATGCAGGAGGTTGTGTTGAATACGATACTATCAGTATTGTTATAAATCCTTTGCCAGACATTGATCTCGGCGATGATATTAATTTCTGTGAAAATGATTCCGTAAAGCTGGAAATAATAACAAATTATCCTGAAATATTATGGAGTACAGGAAGTACAAATAATTTTATTTATGTATCCGAGACTCAGGAAATTACTGTTAGAGTCACTGATAATAACGGATGTGTCGGACTTGATACGATTTATATGTATGAAAATATAGTTGATTATCCGTTTCTCGGACTTGATACTACTTTATGTGATGGCGACGTATATACGTTATCGCCAAAAGAAGAGTATTACAAATATTTGTGGAATACCGGCAGTAATTTGCCATATATAGAAGTTAGAGAACCCGGAACTTACAGAGTTACTGTGTTTGATTCCTATAATTGTTCAAATTCGGCATCAATAAATATAAAATATCAGTCTGATCCTGTAATTCTTGGTGTTGAAGTTAAACCAGGCGGAGTATTTATATATGGAGATGAAGGGACTCCTCCTTACCAATATTCTCTTGATGAGGATATGTGGCAAAATGAAAATGTTTTCTATAATTATCCTTCAGGAAATTATACTGCATCTATCAGAGATAAGAATCATTGCAAAGCAAGCATTGATTTCTTTCTTGAAGCAATTTACATGATCCCGTCATTTTTCACGCCAAATGCTGATGGATATAATGACGTCTGGAAACTGGAAGGATTATATCATTTTCCTAATGCCGTAGTTAAAGTTTTCGACAGGTATGGTAAGGAAATATATGAATTTAACGCTTCTGGTGACGGATGGGACGGTACCTATCTTGGCGAGCCTGTTCCAAGTGATACATACTGGTATATAATCGACCTCGGTATCTCAAAAGAGATTATAAAAGGGCATGTTACTATAAAACGATAGGCTAGTATAAAATTTATAAAACCATAAACTTTCTGTCAGATCAAATAATATGAATTGTCGAAAATGCGGAGCATGTTGTATTGCACCTTCTATTTCAAGTAAAATTCCGGATATGGAAAATGGAAAACCTAAAAATGTAAGATGCCTGCACCTTACTTCAAATATGCTTTGTGCATTGTTTGAAAGTCCACAAAGACCTAAGGTCTGTCATGAATGCAAAGCAGATCCTGTTTTTTGCGGGAAGAACTTTGATGAAGCCCTGGAAATTTTTAATAGTCTGGAATAATAATTTTTCAGGTAAAATATTACTAATGTTATCTGTTAAATAAGTAAGCTGCTTACTGTCAAGAACTAATACTGTTCAATACATTAAAATACCTGGTTTTAAAAATATATTTATTTTTTATCATAGTAAAAAAATATGTATATATTTGCGATTATCAAAGAAATTTATTATCTTTACAGTTAGTTTCAAAAAAGAAATGATTATGAACAAAAAAATTTTTATATTTTTAGTAGTTTCAATAATTATAAGCCTACTTTTTACAGGCTGTTTGAAAGACACGAAAAAGCCGGTTATACAATTGTACGGGGTTAATCAGATCCCAATAAAGTCGGCACCGGAAGGACAGTATGATACAGTTATTTTGCTCTATTCAAGATATACTGACCCCGAACCGCCGGTATGGGTTGAAGATAATAAATCCTTATCGGAAGATATTATAGTTACAAGTGATATTGAAGAAATTTTAAATGTCAGCAGAAACAACTGGTATGTTACACGTACAGGAGACCTGGCCATAACCTATACGGCAGTTGACGAAGATAATAATTCCAATTCCATACAAAGAAAAATGAGGGTTGCGAATGTTTCCGAAGCATATTCTCCTGCAAATGACAGGACAACATATCAATTAATGAGCAGAGAATCACATACTATACCTTTTACCAGTTACACCATGAATGTGACTACCGACAGCAGAGTTGCCGGTGTAATAAGACTTCCGAGAGTATATTCTCATGAAGAAAACGGAGAATCCGTTTCATATAATATTAGTGCATATTTATATTCAGACGAATTATCACAAAGAGTATCGACAACGATAGGATACATGGGACATAAAAGTAACCCGGATAAGCCGTTCTTTGAAGTTTATGATGATTTCGGACATCATGTAAGAAATCTATCTCATAAGGAAGCAATGGATACGCTGGTTAGTGCTACATCACCACTAAGAATAACAGAATTAAAAATAGAAGATCAGATAGTTTATACGGATCCTTCAGATGAAACAAAATATGTCAGGATAAAACCGCATAATGCCGGAACTAGGAGTACAATTGAATATCTTGGTAACGAACCTTACAAAATAACCATTGCTTTTAGTGTGGAAGATCGTAGGGGAGCTACTTACATAACTGATGACGTAATAGAAAAATATGATAAAGTATATCTTGAAGATATACAATAGTAAATAAGAAATTTAAGTATTGACAAACGCTAAAAATGTTTTTAGCGTTTGTTTTTTTATTAAATAACAAAATACATTTTGACGATATTTATATGAAATACAATTTTGACGAAATCATAGACAGGAATAATACCGATGCAATAAAAATTGAACTTCTTCCAACGCTTTTCGGAAATAAAGATATTCAACCCATGTGGGTAGCCGATATGGATTTCAGAACTCCGGATTTTATCTTCGATGCAATATATGAACGAAGTAAACATCCAATATTAGGATATACAACACCTCCTGATAATTTTGCAAAAACTATAAAAAACTGGCAATATCAGCAACATCAATGGAATATTGAAGAAGATTGGACCGGATTTGTTGCCGGTATAGTTCCGGGACTATCGTTTGCTGTACAGATTTTTACAGAAGAAAATGATGAAGTAATAATACAACCACCTGTTTATCACCCATTTATACATGTTATCGAAAAAAATAACCGTAAACTTATTTTTAATCCTTTGAAAATAAAAAACGGTTTATTCGAAATGGATTTTGACGATCTGGAAAAAAAGATTACAAAAAAAACAAAGTTATTAATATTATGTAATCCGCATAATCCCGGAGGTAAAATATGGGACGAAGAAAGTTTAAAAAGATTAGCAACAATTTGTTATGATAACAATATTGTTGTAATTTCCGATGAAATTCATGGCGATATGGCACTGCCAGGTTATTATCATACTCCTTTCGCTAAAGTATCAGATACGGCATCAAAAATAAGTATTACATTTACTGCTCCTTCAAAAACATTTAATATGCCTGGTTTACAATCATCTTCATATATTATTCCTAATCCTGTATTAAGAAAAAAATTCAAAAAATTTTTGGATCGTAACGAATTAATAGGCGGTAATATTTTTGCATACAAAGCAACTATTGCTGCATATGAAAAAGGAGATAACTGGAGAAAAGAAATGCTCAAATATGTAGAAGGGAATATTGAATATGTCATAGACTATATTAATAAATATATTCCGCAAATAAAAGCAATGGCACCACAAGCATCGTTTTTGATCTGGCTGGATTTTTCGGAACTGGGTATCCCGGCTGAAAATCTTACAAGTTTTATAGTTGATAAAGCAGGCTTAGCTTTAAACGATGGAAGGATGTTTGGACCGGGTGGAGAGAATCATATGAGGATAAATGTTGCCTGTCCTAAAATAAAAGTTGAAAATGCAATGCAGAAACTTAAAAAAGCTATTGATGAAGTACTGAGTGATAAAGCATAACTTTTTCAATCTTCGTATCCTGAACTTTTAATATCTTGAATTTGTAAATATTATTATTATCTTCAATATTTATAATATCTCCGGTTGATGGAAAATTTCCGGAATGATAAAGTATATATCCGGCAATTGTTTCATATTCATCAGATTCACTAAGTTCAAGACCGAATTCTTCGTTAAAGACATCAACTTCTTCATGTCCGGAAATGATATAATCACCTTCTTTTGTAACGTGTACGGAAAATTCAGGTATATCATGCTCATCTTCGAATTCTCCAAAAATCTCCTCCATAATATCCTCAATAGTAACTATACCACTGGTACTGCCAAACTCATCAACTACTACAGCCAGGCTTTTATTTATTTTTATCAGGTCTTCAAGTAACTTTTTGGCAAGCATCGTTTCTGGAACGATAATAATCTGGCGCATTATACTCCTGAGTTTCTGCGGATTTTTAAAAATATCTTTTATATTGACATATCCTGTAATTTCATCGATATTTTCTTTATAAACAAGAATATTAGAGTGTCCTGTTTCTACAAATACATCCTGAAGTTCGGAAATTTCTGTTGTTACAGGAACAGCTTTTATTTTATTCCTCGGTACCATACATTCCCGTACTTTTATAGTTGAAAAATCCATTGCATTCTGGAATATACGAAGTTCTGTATTTGCAGATACATGTTCATTAGACGATTTGCTATTTTCAATTATATCATCAATATCAATCTTGCCAAAAGCTTTTTCTTTCTCATTAGCTTCAATATCTGAATGAGTGAACTGTTTTATAAAAAATCCGGCAAGCCACATTATGAACTTTACTACCGGGTAAAATAAATAATAAAATATTATTAATGGTATTGAAAATGTTTTTAATGCTGCATTACTAACTATTCTGAAAAGTGTTTTAGGTAAAAATTCTGCAACAAACAATATTAGAAGCGTTGATATTACGGTTTGAATAACCATAACCGCAAATTCATTGGAAACAAATTTGCTTATCGGAGCTTCAAGGACTTTTGCCATAAAAATACCATATACAACTAATGTCAGGTTATTTCCGACGAGCATTGCAGAAATAAAATTGGAAGGGTGATCGGCAAATACTGATAATATCTTTGAGGTAAAAGAAGATGTTTTTGTTGCTAATTCTAATTTTAGCTTATTAGAGGATATATAAGCTATCTCCATTCCTGAAAAAAAAGCAGAGAATATAATTGATATTATTATTATTAACCAATCCATTATCTGAATTTATCCTTTCGTTTCTGAATATTTTTTCGTTGAAAATGTCTTATTAAAAACATACCTGTACTTATTACACTAAGTGCATACATTAGCCAGATCATCATATTAGTACCAAATTTTATATGATAATAAATGCCAACGGCAAGACAAAAAATTGCCATAATTACCCATGCAATCTCAACAACAATCTGAAATATTTTTTTATTCATCTTTTATATTTATTGAACCTGTTGGTTTTAAAATTTTCCATTTAGAGAAATCCTGGTCAGACTCAAATCCTTCTCCGAATAATATTTCATCAGGTCTTGTTATTCTTACGAATTTATCAGAATATATAAGTTCTTTTTTTACATCCCAATATAATAATTCTGTATTAAGTTTTTCTCCTGATGACAAATTATTAACTTCAACATCAAACTTTGCTTCCCATAAATCTTTTTCAATCAAATATCTTGCATAACGACAACGTAAGGTAGCTTCCACTTCATAAAAATTATTGTAAAATTCTACATATAACCCTTTAGAATATTCGTCATAATTTCTTTCAGATTTATCATATCTTACCAGCTCAGGTGAAATCATTTTGATTTTTAACTTTCCCGAATCACTGTATGTTGTTTCAAAATTCTCAATCCTTATTGTAGGGAGTTTATTTCTTTCCCTTATTTTATTTACTGTTTCAATATCGTTCTGACAACAAACAAATATCGTGCTGACAATAAATATCAGCACGACAATCCTTATATTTAAAATATTTTTTTTATTTTCCACTAATCGGAAGTTCTCAATGTTGTTGATTCATTGATCCAGCAGCCAATGGTAACAACGTCTCCGGGGCTGAGATTCACCCAGAAAAGTTCTTCATTTTTCGGAAAACTGGATGTATATCTTCCTATTAATTCATTTACTTCGGAAGATAGATCCGGGTCTACATTTCTGGCCTTTACAAAATAATCCACAACAAGAAGATAGACATATTTTTTTTCCAGAGAAGTTTCACCACAGCTCCTTCCACCGGCAGCATAAATCCTGCCTATCAGCATATAAGCCCTGCCATGGTTAGGATTATTGGCAATAGCACTTCTTGCTGCGGTTCTTGCTTTAGGGTACTCATTAGTCATACTGTAATACAGAAGGGCAAGCTCATAATAAATATTTGCTTTTTTTATCGGATCAGATTCTAATTCTATTGCCTCATTATAATATTTTTCCGACTCTGATGCTTCTTTCCTTTTTAAATATGCCTGTGCTATAGAATGTGCAGAATTAGCCGTTCTCTCATTTTTATAAAGAAGAGTTGCAACATTCATGTATAGGTCAGACAATTTACACTCATCTGAATTTCCGGCATCTAATAATGCAAGTATTTTTCTTGCCAGTTCGATATCGGTAGGATTTTCTTCAAACTTAGGTGTATAAAGTCTTATTATTGTTTCACAATTGGCAACACCGCTACCTGCAAATATTTCCTCTACTTTTTTAGCAGATTCTTCAATTTTGGAACGTTTTTCTTCGTTAGGTTCGTTAGAGATCTGATGATTCAATGCACTAGAAATATTTTCATAAATTTCTATAACTTTATCTCCTGTAATTTCTTCGCGGTTATACATTACAACAGTAGAACTCATATAAAATTCCAAAACATAATATTCAGTATTTTCCTTACTTTCCTGGTAAGCTTCTTCAAGAACATTGTAGGCTTCTTCTATACGTTCAGGTCTGTATCTAAGTATAGAAACAGCTTTACGTCCCCATACGCTTCCTTTTTGTCCGAAATATTTTACACGGTTATCATAAACCATCATTAATGTATCTATATATGCTTCTTTTTTCTCAGGATCTGTTTCATTATTAATAAAATGTTCCATTAAAGTTGCACCTTGAACATAAATATTTCTTGTAGCTTCCGGACAATTATGAAAACACCATGACCATGCCGGATATGCATCTGTATAATTTTTTTGATTAAAATACTCAGAATAAGTAGACAATTGTATTCTACAGGTTTCAGGATCATCTCCATACTTTTCGTCTTGTGCTGTAAGCCCTACGCTAAATAATATTCCTAATGAAATAAATGCTAAAATATTTACTTTACTTTTCATATAATAAAAATTAATCAAATTTACTTTTTATAAACCATACATCTGCTAAATTAAACCCGACTCCTACGATGAAGTATCTTTCCCTTATAAGGCTATCGTCAATAGAACCTCGTTGTCCTAATTTAACCGAAATATCAAAAGATGTCTTAGAACGTTTTACTGGTAATCCTACCCCAAAACTTATGCCAAAGTCTTTTATCGGCACCTGTCCTGTTGAAAGTTTGAAGTATGTTTCATTGTAATATCCTCCTAGTCTGTAGCTTATTGCATCTTTATATTTATAGGATAATCCCTTATATCCTCCGGGTATATATTCAATTCCCATGGAAAAATAGTTCCCATTACCTAAAGAATCTACAGAATTAAAGAACTGTGCATTTTTCCAGTTCTGTAATGTATAATCAATTCCTACGAATAATTTATCATCATAACAATAACCTATTCCAAAACCTAAACTCATAGGTAAACTTACTATTCCTTTATTTTCATCGGAAATATATAGTGTATCTACTATTGTTCCTGATTTACTTCTATTGTACACAAAACTGGACTGGTAGGCTTTTAAATCTTTATTATGACCATATACGGCACCAATAGTAATCTTATTTTTGCTATTGATATTAATATCATACTGAATACCTGCATCAAAACTGAAATCAGATATCCTTGATTTATTTTGTTCTATGATATTCATAAAGCCTTCTTCCACATCTTCATCAAAAGTTATTGCATTATAATGATAGATTTCGCCAAATAAAAAAACAGCATTAACACCAAGTCTTAAATTTTTTAAAGGCGATACCGAGTTATTCCAGAAAATTTTAGTTATTCCTCCATTACCTTCAAACCTATAGTTTTTATGAACATTCAGTAAAGAATCGGAAGACATTATATTATAACCGACATTGCTATAAGGTGTAATTCCTAAAGCCATTTTCCACCATCTGTTAATGGAAAAACCAAAATTAATATATGAAATCTGATAATCGTATTTTGTTTCTTTGAGTTTTGGATCCTTAATTTCATATGATCTTCCTCCTCCCTGTAGCCCAAAGTCAAAAATAAAAGTCATTGTGTCAATATTTGCTACTCCTGCCGGATTTATATAGTTGACATTATTCCTGTATGGAAGAGTGTAACTTACTCCTCCTAAACCGTTATTTCTTGCTAATGGGTTATTGTTTATATCACCTATGCTGTAGCGGGTGTATGGTGAACCTACTTTTCCCTGTGAAAAACCGGCTATAGTAATTGTGAAAACAATAAAAACCGTTAAAAATAGTCTTTTATACATTCAGTTTTAAAATTTTATTTAACCCGATTGCTGTTAAATTTGGCTCGACAAAAATGCAAAATTTAAATGATTTTTCAAAGAAAAAGGTATCTCCTCCTGTAAATATTACTGCCAGATCATTATATTTTTCTTTAAATGCCTTAATATTACCCATTATTTCATACATTACTCCGTTCTGAACACCAAGTATAATTGCACTTTTTGTTGTATTTCCATAAAGCCCTTTTTCTTCTTCGTTAATATTTAATAACGGAAGTTTTTCCGTAAAAGTATGTAATGCTTTAAATCTGGTTAAAATTCCAGGTGAAATTGTTCCGCCCAAATATTTTTTATTAAGGACCAGATCATAAGTTATTGCAGTTCCGGCATCAATAACCAGTATGTTTTTCCCTGGAAATAAGGCATCTGCTCCTACAACTGACGCAAGTCTGTCTAATCCCAAAGTTTCCGGTGTTTTATATTCTATATCTACAGGTAAATTCATTCCATGAGTAAAAAAAATTGTATTAAGATTATTCTCTAAAAAAAATAATAGTTTTTCATTTATTTTATTTACTGATGAAATAATACAATATGATATATTTTTGGATAATAAGAATGACTGAATTTTATCATCAAAATCAGTACTTGTATTAGAAAATATATACTTGAACACTATTAAGTCATTTTCAAATAAAAACAGCTTAATATTAGTGTTACCAGCATCTACAACCAAATTTACCATATAAAATAATTAAATGATTGCAAAAATACAATTTAATTAATTTAATTTGATTGATTATAAATAATAATTTTTATTATCTTCGCAACCTGAAAAAATTAAAAAAGTATAGTTTGAAAATTTATTAAAAATTTACAATAATGGCAGTATTACAGAAGATTAGGAACAAAGCAGGTATTTTTGTTATAATATTTGTTGGAGTTGCATTATTTTTATTTATCATTGATCCTTCAACATTTCAGGTGATTTTTAATCAGAACGATACCAGCGTTGCAAAAATAAATAATAAAAAAGTTGATTATACTGAATTTCAGTCATATTATAACTATCACAAAAATTTTGTTTTGGTTATGCAACGCAAAAGCAGTGTTACTGCCGAAGAAGATCAAAGATTGTCTCAATTGGCATGGAACGAGATACTTCAGGAATATATTTTTGATCCGTTTGTAAAAAATGTTGGATTATCCGTAAGTGATGAAGAAATGGAAGATTTATTATACGGTTCAAATATACATTATATTATTCAGCAATATTTTACAAATCAGGAAACCGGTGTCATTGATACGACATGGGTAAGAAATTTCTTTGACAGGGCTGAAGAAGATGAACAAACATATATTATTGCTGAATATTTTAAAAGGATAATAAAACAGGATAGAATTACAAATAAGTATGACAACATGGTGGCAAAAGGTTTTTATGCTCCTGTTGCATTGGCAAAAATGGATTATGAAGAAAAAAATAATTCTTTTGATTTTGAGTTATTAGCAAAAAATTATAGAAATATTGCAGATACAGATATTACTTTTAATGATTCTGATTTACAAAAATATTATAATGAACACAAATATCTGTATAACGAAAATAATGAAAGCAGGGAACTTGAATATGTTATTTTTGACATAATTCCTTCATCTGAAGATACTGTTGCAATAAAAAATGAAATAACAGAATTATATGAAGAATTTAATGAATTATCATCAGGTTTT
Source organism: Bacteroidales bacterium (assembly GCA_031275085.1). Lineage (GTDB taxonomy): Bacteria > Bacteroidota > Bacteroidia > Bacteroidales > ML635J-15 > Bact-19. The sequence continues at coordinate 72,883 of JAISPG010000056.1, read as the reverse complement.
AATGAATTTGCTTTAAGCAATGATGATCTAAGGACTCAACAATTTTTTATTTCCGAAAATGAATTACCACACGGATTACCTGAAGATTTCTTTGAACAGGAAACAGGAACGACTTCCGATATAATATTGAACTACGATACATATTACTTTACACGTATTACAGAAATTGCTGTAAGACCGGACTCTGTAAGGTTAAGCCATATTTTGTTCCTTGCTAACGACACTGTTACAATAGAACAATGTATTGCAAAAGCCGATAGTATAAAAAAACTTGCTCAAAATGGTGAAGATTTTTCTTTGTTAGCATTTTTAAACTCTAATGATGATGAATCAAAAGTAAAAGGCGGAGATATGGGCTGGTTCACCGAAAGCGAGTTAAGAACAGATATTAACGATATAGCCTTCAAGGGTAATGTCGGAGATATTGAAACATTGGAAGCAAATTATGGAGTTCATATTTTTAAGATTACCGATCAACCTGCAAAACACAGGAAAATAAAACTTGCTACTATAAATAAAATAGTTAGGTTCTCTGATTATACAGTTAATCAACGTTTTGCCGAAGCCAGTAATTTTGTTGTAAATAATCCTACAGGAGCAGAATTTGACCAGGCAGTTATCGATAAACATTTGGCAAAAAGAATTGCAACAGTAGGTGAGCTTGACAACAGAGTTTCAAATATTCAGGATGCAAGAAATATTGTAAGGTGGGCGTACGGAAAAGATACTAAAATTGGTTCGGTATCTGAAGTATTTACTTTCCCGGATAAATATATTGTAGCAAAAGTTTCTTCAATAAGACCTAAAGGTACAACTCCTTTTGAAATGGTGAAAGATAAAGTAGAAACCGCTGTTATTAGAGATAAGAAAGCTGAAAGATTTATTGCCGAATTCAATAATGAAATTTCTTCTTCTTCAAATCTGGCTTCTTTCGCACAAAAAGAAGGTTATAAACTAGACTCTCTTAGTAAGATTAAATTTAGTGAATTTTCAATACCCGGTATAGGAACCGAACCAAAAATACTTGGTGTTGTTGATGCAATTGATGCAAACAAAATATCACATCCTATCAAAGGGAACAACGGAGTGTATGTTTTAAAAGTTTATAATTCAACTGTTGCTCCGGAAAAAACAGATTATTCTTCTGATCAGTTAAATATAATGAGGAGTCAGTCCGGACAAGTTTACAGGATCAATGAAGCACTTCAGAAAAAAGCAAAGATTGAAGATAACAGAGCCAGATTTTTATAATACTTACTCTATATAATAAAAAAATTTCAGAAGAACGGTCACTTTATATTGTGGTCGTTCTTTTTTTAGTCAAATAATAAAAATATTTCTTACATGAGAAAAATACTGGAAGTTTGCACAGATACTTTTACATCGGTAAAAAATGCCTGTATATCATCATCAGACAGAGTAGAGCTATGCAGTGATCTCCAAACCGGAGGTATAACTCCTTCGTATGCTTTTGTAGAAAAAGTGGTAAACTCTTTTGATATTCCTGTTAATATTCTTATACGTCCTCGTGTTGGGAACTTTTGCTACAGTGAAGATGAATTTGAAATCATGTGTGAAGATATTAAGAAATTAAAGCTCCTGAATATTAACGGTATAGTTTCAGGGGTTCTGAAAAAAAACGGATGCGTGGATTATGAAAAAACAAAAAAACTCGTAGAAATATCAAAACCTTTGGAATTTACATTTAGCCGGGCAATAGATAATTCTGCAGATTATGAAAAAGGTATAAAAGACATAATAGATTGCGGAGCAACCAGGATACTTACTTCGGGAGGCTATTCGGGAATAAATATGGGAATAGAAAATCTTATAAAAATTTTATATAAATTCGGTAATAATATAATAATTATGCCGGGTGGCGGACTTGATATGAATAATTTAAAAAAACTACTAAGTTCGGGTTTCTGTGAGTTTCATTCTTCAGCTTCCGGATTTATAGAGGATGAATGTTATAACAATTCTGATCTATCCGGGATGGGGCATTACATACATAATAATAAGCGTGGGTATATGTATGCCAATACAGATAAGATAAAAGAAATGAAAAATATTATCGAAAATTATTCAGGTTCCGGTAATTTATTATAGTTATCCTGGTAAAATTATCAAAAAAATTGTAATTCACATTAAGTTGAATTATTTTATTGTTCCTGAATCTCATAGAGATTTAAGCCTGGTAAAAGAAGATACCAAATGTAAATACATGCCGTAAGCATGTAACTCTACAACACTAATAGTTGCATATCTACTACATGCACCGGCAATTTATAAGGCAATCATACCAACGGTATTTAAAATAATTGATTGTATTTTAATTTTGTTTTTACAATTTGCTTGCCTTAACTTTTCCAAATTTTAAAGCTTTAAGTATATTATTGCTCAAAGGCTTTTCCGGTGACCTTTTACGTAAGTTAAGGTAAATTCCAAGTTTTTTTACTATTGGTATTTTATGGGTTTCAACAAATTCAATTAGAGTACCGTCGGGATCTTCAATATATGTAAAATGCCCTGCAGCATCTCCCATGCCGAATGACTCGTCATCGCTTTTTTGTTTTGAAGCACTGTCTACTGTAAAAAAATATCCCATACTGTTACATTTTTTCTCCAATTCACGGATATTTCTTACGTCAAAACATATTTGGATAAATCCCGGATCTCCCCAGTATCTGTCTTCATATATTTTTCTTGGCTGGCGATCAATTGCTTGTACCAATTCAATATATGACTGTCCGAATAAACGGCTAAAGCTGCCTTTTCGCGGCTGGGAATGTGTAAGTAATACGCGACGGAATTTTTGTGTGCCGGAGTTCAGGAAAGAAATATCTTCAAATACACCTGTTTTATCTGTGATAATAGAATCATATCCCAGAATATCGCGATAAAGAATCATGGTTTTATCAATATCTGAACATCCGATAATAGCTCCAACCGGTCCTCCTGTTGAACGCTTTTCATCACAGAAAATATATTTATCTTCTACTATCTGGAATATATTTCCAAATTCATCTTTTATGAAGAAAGTTTCTTTTCCGTCAATTGATTTACTTAAATTTCCTAAAATTCGGATATTTATTTTTTTACAAAATTCATCAAAAGTTTGTTTTACATTACGGCTTTTTATTTTTGCAGCAAAAATTCCCAGATCTCCGAATTGGATATCAAAATCAGGTCGTTTAGGTTTGTGTTCTTTATGCTGCCATATTTCAAAACCACCGCCACCTTGCATATTTATAGCTATTACAGCACGTTTTTGTCGTGGTTTTCCACCCATATATGGTGCCATTATATCAGCAATATTATTATCATCTAATATTTTAACATCCATGTTAAAAACATTAATATAGTATTTCCACGCTTCCGGGAGGTTTTCCACCCCAATTCCTATTTGTTGGATCCCACTGATAATATAGTTTTCCATGTATATACTTTTTTATATGAAAATTAATCTAAAAGTAATAAAAAAACTTTTATTATTTAATGATTTAATTACTTTACTTTTCATTTTTAACTAAAAAATCTACTTTAGATAACCTCAGCCTTTGATAGTTAGACGAACCTGCCGACAAATCAGGGTTTAAATTTTAAATTCTTTTAAATCCTTATGTCGCTTTTATCTTTCTTACTAATCTACGTGATAAATTTGGCCAGAATCTTTTTATATATACCATTAATAGCTCTTTGCTTCCTACCAGAATTTCTTGTTTCTGTTTGTATATAGCGTTAACTATTTTCTTTGCAGCTTTTTCTGTACTTATTCCGCCTGCTTGTCCGTCGTCCATTTTTGAATGTTGTTTGCCGTCATGTTCCAATGCGTAAAAAGAAATATTTGTTTTTACGCGTCCCGGACAAACAAGTACAACTCTTATGTTTTTGTCGTAATATTCTGCATGAACTGTTTCAAAGAAACCGTATAATGCATGTTTGGATGAACAATAAGCAGAGCGTAGAGGAAATCCGAATCTTCCTGAAATACTCGTGGTTACAGCAATAGTTCCACCGCCGTTTTTTATCATTTCAGGAAGAAGTAATTTTGTAATTGCTACCGGAGCAAAAAAGTTTACATCCATAATCTTTTTATCCACTTCAAAAATAGTATCTCCGGTTAAAGCTCTTTGACTTATTCCTGCATTATTATATATAATATCTATTTTTCCGAAGAAATTTAAAGCTGTTCTTACAAGTTCAGGTATTTCATCAATATCAGCAAGGTTGTATGGAAGTATTTCGCATTTACCACCAAGTTCCGTACACTTTTTCTGAACTTTGGATAAGACGTCGGCTTTTCGTGCAGTAAGAATGAGATTCGCTTTTTCTTGTGCAAATATGTATGCACATGCTTCACCAATTCCGGATGAAGCTCCTGTTATCCAAACTGTTTTGTTTTCAAATCTAGGCATAAAAAATTTAAGGTTTTAATATGCAAAAATACATTAAAGATATTGACCTGTAATATTTTTATAACATGGATAAGAAATATGATCAATTTTTATTTTATAAAATATTAAATTTCACATATTTGCTAATCCTTAATCGCATCCCATAATTGTTGCCTATATTCGTCAATTTTGTGAGGTTGACATTCATCTATTGTGGAAACCTCTTTTGACGTGTAAATCATCTGTTCAACAAATTCAGGAGCTCTTCTCACGCCTTCACCTGTATTGAGTAAAACTGTTTCTCCGTTATTGATCGAACCTTTTTTCAATGCTTCGAAAAAGCCGGCTATACATACTGCCGATGCCGGACCTAGAATAACTTTTCTCTCAAATGCCACTAATTTAGCATAATCAACAAGTTTATCCTCGTTCATTCTGAGAAATGTGCCGTTTACATCTTTTACCAGTTTTGCAACAATAGGGTAGGTGGCAGGATTTCCGGTTGCCAGAGTTGGAACTGCTGTTTGTGGATTTTCTATGACAGGATAATCATTTTCAAAACCTTCAGGGAAATTTGCTTTTTCTGCTTTTTCCCATGCCTGAACCATTGGGTCGCATTTATCAGGTTGTATCATTATAAAGCGCGGATTTTTCAGATCCGGAAATATAGATGTGATTTCTCTGACTCCTTTATCAATAGCAATGGGTCCTGTTCCGCCGCTTATAGCCTGAATATAAACATCCGGCATTTTTCCGAGTTGGCGAAGCCATTCAAAAACCATTGTTTTCTTTGCTTCAACTCTTATAGGATCTATATTTCCTGAAGAAATAAGTATATTATATTTTTTAGAAAATTCGGCTGCAATTTTTTTTGCTTCGGTATAATCACCTTTAACTCTGAAAACTTGCTGACCATATGCACTGATAAACGCTTCCGAAGCCTTTAAGGCATTTTCCGGAATGAATATTGATGCATTAACATTAGCTATTGAAAGATAACGTCCATATGCAGTTGCAGTATTTCCTGTGGAGGCAACACAATATTGTTCTACTCCATACTCTTTAAATATACTTGCAGCAAGAGAAGCCGCAACATCTTTAAAAGTACCTGTTCCCCTGTTGAGGTCATTTCTGTATGCATGGACCTCTATTTCCAGTCCGTAGTTTTCTTTTGCAAAATCTTCAAGGAATTTCCATCTTTGCACAGGAATAGCTCCTTCATTACGGGTAATTATATTTTCGCGATTATTTAACGGTAAATAATAAAAATATTGCCAGAAATTTTCAGGATGCCCCTTCATTATTAATGGCAATTCTTTATAGTCACTGTTATACCAGACTTCGGAATGTTTACTGCCGCATTGCGGGCAAATTTGGTTTTGTTTAAACCATTCTCCAAAGTCAGGAGTAATATAATCACATTTAGTACACTTTAAATAATATTTATTTTCTTTCATTTGAACAGGATTAGATAATTAAAGAATATTTTGTCAATTTAAAAAAACTGTCCCAAATATTTACATATTTTAGGACAGCCTGTTAGTTAGAAGTTTTTATATTAAACAACTTTCATTGATTGCATTTCTTCCGACATGTATTTTCCTGCATCCAGATTTTTCTTTATTATTTTAAATACTTCAATCGTTTCATTAACATCATCGAGTGTATGTACTGCAGTAGGAATTAATCTTAACATTAATACACCTTTTGGAACAACCGGATATACAACAATAGAACAGAATATTTTATGATTTTCACGTAAATCTATAACAATATTTGTACCTTCAGGAACGCTTCCGCTGAAATATACCGGAGTAACCGGGGATTCAGTATGCCCTATGTCAAAACCTTCTTTTCTTAATCCGTTTTGTAGTGCGTGGGTAATTTCCCATAATTTGTCTTTTAGTTCAGGATTGTTTTGCAATAATTCCAAACGTTTAAGAGCACCGATTACCATTGGCATCGGAAGAGATTTTGCAAAAATTTGAGAACGCATATTGAATTTTAAATAATCGACTATTTCTGTTTCAGAAGCAACAAAAGCTCCGATTCCTGCCATAGATTTTGCAAATGTTGCAAAATAAATATCAACCTGATCCTGAACGCCGTAATGTTCGCCTACACCTGCTCCGGTTTTTCCCATTGTGCCAAATCCGTGAGCATCGTCAATCATTAATCTGAATTTGAAATCTTTTTTCAATTCAACAATTTTATCAAGATGTCCTAAATCTCCAGCCATTCCGAATACTCCTTCGGTAATTACCAGAACACCACCTCCCTGGGCTTCTGCAAGTTTAGTCGCTCTTTCAAGTTGTTTTCTCAGATTATCTATGTCATTATGCGGATATACAAATCTTTTACCTATGTGAAGGCGTAGTCCGTCAAGAATACATGCATGTGACTCGGAGTCATAAACAACAACATCTTTACGTGTTAATAATGAATCAATAATAGATACCATACCCTGATAGCCGAAGTTCATCAAATAAGCTGAAGGTTTATTAACGAATTTAGCTAATTTGTCTTCCAGTTCTTTGTGGTACTTGGTTTGTCCCGACATCATTCTTGCACCCATAGGAGCAGCCATCCCAAATTTTGCAGCACCTTCGGCATCTGCTTTTCTTACTTCGGGGTGATTTGCCAGCCCCAAATAATTATTTAAACTCCAGGTTAAAACTTCTTTACCCATAAATTTCATCCTGGGAGCAATTTCACCTTCTAATTCAGGAAACATGAAGTATCCTTCTGCTTTGTTTTGATATTGTCCTAAAGGGCCTTTAACATTTTTTAGTCTATCAAAAATATCTACCATGGTTATTTTTTTATTTAATTTTTATATAATTTCAGTAAACTCTTTAATCATCATATCTTTTTTTGACTTGTCAAAATTAATATTTTTATTTAGATTGTCAGCAACAATTTCTGCAATGTCCATAACTTTTACTTTATTTCCGTGTACAAGTGTTTTTTTACATAATGGACATGATGTTGCAAGTATATCAGGATTGGATTTTGTTAAAATCTCTAATCCATGATCTCTTATTTTTGTTTGGGTATCTAATTCAATAATTGTATTGGAAAGACTTCCGCCACAACATAAAGAATCTTCACGTTCAAACTCTGTAGATTTAAGATTTCCGACTTTACTAAGAACTTGCCTTGGAGGTTCGTATATACCACAACCTCTTCCTAATTCGCAAGGATCATGATATACAATATCAATTTCGTTTTGAGTTAATTTTATTTTTTTATTTTTTATCAAGCTTTCAATATATTCCGAATGGTGCATGACCGGTATATCAAGAACATATTCATCTTTAAATGATTTGTAACAAATAGGGCAGGAGGTTACTAATAATTTTGCATCTGAAGAAGCTATTAAGCGCATATTTTTGCTTATAAGATCTTTGGATTGTTGTACAAATCCTTGTTGCCTCATGGGGCGACCACAACATAAACCTTTATCTTCATCCATAAACCAGAATTTTTCTCCGGCTTCTCTGAAGATATTTTTCATTGCTATAATAATAGAAGGAGTAAGATGAGTCATACATCCGGCAAAATAAACAACGTCTGTTTTGTTTTTACTTTCTTCTGCTTTGTTATAATCAAAATAGTGTTTTCCGGGGATTTCTTTTTTATTTCTTAACTGTTGGCGAATAACTGTCAATTCCAGTCCGACAGGACATGCTTCAACGCATCTGCCACACATTAAACAGTTATTTGCTACTTCATCTGTAAGTTTTTTGTATCTGGTATCTCTAATAAAATATACAGACTGGACATTGTTTATATTTGCAGCAAAGTTTAACTGACATGAGTCTATACAAATACCGCAACGGGAGCATGCATTCAGTTGAATATCTGTTAAACCGGAATATTGTTCACCTGCTTCTGCACCCCATTTACGCAGGAATATCAAAACTACTTCGGTAGGAATATGCATATATCTGGAATAGGGCAAACTTACAAAAAACGCACATAACATAAATGAGTATGCCCACCATAAAGGTAATTCCATTGATGCTGCGGGCAAATATGCTATAACACTGCCCAAGCTGTTTGTTAAAAATCCACCGTTCCCGGTTAAAGCTGCGGTTGTGCTTTCTGCAAAAAGTCTTAAAGGAAATATCCACCATAAAGAAGATAAAGCTAATTTATCGTAAAAGCTATGTTTTGTAGCTTTTTTCATTCCCAAAAATTTTGATTTGAACCTTTTAGTTATTGCCAGTGCAACACCGCCTAAAACAACAAGTAGTAAGAAATCCATTAATTGAGTGAAGAATGCTGCTCCAAAGTATGCGTGATGTTCACGGGCAAAATACTGAAAGAAAATATCGGGATTTGTAAACATTTGGTACCACCTGCTTCCGGGAACATTCAATCTGTATAAAAATCCTTCGACAAAACCTATAGCTATCAAAAGAAACCAACCAAAAGCAAGACTCATGTGCATATAGCCCAATACGGGATTTTTTTTATAAATATTCCTATGAATAAGAGCTTCGCGAATGGTTTCCCATATAGCGCCAAATGTTTTTCTTGAAAGTATATTTTTCTTTACAAAGTATTGTTGTTTACGATCAAGATTTTTAATCCATTTTACAAATTTGTAAATAATAACAGTAAACAAAAATATTACACCTGCCCAAAATGGTATTATAAACGGATGAAATGTATTCATAATATTATTTAATTTATTTTTCCATAATGCACTAAATAAGCTATTACAGAATATTTTAAACCTTCACAAAGGTATATTATGCCAACATTTCTATAAAGATTATTTATACTGATTTTTAATGTTGAAAGTACTACTCGGAATACGTATTTATACGTAATAAATTAAAAAATTCTATCATCACCTATGTTAAATGATGATAGAATTCAGGAATTATGAAAAAGTTTACCTAAGAATATTTAGCCCCAAATATTATTAACTTTTCGTTTATTTCACAGTTTGGGCTCCTTTTCCCTGTACTGCTCCAAAAAGTTTTAAAGCATCATTAAGAGGATAGTGGTTTGCATACATGCTTACTTTTATTGTCATGCTGCCGACCTGATTTAACCCAAAAGCCGAACGGAATTGATTTGCCGATGAATTAGGATCATAATCTGTTGATTCTTTGTAAGTCATTGAAATAAATCCTGACAAAAATGGTTCGTTGATCTTTCCTTTTAACAAAGAACCGTCGAGTTCGCTATTGCGTTCGTATTTGTAAAGTTCTTCACGATCTTCAAAGTTTTTGCACCAGATTGTTAAATAAAGTCCTCCGCCTGACGGCAAAGTAAGATCGCCTTTTTTGTTAAGGAAAAACAATCATCATTGATAATCAATTAGTTATGTGTGTAATTGCCACTTTTGACACCATTTAAGGGTTGCTAATTTGGCTATAAAAGGCTATAAAAAGCAATATGACAACCATTCTTAATTGATAAAAAGACTCTTCTAATTCTGAGTACAAAACTATGCAATATTTTTTAGAAAAGCATTAAATTCAATTGTTCTATCCAAAGAAAGTTGATTTGCATACAGCTTCTCTTTATTCAAAAAAGTCTTAAAGATAGTAGCATCTTCCTCTCTCACTCCAAACAAAATTCCCTGATTGATGGTAGATGCAATAGCATTTTCCCCATACCTTTCAGATGGATTGGGATAACAAAGACTTTGAGGATTATTTTTTACATAACAGGAAATTAGCTCCCAATTTGAGATTGAATAATCTCCCAAAAATCTTTCTCTGTATCTTTTGAACAGATGAGAAGTATAGATGATGATTGAATGTTTCTCAAATAAATTCCTTCTTGTTGGAATCATTATTATTGCTGTGGCATTTCTTTGATTGAAAGTTGCAATTATTGTAAACAACAATTCTCTATTTTTAGCCATCTTTTTGTTGCAACACTCCACAAAGGCATAGAATTGATTATTATGTTTGCTTTTGTATTTGATAGGAGTGTCAAATTTTTTGGGATATATATTTGATTTCCTTGCAGCCCTGATGTACTTTGCTGTATTGGCTTCAATATATCTGCATACATCATCATAATCCCTCATTATTTCTTTGTACATTTCAGCACTTGTCATTGTTTCCACTATCATATTTCTTCTTTTTCAAATGGTTATTAATATTGCATGTAGGTGTCCCAAATCAGGACACCATTCTCTCTTGTTTGTCAAAGTATTCTGAAAAACTAAAATTAGCCCAAATGAAATTCCTTATAGTAGGGAAATGCTCTTTATCCGCCTTTCTCAGTTTGTCCCACCCATCTTTCCCATTTTCATCTTTATCACAAAGATATTCAAGTGTTTTCATTGATTCATCTTGATTTAATATATCCACCATTATCACTTCTGCCTCTTTTTTCAGTGTCCCTGATGGAAATTTCTTAATGAAATCTGCATAGATGGGAGTTTTAACTTCAACAGGATTAAGGTCTAATATTTCCTGTTTCACACTATTCTTTTTAGGCTTATCATTGACCTTTTCTTGTTTTACAGGTTCTTCCTTAACCTTAATACTGTATAAGGATTTAGGTGTCATCACACAAAGCATTGTATTAATATGCTCAACCCTCTCTATTTGGCTTAATGGAGCTAAGTCTTTTATTAAAGCATTAATAGCAGCCAAATTAACTTTATAATCAGTTTTCAAATAATGGGATTGCTTTCTACCTTCAGGAATAGCTATATTTTTAATAACTTCCAAATAAGCAAGCTGTTCCAATTTTTCAAATTTGCGAACTAAGGTAGCTTTACCAATCTGTAAATCAAGCCTAAACTCATTCAATGAGTAGGCAAATGTATCAGAGCCATCTTTAACTGCCCTTTCTTGTTTTGCTACCAACTTTACCAATACTTTGAACAACAAGGAATCTTTAATTACTGTCAAATCAGATATTTGACTTTCCAATTTATTTTTCATATTTTTCTTTTTAATTATTAAGACATTATCAGAATCGCACAGCAAACCCTGTACACAGAATTAACTGTGCAAAACCAATAAGATATGTTTGTATGAATTTATTTATCTCAAACCACCAATACATGACACACCTTTCCCTATACTAATCAATTGCTCAATTAGCACACAATACATTATATATTGGATGATTTATCAATATAACAGATGTTGAGAATCAAAAAAGGTATCTTCTCAATAATACCACTTTTGCCACCTGCCCGAACAACTATATTCTTATAAAAGGGAATTTTATCTAAATACAATTGTTCTAATTAACAATACAAAGATAAGAATAAAATTTGATTTTTCCAAATTTATCAATCTGACTATCAGATAGATACGTTGATTATAATATATTTTAACAAGCTCATACAAGCATCTGAATATAAGGTCGTTAAAAACTGAAAAAACAGGCATTTCACGAAGAAAACAAACATAATATATTTTAACAAGGCTGTAAGATGCTATAAATCAATGCGGTATGAAATCATTAAAAATTTCATTTTTCTTTCGAGAAAACAAGTAAGTGGCTGATTTACAGTGAAATATTTTCTATTTTTCAGCAAAGTCGGCACAGAGGAAATGTATAACACTGATTTTCAATGAGATAAAAATGCTAAAATGAGTTTTTTTTCTATTTGTAGAAGAAATATTAGAATAATGGGGTCAGTAATTCTTTCCCGAAGTCAATAATCCCAATAACTTTAATAAATTAATTACCTTTGCACAAAAAATATATTTATGGGTACACATCCAAGAAAAAAAAGGCTATTGACTTTCATAAATACTCTGAAAGAACAAAAGGATATTGAATATGGATTCAATCTCATGGAGCTTGATGGTAAATGTTTAGATAGTTATGCAGAATGTAACATAGAGGATTTATCTCTATTTTCTTGTAATTGGGTAGAAATTGGAAAAGTAGAACTATTCTCCTATAATGTAAATGATGATGACCCTGATGCTTATACTGTGATTTTTGAGTTTTAGTATCTGACTATCAGCCTTGAAGATTACTCTCCCATAAGATTCATAAGTCTTTCATTCTTAGCTATCCCATTTTCTTGAATATAAGCATCAATCTCCTTTTTATGCTTTAAGCAGTATTCTTTTAGCCAATTGACATATCTCACATTGTATGCGTTCGCTTCTGTACTCCACCAACGCATTATATCGACTTCTTCTTGACCTGATAAGGAATAGTCCATCTTGAAGTTGGTTATTATTTTTAGTGCTGATGATGTTACTTTGCCTGTTTTCAAGTGAACATCATAGGTAAATCTATTTTCATTTGCGATATTTTCAGGAGAAAGTTTTATTGAAAATGGTTTATATAAAATACTCTTCACACTATCTTGCACCTCTGATATTAATGTAGGCATATCAGCATTTGCAATTTTAGGTTTACGATATAGATAATGTGTTCTTTCTGTATTTAATGCTGTTTCTTTCTCTGCAAATTCATTCTTAGCTTCAGAATATATATTATCTTTCACAATTTTTGGTTGAGTGCTTTTCTGCTCATTTTCTCTGATTGGAGCTACTGATGGTTTTTCTCTAATCTCTGATATTGTAGGTTTCTGTCGAACACTATCTTGTATCTCTTTGCTACCCTCTTTGTTTCTATCAGAAACCACCATAGCCTCATCTTGAACCTCCCCTTGTTTCTCAAAATAAGGTTTAATTAAGAAAAACAATCCAACACATAGAACCACCAAAAGCAACCACCAATATTTAACAGATTTATTTTTAGATAATTGAGCAATCTCTTTTTTTAGGGAAGCAATATCAAAATATCTATCCTCAATGCTATCCCTCAGGCACTTTCTTATGATGTGTCGATAGTTTGAAGGGATTTTGGATAATGATTTTATGTCTGAGGTTTGAGTGAAAACGTACAGTAAAATCATTCCAAAGCCATAAATGTCAGTTCGTTGGTCTATCTTTCCATTATTGATTTGTTCAGGAGCTGCATATAAATCTGTTTTCCCTATTGTCAATGATTGATAGCAATCTGAATACGAGAAACCCAAATCTATGAGTTTTACATGATGGTCAATGTGGGTTATTAGAATGTTCTGAGGTTTGAGGTCTAAGTGTAGTATTTGTTTGCTATGTAGATACGATACAGCAGAAAGTAATTGATTGATAAACTTTTCTGCATGTTGTTTTTGCTTGAAATAATCAGGATTTTGCTTTATAAACTCATCCAAAGTAAGCCCATCAATAAACTCAGTAATGAAATAGGTTCCATTTTCATCTTTCCCCTTGTTTATATAGCGAACTATGTTAGGGTGTTCAAGGTTAAAACCTAAATCAAACTCTTTCTCAAAAGCAGAAAGATAGAAAGGGTTGCGGTTCAATTCCTTTTTGGGTCGTTTCAAAAAATGCCACTTCCCATTGATGCGTACCTTATAACAATCGCTTGTACTTCCTTGCGAATGGAACTGAGTACAATCATCAAAAGGAAATGAAAAATCTATTTTGCCAAAATCAGAATTGTCCATACTTAAGCTAATTTGAATGCAAAATTAGCTTATATTTTTGACAGGGAGGTAATTCCTGATACTTTTCCTGCAGTAAAGCTACCTAAGTCTATATTGTTTCTGTAGACATGTTCAACAATCAAAGGATAGTTTAGGATGAAATAGTAAATTTCTATTTCATCATTTATTTGAAGTTTACTGTTTTCGCTTGCTATAACCTTGAATTTTCTATCTCCCAAATATTGAAGGGAAACATTTCTGTTTGGACTATAAGTGAAATTAACTTTATCTCCAATTTTCAAAGAATCAACTTTAATCTCTTCAATGCTTGTATAATCTGAGTTCCCTCTTTTATTCAAACTCATCATCAATTCATCCCAATTCTTAAAATCAATGTATCGAGCAACTGCATCCAAAGTGAATAATCGAGGCTCTTGAATCGCCTTTACAAAGCCTAAGAGACGTTTAAGTGTGGTTGTGCTTACCCTTTGCCCTGTGTTCTTTTCAATGTCATAAGATAGGTACTCAACATCAGAAGGATAACGAATTTCCTTTTCTAATTTAGTCTCTAACAATTCTTTGATAACAGGAGATAGCATATTTTTTTGTTTGCAAAGGTAGTGAAAATATATCAGCGAAAAGTGAATGAACAAAATGAACAAAACGATTAAAATGAATGCAAACTTATTCAAGATAAGCACATTACTTTTGTTCCAAAATTAATCTTGGAGAATGCTGAAAATCCTAAAAAGAGTAGGCAAGCAATTAATAACAATTTATTCTATATGAAAAAGTATCTAAACTTTGGAGTGTTGGTTATGGTAATGTTAGCCTTGTGTATCAATTTATCATCTTGTTCTGATGACGATGATGATAATGGAACAGATGGAAATGTAGTAGGCAAATGGAGCTTGGTTGGAAGAACTCTAAATGGCTCTTCTGAAAGTGTTAATTCCTCTGATTTTCTTCAAATTAAGGAAGATGGAAGTTTCTTGGAGTATGATGCAGGGGATTATGCTATTGGAACATGGACACAAAGCAATGGAAAACTGTCTATCAATTATGATAATGAAAAAACCTTTGAGTTATACCCACAACAAGGATGGGTTATTTTCGTTCCTGTGAGTTACAATATTGCTAAACTGACAGGTAAAGACATGGTGTTAAAAGCCACTGTATTAGGATTTGAAGGAGTTCAAACCTACAAAAGACAATAATAGAGTAAATTCATTAAGCAACAGCCATTTGAGAGGTCGTTTGTTTGTGTATCAGTAAATTTGTCTATCTTTGTATCGTGCTTAGGCACAGACATATTTTGATTACACAGGAAAGTGTAGCTTGATTCTCGCAAAACGAATCTGACAGTTCAACAAAGCAAGAGAATATAAAGCAAACTTCTCCTCATCATATCTCGTATATGGTGTGGGCTGTTGCTTATATTTGATTGCTTGGGGCTTTGTCAGAGCCTGTTTTGCTCAAGTATTAAGTTAACAGCACCACACTTTTCTTTTTTATAAATCAACTTTTCTTTTGGTGCTAAGAAAAAGGAGTTCCTGAAAATCCTTTAAGAGAGTAGGAGAAGATATTATGGATGCGAAATATTTTGAAAATGAGGATGTTAATGCTGCATTTAAGACATGGACTTGGTTGAATCCCAAAACAGCAAAGAATGATGCTGATGATAGAAATTGGTATCATTTTTTATTTTTGCTATTCAAAAACAATATGACTTTATCCGAAGCCATATTGGAAAAGATGAACAAGAATAAAAAATACAATTTGAGCCAAAATGAAATAAGCGATATCTTTAATAGATATGAAGACTTAAGAGCATTTTTCAAATTTCTCAAAGAAGAAGGCTGTATTAATCTTAATGTTGACTAATATGAAAAAGATTATTCCATTCTCATTATTACTGTTTCTCTGTTCCCTTCCAATCTTCTCCCAATCCAAGAATCCAACCCTAATGATTCTCCCAAGTGATAATTGGTGCAATCAACGCTATTTTATGACCGAATACAATAATCAGGGAACAATAATGGAAGTTCCTAATTATAAAATGGCTTTTCAGCAAGATGATGAATTAGGGCAGGTTATCAGTAAAATTGGTGCATTGATGTTGAAGAAAAATTATTCACTGAAAGATGCTGAACAGGAATTAAAAAACATTCAACAACGAACAGCAGAAGACAATGTAACTCAAAGTTCAACAACAGGCTCTTTCCTTTCAGAATCGCCTTTGGATATGTTAAAGAAAAGGGCAAAGGCTGATATTATCATTCAGATTTGGTGGAAAGTAAATAAAACTTCAACAGGAAAATCTATCTCTTTCACTTTGGAGGCTTTTGATGCTTATACAAGCAAAAGAATTGCTTCATCGACAGGAACAGATATACCAACAAATGAAAGTATTGTCCCTATTATGTTGGAAAAAGCAGTTTCTGACAGGATGAAAGAGTTTACAGGGCAAATGGATAAATTCTATAAAGATATTTCCAAAAATGGAAGGGAAATTATTCTTTCTGTAAAACGATGGGAAAATGCAGATTTTACATTGGAAAAAGAAGTCAATGGGGAAGAAATAATAACTCATATCAATGATTGGATGAAAAAGAATACAGTTAACAGCCAATTCAATATGAGTGATGCTACTGAAAATTTTATCTTATTTGAGCAAGTGCGCATCCCTATGAAAGACAACATGGATGCAAGGGAATTTGGCAGACAATTACAGAAATATCTGAAAAGTTCGCCTTTCAATATAGATGCAAAGTTAATGACAAGGGGATTAGGAGAAGCAATTTTAGTTTTAGGAGAAAAGTAAACTATGAAACTGATTACCATAAAACAGATTTTTACTATTGTATTAATGATTTTCAGTATAGTATCTGTAAAATCACAAACAATAGATGACTTTGGAAGGATTACGCTTCAAAATCAAATTTTAAGTAGTTCAAATCTATCCAAAGAAGCAATTTCACTTCTTGAAACTAAGATGAAAGAAATTGCAACCAATAATGGAATTGCCTCAACTGACATAAATCCTCGTTTTACTATTACTGCAACCGTCAACGTGTTGAGTAAAGATATTGTAGCAGGACCGCCACAAATGATTTCTCAAAATTTAGATATTACTTTCTCCATTGATGATATGATTGAACAAAAGATTTTTTCAACAACAACTATATCACTTATTGGAGTTGGAACCAATGAAACAAAGGCTTTGATTGGGGCAATAAAGAAGATAAATCCCAATAATCCTGATTTTACAACTTTCATAGAAAATGGAAAAACGAAAATCATTGCTTTTTATCAAACAAACTGCGAATCCATAATAAAAACTGCAACAGCACTTTCTCAACAAGGAAATTACAATCAAGCCATTTACAATTTGGCATTGATACCTGATGTCTGTTCCGACTGTTATCAATCAGGATTGAAATTGCAGGGAGAAATTTATACTAAAAAAATTGAAGCAGAGGGAAAAAGAGCATTCCAAAAAGCTCAATCCCTTTGGTCTCAATCTCCCAATAAAGAAACTGCTCCGCAAGTAATGAACTTAATATCACAGATAAATCCACATGTTTCATTCTTTCAAAATGTTAGCTCTTTTGTAAAAGAAGTTTCTACCACTGTGCAAAATCAGGAACTCAGAGAATGGGAACAATCAGTAAAAGAATACAATGATAGATTGGAATATGCTAAAAAACAATCTGATAGGGATTTTCAACTACAACAAATGAGAATTAAGGCATATAGAGAGATTGCTGTGGAATATGCTAAGAATCAACCCAAGAGAGAGGTTTATAACACTTTAATAATCAGATAAGATGAAACAAATTAAATTAGTTTTAGTGAGCATTCTTTTATTATGCTCAACAAGTATGTTTGCAGAAGACAAGATAGACATTGTAACACTAACCACAACAGCAGAAGGAAAAACAAAAGATGAAGCTGTTACTAATGCTCTTAGGAATGCAATTGAACAAGCCTTTGGGACATTCATTTCTTCAAAAACAGAGATGGTAAATGATGAGTTGATAAAGGATGATATTGTTTCTGTGTCAAATGGAAATATTCAAAGATATGATATTCTTTCATCTACAATACTTGCAAATGGAAATACTGCTGTTTCTGTTAAATCTACTGTTTCTGTTTTGAAATTGACAAAATATAGCGAAAGTAAAGGCATTAATATAGAATACAAAGGTGGTCTTTTTGCTGCAAATATGAAATTGCAGCAACTTTATGAAAAGAATGAATTAGAAGCCATTAAAAATTTGAAATTGATAATTGCTGAAATGATTCCAAGTAGTTTTGATTATGTTATTGAAGTGAAAGACCCTATAAAATCTTCCCCACAATATTCAAAGGACAGAGATTTGTGGCGATTAGACCATACTATAACAATATCTCCCAATAAAAATATTGAAAATATACAAAGTATTTTAATCTCTACGCTATCAGGATTGGCTATGAATGATTCTGAAATTGCAAACTATCACAATGCAGGAAAATATACATTTACTATTGGACTAAATGTAATATCCTCAAAAATTGAACAAAATAAAGATAAAAAAGAGACAGAGAAAAAGAAAAAAGAGAAGAAAAATAATCAAGAAAAAACTTCTGTAGGTCAAGAACGAGCTCCACAGGCTTCTATTGGTGGTGGAATGAGTGGAACAATTAATTCAAAAAATCAATCAGAAGGACAAATGTTATTCGTTTTACGAAGTAGTGATTCATATGGAGAAATGAGTAGTTTATTCAAATTGATGCGATTAAAAAAAATCAATTGTGAAGTTAAAAATGGACTTTCAAGAACTATTTTCGTCCTAGATGGAGTTTCCATTAAACAATTTTATGACAAAGCATATCTATATGATGGTTTCATAATTAGAAATGGTGAATCTATTGCGCAAGGCAATTTATTTATTACTTCCAAAGGACAATCTCAAAAACTAAATGAAAATATACAATTTTATTCTGCAACAGATATTAATCTAAACTTTCATAAAAGTTTTGGAGAGGAAAGAATACCTGGGCGTGCAATTAAGCCAAGAACAGGTTGGTTATTTTCATTCCAATCAAAAGATTTGATAGATGTAATTGAATACAAAACATATTTGCATCTCACAGATATAGAGAAAATACAGACATATACAGTTAAACCCTATTCTCCCCAATAAATATGACAACTTTTAGTAAACAACAGAAATTTCAAACCTATGCAAATATTGTTTTAGATGATATTAGCTTGCAAATTAGCACGTTGAAAAAAATCAATCAAAATTCAGAGGAAAGTTTTCAAGAAAACATGAATGAATTGATGAAAATTATTGGTAGTAATATTAAAGATTGGAATAGTATTTCTATTGACAATGATGTGGAGATTATGCGTTATTTGAAAATGGAAGATGTTTTTTCACAAACTGCCAAAAACACATTAAGTCAATATACTATTGTTGCGACTTATAGTCTTTATGAAAAAGGATTAAAGAAAATTCTCAGTTTGGCAGGTTTCCCTAAGAATTTTGTAAATGGAGATGCAATGTGTACGAAAAAACTATCCAATAAATTAATAGGCAAAGGAGTTAATTGTGATTTCTCCAATGAATTTCAGTCCATTAATGAATTGAGATTGATAAACAATTGTGTAAAGCACAAAGGGATTGTCAATCCTGAGCTTGCTTCAAATTATAGTAAATGGAATGAAGGAGAAGAGTTTTTTGACTTGTCAACTGATTTTTTAAGATTAGAAACTATTCCAATTGTTTTGCTTGGTAAATTGATTAAAGAACTGACTACCATTGTATGAGAAAATTATTATCAATCAGTTTATTAATGCTTGTTTGCATTACTGTTTTCTCGCAAGACTACTCGACAGAAAAAACTTCTTTGGCAAATTTTCTCAAAAGGATGTATAATCAAACAGCATTTGAAGGAATAAAGATTGTAGAGGATTACGACAATTCTTATTTTATTTCTGTATTGAGTTTAGAAAGAAGTAAATACAAAAAAGAAAGCGATATGTTCAGGGTGGCACAAGTAAAAGCACTAAGACAAGCAAGTGAGTTTGTCAATGGAACAAACACCACTTCTGACTTAATCATTCGTACCACAGAAACAAAAGATGGAGAAAATACAGAGGTGACAGTTGAAACAATAGACAAAATACATTCTTTTGGCTTTGTTCAAGGGATGGAGTTATTAAACAATTTTATCCCCTCTGACACTACCAAAATGGTGTTTATATATTCAAGAAAGATAGAATAGCAAAACAAACACATAAAAAGATGAAAATCAAAAATTTACTTGCAGTTATGTTGATGTGCCTATGTACCATCATAATAACTTCTTGCAACAGCAACAAAATTGATAGAGAAAAACTTTCTGCAGCCCTATTGAAGTACGATTCTTTTTCAAATTTCTCAGATGGTGTTGCTTTTGTCAATTCAGGAGGAAAATATGGATTGATAAACCTATCAGGTAAAGAAATAGTTCCATGTAAGTATGAATGTGATGAGATTAGCCTTTTCTCTGATGGTGTTGCAATAATTCTGAATGATGCTAATAAATGGGGATTTATTGATAAAAAAGGGAGCGAAATTATTTATGTGCCTAATGTTTTAAAAATCTCCCGTTTCTCAGAAGATTTAGCAACTATAACAAGGGATGTTCAAGGCAGATGGAAATATGGTTTTATTGATAAAACAGGGAAAGAAGTTATTTCTTGTATTTATGACCAAGCATTTAATTTCTCTGAGGGTTTAGCTTGTGTTAGAAGAGAGGGCAAATTTGGCTTTATTGATAAAACAGGAAAGGAAGTAATCCCATGTATTTATGATGATGCACACAGTTTTTCAGAGGGATTAGCACGTGTGGCAATTGACAATTTGAGATATGGGTTCATTGACAAAACAGGAAAAGGAGTTGTTCCTTTTGTTTATACTGATGTACGCAGTTTCTCTGATGGCTTGGCTCTTGTTGGGGAAAAAGGTAAATATGGCTTTATTGACAAGGAAGGAAAAGAAATTATTCCAAAAATATATGAATATGGTTTCGATGGAATTACTGCTTATCCCTTTTCTGAGAATTTAGCAGTTATTCAGAAGAAATACAAATGCGGTTTTATTGATAAAACAGGGAGAGAAGTAATCCCTTGTATTTATGATAATGCGTATGGTTTTTCAGAGGGATTAGCGCAAGTAGTAAAAAATGGGAAATATGGATTCGTTGATAAAACAGGAAAAGAAGTTATACCCTGCATACTTGATAATGCAAATGCTTTCAATGGAGGTTTAACCATAGTGGAATGGAATGATCAAGTAGGTTTTATTGACAGAGAAGGTTATTTTATTGGAAAAGGGATTGTGAAACATGTATTAGAACTCGATGCAAATAATATCCAAGAATACTCCTATTCCGAAGAAGAAGATGTATCACCCATTTCTGATTTGGATATTGTAGAACCTGAAATCTATGAGGATGATACCTTTGATGAACCAAGTTTAGAAGATATTCGTATTCCTCATATAGAACCTGAAGATTATGATTATGAAGAAAATGAAGGTGTAGAAATAGAAGCTCCAACTTATGATAATCAAATTTATGAAAAGGTTGATATTATGCCTCAATTCTCAGGAGGAGAAAAAGAAATGATGAAATTTATTGCTCAAAATCTGAAATATCCTGCAATTGCAATAGAAAATGGAATTCAAGGAACTGTCAAAGTTCGTTTTATTGTGAATAGAGATGGTACAATATCTGATATAACAATAACTAAATCGTTAGATTCTTATTTGGATAGGGAAGCTATTAGAGTAATCAAATCTATGCCCAAATGGATTGCAGGGAAACAAAATGGTCAAAATGTAGCTGTCTATTATACACTTCCAATCAATTTTAGATTGGAGTAGTACAATACTTCTCATAAATCCTTTGCACCTGCACGATTTGAAATTGGCAACCTCGACTTGTCTTAAATCCCTGTAAATTCAGGGATTTTGTTATTTCAGCAAAAGATTTGTTGTCATTAATCATCGCTTTGATAAGAGCAGCAGCCCTTTTGTTATTGTCATTATTTACAGCCTTTTGAATGTTGGTTTTGTTGCTGTTTTGAATAGCCTGAACATGTTTATTCATCAGGTTTTCAGATTTTCCCAATTTGCAGCCCCTTGCTTTTTTAGCCTGTAAAGATTGGCGGGTGCGCATAGAGATAAGATTTGCTTCATATTCAGCAATAGAGCTAATAATATGGAGAATAAGCCTGTTTGCCTCAGGAAAATCACAGAATAAAATTTCAACATCATTTTCCAACAGTTTTGAAGTGAAAGCCACATTTCTTGAAAGCCTATCCAACTTTGCCACTACTAAGACTGAATTGGTTTTTCTGCATTGAGCCAAAGCCTCCATCAGTTTAGGTCTATCATTTCTTTTCCCTGTTTCAGTTTCAACAAACTCATTGATAATTGGAGCATTTTTAAGATGATTGTTTATAATTTCTCTTTGAGCTTCGACACCCAAGCCACTTTGTTCCTGCTTGGAAGTAGATTGTCTCAGATAGGCAATATATGTTTTCATTTTGTTGGATTTTGGAGCAACTTACAAATGCTGAACGAACATTCAATAAATGTAAGTTGCTGTTTTTGCTAAGAAAAATATTCTTGTTTTACTCTATTTTCGTAATCCCTTACTTTTTCCACATTGGTATCAATGACATTTATCAACTCATCAAAGAACACTCCTTCAATCTCTTTTTGGATTTCCATTTTGTAAGAAAGAAGAGTAATATCAAATAAATCACTTCCCTCATTATATATAATCTTAACCCATCCTTTGAAAATGAATCCCTGAACTTTGAACATTAACCCATTGGATAATGCTGTAGGACTATTGAAGCCCCAACTCCAAATAATATTTAACTGACTTCTCAAAATTGAGTAAATGTATTTTGCCATTTCCATAATATTGTATTTTAACGTAAACCACCAACAGGAATATTCCAACCATTCAACTTAAACATTGCTTCCAATGCTCTGATTCTATCCCAAGAACGACCGCCAAAGCTCTCTACTTTATAGTAGTTATTACTTTCTTCATCCATTTTCCATAAACCCCAACCACTACCCGAAGCCATCACCTTATAAGGATTATTGTATTTGTTTATTGTTGCCATTGCTTATTTGTTTAATTATTAATTACACTGCAAATTTATGACATATAATTAATATGTGCAATTATCTTGAGCTAAATAAAGTTAATAACATGACATTTGATTAATCATTGTAATGTAAAATAAAAAAGGTGGAGATATACTCCACCTGAAACTATATACAATAGGGTGTCCCATTGTGGAACACCCCCCAAAATCTATGAATTAATCTACTATACCAATCAATCTTTCTTCCTTAAAACCTCTCCATTGCATTTTTTGAAGGTCGAGGTAAGCAAACATCCCACAAAATCTTTTAGGAATCCCTGTTCCTGTTGTGTTTGCTTCTACTGTGTCAGACTGAAGAGTTCCAACTGCATAACGAATTTCGCCATTCAGTTTTTGGTAGCAAAATTTTACTACTTCCCCTCTCATCATTCTTCTCTTTAAAGTTTCCAACATAAAACCTTTACCTAATGAAGTTGGAACATCCATTGAATGATTTAGACATTTAACTGTATTTCTTGCTACATTGCTTGAACTAATTTGTATTGCTTTCATATTGAGATTATTTATTACACATCAAAGGTATGACAATCATTCAATATATGCAAATGATTTTAGTTAAAAATATGACAATGATTGAATTTATGCAATATTATTCTTAGCTTTGCAAAAACAATTCCTATGGAAGAGAAAAAAACTGAAAAGCAAGAAAGGACAGTCATTCATCTGTATCTAAAAGAAAATGATAAACATTTTTATTTTGGAAGTATGGCTAATATCTATGAACATTTCAAAAAAGAAGATATTGGAATTAGCTTTGGTTCTCTAAGGAACTATGGTTTATCCCCTGAGAAACCATATCAAAATAAACAGGTTATAATCAGGAGGGGGATATTATTAGCCAAACCCAAGCAAAGTATATTAAATAAAAAATGAAATTCTGATTTTTTTTCAGAAATATCAGAGGTATAAACGACTAAGCCATGTATAAGGGTTGTACATAGGGAAACTCTCACTTTTTTAGCCCAAAAAATACCACTTAAATTACTGATAATAATATTGTTGAAGAAAATATAAATGAAAATATACTTTGCATAATGAACGTGTCTCAAGCAAGCCTTTATCTCTCTATAATTTACCCATTATTTTCATCCTTTGAGGGCAAAGAAGCCCAATAAGCCTTGAGTTTGGCTGATATTTTATCTTTCGTCTCCTGATTTCTTTCTTTATTGTAGTTGGGATTATTTACTCCTTGCTTTCTAATGCTTTGTAGTTGCTTAGTTTCTTCGCTTGTTCCATTTCTAAACTGTCTCTTAGCCATATTCATTCATTTTTTTTCTTATTTATTGAAATATATCAAACCATATTGATATTTATTAATAAATAGTTCTCTGTTGGGAAAAATGATAATAATTAGTTGGAATAATTAAACAGATAAAAATCTATGAATGAGAGAAGATATAGTTTCAAGATGGCACTATGGTAATTGACACTAAGGGTTAGTATTTTTCCTGATACAAGGGGGTAGTTCCTCAGAGCTACAACAATAAATAACTATAGATTAAATAAATATAATATAAATAATTAAAATATATAATTTAAAATAAAAGGAAATTTGATTCTTAAATCTTGAAAATGTCAAACCAAAAATATATATTTAAGTAAATTGGAAAGTAGAAAGGGGAAGTGAAGCATTTCATCATTTCTATTTGCTTCCCTCTTCCAATTAAAAAAATGAAATGATGAAAATTAATAAAATGATAAAATAGAAAATGATGAATGTAAAAAATGGTACTCCAACCACACAACAAACCCTGAGAACTTACTTTGACAATAACTTAACTGTTATCAAAGATGCAACAATGTTCAAGTTATTATTCAAATTGAGAAGCATAGACCAATTGGAATACAATAAAGCAAAAAAAGATGGCAATCCAACCAATAATATAAAATTCCAAATCTCCATCAATGAATTGATATATGATACACAGATAGGCAAAAAATCTCTATTGCTGAGATTAGCACAATTGGAAAAAATAGGATTGATTAGCAAGAAAAGAACCAAAGAAGAAAACAATGCAAATGGAAAAAATGAATATCAATTCAATATGCTGCAATTGGAGAAAATTGTATCCAAGCTAAATGATATGAAAAGGAGAGAACGAATAGACTACATCAATCAAATATTTCCAATTCCAACAAAAAATAGAAATGAACAGGTTGACCCTGATAACGAAAAGCAAGAAGAAGTACCAACTGCTTTAACTCCTGCAGAAATTGAAAGGCAAAATAATATAAAAGCCAATGAAGCATTGGATAAACTTCAAAGAGAAGAATCCATTAAATTGATGGCTGAGTTCCAACAGAGGGAGGTAGAGAAACTGAAATCAAAAATGAATCAAAATAAAGCCATTGGTGCCACTCTAACTCAAGAGCCTATCACAATTACCAAAGGAGAGTTGAAAATGGCACCAAGTGAAAATATAGCAACAAAAGAACAGTGTATTCCTGAGATATTAACCAACAGGGAATTTATAAAAAAGGTAGAAGACGTTATATCATCTCACGAGATTTGGACAAGTGAGAGAATGGAGAAAATGGAAAAGAAATATTCTAATTATATTAGAAACAATGAAGTCATTTGGAAAGTAATGAAATTGAACATGGAGAAATATAAAAAAGAAAAAATGGCATAATTGACTGATAACCAAATGAAATAAAATGGAAAATATTGTATACATGTATAATAAAGATAGGAAAAAAGAAATTCAGGATAATGCGATAAGCATGTTCAAGCATAGCCTTCACTTTCCATTCTCCAACCAATTTAGAAATAATAAAATATTCTCAGAAATCATAGAGTATCTGAAAGATGAGGATTATTGCAAATTTCTGAATGATGCTTTTTCTGATGAAGGTTTTTATAATAAATCCCATGAGTACATGGAAAAATTTGGTAAGAATGACAGAGAGCTATTGAGAGATTTCATAGAAGTATGTCAAGATGTTATAGAAGTTGAAAACATACAATAAAAACATATAATTCATTGTAATTCAATATAGTTCAATATTGTGGACTTAATTTTTCAACTCCTGTTTTTTGGGGAGATATGAATGTATACAAGCCTTTGGTATATATATCAAGGTGGTTCAATGAAATGGTTCAATTTTGGATACATAGGTTCAGGGGGGATGGGGTAAAATATTTGTCTTCTAAAATTTGGGATTTGAAAACCAAGAATATATATTTGACTTAGAAGCTATCCAAACTATCTTTTAAGTTTAAAAGTAGGGCTTTGACAATAAGTGCAAAAGCACATTTCAAATTCTAAAATCCAATGAGTTATGAATTGGTTGAAACAGAAAAAATTAATTTATTATTATCTCAAATCTCTGAAATGCAAAATCAGATAAAGGTTCTGACAAACAAGCAAAATTCTGATAATAAAAAACTTATCTACACCAACAAAGAATTAATGTCTTTGTTGGGCATTGGAGATAAGTTGATTAAGAAATATAGAGATTTTGGGAAGTTAGGTTATCATCAGGAAGGAGACAAATATTGGTACTCCTCAAAAGATATTGATGAGTTCCTAAAAAGCAACCATTATGCAGCCTTCAGCAATTAGCTATTTCAATGTTTTAGGCATAAAGTCAAATGATAGCTTTCGTTTGACTTCATCATCAATGGTTTCAGGCAAAAATTTGGCATATACTTTTTCTGTAACCATGATTGAGCTATGTGCCAATATTTTACTGATTATATGCAATGACACATCATTTTTATTCAATGCCATTACTGCAAAGGTATGGCGGGCAACGTGAATTGTTAAATTGAAGGGCAAATCCATTTTATAACCAATACTCATTAAAGAGGTTTTTAAGGGTGTATTTTTATTGATGCGCATACGCTCCAACTCTTCTTTGTCTTTTAAATCAAAATCTTCAGGGAGTAAATTAAAAACAAAACGAGCATTGTAATTCTTATTTTTCCAAACATCTAAAATTTTCAGTGCTGCATCAGTGAGAGGGGTGCAATGAGGAACACTTCCTTTGTAAAATATCTTATTGATTTCTTTTTTCTCCCAATCAATGTGATCCCAACGCAAGGTAAGTAGGTCTGAAAAACGAAGCCCACAGGAATGAAAAGAAAATAAAAACATATCCATGTATTCACGAGTTCTATCATATTTCACAGTGTCATACAAGTCTAAGAAAAGCTGCAATTGTTCTTCTGTTAAATATTTTACATCGTCTTCCTCTTTAATGTTTTCTTCTTGCGAAATATCAGGTTTAATAATCAAATATTTTTCTTCCAACAATGCGGATAAACTTTGTTTTATATATCCATTGGCAGATGCTTTTTTTGCTGCTTTGATAATTGGAGTTAGTGTTTTATTGATGCTCTCATTGCTATTTTCTCTTTCCTCCTGTCTGTATGTAATATAATCATCTACAATCGTATCAGTCAATTCTTTCATAGGTAAAACATCCTGCTTTGTTTTCCTCTTGACGAACTTTTTGAAAGTATTCATATAGTTCTTAGCATTCTTCAATGTGCTAAATGCTAATTTGCCTGATTTATATTGATGTTCTAAATGGTCAAGGGTATATTGAATAAAGTCTATTTCATCATTTTTCTTTTCTTGGTTATAAGTTCCTATTACCATTGAGCGAAGAATATCAATAGTTAAGTTCCCTGAAAACTCTAATAATAAAGTATCAATTTCATTTCTCCTTTTATCCAACATGTTGTTTAAGCGTACATGTTGAGACTCTGATTTTTTTATTCTTTGGTTAATCTCATCCCAATCCTTTTCATACACCCATACAGTTGTAGGAGACTTAGCAGGCATTCTTTTAAGATAATATCTAATATAAATCTCATTCTTACCTTCTTTATTTGGTTTCAAATCTTTTCTCAAAAAGAAACTGCCAACAGGACGATTAGTTCTTATTCTACCCATAATTTACTATTTATATCTCAGGAATATTTTTGCAAAGATACGCAATTTAAGGGTTGCAAACAAGGCGATAAAAGGCGATAAAACACAAAAAGCCTACTTTTTCAAGCAAGCTAATTGTGTTATATTCAGCCTCTTTTTGAGGCTTTTAGTGGTTATTTGACGTTAATATTCCTCTTCATTAAAAAAGAAATCATCTTTACTTGGATAATCGGGCCAGATGTCTTCGATGCTTTCATAAATATCTCCTTCATCTTCAATTTCCTGTAAATTTTCTATTACTTCCAAAGGGGCACCCGAACGGATAGCATAATCAATCAATTCATCCTTTGTTGCAGGCCACGGAGCATCTTCCAGTTTTGATGCAAGTTCTAATGTCCAGTACATAATATCATCAGTTTAAGTTAAACATTTTTTTAAAACGGAGTGCGAAATAAACAAAATTTTATGAATTATATACAATTATTCCATAAAATTTCCTTAATATTATTTTCTTTCGCAAATTTTCTTCCCATGATAAACAGAAAATCAGAAAGTCTGTTCACAAAAACCATGCTGTTTGCATAATTTTTATTAAATTCTTCAATAACAAACATTCTTCTTTCTGCTCTGCGGCAAACTGTTCTGGCTACATTACACCAACTGATAAGAAAACTTCCTGCCGGTATAATAAAGCTTTTAGGTATACTTAAATTTTCTGATGCTTCATCAATTGCTTTTTCAAGTTTATGTATATCATTTTCCGTTATTATCCTGATATCCGGAATTTTATTTTTTTCACATTTAGTATCTACAGCCAGACAACACCCTATATCAAATAGTCTGTTCTGTATAAAGGAAATTATGTTTTTATCTTCTTCATTTATATCGAAATTGAGGATCATCCCTATAACAGAATTTAATTCATCTATTGTTCCGTATGCTTCAATTTGAACATCAGATTTGAGAACTCTTCGTCCGCCTATTAAAGAAGTCTCACCTTTATCTCCCGTTTTAGTGTATATTTTCATTATTACAAAATTTTAAATTCCAGTAGTTAATTCCTAGTATCCAGCAAATAATTCTTAATTTTTCATTCTTCATTTCTTATTGATAATATCCGATTCTATTTCTCCGTCGCGTAATCTGACAATACGTCGTGCATGACTTGCAATATCTTCTTCATGTGTTACAAGCACAATTGTATTGCCTTTGTTGTAAATTTCTTCGAACAGAGTCATAATCTCAATTGAAGTTTTAGTATCAAGATTTCCGGTTGGTTCATCAGCCAGTATTATTGAAGGAGTATTAACTAAAGCTCTTGCCACTGCAACTCTTTGCCGTTGTCCCCCTGATAATTCATTTGGTTTATGGTTTGCCCTTTCTGAGAGTCCTACATCACTGATTACCTTTTCAACACGTTCAATTCTTTCTTTTTTAGGAACTCCGGCATATACTAACGGCAACATTATATTTTCAAAAGCAGTATACCGAGGAAGCAGATTAAATGTCTGAAATACGAACCCTATTTCTTTATTTCTTATTGTTGCCAGTTCATTGTCGGTCATGCAGCTTACATCAGTTCCGTTTAGAATGTATTTTCCTTTTGTCGGGGTATCAAGACATCCTATTATGTTCATTAAAGTAGATTTTCCACTACCTGATGGTCCCATTATAGCTACATATTCATTTTTATTAATAGACAGATCTATATTACGGAGTGCTTCTACTGTATGTAGTCCGACATAATAGTTCTTTATAATATTTTGAAGGTCAATAATTTTCACGCACTAATGTATTTATTTACAGAAATAACGAATATAAGTATTATTATTGTTTTTATTTTATAAAATTAATTACGAATTTTTTTGAGGGATAATTAAACCCTTTAAAAACTATACCAACACGAAATAAGTCAATTAAAAAACAATTTTCCGATCCTTTTTTTATTTGTTTCCATGCATTATACATATCTGAACTCCAGTTTATATCATCAATAATTATTATAGCCTGTTCTTTTGCCAGGTTTGATACTATATATTTATAATACTTTAAAACACTTTCTGATTTATGGTTACCATCTATAAAAAACATATCATACTTATTAGGTTCCAAAACGGCATCATCAAATAAATCATCAAAAATTCCATTAATAAATTTTACATTTGATATTCCCAGAGAATCAAACCTTTCTTTTGTAAAACCATATATATTATTACATCCTTCAATTGTTGTTATTTTCACTTCCGGTGAAGCAAGTGCAAAATACATTGTTCCTATTCCTAGAGAAGTTCCTAATTCCAGGACCGATGTCAGATTATAATTATCAATTATTTTTTGATAGAGGGAACCATATTGAACACGTGTAGCTGAAGTTTTTGCAATATCCGAAATCTTCCGTTCGGATGTTTTAATAGTTTTTGATCCGGCACCATAATCTTTAATGCTTATTGAATTAGTATCTTTGGATAAAATATTTCTATACTCTTCAACCATAGCTGACGAATATAAACTGAAATTCTGATCCAAAAGATAGTCATTGAAAATATCAGGTAGTTTGTAATTTTCCTTTGTTTTCAACAAGTATGATATATTTCCGGGAATTTTCAAAATTCATTATATTTGTGAATGTAAAATTATAAAAAGAATAAGGATTTTTTTAATAATTGCATCAAAAAAATATATAAAGAATTATTCATGCGAAGTATTTTAGACAGTGATATAACATATTTGCCCGGAGTAGGACCAAAACGTGCCAAACTTTTTCGGGAAGAACTGAATATAAATACTTACAAAGATCTTTTATATTATTTCCCTTACAGGTATATAGACAGAAGTAAATTTTATGATATTCAGGATTTAGATAAAGATTTACCGTATATTCAGATCAAGGGTCGGTTTATTCAGTTCGAATTAAGCAGTGTTGGAAAAGGCAAGAAAAAACTTACCGGTTATTTTGCCGATAATACCGGAGTTGTGGAGATTGTCTGGTTTCAGGGGATTAACTGGATAAAAGATTCTGTTAATACTTTAAACGAATACGTTTTATTTGGAAAACCGAAATCTTTTGGAAACAAGATAAATATTGTACATCCCGACATTGAAGAATATAACAAGTGGCAAAAACAACTGGCAAATTCTCTTTATCCGCAATATAGTACAACAGAAAAAACAAAGCAGAATTATATAAATTCCAAAGTAATACAAAAACTTTGTGATACTTTGATAAAAACTGTTAAATCAAAGATCCCGGAAACATTACCGCCTTATATTCGTGAAAAATACAAACTTAAAGGTTTGGAAGAATCGTTAGTCCAAATACATTTCCCTTCAGGTGTAACAGAATTAAATGCTGCTCAGTACAGAATAAAGTTCGAGGAGTTGTTTTATATACAACTTAATATACAACAGATAAAATCAAACCGTAAACAGAGTACAACAGGTTTTATTTTTGACAAATCAAAAGATAAGTTAGTAAAAGAATGTTTTTTTAAGAAAATTCCGTTCTCATTAACCGGAGCACAGACAAGGGTTTTACGAGAAATAAGACAAGATCTTGAAAGTGGCAGGCAGATGAATCGCCTGCTGCAAGGAGATGTAGGCAGCGGAAAAACTTTGGTTGCTTTACTTACTATGCTCATTGCTGTAGATAACGGATACCAGACTTGTATAATGGCACCTACGGAAATTCTTGCCCGGCAACATTTCCGTTCAATAAGTAAATTTCTTGAAGGGCTTGATGTTACTGTAAACATACTCACAGGATCAACCAAAAAAAAGGACAGACCCAAAATCCATGAAACGTTGAGGTCGGGGGAGTTAAATATTCTGATCGGAACTCATGCTCTTATTGAAGATTCAGTTGAATTTAAAAATCTGGGATTGGTAATTATTGACGAACAACACAGGTTTGGTGTTGCTCAACGTGCAAAACTCTGGGAAAAAAATCTGTCGCCTCCGCATATATTGATAATGACTGCTACTCCTATTCCAAGAACTTTGGCAATGACCTTATACGGAGATCTTGATGTTTCTGTTATTGATGAACTTCCTCCGGGAAGGACTCCCATAATAACAAAACATTTTAAAGACAGCAACAGGCTTCAGGTTTTCGGATTTATGAAAAAACAAATTGCATTGGGAAGGCAGGTTTATGTTGTTTATCCTCTTATAAGTGAATCTGAAAATATGGATTATAAATTCCTGGAAGATGGTGTTGAAGGTATTAGTCGTGCTTTTCCGATCCCTGAATACCAGATATCTGTGGTACACGGCAGAATGAAATCCGCCGATAAAGAATTTTCGATGAAAATGTTCATTGATAAAAATACTCAGATAATGATTGCAACGACCGTGATTGAAGTAGGGGTAGATGTTCCTAATGCTACTGTTATGGTAATCGAAAGTGCGGAAAGGTTTGGCTTATCTCAGTTACACCAGTTAAGAGGCAGGGTCGGACGAGGTTCAGAACAATCATACTGTATCCTGATGACTGGAGATAAACTCCCGGAAAATGGTTATCACCGTATAATGACAATGGTAAACACTAATGACGGATTTGAGATTGCAGAAGCTGATTTAAAACTGAGAGGTCCCGGAGATCTTGAAGGCAAACAACAAAGTGGTTTTGCTTATGATCTTAAAATGGCAAATTTAAGCCAGGACGGACAGTTGATACAATATGTAAAAGATATTGCCTCAAATATTCTGGACGAAGATCCAAACCTGGATATGGATAAGAACCTTGTACTTAAAAATGAATTAAAAGAAATGAATAAAAACCGTGTGGATTATGGACAGATAAGTTAAAATCTTAACTTCTCAAATATATCCTCCATTTCACTTAAAACCATTGCTGTTGCCCCCCAAACAATGTGATTATCAACAATATAGCACGGCACTTCAATATCTTCTCCTCTTACATTAATAATTCTTGAAGTTTTCGTTTTAAATAATTCTATAAGATTTACTTTTAATATACAATTTACTTCGTAAAGGCATCTGTTTGGGTTATGGACAAATTCAGTGTATCCTATTACCGGTAAAACAGAAAAACCACTTACAGGGATTTCTACAGAAGTTAAATGTCCCAGGATATTTTCCTTTTTAATTTTTATTCCTATTTCTTCTTCTGTTTCCCGGATAGCTGTATCAATTAAATCTTGATCGGAATTTTCCATACGACCGCCCGGAAATGCTATCTGACCGGAATGAGGTCCCGAATCAGGTACTCTTTCAATCAAAAATGTTTTTAGTTCATCTTCTTCTTCAAAGAGAACTATTAAAACTGCAGCTGGCTTTAAAATCTGATCTTTATTAAAATAATCAACCATTCTTTTTTGGAATGAAGAAACCATTTTTGATTGTGCATTTATTCCAGGTAAATCATTTTTCAAAATAATAGCAAGTTCTGAAATCAGATTTTTTATACAAATTTTATTATTTACTATACTATTCACAAATATACTATATCAATTAAACCAATATTATTATTTTTTAAATAATAAATATATCTAACTTTTTTATTTTCTAACTTTTTTAATAAATTCTTCTACTTCGGGAACTCCGCCCTGATATACAAGATAACCATTATAAGGTTCACGTTCGGTAATTTCATCATTTATAGAAGTTAACATTATTTTTTTAACTTCTTCTGGATCATCTGTTTGTCCCAAAGCCCATCCCAGTTTTATATATGCAACTTCAGGAAGCATGTTTCCGGCAGGAATAATACCCATAGCCATCATATCCCTTCCGGTATCGTAAACGTACATTTGTACATATCCCCATATTGTTTGCAGTGTCATATACATATGAACTCCGGCTGCATGTGCTCTGCGTATTGCCGGATAGATCTCTTTATTGACATGGCCTAAACCTGTTCCTACAAAAACAATGCCTTTATATCCGGCATCAACTATTGCATCAATAATATCAGGCTTCATCCCGGTATAATAATAAACCATGGTTACTTTGTCTGAGAAGTATGGCTTTATTATTACATTTTTATCATTACGTCGTTTATTATAGTTTTTCTTTATAGGAGTTACTCCTTTACGTGTTACCGTTGCAACCGGAGTATCTCCGATTGTTCTGAAAGTTGAACGGTATGATGAATGCATTTTTCTTACCCGGGTTCCTTTATGAAGTAATCCGTATTCGTCGGAAGTGGGTCCGAACATACAAACCAATACTTCTGCTATATCCGAATGTCCTGCGGTTTTCATTGCATGCATAAGGTTTAATGCGGCATCGGAACTCGGACGGTCGGAAGAACGCTGTGATCCAACTAATACTACAGGAACAGGCAGATTCTGGCACATAAATGTAAGTGCTGCTCCTGTGTGGTGAAGTGTATCTGTTCCGTGACCGATAACTATTCCTTCAATTCCTTTTTCAATTTCACGCCCTATTGCTTTAGCCAAAGCTACATATTGGGTAGGTCCCATATTTTCGCTAAAAACCGCAAATAATTTTTCAGTTTCAAGATTGCAAATATCAGCAAGTTCCGGGACAGCTCCATACAATTCGCCAGGAGAAAAGGCCGGAATAACCGCACCTGTTCTGTAATCCAGACGAGAAGCAATAGTTCCTCCAGTACCAAACAGCTTAACGTGAGGTAGTCCTTCTGTGTATGGAAATTCCTTTTCCGGTATTGCATAGTTTGCTTTTTTATATCCGATTTCTTTCATATCGGTAATAGTATTGATGTCAATACCTATGTTATAACCGGTTATAACTTTCATTACTATATGTTCATCATCATCATTTACGGATCTGGGTAAAATAGTTCCCTTAAATTCTCCGCGTGTAGTATTCATTTCGGCTTGTCCCCAAACCCTGACATTATATTTTTTCAGTACTTCTAAAGCACGTCCTTTATATCCTTGAAAAAAATCTGTATCTTCCATTTTTATCTGATTTGCTATTTATAGGATTCTTTTGTCAACCTCATTTTTAAGCTCCTGTAACTCCATATTCCCAATTGTCATGGGTCTTATCTGTCCCATTATCCAGTCGGCTTTATTTTTAATATTGTTAACACGTGCTTCTTCTTCAAACTTTTTGTTCAGAAAGTCAATTTTTGAGAAGATCTCATCTTTGCTGAAGCGTTTAAAATTTATAACAGTAAGTATTGACCCGAAGTCCATGTTCGGATTTTGATATAATTCAGTTAATATTTTTATGTAAATAGGGTAGTGTAGGTTGTTATCTTTAATAAATCTGATCATATCCAGTATCCTGGAATAAGTAAATCCTTCACCTGCTTTATAATGCCCTTCAATATGTTTTAATTCCCGACCGAAAAGCCTTCCGGCATTTTCAGGGTCCATCCCTAATTTGTTTATTGATTTTTCAATATACGGATATAAATTCTTGCTCAATAAATAAGTGTATGTATCTTCAGGAATATTCCATTTGATAAAGTTGGCAACTCTTTCGGAAATATCATTTGGAATATTTTTTCTAAGGTTCTCCAAATGTTCGGCTGAAAGAGGAATTGGGATAGAATCCGTATCTGGATACATTCTGTCGGCACCCGGCAAAACACGTTCAAATATTGTGGTGCCATCTTCAAATGATTTTCTTGTTTCGTTGGGAACTCCTTCAAAAGCCATTCTGCAACGTTCTTCAATGGTTTCAAGAGCTGTGGCAACATCTTCTTCAGGTGACCAGAAAACTATTATTGCATCGTTTTCCTCATCCGACATCATAATAAGTTTTATAATCTCAAGGTCAACAGGTGTGATAGGCTGATGAGGAAGCTCTGTATGTACCATATTCGGTTTTTCAATACATGCAACAACTTTCAGCCTGTCGGATATTTCATCCGCAAATACTTTTCCCGGCTGAGTAAAATGAGATAATATTCCTTTAAATCCAGGAAGATTAACTGCAACCAGTTTATGACCAAGGTCCCTTGCTGCTGATATTTCGCTGGTAGTTATTTTAAATTCGTCAAAATTCAGGTAAGCATAATCAATTTTCCATATTTCAGGATCATCAATTCTTTTTAATAATTCTTCACGAATATTTAAAAGAGCCCATTGCCTGAAACATTCGTTATGAGTCAGCTCAGGAATCCATTTGGTATGAGCGACACCTTTTATTTCGACCCTGGTTCCGCCCTTACAGCTCACATTAACATCCTGCCTGGCTGCTCCCATACCTGTTCTCACTTTGTTTGTCGAACGGTTTAAGAATCGTATATAATCGCAGGCTTCTTTCACTTCATCGGGATTTACCATTTCCGGATACGTTACTGTTTCAATTAATGGCATTCCCAAACGGTCAGTCTTATATATCCTTTTATGTCCGATATCGCTGATTTCACGACACGAATCTTCTTCAATGCTCAATTGTATTAATCGTATTTTTTTACTCTTTAATTGTATTTCTCCTTCTACTCCCAGTATAGCTGTCCTTTGAAATCCTGTAGGAATACTTCCATCAAGATATTGTTTACGTGTTATATGTACTTCACCAACTACATTAAATTTACTGAGCATTGTAACTTCAAGTGCAATGTCCAGAGCTTCCCTATTAATCAAAAACGGAGGAGTATCATCGACTTCATATGTGCACGCATTTTCATTGTTAATACGGTATGTTATTTCTTTTTTTGTTCTAAATTCCATCAAAGCAGTTCCGTCGTATTCACCTAATTCACTTAATGTAGGCCGCATGTGGCGGATCACTTCAGCATCATATTCATCATCTTTATGAAAAATACCCGCAGGGCAATTGCAAAACAGTTTCTTCCTGGTTAAAAGTTGCTGGTGTACTTCAAGCCCAGACATAAAACCGATTCTGTCATAAGTTTCCTGTGTAGCTTCTTTTCGTGGTACGTATCCGACTTTTCTAAGGGTATCAAGGTAGTTTTTCTGAGGATCGAACTGAGCTTTCTTCATTTTTTCCGATTTTAGTTTTAAAACATCAAATTTAATTTTGTTTTAGGATTTTAACAAAAATTTTTTGGAAAACTTATAGCTTCCGGTATATAAATATTGAATAAAAAATACCTGTAGTACATTATTCAGAATAAAATAGAAGTTATTAATTATCAAAAAGATTATCTTTAAAGATATCAGTCACATGAAATATGAACAATTTCAGTGCAAATTATGAAAAATATTGATATCCGGAAAACAATCATAGACTAAATGCACTATTGGTCAAATCAATATAATTTTTTACCAGACAAAAACATTTTATCCGTAATCTTGTTGATGAAGTTGATATTTTAAACCATTTAATTATAAAAAATTACATTATGAGAAAAATTACATTATTTCTAATAGTATTTTTAGTTTCAGCTATAGCATTTGCTCAGGAATCCGATAATAATAAAGTAGTTAAAAAAGAGACTACGGGTAATTTCAGGGCTACCAGATTAATTTACGGACGTACAGCCCAAACTTCAAAAAAAGGGACTCTTGATTTTCGTATCTCCCATCGCTTTGGACGTTTTAGCGAGGGGTTTGAAGAATATTTCGGACTTGACACTGCTTTTGTAAGAATAGGCGTAGATTATGGTATTACCGAAAATTTAACAGTAGGATTCGGAAGAACCAAAATGAATAAAGAATTCGACCTGACTGCTATGTACAGGATCTTAAAACAATCTTCGGACAACGGTAATATGCCTGTAAGTCTGACTGCATTCGGAGGAGTTATGCTCAATACTGTTGACATAAAAAATTCTGATATTGATTTTTCTGACAGATTAAGCACTATACTCCAAATCTTCGTATCAAAGGAATTTTTTAACAGATTTGCTGTTCAGGCCGCACCGGTATGGGTATACAATGTAAGTTCTCCAAATCCCGATAATGGCCATCATATTTTTTCAGTAGGATTGGGAGGCCGTGTAAAAATAGCAAAACATATGAGTGTAAATGTAGAGTATTATCCAATGTTTTCCGGTAATAAATTTGAAGGTACAACATCGCCACTTGCAGTAAGTGTTGATTTTGATACACGCGGACACACTTTCCAGTTATTTGTCGGTAATTCAATGGCACCAAACGAACATCTGGCTCTCATAAATACTACCGACAAATGGACTAAAGGTCAATTACATTTCGGATTTAATCTGGTACGTATGTTCAATGTTGCTCCGCAAAAATAAAAACCAATATCTGATTAGTGTAAATTTACCAAACAACTTTTTAGTTAAAAACTTCTGTCGGAGTTAGATACTTATTTACTTTAAATTTTAAGAAGAAATTTTCAACAATTCACATTCTTTCTTTGGTAAAGAAATAAACAATTTTGTTATAAAACATTCTAAGCATATTGAAATTTCAAGTCTCACAGAAATTTTAAAAAGCCTGAAATTAATTGTTGAAAAAATATTGAAATATAGAAATTTATATTATTTTTGCAGTCCGTTTGGTCATCCAGCCTAAAGGGTAAAATAATTTATTAACTAATTAAATTTTACAAAAGTGAAAACATTAAAGTACAGAACATTATCAGCAAACAAAGAAACTGTAAACAAACAATGGTTTGTTGTTGACGCTGAAGGAGAAGTTCTAGGTCGTTTAGCTTCAAAAGTAGCATTTGTTCTACGTGGCAAACATAAACCTGATTTCACACCTCATGTTGATTGCGGAGATAATGTAATTATTATTAATGCTGAAAAAATTCGCTTAACAGGAAATAAACTTACTGATAAAGTTTATATAAGCCATTCAGGTTATCCTGGCGGACAAAAAGCTATTACTCCTGCACAGATGTTAGTAAAACATCCTGGCAGAGTAATCGAAAAAGCCGTTAAAGGAATGTTACCTAAAAACCGTTTAGGCAGTGAATTATTCAGGAATTTATATGTATATGTCGGTAATGAGCATAAACATGAAGCTCAACAACCGGCAAAGTTGGACTTAAATACAATTAAATAAGCAGTATGGAAGTTTATAATGCAATAGGCCGTAGAAAGGCTGCCATAGCAAGAGTATATCTTAGCGAAGGTAAAGGAAATTTTACTATTAATAACCGTAAACTGGAAGAATATTTCACTATAATGCAACACCAATATATAGTGAAACAACCATTTTTAACCTTGGAAAAAATCGATAACTATGATGTAAAAGCTAATATTAATGGCGGCGGAATAAAAGGTCAGGCAGAAGCTTTACGTCTTGGTATTTCAAGAGCATTATTAAAAATAGATCCGGAATATCGTGCAAGCCTTAAACCTCATGGATTCTTAACTCGTGATCCAAGAGTTGTTGAAAGGAAAAAACCGGGACAAAAGAAAGCTCGTAAAAGATTCCAGTTCAGTAAACGTTAAAATTTTAGTGATAAAAATAAGTTTAGTATCTAAATTACAAGGACATCCTATTATGGAACTACCTTGTAATTGTTACTACAGAATGTAAACTTTTAAATTTAAAAAAATGCCAAAAGTAACTTTTGAACAATTACTTGACGCTGGTGTTCATTTCGGACACCTTAAGCGCAAATGGAATCCCGCAATGGCTCCTTACATATTTATGGAACGTAACGGAATCCACATTATTGATTTACACAAAACAGTTGCAAAAATTGATGAAGCTGCTGCTGCAATGAAAAATATTGCAAAATCAGGCAGGAAAATACTTTTTGTTGCAACAAAAAAACAGGCAAAAGACATAGTTGCCGAAGAAGTAGCAAAAGTAAATATGCCTTACGTTACAGAACGTTGGCCCGGTGGAATGTTAACAAATTTTCCGACTATCCGAAAAGCAGTGAAAAAAATGTCTTCTATCGACAAAATGCATACCGACGGAACTTTTGATACGTTATCAAAACGTGAGAAACTTCAAATTACACGCCAAAGAGCCAAATTAGAAAAAAACCTTGGTTCAATTTCTGATTTATCAAGATTACCGGCAGCTCTTTTTATTGTTGACGTAATGAAAGAAAAAATTGCCGTAAGAGAAGCTATCAGATTAGGAATTCCGGTCTTTGCTATGGTTGATACCAACTCTGACCCAAGACCTATAGATTTTCCTATTCCGGCAAATGACGATGCTTCGAAATCAATACAATTGATAATCGGAGAAATGTGTCAAGCAATAAAAGAAGGATTAAGCGAAAGAAGTATTGAAAAAGAAAATACGGCAAAATCCAAAGATGAAGATTATGCTGACAATGCCGACGGAGAAGAAAGAAAAAGATCTGCAAGAAGAACCAGAGCAAAAAAAGAATCACCACAAACAGAAGATTCTTTAAATGAAAAAACTCAGGTTGAAGAAACAAAAACAGAAGAATAATAATTAAAAAATTAAAAAAATGGCAAATATTAGTGCTGCTGATGTTAGCAAATTAAGACAAATGACAGGTGCCGGAATGATGGATTGCAAAAAAGCACTTGTAGAAGCAGATGGCGATTTTGAAAGAGCAAAAGAACTCATTCGTGAAAAAGGTCTTGCTATTGCAAACAAAAGAGCAGATAGAGAAGCATCCGA
This sequence comes from Bacteroidales bacterium, assembly GCA_031275085.1. Lineage (GTDB taxonomy): Bacteria > Bacteroidota > Bacteroidia > Bacteroidales > ML635J-15 > Bact-19. The sequence goes on along the minus strand of JAISPG010000056.1, from coordinate 32,474 downwards.
AGGAGCTGTTCTTGCAAAAACTGCTGATAATAATACTTTCGGTGTTGTTATTGCACTTAATTGCGAAACCGACTTCGTAGCTAAAAATGAAGATTTTATATCCCTTGCAAAAACAATATTAGATGTAGCAGCTAAAGAAAAACCGGAAAACTTAGAAGCTTTAAAAGCTTTAAAAATTGACGGAAAAACAATTGCTGACCTTGTTACAGAAAAAAGTGGTGTTACAGGAGAAAAAATGGAAATAGCCTATTATGGTAAAGTTTCAGCTCCACAGGTAAGCTCATATATACACATGGGAAACAAACTTGCTACTTTAGTAGGTCTTAGTAAGGTTGTAGATCCTCAGATAGGAATAAATATAGCTATGCAAATTGCTGCAATGAGTCCTGTATCTGTTGATGAAAAATCCGTACCGCAAGATGTTATAGATAAAGAATTGGAAATCGGACGCGAACAAGCACGTAATGAAGGTAAAGCTGAAGAATTACTTGATAAAATTGCACAGGGTAAACTTCAAAAATTCTTTAAAGAATCTACATTATTAAATCAGGAATTTGTTCAGGAAGGAAAAATATCTGTTAAAGATTATCTGAAAAAACAAGATAATGACCTTACTGTTACAGATTTCAAAAGATACGCTCTAAGTAACTAAAAATATTAGTTAACTAAAAAATAAAAAAAACGATCCAATTTTTTCCGGATCGTTTTTTTATTGCCACTATTAAGGCTTAAGTATTTATTTATTATTAAATTTGTAACAATAAATAATTGTTTATGCAAAAAATAATTGTTACAGGTGGAACAGGGTATATAGGTTCACACACGGTAGTAGAATTTCAAAATGCTGGTTTTGAAGTTATAATTATTGATAATTTATCCAATTCGACTATTGAAGTACTTGACGGAATAGAAAAAATAACCGGAATTAAACCTGCTTTTCTAAAATCGGATGTCACAAATATTTCCGATATGAAAAAAATATTCTCAGAACACAATGATGCTATTGCAGTTGTCCATTTTGCCGCATCCAAAGCAGTAGGAGAATCCGTACAAAAACCACTACTATATTATTATAACAATATCATGGGATTAATAAATATTTTATCCCAAATGTTGAAAAATAATATCTTAAACTTTGTATTTTCTTCAAGTTGCACTGTTTACGGGCAGCCAGAAAAATTACCGGTAACCGAATCATCTCCTGTTTTAAAAGCAGAATCTCCATATGGAAATACAAAAAAGATAAGTGAAGAAATAATTGTTGACACTATAAATTCTAATAATAATTTAAAAACTATCTCTTTAAGATATTTTAATCCTATAGGAGCACATCCTTCAGCTGAAATCGGAGAACTTCCGCTTGGAGTTCCCAACAACCTGTTACCTTATATTACACAAACAGCTATAGGCTTACGAGAAAAATTAAGTGTCTTTGGCAATGATTATAATACTCCTGACGGAACTCCGATAAGAGATTATATTAATGTAGTAGATCTCGCAAAAGCACATGTTGTAGCAGTTGAAAGACTTATTTCGGATAAAAATGCTGAGAATTATGAAATTTTCAATATTGGGACAGGAAAAGGAGTTTCTGTTCTGGAAATTATTGAAACATTTGAGAAAACTACAAATCAGAAACTTCCCTATCAAATTGTAGGCAGACGGGCAGGTGATATTGAAAAAGTCTGGGCAGATACAACTAAAGCAAACAAAATTTTAGGATGGAAAGCTGAAAAAACACTGGACGAAACAGTTAAGTCAGCATGGAACTGGGAAAAAAAGTTAAATTCAGTGAAATAGAATTAGCTACTACCCTCCTGTTCTCAGAAAATAAAATGAACCTTATTTATACAAGATTTTTTAACTTCTTTCTAGTATTGTAATTATCTAAAATAAAAAGCCATAACATCGCAAAAAATGGCAACATGGGAATTTTGAACCTTACTAAAGCTCCAAAGTTAGATGTGGAAAGTCCTATACCCAAAGCCATTATTATTGAAAATAACAAACAAAAAATCAAAAATGGGCTTGAAAATAATTGTTTAAAGAAAAACCTGATTCCTCCTTTAAGTATTACATAAAAAGTAAGAACCAGCAATACTAAATTCTCTAGACCAGACAATAGCATAACAACGGACCTTGCTTCCCATATGAAAGGACGATACAAACCGGCTATTATTGCTTTGGGAGCAATAGATACTGCACTTTCTACAGTTGGTTCAAGATTACCGATATCAAATGTTGATCCATGATAATAATCCTGTTTCAGATCATATTGAGTCGATGCTGCTTTTGCTAGCATAGAGTCAACATCTTCATATGCCCCTCCCACAATGCTTCCTACATTGCTTAAAACATATATTCCTACAAATGCCATTATTGTTATAACAAAAGGGAAAACAAAAACCCTTATAAATTGATTTTTTATCTTATATAAATAAGAAAATGCCAACCAGACAAAACATGAAACCAAAGCCGAATATAAAATATATGGTTTCAATTTTATTATTACATATGAAGCAATAATCAAAAATAATATATTTTTAATTTTAATTCTTTTTTCAAAAAATATCCTGTAGAAATATATAATAAAAATAAATGTAAAAGAAAGAGTAAAAGGGTCTTTCAATAGTCCTGATCCCCAAAATCCAACAGAAGGAATAAATAATACCGATATTGCAATTAATTTAGTTTTTTCAGGAAATAATTTATTAAGGAATATAAAAAATTTCCAATTCAATATATAAAGGAATACATTTAAACAAATATTCATTAAATAATAATTTTTCAACCCTATTACCGAAAAGGGAGATAAAAACCTGTGGACGGCATATACCGGCGGATCCCTGAAATATGGAAAATATTCAATAGTTTGCGGCAACTCTGACACATTTGTTTTATCAACCATATCAAAAAACATCATAAAATATGCTTTTGGGTTTGAAAAAAGAACATCTCCTAATCTGCAAGAATTTAAATAATAATAAAAAGTATCACCACCCCAGTTATAATAAAAGTTATATATCAATGCAAAGGCTATTCCTGCTCCTATCTTAAAAATATATGCCCAAACAAATATTTTTTTTATGTAAGGATCTTTGGAATATTTCTGGGAATATGCCAAAATAATGATGTGAAAAAATACTAAATATAAAAATATTAAGCAAATCCCTTTAAAATCTAAAAAGTAATTCTTTGACATTTATCAATGAATCAATAATTTTTACTTAAAAAAACAAATTTCTGTTTTGAAATATCGTCAACAAAAATCGTATCAACTAAAGAAAGAAGAGTATTCGGTAAATCCACTTTTTCTGATATAATTAAATATTCAATGTTATTTTCTTTTATATATTGATATTGTAAACTATCAATAGATGTTTTTCCATATTCTGCCTCCCATTTTTTTGCAAATTTAGTAAAAACAGCATTTTCCAGCATTTTATTTACTCTTGTTTCTTCAATTGGGTCATCATAGGATGTTGGCGTATATAAAGTATTTAAACTAACAGTGTATAATCCGTCAAAAATAAGATATAATTGATTCCCAAATCCGAAATGTGGTGCAGCATTCCAATAACCAACAAGTTCTTCAGGTGCTTTAAGAAAAGCCCCATAAAAATTAAAATCCTCAGTTGCCTCTATTTTTCTAGCGACATCTGTCATTGTTTTATATGAATATCTTGAATTTGCATCATAATACCGATAAAATGGAGTTTCCGGTAAAAATTTTATATTCAATAATGCTAACAAAAGTATATAAATAAATAATAAATAGTTTACAGATTTTTTCAAACTTTTATTAGATTCATACAATAATGTCAATATTACAAATAATAAAATATTAAGAAGTAACAATGCTGGTAAGTAAAAGAATTGTATTGAATCTGACATAATATTTATCAAACTCCATATCCCTAAACCACAAATGGTAAAAATTGTCCATAACAACAACAAACTTTTAATACTACCTATCTTTTTAATAAATATTTTTTTGTCTTTAAAGAAAAATCGTAGAAAAACAGGAATAATATACAGGAAATAGACACTTATTAAAATAACGATACTTCCTGCAAAAATTTTAAATGGTTTCAGTTTGTCAGAAATAATGCCGCTAGCTACAGATTCAGCTTTAAAGCCTCCGGCTGCAGATGTTCCTGACTGTAACAGATAAAACAATCCAATTAATACAGCAATAATAAACGTTGCAGGTAATATTTTCACTAAGTATGAATATTTTTTTTGATATACTGATATTATGACAGCATAAACAAACAATCCGGAAAAAATTGCCGGGGCCATTGCAATATTTGCAATAGGCAACATCAATAAAGGGAAATAAAAAAATTCGTTTTTATTTATACAAAGAATTGCAAACCAGACAAAAAATATACTTATGAACATCGTTTTGGGATTATATCCTGTTGCAAAAATATATATATCTGCTTGTGGGAGAATTCTAAATAATAAAATCCCCGACATTATTAATGAAATGACCGCAAATGCCTGAACTAAAAAAGATTTTGTAATGGACCTTGATAAAGCAATCATACCTACGGACAATATTGTTGCTAATATAGAATGAACAGCAATAACTTGTGTTTCGAGAGATAGAACATTAAAACAACGCATAATTAAAGCAGCAAGCCACATTTCCGGATAATGATATGGCTTTGGATTAGCTACCCCATCAAAAAAAGGATTTTGAGTATAGGTATTTCCTTCTACCCCATGTGATTCTAGTGCTAAAATTAGTTTGGAATAATAGAAAAAATCGCCATGAGGCATATTATTTAATGGTTCATTATAAAAAAACAACCCTTGAAATACGAAGAAAACAATTCCTAATCCCACCATGATTAATAATGGCTTCCATAAAGATTTATCAAAAAACATAAACTTATTTTGATCCAATTTTTCCGAAGATCGTCTATATACTAAATAAATTATCCCTACTAAAACAAATCCCCATAAAATTGTATTTAGCTTTGTTTTTATTGCTGCATATACAAAAACAGTTGCACATAAACCAAGAGTCAACCTGATAAACAAATCAAAAAAACTGTCCTTAGATGTTCCTGATTTTGTAATAAACAATATTAATGAGCCGGCAAGGTAGAAAAACACTAAAGAAATAATTATTATAAAAAGCATAAAAAAATTCATAACCCGTAATTTTATTTTTGGAAAAATATTTTTATTTTTTCTATTATCAAGTTAACATTTTCTTCCGATAACTCATAATAAAGAGGAAGTCTTAATAATCGATCTTCATAAAAATCAGAATATTGAAGGGGCTTTCCATCATATTTATTCTGATAAAATTCACTTTTGTATAATGATAAATAATGAAAAACCGATAATATATTATTTGATCTTAAAAAGTTTATAAGTTCTGTCCTCTCTTTTAAACTACTACAAATTATATAAAACATGTGTGCGTTATTGGTCGCATATTCCGGAATTTTCGGAAGGAATATAAATCTGTTCTCTTCAAGTAGTCTTAATCCACTGTTGTAAGTATTCCATATTTGTGCCCTTTTTTTCTGGATATTATCAAGATTTTCTATTTGTGCCCACAAAAAAGCTGCAATTATTTCAGACGGTAAAAATGAGGAACCTGTATCAACCCATCCATATTTATTCACTTCACCACGAAAAAACTCAGCACGGTTAGTACCTTTTTCCCAAATTATTTCAGAACGTTTTATAAATCTCTCATCATTTACACATAGCATTCCTCCTTCTCCACTTATTATATTTTTTGTTTCGTGAAATGAAAAAGCTGCTAAATGACCAATAGAACCTAAAGCCCTTTTTTTTCCGTTTTTATCAACATAAAAACTATCAATTGCCTGAGCAGCATCTTCAATAACAATTAAATTATGTTTTCCGGCAATTTCCATTATAATATCCATATTACAGGCTACACCGGCATAATGAACAAGAACTATAGCTTTTGTTTTTTGTGTAATCAACGGTTCTATTAAATTCTCGTCAATATTTGGCTGGTCGCTGCTGCTATCTGCAAATATAATTTTTGCTCCCTGACGCACGAATGCTAAAGCCGTGGATACAAAAGTATAACTAGGAACAATGACTTCATCACCAGGTCCTATATTGCAAAGAATTGCAGCCATCTCCAAAGCATCGGTACACGAAGTTGTCAGCAAGCATTTTTTAAATCTGTAAGTTTCTTCAAAAAATTGCTGACATTTTTTGGTAAATGCTCCATTTCCGGATATTTTTCCGGAACGAACAGCTTCTTCAATGTATAGAGTTTCTTTACCTGTGAGATATGGTTTGTTAAAAGGAATCATTCAAAAAATATTTTTAGTGTTTTTATCCAAATTAGGAACAATAAAGTTAAAATAGAAACGAAGAATAGTTACAATTCAGACACACTTTTTATCAAGTAAGTATATTGATGTAATTTTATACTGCTCTGTTTCTATTTTTAGATTGTATCAAATTAAATCTGTTCATTATTCTGTTAGCTTTCACAACTAAAGGCGGACCAATAAATTTTCCATTAATAATTGCAACACCTTTATTCTGCTTAATTGCTTCTTCTGCAAGTGCTAATATTTCTTCTGCTTCGGAAATTTCTTCAGGGGACGGGGAATAATATTTATGAGCCAGTTCATTTTGTTTCGGATGAAGTATCCACATTCCTTCATATCCTAAAGTTCTTCCTACTTTAATATGCTCTTCAAGTCCTTCCAGATCGTGAACTTTTATATAAGCTGCATCAATAGGAATCAGATTGTGAGTGCGGGCTACCATTGCAACCCATGCTCTTGGAGTAAACAAGCTGGTATTTGTATCAAAATCGCGGATACCTTCCAGATCACTCACAAAATCTTCAGAACCAAAACCTATCGAAATAACACGTTTTGACGCCTGAGCAATTTCATTTGAATTTATTATTGAAGATGCGGATTCCAAAATAGGAATAATCTTAAATTTACCTATTTCAAAACCTCTTTCCAGTTCTATTACTTCAAGTAAATTATCAAGAAATACTATATCCTCGGCATTATCTGTTTTGGAAAATAAGAAACCGGTAATTCCGTCTATTGTGAGCTGCAAAACATCTTGCAACAAGAATCCGCTGCTTTTTTCATTTATTCTTACAAAAACCTCAAAATCATCAAACATTCCTGATGAAACTTTACTAACTATAGTTTCACGTGCTAACTGTTTATTGATAGGAGGCACCGAATCTTCCACATCCAACAGCAGTACATCTGCATCAGATTTTGATGCACTCAGCAAAAGCTTTTCATTATGACCGGGAACAAACATCATGCTCCTCATAAGATATCTTTTTTCGTCCATAATTATTTCCCCTTCTTTTTAATTAAAATTTTTCTTCTGAATCTTATAACATCTTCATTATTCTGATTAAATCCGATAGTTTCCACATACACTACCCCACGATCATTCTTAGATCTGGATTCTTTCTTGTCTAAAATAACTGTTCTGCTATAAATAGTATCATTAATAAATGTCGGAGCCAAATGTTCAATTTTTTCATATTCCAGATTAGCTATTGCCTGACCACTTATATCCATTACCGTCATGTGGACAGTAAGACAAAACACAAGTGTACCGGGAACCAAGATTTTTCCATGTTGTTGGTCTTTACAATAATCAATATTGATATGTACCGGATGATGGTTCATAGTCAACAAACTAAACAAATTATTGTCACTTTCGAAAATTGTTTTTGACTGACAATGTATAATTTCCTGCCCTACTTCAAATTCCTCGAAATAATGTCCCATTCTGTTAGCTTCCATAAGTTCTCCTCCAATTTACTATATTTATAATCCTTTTTACATGAGGTTTTTCATATACTCTTCCATCTATACTTATTACCGAAGCTTTCTGATTTTGAATATCAAGGATCCTTTCATATACTTTTTCCGCTTCGGCAATTTCCTCATCAGTATAATATTTTATTTTCTTAAGCAAATCTAATTGTTTAGGATGAATAAGAAACTTTGCATCAAACCCCATCCTGAAACCATTAAGACTTTCTTCCCTGAATGAATTATCATCTTCCAGATCGGTAGAAACAATATCTAAAGCAATAATATTAAATGCCTTTGCATTATTTAACACCATTTGTCTGGCAAAATACAAATTAGCTAAACTATGTTCCATATTCATTGCATTACAATAATCATGACTTCCCAGTCCCAAACCTATAAAATTCAAAAGCCTGCTTTTTAGTACATCAAATAGGTTAAGCAGCCCAACAGGATTTTCTATAAGAAGTATAAATGATACTTTATCAATAAAATAAGTATCCTGTAAAAATGCATGAATTTTTTTTATTTGTTCAATATCTATAAACTTAGGAATAACAAAATTTCTAAATCCTAAATTTAATAATATTTCAAATTTTTCGGATTCTAATTGGTTTTTATCATTAAAAAAGCCGAATCTGGCAAAATGTTTATCTTGTAAGCAAACTGTCTTAAGATTTTCAATACTAACACCAAATTCATCATTCAAAACGGCATCTTCCAGATCAAAAATAAGATAATCAGCAGACAGCTGTTCACTTTTTCTAATAAATTTTAAGTTATTAGCAGGTGTAAATAAAAAAGTTTTAAGCATACTTAAAAAGTATAAAAATTACGATTTCTTATAAAATTTTGCAGGATTACCAACCCATACTTCTTCGTCGGCAACTTCTTTTAATAATATAGAACCTATTCCAATTCTGGAATAATTTCCTATTTTCAAAAATTCTCTTATCGTAGAATTAATCCCTACATAAACTCCGTTACCGATCGTTAAATATGCTCCAGAAATAGATCCGCTGTCAAAAAAGCAATGATCTCCAACATTATTATCATGTCCCATAATCGCACCAAACATTATTGTACAAAAATTTCCAAGTTTAGTCCCTGGTTGCGAAATAGCATAAGGCATAACAACACAACCATACCCCATATCCAAATTAGGTGCTATATATGACAATGGATGAATAAAAGAAACCCACCTTTCAACAGGAATATTCAAACTTTCAATCAACGACATTCTCTGCCGTAAATCGGAATTAACTTCTGTGGCGTTAATAAAATAATAATCTTCATCAATAAATCGCTGAATATCTGTAATACTTCCTGTAATAAATTGATTTTTATTATCGAAATTAATACTCAAAGTTTTATCTTCAATATATCCGCAAAATTTGTATTTGATATCTCCATTATTAAAAGTCTCAATTAAACTTTGAGAAATAACACTGGCATTTGCACCTGTACCAATTATCAATATATTTTTCGTTTTTTCAGACATACTACAGATTTTCTGTTCCAATTAACATTTTAATTTTTAATTGAATTATACAAAGATAGTATTTAAAACTAATTTTAAGTAGCCATTCTTAAAAATTTGGCAGGATTTCCAGCCCATATTTCACTTTCCCCGACATTATCATAAAGTACAGCTCCCATCCCGACTGTAGCATAGTTTCCTACATGTAGGTCATCATATATTGTTGAATTCAACCCGATATGAACACCGGTTCCCAAAACTACTTTACTTCCAATACATGATTGCGCTGCAATGTGGCAAAAATCGCCCATAACAATTTCCGGACCAAATATAGCACCAACCATAACAAGACAGGATTTTCCGAATTTAACCCCTGTTGAAACCGATACCTGAGGCATGATAACTGTTCCCGGAGACAATTTTACATTAGGAGCAATAAAAGCAGTAGGATGCACAAATATTGCCAGTTTTTCATCAGGTATTCCTAATTCTGAAAATAAATTCAATCTTTCTTGCTGTCCATCAATTCTCAAAATAGTATTAATGAAATAGTATCCATTTTCAAGAAATTTCTTAGAATCGCTAACTTTTCCCAAAACCGGATAATCATCTATATTTTCACCAACAGGAGTTCTATCATTTAAAAAACCTTCAAAATTCCACTCATCAATTCCCAGCCTGTTTGCACTTTTTATTGCATTAGCTATAACAACTCCATTGCCTAAACCACCAAGAATTACCACCTTTTTACCCATAAAATATTATTTTATTTTTTCACTTATTATATATTTTGGTCGTTGCTTGGTTTCCAGGAATATTTTCCCTATATATTCTCCTATTATTCCTAAAAATGCAAAATTCAACCCGAATAAAAATAAAATTAACACTATTATTGAAGTCCATCCCGGAGCAACCAGTCCGAAAACTCTACGCACTATAAGAAATATTCCGAAAATAAAACTTATTAAACTTATCCCAAAACCAGTATATGTTGCCAATCTTATGGGAAACATCGAAAAAGAAAAAATTCTGGCAAAAGTTGCTGAGACCATTTTTTTCAGGTTATATCCGCTTTTACCTGCAAAACGAGCATCACGTTTTAACGGAACCGCAACATAATCAGGGGCAATATAATACAGTAAACTAAGTGAAGTTGCGGTCTTCTCCGGAAAATTTCTCAATTCTTCTATTGTATCACGCTTTATAGCTCTGAATACTCCCAATCGTGGTTTTGTATGTATTGTTGTAACTTTATCCGAAACATAATTAAAAAATCTCGATGCCAGAACTTTAAAAAAACTATCTTTTCTTTGTTCCCATTGAGCAATTGCCATAGATGCATTATTTGACAAAAGAGCATTTATCAGATCCGGAATATATTCAGGTCTATCCTGCAAATCGGAATCCATTAAAACAACTATATCATTCAATGCATTATCCAAACCGGCAGCAATCGAATTCTGCTGTCCGAAATTTCTGGCTAGCTTGATAGCAACAATATTAGGATCTTTTTTTCTCAGCGATAAGATTTCAAACCATGAATTATCCCTGCTTCCATCATCAACTAACAATATTTCATATTTATCCGTAAGGGAATCGACAACTGGTTTAAGCCGGCTATATAGTTCCTGAAGTACTTCCTGATCATTGTATACAGGTATTACTACAGATAACGATGAAATTTTCTCCATATTAATTTTTCTTTTTAAAAATATCTATAAAATAAAAAATACAACCTAATAAAGCTGGTGTTAAAACAACAATCATATAATTGAATAATGATACTCCTACTGCTATTTCTGAAGCAACACCGAGCTGTGAATAAAAATATACAAAAAAACCTTCTCTTATTCCAAAACCACTAATAGTTATCGGCACCATCGACAATATTGATATTATCGGATATATAGCAACATGCTGGTAATATGGGATATCGCATCCATAAGCCTTAAAAATCAAATAAACACAAAAAATTGTAGATAACTGAAAAAGAAGGATCAGAACTGTAGATGACAAAAGGACCCTTTTATAAGGGAAATAAGCTATTGCTTCATAAACTTTATTAAAATAAGAAAAAAATCTATTTACATATTTATTTGAAAATGACTTATTTGAAATATACCTGTGCAAACGTTTGTTCATCAGTAAAAGTATAATTACAAATAAAGCAAGTGAAATCAATCCTATAATTAAAACAACTTGTTTTTTATTCGGAATACCAGTACTGAAGATTGAAAAAAATAAACTTAAAATGCATAAAATTACAAATCCTATCATTCTCTCAATGATAATTGTACTACCGGCAGCTCCTCTTTTGTCGGGATGGCGTTTTTCTATATAATATATTCTTAAAACATCCTGCCCCTGTGAAGATGGCAATATTATACCCTGAAATACCGATATCCAACTTATTTTTACCAATTCAAATATATTTTCGTGTATTCCTACTTCTTTTAAAAATAATTTCCATCTGTTAGCAGAGATCAGTGGAAGTATAAAAAGTGGAAACATTAAGGCTAATAACAAATAAACTGTATTTTGAATTGATGAAAACAAAGAAGTTAAGTTTATATCAAACTTCCAGATAATAAATACAAGTATTCCAATTGTCAGGAGGATTTTTAATATCTTTTTCATCAAAAACTTGTTTAAGGAACGATCTTATTCTCTGATCTATAAATAAAATAACCACTTCTATCTGCACTACATTGTATATTTTTTAATTTAGCATCTGTAATTTCTGACTTAATTATATTTTTATCAGCCTCTATGTTTTCTATAACAGAAAGTAAATGTTTTGTTTCTTCACATAAAAAATACACTCCGGAATAATTATATTCGGAAATAACCGGTTCTTCAAAATCTCCAAGTGAAATATCAATCACTCCTTTTAAAAAATCATATCCGGTAGACAGCTGAACAAGATCCGAACCAATAAAATCTCCACCCATTCTGGCTCCTACCTCAATCACATTAATATCTCCGGTCCGGGTGATTTTAAGTTCTGTATGTCCTGCACCGAATTTTATGTCCAGAGAGTCTAATGCTTTTACCGTTATATCTTTTATTTTGCTTTGTATTTCGTCAGGGAGTTGGCTGGGCTGATGATGTTCCAACTCGACAAAATATGGTTCTCCAGTAGTTACTTTATCTGTTATTGCAAGAATATAATGCTTTCCCTGCCATGAAACAGTTTCGACACTAACTTCAGAACCTGAAATAAATTCTTCAACAATAGCTTGATTTGTAAAAGATTCTTTTTGGGCTCTTTCTATTGCATTCTCAAGATATTCTGGTTTTTCGACCTTTTCAACTCCTCTGCTCCCCGAACGGTCTGTCGGTTTTACTATCAACGGATAATTTAAATTCGTATATGAGATTCCATTTTCGGCTAATAAAAACCTAGGAGATACAATTCCTTTTTCTACAAAACGATTACGCATCATATATTTATTAGTGGAAAACAAAGAGCTTTCTATTGAATTTGAAATCAATCCCATATTTTCAGCAACATAACAAACTGTCGGAACTGCTGCATCTGAAGCTATTGATATAATTCCATCAATATTAATCTTTTTGCATATTTCCAGTATTGTTTCTTTATCAATAATGGAAACAGGATAAAAAAAATCGGCAATGTCTTTACATACAGATCCGTCTTCCCATGCAAAACAATAAGTTTCTATCCCCATCTCGTTTGCTTTTTGCACCAGCGGGAATTGTAAATAACTTGCTCCTATTATTGCTAATTTTTTCATTTATCAAACAAAGTTATAATCTTAATAGAGGTCGAATAAATTAATAATTTCTTTTATAGTTTTTCTTAAAGTAAAAATTGATGTTTATGGTTTAATATGTCAGAGACTCGTAATACCGGATTTAAAGGTTTTTCATTTTCGTCTACAATTTTAACTCCTCCGTCAACAATCCCGGTTTTCCACTTTACCGCTTCCGAAAATTCATCTCTTCCTTCCCAAAGATATGGAACCGGCATTATTCCTTTTTTAAATATCTGGTATAGCCCTTCTGGAGAATATGGATCCGATATATTTTTTTCGATAATTTCTACAATTGCTTTTACATTTTGATATATGTCTTTTGTTCTGGCTATTACATCAAAATTGTTTTTCATATCATCTAGATTCCCTAGTTTTTTTTGCTTTCTATACTCCTCAAGTGCCTTTAATGTTATTTGAATACTTTCATTTATATATTCCGGAGTAGCAAGTTTAACTGCTTCACAATAACTGACAACATGAATTATATCCGGACTTTTTGTATTGTCAGGAATAATATCATCCATCATCGCTGTTACGGCAGCTAATTGTATCTTTGCCTTTTCCAGATCAGGAGAAAAATAATCCAATCCTGCTCTGGGTTGAAAAAATATATTAAAATTAGTATCTTTTAATTCGTCTGCTAACATGAGTAATGCCCTGGCTTTTGCAAGATCCTGAACTCCCCATGTTGATTTTGGTGTGTTCAGCATTGTTTGGATTACGATATTGCTTACACCTAGTTTTTTCGCTGTTTTTATAGCAAGATATGCAGAAAGCACATATGTATAATCATCACCTCCCCTGAACGAAAAATGATGTGGAATATTCGGTTCAAACGGTTTCCCTGTTTTTGCAATTATTTTTAACGTTTCATAATGTTGTTCAAGATTTTCCTTCACAGAATAAGGTCCCCGCCCATCTATCTGATTAAACCACCAAAAAGAAAGAGCATGCCAGGCAATGTTTATATTTTTCTCATAAATCTCAGCCAGTTGAGGAATGTTTTTCGTTCCAGCATAAGTTCTCACTAACATTGGTCTTGCTGCTTCCCAGATTTCATACAAATCCTGTTCGGAATTTATTGGTACCCCTCCTCCGTTTGGTTTGTCTCTCCATTCTTCTCCAAAATTCGATTGGCTAAGCTGTGAAGAACCTACAGAAACAATATCTAAAAATCCAGTTTCCGCCAAAGTTTTTAACCATGATTTAAATTCCTTTTTTGCTTCGGCATAATTTTGATTATAAGGACCTACATGTACACGAATTAATGGCATATCACCGGATAATCTGTTATTATAAATTCTTTCCGTTAATGTATCCTTAAAAGTACCAAAATTTTGATATTGCTTTTTTGGCAGTGGTTTCTGATATTTATATTCTTCATCAGCAATAAGTTTTCTGGCAAAACCAGACCTGTCGTCATCATATTTGGAACCTCTAAAAATAGTATTTGGGATTTTATTTTCAGGAATACCTAATTTCCGGAGAGTTTCGAGTTGTGTTTCGTCACCGATAAATACAGGAACACTTCCATGATATTCTTTAGTAATAATATCACATGACTCCGGTAAACCCGCAAAATATATTTGCTTCAAGAGCCCTCCCTGAGAGGAGAATAAGTTGTATTCTTTTAACAAATAGTATAATTTACCGAAATTCTTCTGAGCATCTTTTGGATCTAACCGATAACTGAATCCCATACGGGATATTTTATTATCTCTTATCCATTTTATTAATAACGAAATATTCTCAGACCTGGAAATAGACACAATTGCTTCTGAGATCATGATATCTCCATAAATAACTTTATAGCCACAATCTTCCAGAATTTTCCCGACTGATGATATTCCTAATGAATGCACATCATTATATGGTCGTATAAGTCCAAAAATTTCGTTATTTTCAACTCTCAAAATCATTCTATAAAATTTTCAAAAATTCTTCTTTTGTAAGATTATATAATTTCAAATTCGACAATGTTCTTCCATGTTCCAGAAAATCAGTTTTCAATAATGCTTGAGTAATTTCAAATACAGATGTCAATAATGGGGAATATAATCCTGATAACTTTCCTAACTCTATAAGAGGCAAAATTCCTGTAGGAACATCTTCGGTAAGCATCCTGCTTGTTAATTCAGTTGGCGCTTTTATTTTATAATATGCTTTATTATTCTGCATTTTTTCGCATAAACTTTCTCCTTCAATATTTGTGTATGCATAAGAAACCCACTCGCTGACAGGAATCAAATTAATTTCAAATGATTTTCCTATTTCAATACGTTCTTTATCTAATTTTTCCAGAAAAGCTGCAATAAAAGGAGTCATATCATTATAAAAATAAAATGACGTGCCTCTTTCAATTGCTGCAGCATTAAATAATACCACTGCCGGATGAAATATTGCCCCAATATTCTCAAGGCTTGTTTCTAAAACATTCCTGGCTTTAACAAAGCAATTGAAAACATTGTTCAATTTATTGATCACAAAGTCCGTATCTATAGCAGGAAAAGCAGACAAAAGAATTTTATCCTTTATTCCAATAATATTTACAAGCCCATCGGGCTCTGCCCTACAAGCATAAATAAGGCTCTGTGCTTCTGCTATATATACTTTCTTATCTGTATTTTCAAATAGCTCATTAGAAAATTCAATTGCTCCTAAAGTTCTTCCCGGATTTAAAACGATTATTTGATTTTCTTCAACATATGGAGCTATTTTTTTTGCAATATCTTTATGGGCATTTGCAGTTGTTGTAATCATTATAAGTTCGGCTCCGCTTACTGCTTTTTCTATATCATCAGTAATTGTATGGATTTCAGTAGAATCATTAATAGCACCAATAAGTTCAATACGATTATTTGTTATTATTTTCTGAAGTTTATCCAAACTTCTATTGTATAACACAATACGATGTCCTAATAATGAAAAATGACCAGCCATAGCTTGCCCGCCATTACCTGCGCCAATAATAGATATATTCATTTTTACCAAAAAAAAATCAAGTAAAAATAGTTATTCTACATGGAATTTCCAATTCGTAACCCTTTTGACAAGTAATAATAAAAAAAACACCCAATTCTAATCTAAGAAAAAAATTGGGTGTTTATCTTAAAACATGCTGATTTTCAGCATTGTTTGCGGAGAGAGGGGGATTCGAACCCCCGGTACAGTTGACCCGTACGTCAGTTTAGCAAACTGGTGGTTTCAGCCACTCACCCACCTCTCCTTGGGTTTATTTTACTAAATGAGAATACAAAAATACTAATTCTATTGAATCAGCAAAATAAAATCTCAAAATATTTTATAATTATTCCCGCATATCAATAATTTCCGCATCAGGGAATAAGCTATTACTAAATTTTATTTCCGAATCCTGTATTGCAGGATTTTCAATAAACTTACTTATTTCAATCAAATAGTTTATTCCATCTTTTCCTACATATCTTATCGAATAGATTTGTTTCTTTGTTTTATCAATTTTTAACGTAATACGTGAATATTTTTTGTCATCAATTTTTTTAGGGTACAAATCTATTTCAACCAAAGGGCGATTTTTTTCAAATTTATCAGAAATCTGAGTTATCTTAAAGTTATTTTTATAATCTTTTAAAAGATTTTTAGGATTTACCATAATATCTCCCCCCTCAGTATTTTTTGTAATATTTACTTCATCGGCATCTTTAAGATAAGTCCAATTTGTTTTTCCATCCGAAAATACTATTTGTCCCATCATATCAAGCTTATAATTACCGGCTTTATACATTGCGCTGCCACTATATGGATCTCTGTTCCCTCCCTGATTATTTTCGATATAAACAATAAATTCTATTTTTAAGGTAGAATAGGATTCTATTTTTGCAGCAACTTCGTCAAGTAAAGCTACCGGCTTTTCGTCACTTTGAGAATAACACATGCCTGAAAAAAGTAAAAGCGTGCTAATCAGTAAATTTCTAATTATTTTCATAATATTAATAAATTTAAAATTATTGATTTAAACTATTCAAATATTGTTCCAAAGAAAACTCATCAGGATAAAATACCTGACGTGCCTTACTACCTTCATAAGGTCCCACAATTCCTGCAGCTTCCAGTTGGTCTATAATTCGTCCTGCACGATTATAGCCTATACTCATCTTTCTTTGTATCAGAGACGTTGATCCTTGTTGATGTCTTACAACAATACGTGCTGCTTCCTCAAAAAGTTCGTCTTTTTCATTTGTATCTAATCCGGCACCACCACTACCACCTTCAGCTATTTCCGGTTCCGGAAGTTCCATGACCATAGGATATCCTTGCTGAGAACTGATATGTTCTACAAGTAATTCAACTTCAGGAGTATCAATAAATGCGCATTGAACACGATTGATTTTTCCGGTTTCGGAAATTAACATATCTCCTCTACCAATTAACTGATTTGCTCCAGTCGAATCTAAAATCGTTTTAGAGTCATATCCGTTAGTTACTTTAAATGCAATACGTGTAGGAAAATTGGCCTTGATAACACCTGTAATGACATCTGTTGACGGTCTCTGGGTTGCAACAATTAAATGTATTCCAATTGCACGGGCTTTTGCCGCTAAACGTGAAATCGGTGTTTCAACCTGCTTTCCTTCCTGTACGATTATATCTGCAAATTCATCAATTATTACAACAATATAAGGCATAAAATAATGTCCTTTTTGCGGATTTAATCTGCGTTTAACAAATTTTGAATTATATTCCGTTATATTCCTTACTCCTGCATCTGTAAGTAATTTATATCGTTGATCCATTTCAATACACAATGAATTCATTGCAGGAACAACTTTCGATACATCAGTTATTATTGCAGATTCTTCGTTAGGTAATTTAGCCAGATAATGTTTTTCAATTCTACTGTAAATGGATAACTCTACCATTTTAGGGTCAACCAGAACAAATTTCAATTGTGACGGATGCTTTTTATAAAGTAATGACGCAATTATAGCATTAACACCTACGGATTTTCCTTGTCCTGTAGCACCTGCGACTAAAAGGTGAGGTGTTTTTGCAAGGTTAAAGACATAAGTTTCATTAGAAATTGTTTTTCCCATTGCAACAGGTAATTCATAATCAGATTCCTGAAATTTTGCAGACTTCAAAACAGAACGCATCGATACTGTTTCCGGTTTTGAATTAGGAACTTCAATGCCAATGGTACCTTTTCCGGGAATTGGAGCAATAATTCTTATACCTAATGCAGCTAAACTTAAAGCAATATCATCTTCAAGATTTTTTATTTTGGAAATTCTTATTCCCGGTGCGGGAACAATTTCATATAAGGTAACCGTAGGACCTATTGTTGCAGTAATACGGGAAATCTCTATCTTATAATCTCTTAAAGTTTTTACAATCTTGTCTTTATTTTCATTTAATTCATCTCTCGTTACATCAGCTTTTCTGGCAGGATAATCAGTAAGAATGTCTATAGGAGGCATCTTATAAAATTCAAGATCCTTAGTAGGGTCATAATCCTCCAGAAATTCTGTACTTATTTCATCAACCACTTCTTCTTCAACTATCTGATTAACATCAAATTCCAGTCCTTCTTCCGTGTTGTCTTTTTCTATTTTTACTGTTTCTTCTTCCGGTTCCGGTTCATTTATTTCCAATTCATCAAATTTATTTTTATATTCATAATTATCAGGCATTATATCTTTGTCCAGATCAAAATCAGTTAATGAATTTTCTTCACTGATATCTGTATTATCATTCAGATCAAAATCGATCTCAGACAAAAGAGTTTCCTTCCCGGAAACTTCAATTTCATCATTAAGATTTTCCTCAAAATCTTTCTTAGATATTTTTGATAATTTATTAATCTTTGATTTAGCCCAACCAAGCGAATTTTTAAAACTATATATGATAATAATAAATGCAGATAAAAATAATAATGTAAAAGCTCCGAATTTTCCTAATACTCCGGTCAACCATTCAAATATATAATATCCATGCGCTCCTCCGACCATAAAGAACTTATCTGCAAAAAACGCAGCCAATGCAACACTAAACCATATAGTATATATAATAGTCAGGAATAAAGTACGCCAGGGTTTGCCAAATTTTATATTTAACAGATATAACCCGTAAAATATAGTTAAAAATATAAATGAAAATGAAGCAAGCCCAAACAGGTCGTGGATAAATTTATTGGAAAAAACAGCCCCTAATTTTCCAACCCAGTTTTCTACCTGATAAGAGTTTTTAGAAAAAATCTCCAGAATATCCATTCCTAAAATACTCTGGTCGGATTTCCATGTAAAAAAATATGAAGTAAAGGAAAGACAAAGAATAAGAGAGAATGCAAGTAAAAATACTCCAAGACAAACTTTAAACCGTTCGTCCCTGAAGAAATTTATTACTCCTTTAACCCCATTACCTGAGCGTTTTCTTTTCTTTTTCTCCTTTGTTTTTTTTACAGTATCTTTTACTTTTTTTGTCATAGACGGTAAAAATAAAAAAAATCCTCAGAGGGAGGATTCTTTTTTTTCATATTTTATTAAAAGAATTTGGTTAAAACATTGAACCAAATTCTTCCATTGTTTTTACTTCATAATCATCAGGTATAGAGAATAAATGACCTTTTGGTTTTCCTTTTTTTATTTCTTTAGCAGAAACTATTGTAATTATACCTCCCTGATTCATTGTGTATTCCATCAACAATCCATCAATACCTTTAAATCCTAAATTATCATTTATGCCTTTTGGTACTTCGATTTCAGTTGTATAATATACTTCATATACATCTTCATCTTCCGGAATGCTTATTTCTGCTTTTTTACATTTATATCCTGCAATTGTTTTTGTTTCGTCAACAAATTTTATTTGAGGATCAGGAACACCAGCTTCTTCATTCAATTTATCAGCCTCTTCTTTTGTTTGTTTTACAGCATATTTCATTCCCATTGCGTCAAACAGGATAATTGTAGATCCGTCATCAAAATTTGAAATTGAAGCAACATTATAAAAAGGAGAAACCTGTTCATTACGAACTTTACTTCCACTGATATTTACTATCAACTCACTAGGTAACTGGGCTCTTGTAGCTGCATCAAGATCTTCTCCTTCATATGTTATGCTATAAGTTATTGTTCCTGCAAAAGGTTTTTGGGCATTTGCAGCAAAAGAAATTAATGATACTGCGATAATTAAAAATAAAAATTTAACTGTTTTCATAAAATTGAATTAAATATTTAACGTCTTTTTTGTCATGCAATTTTCATGCTACAAATATATACTAATAATTTTATAAAAAAATAATTATTTCTTAGCATTTTTTATATTTCTAAAAAATTCCATTAAATATATATTTTAAAATTGCTCAAAATTGGAAAAATACAATGCTTAAGTAGCAGTCAATTATTTAAGTTTAAGATAAAAATCTATTTTACTATTATTGACAAAATATGCTAAATAACATATGTTATTATTTTTATTATAAAATATTTTAGTTTTGTCATAAATCAAAAAAAAGTGTTTATGGCAAAAAAATTAGCGGTTGTCGCTTTTGGAGGCAATGCATTATTAAGAGCAGGACAAAAAGGAACAATAAATGAACAGGAAGCAAATGTTTACGAAACTTGCAAAAGTTTATTAGATCTTGTAAAAAATGATTATAACATAGTAATCGGTCACGGCAATGGACCTCAGGTTGGTAATATATTATTACAGAACAATGCAGGAGAAAAACTTTATGATATTCCTGAAATGCCGTTGGATGTTTGCGGAGCTTATTCCCAGGGTTTTATTGGTTATATCATAGAACAACAATTCAGAAATGCACTTAAAAAACACGGATATAATAAAGATATCCTTACATTGGTCACTCAGGTTGTTGTGGATAAAAATGATACTGCTTTTCAAAACCCAACAAAACCTATTGGTCCTTATTACACAGAAGAAGAAATGAATTCTCTGAAGGAAAAGAATCCTAAAGATTCATTTGCCAAAGACCCTAAAGGGAAAGGATGGAGAAAGGTTGTTGCTTCTCCCAGACCATTGGAAATAAACAATCGTGATTCAATTGAAAAATTAGCCAGAGAGGGAAATATTGTCGTTACAGTTGGTGGTGGCGGAATTCCTGTACATTATGCAGAACCAGGAAGACTTGAAGGTATTGATGCTGTAATTGATAAAGATCTTGCTTCTTCGTTACTGGCAACTCAAATAGGAGCAGATGAGTTCTATATTCTTACTGACGTTCCGAAAGTATGTTTATTTTTCCATACTCCTGAAGAAAAGCAATTAGATGTTATTACTGTTTCCGAAGCAAAAAAATATATACAGGAAGGACATTTTACAGAAGGAAGTATGGCTCCAAAAATAAGAGCTGCCCTCCAATTTGTTGAAAACGGAGGAAAAACCTGTATCATAACAGAAGCCGGTCAACTTGGAAAACCCGAAGCAGGTACAAGAATTGTTAATGATTAATAGATTTATTTTTCAAATCAAAAAATAAAATAATAACAAATTAAATATAAGTATTATGGCATTCAATTTAAGAAACAGAAGCTTTTTAAAATTATTGGATTTTACTCCAAAAGAAATTGAACACTTATTAAATTTATCTTTAGAATTAAAAAGAGCAAAATATGCAGGAACAGAACAACCTAAATTAAAAGGTAAAAATATTGTTCTTCTTTTCGAAAAAGATTCTACCCGTACACGTTGTGCGTTTGAGGTTGCAGCTCTTGATCAGGGAGCGCATGTTACTTATCTTGGTCCTTCAGGTTCACAAATAGGAAAAAAAGAATCTATGAAAGATACTGCAAGAGTTTTAGGTAGAATGTATGACGGTATCGAATATCGCGGATATTCTCAGGAAATTGTAGAAACTTTAGCTGAATATGCTGGCGTTCCGGTTTGGAACGGTTTAACCACAGAATTCCATCCGACTCAGATTCTGGCAGATTTTTTAACTATGATGGAACATACAGACAAGCCTCTTAATAAAGTTGCTTTCTGCTATTTTGGTGATGCACGTAACAATATGGGAAATTCATTAATGGTTGGAGCAGCTAAAATGGGTATGGATTTCAGGGCTTGTGCACCTAAATCTTTATGGCCTGAAGAAAAGCTTGTTAAAGAATGTAAAAAAATCGCAAAAGAAACAGGAGCAAAAATAACTTTAACAGAAAAAGTTGAAGAAGGAGCAAAAGGTTGTGATTTCTTATATACCGATGTATGGGTTTCAATGGGAGAGCCGGCAGAAGTTTGGGAACAAAGAATTAAATTATTAAAACCATATCAGGTTAATATGGATGTAGTCAAAAAAACCGGGAATCCAAATGTGAAATTTTTACATTGCCTGCCAGCATTCCATAACAGAGAAACTACAGTAGGAGAAGAAATTTATCAAAAATTCGGAATTGAAGCCATGGAAGTTTCCGAAGATGTTTTTGAATCTTCAATGTCAATAGTCTTCGATGAAGCGGAAAACAGGCTTCATACTATTAAAGCTGTAATGGTTGCTACTTTAGGAGCATAATCTAACATTAAGATATTCATAATGAGCCTTGGAATAAATTCAGGGCTCATTATTTTTTATATTATAAGAAATCTTACTATTCGGACTCAAAAAACTTATTGCTCAAACGCAAAACTGATAATATTTGCTCCCATCTTAAGGGCTTTTAGCCTTGTTTCATATGAATTG
Organism: Bacteroidales bacterium; assembly: GCA_031275085.1. GTDB lineage: Bacteria > Bacteroidota > Bacteroidia > Bacteroidales > ML635J-15 > Bact-19. Next base: position 9,725 of record JAISPG010000056.1, on the reverse strand, counting down.
TTATGAACAACTTCATCTTCCCAGCCATCACCAAGATCTGTTTCATATGTATAAAAAACGACCAGCCTTCCCTGATATATTAATCCGAAACCTTGCGGAGGATTATTATCATGTTCGTGTATTTTCGGGAGACCTTGCGGGAAATCATATTTTTGATGATATATAGGATGAGAAAACGGTAGTTCAATCAATTCTAATTCAGGAAAAACTTTTTTTAATTCATCCCGTACATAAGTGTCCATTCCATAGTTATCATCAATATGCAAAAAACCACCTGAGATCAGATAATTACGTAAATTTTGTATTTCAAAATCTGAAAAAACGACATTTCCGTGTCCTGTCATATGTATGAACGGATAATTATATATATCAATACTCCCAACCTCTACCGTAACAGGTTCTTTATATATATTTGTACCAAGATTTTCATTACAGAATTTTATTAAATTAGGCAAAGATGTTGGATTTGCATACCAGTCGCCTCCTCCATTATATTTTAATAGTGCAATCTTATAAGTCTCTGCCTGTGACACTAAATTAAAGGAAATAAGTGTAAGTGTATTAATCAATAATATTTTTATAAAAGAATATATTATATTTTTCATCGTGCATATAAATTAAATTGTATCCCTAATGTTACAGGAGAACGTTTAAAGTTCATATTTTCTTGTGAAAAATCAGTGATCCAATCTCCAAAATGATAAGAAAGAATTAAAGAAATATAATTCCATCCGACCCTTATATATGTTCCATAATTTTCAGGAGAAAGATAATCAGGACGTTTAAATCTTATTTTTTGTTTAATGTCGGAATTTTTAGTTTTATATAATATTCCATAGCTAAATGCATAATCATAAAATCCTCCTATATCCAGGTATGTACCAAGCTTTCTGTAAGAAACGCCACCCAGATTAAACCGAAGATACAGCCCACCCTGAACAGAATTGTGAAAAGTTCTTATCCTGCCCGGATTATAATAATCCGTGGGATCAAATATATTATAATATTCTTTTTTTATCGCTGAATTTCTGTTTGAATAAGCCAGTTCTAACCCGATATCAAATGCTTTTACAACTTTATATCTATATGTATACCCTATTCTCAGATCACCTGACCTTGTATAATTTTCAATTTTTGAATCTAAGGGTAAAGGCATTGAAAAAGATAAAAAGTAGTATGCAAAATGTTTATCCGCACATGACCACTTTGTCGCCGAACGATATTTTTCAGCATCAATAGCCTCAATTGAAGGGACTTGTGCTTTTATAAATAAAGATGAAAATAAAAATATTAATACCAGATATTTTTTCACTCTTACAGGATTTAAATTACAACTCTTTTATGATAAATATATACACCGGAAAATGATCGCTGTAACCACCCATATATGTATTTCCTACATAAGTTCTAAGAGGATAACCTTTATAACGGCCCTCCTTTTGCAGCAAAAATGATTTATTAAACACATGTACCTGATAGAACCTGTATGAAGCTCTGTCTTTTTCAAGAAATGCAGGAGAAATAATTATCTGGTCAAAAAGATTCCACTTATCATCATAGGCTAATGATCCTACTCCTTTTTTGAATAACTCTTCCATTGGATTATATAATAAAGGAGCTTTTGCTTTATTTTTATCACCGGCAGTTTTAAGATGTTTTTTTACACTCTGATCAACCGGATCATCATTAAGATCCCCCATAATCACTATTTTTGCCTGATTACTTACATTCAGTATAGAATCTACAATGTGGCGTGTCAAATCAGCCGCAGCAACTCTTTTAGGTCTGCTTGCCTTTTCTCCTCCACTTCTTGAAGGCCAGTGCAGAACAATAAATGTTATTTCTTCCTCATCATAATCACCTGTAACCACTAATTGATCGCGTGTTGTAAAATCAGGCATATCGTTCATGACGACTTTGTACATGCTGGTATGTTTAACTTTAAAAAACTCGGAACGGTACAAAAGTGCACAATCTACTCCACGATGATCAGGTCCGTCAAAATGCACTATCTGATAATCATATTGTGCTATCGGGTCTGTCTTCACCAGATCTTCAAGTACAGAGATGTTTTCGATTTCGCTTAATCCTACAACAGCCGGAGCCGAACCCGTAACATCTGAACCCAGCTGATTTATGACAAAAGCAATATTACCGAGTTTTTCATAATACTTTTTAGTATTCCAGTTCTTAGGTCCTTCCGGGGTAAATTCTTTATCATTATCTCCCGGTAAAGTATCAAACAAGTTTTCAATATTATAAAAAGCTATGCAACCAACATTATATTGTTTTTCATTTTGTGCTTTTAATAAACTTATTATAAAAAATAAGAAAATAATAATTGTAAATTTCTTCATTATCTTTAATTTTTAAAGTTTTTGCTAATATAATCAAAAATCAAACCTTCTTTTATAGAATACCGCGATTGGATTAAATTGTTTATTTTTAAATTACTAATGAGGAAATGTGTTATAAATGCAGCAAGAGGAATCAGTTTTATCCTGACAACATCTATTCCCGGCATATTATACCGTTGATCATAATTATATGTTATAAGTTTTTTACAGATTATATCAAATTTTTCAATATCTATAATGTTGTATCTTTTAGTATTTTTCTCTGTTTGTTGTTTTTTTTCTTTATTTATAAGATTAACAAAAGTTTCAAAAGAACCGGAAGATCCAATTAAAGTATTAACTTTTAATTCTTTACATAATTTCAATAAATCTTTTAATGTTTCTTTAAGTGTAACCTCCAAATTATTAATGTCTCCGAAATTTAAAGGATCCGAAAATTTATTATGGTGCAAAAGACGTGCAGCGCCAATATTGAAGCTATAAACAGTATTTATACCATACATATTACAAATGACAAATTCAATACTTCCGCCTCCTATATCAATTATCAGTACATAATCAATGCCAAAAGTAACAGCGTTTTTCACTCCTTCATACACATAATTAGCTTCGGAATATCCGTCAATTATGGTTACTTCAACTTTTACTATCTCATTTATTTTTTCAATTATGTGGTATTTATTCTCTGAACTTCTTATTCCGCTTGTTGCTGTAGCAATAATTTTTTCAACCCCGAATTCTTCGGTTATACGTTTATATTTTTTTAATACATTAATAAGGTTATTTATAGAGTTTTGTGATATTTTATCGTCCTGAAATTCAGAATTAATAAGAGCAATAACTTCTTTTTCCTTATAAATAAATTTTAATTCCTCACCGGAAATATATTCGGCAATTGAAAGATTACACGTATTTGTTCCTATGTCTATAGATGCTATCCGCACAGTAAAATTAGTTGAAAAGATAAATTAAAAGTAGTCAAATATCAAAGTAAAAAATCTATGATTTGCAACTTTTAATTTTTATATCTGAACCATTTCCACAGTTCTTTATATGTAACTTTTTTACCATACATAAGTATTCCTACGCGATAAATCTTTGCAGCAACCCATGTCATCAGGATAAAAGTTAAAATAAGCAGAACTACAGAAGTAATAACTTCGACAACCGGAACTCCGAAAGGAATTCTCACCAACATTACAATCGGAGATGTAAACGGAATTATAGAAAACCAATAAGCCAAACTTCCCGAAGGATTGTTTATGGCATAAAACATTACGATAAGTCCTAACATTAACGGAGCTGAAATCGGTAACATAAATTGCTGGGTATCAGCTTCATTATCAACTGCAGATCCAATGGCTGCAAATAAAGCAGCATAAAGCAAATATCCCCCAATAAAATAAAACAGGAACAATCCCAAGATCAATGGAATATTTATTGAAGAAAGTGACCTGAATATCTCTTCAAATTTTACCGCATTGTCATCAGACAATTGAGAATCAACATCAAGTTGCCCGCTAACGTCCATTGTTTGAGTAAGCTTAGCTACATCCGTTTCATCTAATAAAGCTGTCTGGGCAATTGTAATGAAAGCAAAGGTCAAAATAACCCATAACATGAATTGTGTTATTCCAACCAAAGCTATTCCTAATATCTTGCCCATCATCAACTGAAAAGGTTTAACAGATGAAACAATAACTTCAATTATACGGTTCGATTTCTCTTCTATAACTCCCTGCATTACTAAATTACCGTACATAAAAACAAACATATATATCAGTAAACCACACACATAACCTATTATCATTGTAATCTGGGTAGAAGTTTCACGCTCTTCCTCTCCGTCAATAACCGTAGTAACAACATTAATGTTTGTATTCACCGCAACAAGAATATCCTGTACATCTTTATCCGAAATCCCAAGGTCTTGTGCCTTAAGATCAAGTTTAACGTCTTTAAGTCTTTTTTCTATAGAATTCGTTATATACATTTTAAGACCTAAATTTGTCTGTTTATGGGATATTAATTGAACCTGTCCTTTTACTGTATTTGCTGCCGTATGCGGGATGTATAACAGTGCATAATAATCAGAACCATTAAACTCTTTTTTAGCTCTGGTCAAGTCATATTTTACCGCGACCGGATCAAAATACTCAGTAGAAACAAAGTCAAATTCAATGTACTCTGTATTTAGCAATACATTATCATTAAAAAGTCCTGTTTCGTCAATTACAGCAATCTTTTTAAATTCGTCGTCGTCCATTTTCATCATAAGGATCATTGCCACTACGACTCCTGCAAATAACAAAGGGCCAAGTATGGTCATAATGATAAAAGATTTTTTCTTTACCCTGGTTATATATTCTCTTTTAATTATTAATCCTATTTTACTCATAATTTATGTATTACTCGGTTACGGAATTTGTATCGCCAATAACTTTAATAAAAATATCATTCATACTTGGCAGATGTTTCTGAAAACTATTTATTGTTCCAAACTGCATCATTTTATTTAGTAATTCATTACTGGAAATTTCTTTATTAAGCATTTCCAGTTTTATAGTTCCTCCTTGTTGATGGTTTGTTACTTCCAGTATTTTATAATCTGACATCAAAGTTGGCTCCAATGTATTGAAAAAACCATCATAACTTATTTCATAGATATCGGAAGCATATTCCTTTCTAATAACATTCACACTTCCGTCAAGGATTTTCTTTGATTTGTTAATAAGAGCAATATGGTCACAAATTTCTTCTACAGACGACATATTATGGGTTGAAAAAATTATTGTAGCCCCATTATTACGTAGCTCTAATATTTCATTTTTCAGCATATTGGCATTTATAGGATCAAATCCGCTGAAAGGTTCGTCAAATATTAATAACTGCGGTTTATGTAAAACAGTAATTATAAATTGTACTTTCTGTTGCATTCCTTTTGAAAGTTCTTCAACCTTTTTACCCCACCATGATTCTATTTCGAATTTTTGAAACCATTGTTTAAGCCCTTTCAATGCATCGGTTTTAGACATTCCTTTAAGCTGACAAAGATATAAAGCCTGCTCGCCTACCGCCATTTTTTTATAAAGACCTCTTTCTTCCGGCAGATAGCCTATCTGCGAAATATGTTTTTCACTTAATTTTTCTCCATTGAGATATACTATACCTGAATCCGGAGCCGTGATCTGATTAATGATCCGGATAAGAGTCGTTTTTCCGGCTCCATTGGGTCCCAACAATCCAAAAACACTTCCTTGCGGAACTGAAACAGAAACATCATCAAGAGCCAGATGACTGGAAAATTTTTTAACTATATTATTAGCTGTTAATACATCCATATGTTTATTAATATCTGTATTTTAAAGTTATTTGCAGAATAAGCTTTTTTATATTTAGAAAGTTTTATAAAACTAAAGTCAGCAAAAATAACAAAACCTCCTGAAAAAATGTAATGATAAGTAATTTTTATAAAAAAATAAAAATAAAATTTTACATTTGTCAAAAATTTAATATCTGAAAAATGAATAATTCAAAAACATCAGTAATTTCTTTGGTTTTAAGTGTTATAGCTTTATTAGTAAGTGTGGTCTTAATAATAGTTTCTTTTTCATCTAAAAAATCTCCTGAAGTATATATTACAGAAGACGGGACAGAAATATTATTAAATGACGAAACAGTGTCGGGACTAACGAATGGTAACTCTGATATCGCATTTATCGACACAGAAAAACTGTTAATGGAATATAAATATTCTATTAAACTTAATGAAGATCTTTTAACCGAACAGTCTAAAGCCAGGGCAAGTTTTGAATCAAAATACAGACAGTTTGAGAAAAAATATAACAGTTTTATGGAAAAAGCCCGTTTGGGAAGTTTTCTCAGTCAGGCAAGCATGGAGTCCCAGCAAAATGAACTAATTCAGGAACAATCTCAATTAGAACAGATGGAAGCCGACCTTACACAAAAATTAATGGAAAAACAGGCAGCTTTAAATAATGAACTGTTGGATACACTTACAAATTTTCTGAAAGATTATAATAAAGACAAACGTTATTCTATGATCATCAGTAATGCATTGGTTTTGTATGGTGAAAACGAAATGGATATAACAGAAGATGTAGTATTAAAGTTGAATGAACGATATGAAAAAAATACCGGAGAAAAATAATTTCCGATAATTATGTCGTTTTCCGATAATTATTTTTCACGATATAATAGCTATTCTCAATTTTTTAATGAGCCGGTAAATGAAAATACCGATATTATTGTAGTTATCCCCTGTTTTGATGACCCACACATTTTTAAAACCCTTGATTCCTTACAAAATACAACAAAGAACAATATCGGACTGGAAGTAATAGTAATAGTTAATTCCGGAGAATCAACCCCTCTGAGTATTATTGAAACTAACCGAAAAATTTTTGAAAAATTAGTAACTCTTAAAGAATTAAATTATTATAACTTTAATTTATTAGTAAAAAATCTCGAAAAAGTTCCAAATAAAACAGCAGGAGTAGGAAATGCCCGTAAAGCAGGTATGGATGAAGCAGTAAGGCGTTTCAGCCAGATAGGAAAACCAAACGGGATAATAACTTCCCTTGATGCGGATTGTATTGTTGAAAATGATTATCTAATTTCTATTACTAATACATTTCTGTCGGATCGTAAAGTTGAAGCTACAACTTTACAATTCAGACATGATTTTGACAAAAATCTATATCAGGAAAAAGTAATAAGAGCATGTAAACAATATGAGATATATCTGCGATATTTCAGGCTATCCCTGAAATTAACCGGATTCCCCTATTATTTTCACACAATAGGTTCTTGTTTTGCAGTTACAGCCTCATCTTATATAAAAGCAGGAGGAATGTCGCGCAGACAAGGGGGAGAAGATTTTTATTTTTTGCATAAGGTTGCTCCAATGACAAAAATTGAAGAAATAAAAAAAATATTAGTATTTCCCTCTCCGCGTATTTCAGAAAGAGTTCCGTTCGGGACAGGACCAAGTGTAAAAAATATTATAAACAACGACAATTACAAGGTATATAATTTCAGACTGTTTTCTGTAATCAAACAATTCTATAATTGTTTTGAGAATTATTTTGATACAAATGATAATTTATTTGATTTTATTCCCGATGAAATTATACAATATGTTGGTAAAGGAAAACTTACAGAGTTAATTTCAGAATGTAAAAAAAACACCAAAGATTTATTAAGTTTCAAAAAAAGGATGAATTCAAAATTTGATGCTTTTTTTATAATAAAATTCTTAAACTCTTTTGATTTAAACAGTAAATATCCTCCTCAGGATAACCTTGAAGCGGCAAAATTACTTCTTGAGTATTATGGTATAGAATCCGGAATATATGAAATAGAATGTATTTACGATAAAATCTTAGATATTGATCTTACGAATTAATTAAATAAAACCTTCAGATAAAGAATATCTCTTAATTTTAATTACTTTATTTTTAATGCTTCTATCTTCAATAATTCACACCATATTATTCTTCTTTCGGAGACTTATTAAGGTCTATACACATGATTTCCCTGTTATTGGTACAATATAAATAACCTGTATTTTGGTCGATAGTAACACCTCCTGAAATTTTATTAAAAGGACCTTTATCCTGCCATATAAAATCACCATTTTCAGCAGAGAGGCAGTACAGGTAAAATTCCACATTATCGCCCCATGCTGCCATATATAATTTTCCGTTGTAAATATCCATCCTGCCGTCGGGAGCAGGGATATAATCTTCTCCGGTTTTCCATATTACGGCTCCGGTCTGGGCATTCAGGCAGGTTACTTTGCCTGTACCACAACGAACATATATTTTCCCATCCCTATACAACATTGGTGTATCTGTAAGTCCTTCCATAGGAACTGGAATATATTGCCAGATTAATTCTCCTGTAGTTATATCAAAGCAATGTAGAGATCTTAGTGCTTTAAAAATTACCCTATCATTAACAATAACAGGTGTTTCAAATCCAGCATCGTCCCTATTTACAAAATCCTTTTTTTTCCACTCCATTCTTTTTTGTGTAATATTATAACAATATGCTTTAATTTTACTCTGAACCAATTGGAAATTCCAGCCGCCGGAAAGGAATAATAATAGAGTATCGCCATTAATATTTGTTGTCCACGCTGGTGGGGCTAATAGAAATTCATAATTATCTTCTATCCATGTTTCGATAATATCGGTTTTTTCTCCTGTCTCGGGATCGCATTTTGCTATACGGCACCAGGAGGTAGACAGACCTCCTGAGGGTGCATAATATACCTGCAAAGGCATATCTCCCAACATGGAAAATTTATGAATCCCATAATTCGGAGAATAGGAACACTTCCATAATCTCTGTCCGGTATTAAGATCTATTGCATATAAATACGGCTCGTCGCCGGCAAATAATATATTATCGCCTAAATGTATACATTCCATAAAATTTCCCTGATCCACAATTCCTCCTGGTTCATGTGCCCATACTGGATGGTCTTCGCCGGTAAGTTTATTTAGAACTCTTATACCCCACTGTTTAGTATAATGACTGCCATTACTGCTTGCTATTATTACATAATTATTCCAAAATATAGGATCAAAAAATAATTCACCTCCTATTTTATCGGAATGAAAATATCGTGTCCAGACTACCTCAAGCTTGGTTTTATATGTTGTAATAGGTTCTTCCGGTGGAACAGGTTTTTTATCACAGGCGGTATTAGTTATACTGCAAAGTAAAACTAAGAATATTATAAAAATACTGATTTTCATAATTTTATTCGTCAAAACGTTTTGTCTTAAAAAAAGGCCCATAATCACCATTTAATGCCTTATTCAAATGTATTTTAATTCCTTCATCATTTCTTATCTGCATATGAGACGATCCTTTATCGATCACATCTTCAAATTCGCGTGGATATACTCTTACTGGAATCCATGTAGTATACGGTAACTCGCTTGCCGAAGATCTGGTAACAACCCCGTCGTTTTCCAGCAGTTCGGGATGGTATATTATGGAAACCGCAGGTTCTATATTCTGGCATTCAAAATCCAGGCATGTCCTGTAATCCTGGGTAAAGCCAACATTGAACTTTACATAGGGGGTTGTAGGAACTTTTATAGGATCAGACTGTTCGGTGGGGTAATACCTGCAACTGGTACAGTTATATCCTGATACTGTTTCTGCCCTGTAGGATTTTGCTCCTATTATAACTTCCCATTCGTTGTTGACCTCAGTAAACCAGTTCAGTGCCTTTTCGCCGCTGTCAACTGCCTCGATGGCATCCTGAAGTGCACAATGATAAGCAGAAATTGACAGGACCCCGAATTCTATTTGTAAAACAGCTAAAGC